>NZ_JBICUF010000008.1:0-321689 GCF_043198035.1 Micromonospora sp. NPDC048898
GGATACCGGTGTTGTATCCGGACCAATCTCCAACGCGGCCGGTCGTCGTCTGGGCCCGCCGCAGGCCGGCCAGGGGCTTTGACACAGGCCCTAGCGCTTGAACAGACGCGGCGCCAGGTCGATGAGGTTCTTCTGCCACACGTCCCAGCCGTGCGGCCCGGGGGTCACCCCGTCGAACTCGTAGCGGATGCCGAGGGTGTCCAACGTGGTCAGGGATGCCATGAAGCTCGGGTACACGAAATCGGTCTGGTCGCCGACGTACAGGCGCAGCATCGTGGTCCCGTTGTTGATCGCCTCGACGTCGACGCCGGTGCCGCTGCCGAAGCCGGCCGACAGTGCCGCGACGTAGGCGAACTCACCCGGGTGGGCCCGCAGCACCCCCAACGCCTGCCCGCCGCCCATCGACAGCCCGGCGATGGCCTGCTGCGACGACTCGCTGGAGACGTGGTAGCGGGCGCGGGCCGTCGGCACGATGTTGTCCAGCAACTCCCTGGTGAAGTTGGACGAGTTGCCGTTGCCCATCACCACGACCATGGGCGTGAGGTCGCCGTCGAGGAACTGGTGGTCGAGAATCTGCTTGGCGCGGCCCATCTCGACCCAGTCGGTGTGGTTCTGGCCGCCGCCGTGCTGGAGGTAGAGCACGGGATACGGCTGCGGCCGGGCCGGATCGTATCCGGGTGGCGTCCACACCAGCGCGGTGCGCTCCTGGCCCGCCACGGTGCTCAGATAGGTCATGCTCTCGACCGTGCCGCCCCGGCCGGCGGGCACGTCCGACAGCAGGCGGGCGCCCGGCCCGGGGAGGAGGAAGGTGCTCCACGTCGGTTCGGTGGTCACAGTCGTCGGGTTGGCGGTGTCCTTGACCGCGACCCGGTCCACGATGAGCCGGTAGTAGTAGAACCAGGGCTTCAGCGGACCCACTGTCGCTCGCCACCGGTCGCCCTCGCGAGTCAGCGGCACACGCAGCCAACTGCCGCCCGGCGCGATGTTCGCCCATACCGTGACGTGCTGGGCGTCGGCGAAGTCGGTGGTGGTCTCGAAGGTGACGAAACCGTCCCTGGTGACGAAGGGCGTCGGGGTGGTGCCGGCCGGCGGCGGGGCGAACTCCCCCGTCAGCGGCCGGTGACCGGGGCTCGGGCCGTGGTCCGACACGTGCTGGAACAGCCGCGGCACGAAGTCGACCAGATTCTCCTGCCAGGTCTGCCAGTTCGCACCGCCGTCCGGGTTGACCCCGTCGAACTCGAAGCGGACATCGGCCCGGTCCAACGCCCGCATCAGCCGATAGGTGGTGTTGTACGCGGGATCTGTCACGTTGCCCGTGTAGAGGCGCAGCAGCTTGACCGCCCTGGCGCTCTTCCGGTCGACGGCCGGGGCCGCGTGGCCCGAGAACCAGCCCACCTGGCCGAACTGGCCGGGACTGGCGACGGCCGCTCGCAGTGCCCGCGTCGCGCCGTCGGACACGCCCGCGATCGCCTGGTGCGCCGGGTCGCGCAGGACCCGGTACCGGTCGGCGACCGCCTTGCGCAGCTCCCTGCCATCCGCACCGTCGGCGTCGTTGATCACGACCACCATCGGCCTGCTGGCGCCCTCGGCCGCGAGGTTGTCGAGGATCTGCCTGGTCCGGCCGAGGTCGAGCCAGTCGGTGGTGGGCACGTCCTCGCCCGACTGCAGGTAGAGCACCGGGTAGCCCCTGGACCCCTTGGCCGCGTATCCCGGTGGGGTCCAGACCAGGGCCGACCGCTGCTCGCCCCTGGCCCGGTAGGTCAGGGTCTCGACCCTGCCGCCGGTGCCCGGCGGCACGTCCGCCAGCCACCGTGCCGAGTCACCCGCGACGAGGAAGGTACTCAGCAGGGGATTGGACGCCACACCTGTGCTGTTCGTCGGATCCTTGAGACTCAAGGTGTCGTCGGCGGTGAGCTGGTACTGGTAGAGCCCCGGCTTGAGCGGGCCGAGAATGCCCGACCACACGTCGCCACGCCGGGTCAGACCGAACTCCGCCCAGGCCGCCGAGGGGCCGATGTTGCCTTCGACGACGACCTGCGACACCGTGCCCAACTGCTCCTGGATGTACGCCGCGGGAACTGTGAACGAGGCGTAGCGATCCGGGGAGACGTCCAGCCACGGCGTTTCCGCCGCGGCCGGCTGCGGCGCGAGCAGAACAGTCGCGGCCGCCATGACTCCGGCGGCGAACACCGCCGAGAGCCGGCGTACGCCCGATCGGCGTGAACGCCAGTGGTACGTTTCGGTTGTCACGCTCCACTCCTTTCCTGCGCCGGCAGCGGATGCGACCCGACTGACCGGCTCAACTCATCGGTGGATCTCGCCGCGGGTCTGCGTGCACACCTCCTTCGCCGTCCTGCCACGGGCGCACCCGACGGGATCACTCGCGGACCCGGGTCACCCTCGTGCCGTGCCTCGTGGTGGCGCGCTCGATCCGCGGATGACCAGGCCGGTCGGGAGCACCACCTGGCGCGGCCCCTCCCACTCGCCGGTCACCAGCGACTTCAACATGCGCGCGGCCTCGTACCCGAGTTGGTACATCGACTGGTCCACCGTGGTCAGAGCGGGCTCGGTCAACGCCGACTCCGGGATGTTGTCGAATCCGACGACGGACAGGTCTCCGGGGACCGAGAACCCCAACTCCGCGGCGACCTCCAGCACCTTGAGAGCCATCCCGTCGCTCGCCGCGAAGATCGCCGTTGGCGGGTCCGCCCGTCGCAACAGGGCGCGCGCCAGCGGGACCGCCGACTCGGGGTTGAAATCTCCCTCGCCGATCAGCGTCGGATCGATCGGGATGCCGGCGTCGCTCAGCGCCGCCCGGTATCCCTCCTCCCGAGACCAGGCCGCCGCGAGGCTGGATCGGCCCGCGATGAACCCGATCCGTCGGTGGCCCAGGCCCAGGAGGTGCTCGACCGCTGTGGTCGCGCCCGCGAGGTTGTCGGCAGTCACCGAGGGCGCCGTCGAGCCCCGCACCGGGTCGATGGCCACGATCGGCGTCCGGCTCCGCACCTCGCCCCAGGGTGTGACGACGATGCACCCGTCGGTGAGGGTGCCCGACAGGCGGGCCACGTGCCGCTTCTCCCAACCCTCCGAATACGATCCGTACAGGTCGCTGTTGGCGTAGATGATCAGGTCGAAGCCGGAGCGACTCAGCGCCTTCATCGCCCCCTTGAGCACCTCCGCCGTGTACGACTGGAAGCTGTGTGTCACCAGGCCCAGGACGTTGGTGCGGCTGCGCCGAAGGCTGGTGGCCACCAGACTCGACTCGTAGCCGAGCTGCTCGATGGCCGAACGGACCTGAGCGACAGTGCGGGCACTGACGCCGTAATGTCCGTTGACCACCCGCGAGACGGTCGCGGTGGAAACGCCGGCAACCCGTGCCACATCACTCATTGTCGCCGGCGCATTGACCTCGATCATGCCGCTCCCTCTGGACTGCAATCGTTATCGGTTACGTTTCCAGGGTGTTGCCAACGTAACCGACAGGGATTACGAGCACAAGACCTCCGAACCCGAGACAACTGTCCTACCAGGACACCTGTGGGGTCACGATGGACCGACGCGGACCGTCCCGAAAATGTGGCCGACCGTCACTCCTGACGGCCGAGGAGAGCTGCCGAATTTCGCGGTTGTCCGGCCCGGAAGAATGGCGGGCGAGCGCCGTCGGAATTCATTCCGCCCAACGACGAGGCGAACGGCGAAGCGGGAATGTGGTCCACCGAAAACCGGTCCGGGTCGACGTGTTCCCTACCGCAAACGTAATCGGTAACGTTTACATAGATCGAGAACGTAACCGACCGCCACCGCGATGTCCAGACCTCGCACGGCCACCACCACCCTCGGTTCCGCTGCCGCGGCAGAGAGCTCGGCGTCGGGGCCTGCACGAAGGGAGCCCGTCCTGAACCCCCACCCCAACCCGCCGGAGCACCTGGCCGGCACCGGATGTCCACTCCCCCACCGCCACCGGCTGCCCGCCCGACCCAGGGCGGACCGGCAGGCCGGGATCGCGCCGATGGCCACCGGGGAGGCGCCGTGCACACCGCACGTCTGAGCCTGGACCCCCGTCGGCGCGTCGCGCCGGTGCCGCGCCGACTCTTCGGCTCGTTCGTGGAGCACCTGGGTCGCTGTGTCTACACCGGCATCTACGAACCGGGGCACCCGACGGCCGACGCCGACGGCTTCCGGGGCGACGTCCTCGCGCTCGTGCGCGAGTTGGGCATCACCACGGTCCGCTATCCGGGCGGCAACTTCGTCTCCTCCTACCGCTGGGAGGACGGCGTCGGGCCGGTCGCGCAACGACCGGCCCGGCTCGACCTCGCCTGGCACAGCCTGGAGACCAACGCGTTCGGGCTCGACGAGTTCATGCGCTGGCTCGGCAAGGCGAACGCCGAACCGATCATGGCGGTCAACCTCGGCACCCGGGGCACCGCCGAGGCGGTCGACCTCCTCGAGTACGCCAACCACCGCGGTGGCAGTCACCTCGCCGACCAGCGGCGCGACAACGGCGCGACCGACCCGTACGGGATCCGGCTGTGGTGCCTGGGCAACGAGATGGACGGCCCGTGGCAGGTGGGCCAGCGCAGCGCGACCGAGTACGGGCGCCTCGCCGCGCAGACCGCGAAGGCCATGCGCCGGTTCGATCCCGATCTGGAGCTCGTCGCCTGCGGCTCGTCCCACCTCGGCATGCCCACGTTCGGCAGCTGGGAACGCGACGTGCTCACCGAGGCGTACGACGACGTCGACCTGATCTCGCTGCACGCCTACTACCAGCCGGTCGACGACGACCTGCGCAGCTTCCTCGCCTCCGCCGAGGACATGGACACCTACATCGACGCCGTCACGGCCATCGCCGACTCGGTCGGTGCGATCCGCCGCTCGACCAAGAAGATCATGATCGCGTTCGACGAGTGGAACGTCTGGTACCAGTCCGCCGCCCCGTCGACGCCGCCGAGTGGCGAGGACTGGCCGGTCGCGCCGCCGTTGTTGGAGGATCACTACAGCGTGGCCGATGCCGTCGTCGTCGGTGGCCTGCTGATCAGCCTGCTGCGGCACAGCGACCGGGTGGCGGCGGCGTGCCAGGCGCAACTGGTGAACGTCATCGCACCGATCAGGACCGAGCCCGGCGGCTCGGCCTGGCGGCAGACCATCTTCCACCCGTTCGCCCGCACCGCCCGGCACGCCCGGGGGGCGGTGCTCGACGTGCTCCGCGACGGCAGCACGACGACCACCGACCGCTACGGTGACGTGGCGGCGGTCGACGCGGTCTCCACCTGGGACGACAGCACCGGCGAGCTGACCGTGTTCCTCGTCAACCGCGACACCGACACCCCGGCCCAGGTGACCGTCGACGTCAGCGGCGCCCAGGTGACCGGGATCATCGAGTGTGTCACCGTCGGCGGCACCGACCTGGACGCCAAGAACACGGCCGACGGCCCGGACCACGCCGAGCCGCGCCCCAACGACACGGCGCGACAGGCCGACGCGGACGTCCGGCTGACCCTGCCCCCCGCGTCCTGGACGATGCTGCGGATGCGGGCCACGGAAGCGACCCCGTGACCGGCTGAGGCGGCGGCGCCCCGGCCGTCACTCCGGTGACCGGGGGTGGCGGCCGGGGTTCGTCCCACCGGGGAGGTCGATGGGTGCGGTGGCTATCGCACCGCCTGCTCCAACCTCCCGTCGACGCGCCGGGGAATGGCGGTGTAGCCGTCCTGTAGTTCCTCGGGAAGCACCCAGGCCGGGGCGTCCTGCCAGGCCAACGGGCGAAGGAAGCGCCGGATCGACGTGGCGCCGACCGAGGTGTGCACGGCGTTGGTCGAGGGCCAGGGCCCGCCGTGGTGCTGGGCCCACGACACCCGCACGCCGGTGGGATAGCCGTCGAAGACGATACGACCCGAGCGGCCGGCGAACCTGTCGACGAGCCGGCGTACGACACCGGCGTCATCGGCCGGTCCACGATGGATCGAACCGGTCAGCGACGGGGGGACGGTCGCCAGCACGGCGTCGAGCGCGGCGACGTCGTCATAGCGCACCACGACCATGAGCGGGCCGAAGCACTCGTCGGTGAGCTCGGCGGTGAGGCCCGGCAGATCGACCTCCAGGAGCGCCGGCGCGACGCGGAAACCCTCGCCGGGGTCGACCTGCGCGCGCGCCGCGACACGGGCACCAGCCTGCTCGAACGCCGTCGCCTGCTGCTCGTACGCGGCCTGGATGCGGTCGTTGAGCAGGATCGCACCGCCGGTGGCGGCGACCTTCTCCCGCAGCGTTTCGACCAGGCGCGCACCGCTCGGATCCGACGGCACGAATGCCAACCCGGGCTTCGTGCACAGTTGGCCGCCCGAGTTGGTGAAGGAGGCGAACAGCCCCTCGGCGATCTGCTCCGCCCGGTCGGCGGCCGCGCCGGGCAGGACGACGATCGGGTTCACGCTGCTCAGCTCGGCGTACAGGGGAATGGGGTCGGGTCGCTCGTCGATGGCCGCCTGGATGCCACGGGCGGCGCCGACGGAGCCGGTCAGGGCTGCGGCGCGGATCGCGGGGTGGCGCACCAGCGAACGGCCGGCCTGCTCGCCGTACACGGTCGCGACCACACCGTCGGGCCCGCCCAGGTCGCGGACGGCCGCCGCGATGGCCTCGGCCGAGGCGTGCGAGGTCAACGGGTGCGACGGGTGGGCCTTCAGGACGGCGGGACAGCCCGCGGCGAGCGCGGCGGCGGTGTCACCCCCCGCCACGGAGAAGGCGAACGGGAAGTTGCTGGCGCCGAAGACCGCCACCGGCCCGAGGGGTACGAGCATCCGCCGCAGGTCCGGGCCGCGTCCGAGCGGTGTGTCGGCGGCGTGGTCGATGGCGGCCTCGACGTAGCCCCCGTCGCGCAGCACGTCACCGAACATCCGGAACTGGATCGCCGCCCGGGTGAGTTCCTGGTCGAGTCGCGCGTGGCTCAGCCCGGTCTCCGCCTCGGCCGCCGCGACCAGGTCCCCGCGACGGGCCTCCAGCGACGTGGCGATCGCGTCCAGCAGGTCCGCCCGGCCGAGTCGGCCCAGGCCGGACAGCCACTGCGCGGCCTGGGACGCCTGGCTGGCGATCACCTCCAGCCGAGGCTCGTCGGTCTCGGTGAGTTCCGTCGTACGACGTCGACCGTCGCGGGGGTCGACAGTGCTGACCACGTTCACAGCAGTCCTCTCCTTACCAGATTGCCCATCAGATCCCGGACGCCGAACTGCCAGGGCTCACACTCCTGGGCGTGCCGTACCCGGTTGACCAGGGTGCCCAGAGCCGGGCAGCCGATGCGTACCACGTCGTCGATCTTGTGGGTGAAGCCCTCGCCGGGGCGGTCCCGGTCCTGGGTGGGCGCGAACATCGTGCCGAGCATCAGGGCGGCACCGTCGGGGTAGCTGTGCTGCGGGCCGATCAACTGCCGCACCAGGTCCGCCGGGTCGCGCGACATCTGGGTCATCTGCGAGACCGCCGCCAGGTGGAAACCGTCCACACCGCGGACCTCCAGGCTCACCTCGAGCTCGCGCACCCGGGCCAGGTCGAACCGCTCGTCGAACAGCCGGATCAGGGGGCCGAGGGCACACGAGGCGTTGTTGTCCTTCGCCAGGGGAAGCAGGAGCGCCGAGCGGCCCTCGACATCGCGCAGGTTCACGTCGTTGCCGAGGGTGGCGCCGACGATCCGGCCGCTGGACTGGATGATCAGCGTGACCTCGGGCTCCGGATTGTTCCAGGTCGACGAGGCGAGGACCCCCACCGGGACGGCCGTGCCGACGGCGGAGAGGATCTGCCCCTTGGTGAAGATCTCGGCGTCCGGCCCGATCCCCACCTCCAGATACTGACTCCAGACACCCTCGGTGACCAGCAGGCTCTTGAGCCGCTCGGCCTCCGCCGAGCCGGGCACCAGGCTGTGCAGGTCGGCACCGATGTCGGCGAGCATCCGGTGTCGGATGTCCGCGGCGAGGGCCAGGTCACCGCGGGCCCGTTCCTCGATGACGCGTTCGATGAGCGAGACGGCGAAGGTCACGCCGGCGGCCTTGAGTGCCTGCAGGTCGACCGGGGCGAGCAACCAGGGCCGGGTGGGGTCGCGGGTCGCGGCACCCGTGTTGGCCAGGATCTCTCCGAAGTCGCCGAGCCGCGGCCCGTCGAGGCCGGCCACGGTCGCGGCGGGGTCGGGCAGTTCGCAGATGTCCCGGATGGTGGGGAACCGCCGGCTCAGGTCGATGACCTCGCCGCCGCGGACGGTCACGGGTGAGGGGCCGTCGCCGGCCGGATCCCAGATCCGGCCGATGAGGACACTGTCGTCGACGTCGTCCGGCAGCGCCTCGGCGGCGGTCCCGCACCAGTCCGCGCCGTCGGGCTGTCGCCGGGGCTGGGGCACCGTCATGAGCCGCTCTCCAGGTTGAAGAAGGAACGCTCGTCGCGCGGACGGATGTCGTACACGGAGTCCTGGAACATCCGGAGTGGATGCGGTGTGAACGGGTGCCGCTCGATCGCGTCCAGATCCAACTCGATGCCCAGTCCGACTCCGGTCGGGATGAGCACGTCGCCGTCGGCGGTCAGCACCAGCCGTTCGTTGGTGATCTCGGGCCGCCACGGCACGTCGGTCGCCATGATCTCCAGATACCGGAAGTTGGGCAGCGTCGCCCCGAGTTGCAGCGTCGCGGCCGTGCTGAGGGGGCCGCTCGGGTTGTGCGGCGCGAACCCCACGTAGCTGGTCGCCGCGAGCGTCGCGACGAAGGCCAGCTCGGCGATCCCGCCGGCGTGCGTCACGTCGGGTTGGACGAAGTCGACCGCCTGGCGGGCCAGCGCCGGCGCGAAGCCCTGCCGGCCGTACCACCGCTCCCCCGCCGCGATGGGCACCGGCGACGCGCGGCGGATGTCGACGAGCGCATCGAGGTTGTCCGGCGGGCACGGCTCCTCGAACCACACCGGGTCGAACTGGGCGATCTCGTTGGCGACCCTGATCGCGTGGCGGACGTCGAAGCGGCCGTGCCCCTCGATGAACAGCTCGACGTCGCGGCCCACCGCGGCACGGACGGCGTCGATCTGGGCGAGCACCCGATCCAACTGCCCGGTGGTGATGGTGAGGTCGTAGTTTTCGAACGGGTCCCACTTGAGGCCCCGGAAGCCGGACTCCACCGTCCGGCGCGCGGCCGCCGCGTAGTCCTCGGGCGTGACCGCTCCGGAGAACCAGCCGTTCGCGTACGCGCGCACCCGGTCGCGGGTCGCACCGCCGAGCAGCCGGGAGACCGGGACACCGAGGTCGCGCGCCGAGATGTCCCACAGGGCCATCTCCAGCGAACTCAGCGCGGTCATGATGACCGGCCCGCCGCGCCAGTACCAGTCCCGCGCGGTCTCGTAGAGGATCTTCGAGATGCTTGTGGGATCCAGGCCCACCACCGCCTCGGCCAGCTCGGCGATCGCGCCCTGGACGGCCCGTTCCTTGCCCTCCAGGGTGGCCTCACCGAGCCCGGTGATCCCCTCGTCGGTGTGCACCCGCACGATGACGAGGTTCGTACGGTAGAAGTCGACGACCACCGTGTCGACGGAGACGATCTTCATTCTTCGGCTCAACCCTTCACCGCGCCGGCGGTCATGCCGGACACCACGTACTTCTGCACCAACAGGTAGAAGGCGACGGCGGGCAGCGTGAACAGGAACGCGACGGCCATCACCGTCTGGATCGGTGTACCCAGTTCGCCGATGAAGTTCGCGATGCCGACGGAGGCCGGCTGAAGGTCGGGGTTGAAGATGAACGTCACCGCGAACACGTACTCGTTCCAGGCGTGGAAGAAGGCGATGACCGCGGTCGCCGCGATCGACGGTGCGATCAGCGGCACGTTGATGCGGGTCAGGGTGGTGAAGGGCCGGGCACCGTCGGCACGCGCGGCCTCCTCCAACTCCTTCGGGATGCCGTCGATCGCGCCCTTGAGGATCAGCGCGACGATCGGCAGGACGAAGGCGGAGTTCACCAGCACCAGGCCGGTCAGCGAGTCGAGCAGTTCGAATCGGCGGAACAACGCGAACAGCGGCACGACCATGAGCGCCTCGGGAAGCATCTGCGTGAACAGCAGCACGACTGTCAACACGGCCTTGCCGGCGAACGAGAACCGGGACAGCGCGTAGCCGAGCGGGATGCCCAGGCCGACCGAGACGACCATCGTTCCCACGGCGATGACGAGGCTGTTGAGCAGCCAGCCGGCCGCCTTGCCCTCGGCCAGCGCGTCGACGAACACCCCGAACTGACCGAGGTCCGGCGTGAGCCGGGGCCGGTCGGCGAAGAGGTCGCTGTTGCTCGACAGCGCCGTGACGAACATCCAGTACAACGGGAACACCGCTACACCGAGTACGACGAGCACGGCGACGATCCGTGCGGTGACACCGAAACGGAAGCGCCTCATCGGGCGTGCTCCTTCTCCACGGCACGGGCAACCAGTCGGCTGCCGATGACGACGATGAGTGAGATGACGACACCGACCATCCCGATGGCCGCCGCCGATCCGAGTTCCTTCGAGTCGAACGCCTGCGAGTAGAGGTCGATGACGAGCGTTTCGGTGGCGCCGACCGGCCCGCCCTTGGTCATCAGCCAGATCAGCTCGAACCGCCGCAGCGACCAGATCGTCATCAGCAGCGCCAGCAGGCCAACTGTGGGCTTGATGACCTGCCAGGTGACCGCGCGGAAGGTGGCCCAGCGTCCCGCGCCGTCCACGGTCGCGGCCTCGTTGAGGTCCTGCGGGACGGACTGCAACGCGGAGAGCAACACCACGGAGGTGAACGGGAACAGCTGCCAGATGGTCGTGGCGAGCACCGCCGGGAGGGCGTAGCGCGGGCTGTCCAGGATGGCACCGCCCGGCACACCGAGCCCCACCGCGTCGAGGAACCGGTTCACGATCCCGTACTGCGCGTTGAGCATCCAGGTGGCGATGAGCGCGACCGCGATGCCGGGAGCGGCCCAGGGGACCGTGACGAGCGCCCGCGCCACACCGCGGCCCCGGAACTTCCCGTTGAGCAGGAGTGCGACGACGAGCCCGGCGCCGATCGCGACGACGACGCAGGTGATCACGTAGACGACGGTGATCAGCAGGGTGTGGCGGAACTCCGGGTCACCGAAGATGCGCTCGAAGTTGTCCAGCCCGACCCACTCGCTCTTGGTCGGGTTGAGCAGTCTCGTCCGGGTGAAGCTGAGGTACACCTCCTGAACGAGAGGCACCGCCTGGAAGACGAGGATGAACAGTGCGGCGGGTGCCAGGAACAGGTACGGCGTCCACCTGCTGCCCAACGGGCTGGGCCGACGCCCGGCCCCGGGCCGGGGTGTTGTCTTCGGTGCTCCGGTCTGCTCGACCACAGTCATCGGGTTCGATCCTTCTGGGGAAAGGACGCTGCCGGCGCACGTCGCGTCACGCCGGCAGCGTCGCCGTGTCGAGCGGTCAGCGGACCAGGTCGGTCGCCTGCTGCTGGGCGCGGTCCAGTGCCGACTTCAGGTCGGCCTTACCCTGCAGTGCCGCGACCACGTTCTGCACGACCACCTTGCGGATGTCCGGTGTCTTGGCCTCGAACCCCAACACGATCTGCGGCAGACTGGTCTCGGTGAGCCCGTCGAAGACGGTGAGGAACGGGGTCGCCTTGAGCGACTCGGCGCTGCGCTGCGTGGTGGTGGCGACGCTGCTCGCGCCGAGGATCTCCTGCAGCTTGACCTGGTTCTGTGGCTCCAGCGCCCACTTGATGAAGGTGGCGGCCTCGTCCTTGCCCTCGCTCGCCTCGTTGATCACGATCGGCGCGAGGATCGCACCCTGCTTGCGGACCGGGAACGGGATGGGCGCGACTGTGAAGTTCAGCTTGGCGTTCTGACCGCGCGTCGCGGTCACGTAGCCCCCGTTGTTGAGCTCCATCCCGACCTTGCCCTCGGCGAACATGCGCCGGAACGTCGCCGCGTCCGCGCCGCGCGGGATCACCTTGGCGTCGTACAGGTCCTTGTACGCCTGCAGACCCGCGAGGTTCGCCGGCGAGTTGATCGTCAGGTTCTTGCCGTCGGACCACGCGCCGCCGAAGCCGTAGACGTAGTTGAAGATGTCCTGCCACACGCCGGCCTCTTCGGCCTCGGTCTGCCGGAACGCCAGGCCGAAGACGTCGCCCTTGGTCAGCGACTTGGCGGTGGCGGCGAACTGCTCGTAGGTGGACGGCGGCGTCGAGATCAGATCCGCGTTGTAAAACATCGCGTAGTTCGACGCCTCGAAGATGATGCCGTGCCGGACACCATCGTGGACCATGAACTGGTCGGGCTGCTTCAGCAGGTCGTACTTGCCGGCATCGATCAGCTTGTCCAGCGGTGCGACGAGACCGGCGTCGGACGCGGCCTCGAACTCGGGCATGTCGAAGCGGACCAGGTCGGGGCCCTTGCCGCTGCCCATCTGGGTGAGCACCGTCTGGCCGAAGGTCGGGTACGGCACCGCGGCGGCGGAGACCTGGACCTTGGTCTGGCTCGCGTTGAACTCGTCGAGCCACTTGGTCAGCAGAGGTCCGCGGCCCGGATCGCCGAAGGTCGAGGCGGCGAAGGTCAGTTTGGTGACACCGTCCCCCGAATCGCCGTCGGAGCCACAACCGGTCAGGAGAGCGGCGACCACGCCGAGGGCACATGTCGCCCTGGCGATGCCGAAGCGAGCGCGCTGGTTACCCATCGTTACTCCAGTGTTACGAGTCAGCATCATCTGGATGAAATTGCAACGATCGTAGCGCCATGCGCAACGGTGTCAAGAGGCGATTGCACATGGCGTCATCTATATTGCATAATGTGCAATGGTAGCGACGGTCCGGCCGTCGCGTGAGGGAGGCACAGCCTTGGCGCAATCGATTCGCCGCGCGATCGACCTGATCCGTCGATCCGCGGAGCACCCGCTGTCCCTTACGGAGGCTGCGGACGTGCTCGGCGTCCACAAGTCCACGGCCCTGCGCATCCTGCAGACACTGGAGTCCGCGCGCTTCGTCCGGCGGACCGGCGCGGGCACCTACGTGCTCGGCAGCGGCCTGATCGAGTTGTCCGAACTCGCGCTCGGCTCGATGGACCTCCGCCAGCCCGCCGCCGCACACCTGCGTGCGCTGCAACGCGAGACCGGCCACACCGTACACCTGGCACAGTTGACCGGCGACGAGATCATCTATATCGACAAGGTGGACAGCCCGGCGTTCGACGCCGTCAAGCTGCCGTCCCGGATCGGCCGGGCGGTGTCCGTCTACGCGAGCGCCGTCGGCAAGACGATCCTTGCCTACCTCCCCCGCGAGGAACGCGACCGCCTGCTCTCCCATGTCGTCTACGAGAGATTCACCGACACCACCTTCACCGACCGCGACGCCCTCGACGCCGAACTTGCCCGCATCCGCGAAAACGGCTGGGCCACCGACAACGGTGAGCACGACGCCTACGTGATGTGCGTCGCCGCGCCGATCAGGGACTCCCGGGGCCAGGTCATCGCCGCCGCCTCGATCACCGCGATCGAGGTCATCGCCAGCCTCGACCAGCTGAAGGGCAACCTGCCGCGCCTGCTGGAGACCGCGAACCAGATCTCCAACGAACTCGGCTACACACCCCCGTCCGCCCCGAGCCCGGCCGCGCCGGAGGATGGCCGAACGACAGACGGGTGAGGGCGCCCCTCAGCGTCCGGTCGACCCGGGCGCGATCCACCACACCACGTTTCGAGCAGCTTCGGCTCCCGCAGCCCGCTGGCCATCTCGACCAGCGCGACTCTTTCAGTAAGGACTTATTCGCCTAGCGGCGCTCGGCCCAGCCGACGAAGCGTGGCGCCAGGTCGGGCAGCGTGGCGTCCGGGTTGAGCTGACTGAGGTCGACCTCGGCCTCCTTCTGGACCCCCGCCAGGTGAAGCAGCAGGCCCGGCCGATTTTCGCGGAACTCGCCGAGCAGGCGCAGCTTCGCGGCCGAGCAGGGCCACAGAATGCCGCAGTTCGGGCAGCGCCACGACGGGCGTAGCGGCTTGTGCTCCGGCTCGCCGCGCATCAGCCGACCCTCACAGGGCCGCGACGGATGGGCTGCCGGCGGGCGGGCCGGGGCTTGTTCGGTGCGGCGCCGTGCGCCTGCAACTGCACACCGCCGCGCATCACGAACAGTTCGCGCCGTGCAACCGCGTCGCCCGCCGCGTTCAATTCATAGCAATCTATCCATATCCATCCGTCGTACGTGTGCCGATCAGGCAATTCGCGAATCATTCGGACGGTGATCGGGCGCAGGAACTGCACGCTCGCGGCGGTCGTCAGAAGGACGACGTCACCGGCCCTCATCTGCCCGATCATTGCGCCACCGGCCAGATCGGGCCATGGATCCTGGCGGCCACGGGAACATGCGGCTGCACAGGAGTGGGCTTCGAGTCGTCGGGCACAGTCTCTCCCCCTACTGTCGTTGGGAAGGGGCCTCCCCGACGGATGCTCGTCGTCAGGAGTAGCCCCGCTTGCGAACGCGTCCGCCGAGTCTCAGTGCCTCCACGGGCCGCGCCGCCTATCGCCACCTTGCCGACTGTTGCGTCACCAACACACTGCGTAGCAGGATCTCCTGTAGACGATCGGGACGATCTGAGGAGGCAAAGGATGAACCACGCGGTTATCGAAGCCATGTCGGCCGTAGGCGAGACGGCGGACAGCCTCGCAGATCAGATCGGCGTTGACCCCAAGACAGCAGCCAAGTGGGCGAACCCTGGACGCATCCCCCAGACTCGGCACCGCTCGAAGGTCGCCGCGTTGTTGGGTCGTGAAGAAACCGAGCTATGGCCGGACGTATTGAAACGTCGGGAACCTTCCTGGTTTCGGCGGTGGGTCGACGTCGAACGGGAGGCGGTCGCGCTGCGCGCATTCCAGCTCGCGTGGGTGCCGGGCCTACTGCAGACCGAGGCGTACGCGCGGGCCACGCTCGCGTGGGAGGCGCTGACACCTGCTGAGACAGACGAGTTGGTGTCCGCGCGCATAGACCGGCAGGCGGTCCTGACCCGGGAACGCGGCCCGCTGTTCGTCGCCGTCCTGGACCAGGCCGTACTGGAGCGTCCCATCACCGCGGACCGATCGGTCATGGCCGCTCAGCTTGACCGCCTGGTGCAGTGCTCCGAGCTGCCCAGCGTCGAGCTTCACGTGATACCGCGCGAGACGATGGCCTACCCAGGGCTCAACGGACCGTTCACCATCGCCGATCTACCGGACGGGACGCGAGTGGCACACGTGGATAGCCAAGCGCACGCGCAGATCATTGAGCAGGCGTCCGAGCTTGGTACGCTCGAACGACGGTGGGAACGCATCCGGAGTGAGGCTCTACCCCGGGGGCGATCAGCGGAACTCCTGAGAGAAGCGGCAACATCATGGACATGACCGGCGCGCAGTGGCGCAAGAGCACCAAAAGCGGCAGCAATGGTGGCGACTGCGTAGAGGTCGCCGACAACCTCCCCGGCGTCGTACTCGTGCGCGACACCAAGAACCGCGACGGCGGAACGCTCAACTTCAGCTCCCAGACCTGGCGCTCCTTTCTTTCGTTCGCCAAGCAGCACTGACCCGGAAGCGCAGGAAGGCCCGGCCTCCACACTCGGGGGCCCGGGCCTTCCTGTTTCGTGTCTCAGTCGTATGACGTCGCCGTGGAGGGTCACGCGTGTCCGCGTTCCCTCCGACCCCCTCGGCCGAGGTCTGGTGACCGCTTGAGCAGGACGACACCGCCCACGATGAAGATGATGCTGAGGACCAGCCCGGTGACGTTGCCCTGGGCCAGGGTCGCGAAGACGCCCAGCAGGCCGATGATGACCGCCACCCCGCCGGCAAGTCGCATGAGGTAGCCGCCGACTGACTTGACTCGTTCATTCGCCATGGTGATTCTGTGCCCGACGGGCCGGTGCCACAAACACGTGCTGGCGGCGGTGCGCTCAGGCTCCGCCGAGCCGCTGGTGCTCGCCGGTCTCCATGTCGATGAAGGTCTGGATCATGGCGCGGTAGATGCGCTCGATGAGGTCCGGGTCCGCGCCGGCCTCGTCCGCCAGCGTGCGGACCCGGGCCACCACCTGCGCGACCCGGTCCGGCGCACGGACCGCCTGCGTGTCGCTCTTGAGCGGGGCCGCTCGCCGGACCAGGGCCTCCCGCCGGGCGAGCAGCCCGACGAGCGCCGCGTCCAACTCGTCGATCTGGGCGCGGATGTCGGCGAGCGCCGACGCGGTGTCTGTCATGCCGGGAATCGTGGCACAGCGGGGTCGGCCGCGCGGACCGCCGCCAACCCGCCGGGAACGCCGAGCACGGCGGTGTCCCCGACCGCCCCACTGGCCGGGGACACCGTTGTCGTGCTGCGTTGTTCGACGACCTCAGGGGCAGTCGAACCAACGGGTCTCCTCGCCGTCGCCGTAGTAGGCGTTCATCGGGCAGGTGTACCAGGTGCCCGTGGCGTGCGCGTAGATCTGCGCGTGCTCCGGGTACCACTCGGAACCGTTACTTCCCTTGTAGACGCCGATGAAATCGGGGCGGCCGATGTCGAACCACGAGAACGGCCCGAAATAGTCGTTGCTGTTGCGCTCGAAGTTGTCGGCCGAGTTGTCGAGGTTGACGTAGCCGGGCGATTCGGCGACCGTGCCGTAGACCTTCATCTTCACTGTGGCGTCGGTGCCGGCCCCGTTGATGTTCGCGGTGTGCACGAAGATCGTGTACTGCTGAACAGCGTTGGTGCCGATGTCACCGGCCTTGGCGGCGCTGGCGGCGGTGCCGCCGAGCAACGCCGTCATCATCACGACGAGCGCACCGCCGAATGCGACAGGAATTCGGAATCTCATGGCTGACTTTCCCCTCTGGAGACCTGTTCGTGATTGCTGCGATGGCAGTGGAATGACTGTGGCAGCGCCTACTGGCGTGCCGCTGACGTGGCGCTGAAAATGCCGGCACCGTCCGGTGCCCGACTGAGCCGTCCAGGCCGCCTGTTCCGTCGATAACCTGAGTCGAATCGTGTGGTTGAGGCGGGGGCGGTCCAGTGCGAGTCAGGCTTCTCGGACCAGTCGATGTGACCACGGAGACCACGGCCCAGCCGATTTCCGGCCTCCGCCGCAAAGGCGTGCTCGCCGTGCTCGCCCTGCACCCGGGCGTCATCGTCAGCACCGATCGCCTGATCGACGTGATCTGGGGGGACCAGGCTCCCGCCACCGCGCCGAACAGCCTGCAGAGCCACGTGTCCTACCTGCGTCGCGCCCTCGGCGCCCGTGCGGCGATCATGGGTCGTCCGCCCGGCTACGTGCTGGATCTGCCGGGCGACGCCACCGACGTCGAGGTGGCCGAGCGGCTCATCCGCGAGGGCACCCGGTCGACCGACCACGGGCAGGCCCGCACGCTGCTGGCCGGTGCCCTCGACATGTGGCGGGGTCGTTCACTTGCCGACGTCGCCAGCATCGACTGGCTGCACGCGCAGGCCGAACGCCTGGAGCACCTCCGGTTGGTCGCCGTGCGAGCACTCGTCGACAACCGCCTGGCGCTCGGCGAGCACGCTTCACTCGTACCGGAGTTGGAGCTGTTGGCCCAGCAACATCCCCTCGACGAGCACATCCACGAACAACTCATGGTGGCGCTCTACCGCGCCGGCCGACAGTCCGACGCGCTCGCGACGTACCGCCGATTGCGCCGCACCCTGCGCGACGACCTGGGCATCGAGCCGAGCCGGGCGTTGCGCGACCGGGAGGGCGCCATCCTGGTGCAGGACCCGGCGCTCGCCTGGTCGGCGCCGGCCGGCGAGGTGGTCGCGGCCCGCGCGTCCGCGCCGGCTCAACTACCCCCGGCGGTACGCGCCTTCGCCGGTCGTCACGTCGAGTTGCGCTGGCTTGACGAACGGCTCGGCCGGCCGGGTGACCCCGACCCACCGGCGATGGTCATCGCGGCTCTCTCCGGGACACCCGGAGTCGGCAAGACCACGCTCGCCGTGCACTGGGCCCACCAGGTCGCCGACCGCTTCCCGGACGGCCAGCTCTACGTCAACCTGCGTGGCTTCGACGCCGGTGGGGCCGTGCTGGATCCCGCCGACGCGATCCGCGGTTTCCTGGACGCGCTCGGTGTGCCGGTGGAGCGCGTCCCCGCCGGCCTGCCCGCCCAGGCCGCCCTCTACCGCAGCCTGCTGACCGGCCGGCGGGTCCTCGTCCTGATCGACAACGCTCGCGACGCCGAGCAGGTCCGCCCGCTGCTGCCCGGCTCGGCCGGCTGCCTCGCCGTGGTGACCAGCCGCAACCAGCTCACCTCGCTGGTCGCCGGCGAGGGTGCCCACCCGCTCGCGCTCGACCTGCTGCCCGCAGGCGAGGCCCGGGACCTGCTGGCCCGCCGGCTGGGCAGTGATCGGGTGGCCAACGAGCCGACCGCCGTCGCTCAGATCATCGCGAGCTGCGCCCGACTGCCCCTCGCGCTGGCCGTCGCCACCTCGCGGGCCGCCACCCGCCCCGGCTTTCCGCTGGCGGCCCTTGCCGGGGAGTTACGCGAGGCGGCCGACGCGTTGGACGCATTCGACGGCGGCGACCCGACCACCGACGTACGCGCGGTCTTCTCGTGGTCCTACCGAGCGCTGAGCCCGGCGGCCGGTCGGATGTTCCGGCTGCTGGGGTTGCACCCCGGCCCGGACGTCGCCGTGCCCGCGGCGGCCAGCCTGGCCGGCGCCTCCCTGCGCGAGGCCCGGTCGCTGCTGACCGAGCTGACCCGCACCCACCTGCTCATCGAGCACACCCCTGGTCGGTACGCGTTCCACGACCTGCTCCGCGTCTACGCGAGCGAGCTGACCCACGACCTCGACAGCGACGACGAGCGCCAACGTGCCGTGCGCCGGGCGCTCGACTCCTATCTGCACATCGCGTACGCCGGTGCCCGGCTGCTGCAACCCTTCCGCGACCCGATCGACCTGGGCATCGTCCACCCTGGCGTCGTGGCGGTGGCACCGGCCGACGCCGAGCAGGCGATGGCCTGGTTCGTCGCGGAGCATCCGGTGCTGCTCAACGCCATCACCCGCGCCGCCGACGACGGTCTGTACGCGCACGCGTGGCGGTTGGCCTGGACGATGGCCGACTTCTTCGACCGCAAGGGTCACTGGCAGGACTGGGTCGCGACCCACGAGACGGCGTTGACCGCCGCCGACCTGCTCGCCGACAGTTGGGCAGCCGCGAGCGTACGCCGTGGTCTCGGCCGTGCCCGCGCCCAACTCGGCCAGTTCACCGAGGCGCACGCCCAACTCCGACAGGCGGCCCACCTGTACGCCCTGCTGGGTGACGTGACCGGCCAGGCGCACGTGGCCCGCAGCATCGCCTGGGTCTGCGCCCGGCAGGGGCGTCACCGGGAGGGGCTGTCGCACGCCCAGCACGCACTGAAGCTGTTCGAAGCCCTCGGCGACCGGGCCCTGCAGGCCCGCGCTCTCAACTCGGTCGGCTGGCAGTACGCCCAGCTCCGCGACCATGGCGCCGCCCTGCGCCACTGCCGGCGGGCACTGCAGCTCGTACGTGAGGTGGGCGACCGGTTCGGCGAGGCCAACACCTGGGACAGCATCGGCTACGCCCACCACCACCTCGGCGACTACCCGCAGGCCACCGCCTGCTACCAGCGGGCGGTGGAGTTGTTTCGTGACCTTGGTGACCGCTACTACGAGGCCGACACGCTCACCCACGCCGGGGAGAGTCACCAGGCGGCGGGCGACCCGCAGGCCGCTCGGCTCGCCTGGCTGCGGGCGTTGGACATCCTCGCCGCACTCGGCCATCCCGACGCCGAGCGGCTCCGCGCCACGCTCCGCCACCACCCGTCGGTGCGCCCCACCGCGCCGTCGACCTGCGCCTGACCCAGCTCAGCCGCCGGAGTCGTCACCCTCGGCGAACGCCGCCTGCGGTTCGAGACGCTGGCCCCGCGCGTACTCCTGGGCGTAGCCGGCCGGGCCGAGTGCCTCGACCGCGGCCGCCCGCACGGCTGCCAGGTCGGCGGCGTCGTCGGGATCCGGCACCTGGCCCAGTGCCGCGAACGCGGCGTCGGTGACGGCGACCATCCGGGCGGCCCGCGCGTGGTCGCCGTGGGCCGACGCGAGCGCGGCGCCCGCCACGCAGACGTACGGGACGAAGTCCGCCCAGCCGTTGCGGAAGACCCTCTCGCGACTCGCGGCGAACAACGCACTCGCCGCGTCGAGATTGCCGAGACCCAACTCGCAGAACGCGAGGTTGTGGGTCTCCGAGTTGACGACCTCGGGCTGGCCCAGGGCCTCGTTGAGCGCGATGCTCTCCCGGTAGAGCTCCCGGGCGCGGGCCAGGTCACCGGACATCCGTGCCACGGCGGCCAGCACGTGGCGGGGCCGCTCCTCCAGACTCCGGTCGCCGGCGCCAACCGCGACCGCGAGCGCCTCCCGAGCGCGTGCCTCCCCACCGGCGAGGTCACCCCCGCGGATGGCGACCCGGGCGAGGCTGTAGCGGGCCTCCACCTCTCCCGCCGGATCACCGGCGGCCCGCGCCCTGTCGATCTCGACCTCGCTCATCCGCACCACCGCGGCGGTCTCGCCCCGGCGGAAGGCCGAGCGGACGTCGTCGCTGAAACCCATGTCTGTCCTTCCCTCTCCGCTGCGGTCATCCTGCGCGAACGCGTGCTCGTCAGCCCGCCGTTCGTCAGCCCGCCGTTCGTCAGCCCGCGGTGAAGCTGGTCCAGGTCTCCACGAGACCGAACCCCATCGACTCGTAGAGCGCCCGGCCCATCGCGCTCGACTGCAGGTAGGCGGCGTCCGCGCCGGCCGCGATGCCGTCTCGCAGTACGGCCTCGGTGATCGTGCGGCCCAGCCCGCGGCCTCGTGCGGATGGCACGACGGCGATGTTGAACACGCCGACCACGCCGGAGGTCGACATCCCGAGCCCGGTGCCGACGGGCCGACCGGACTCCTCGGCCAGGTAACCGGTGATGGAGTCGGCGTCGAGCACACCGCCGCCCATCAGTGGGCCGAAGATGCCCTCGGGGGCTTCGAAGCCCCGGGTGAGGGTGTCGGTGTAGAGGTCGGCCTCCGCCGCGCGGACCTGGCGGACCAACTCCCGCCGCCGTGAGTCGGCCCGGAACACGACGTCGTCCGCACCGCAGGCCAGCATCGGCAGATCACTGCGGTGCAGCAGCCCGTGTCGAGCCGCGAGAGCGCGGACCTCGTCGTCCGCCTCGCCGCGAACCATGATCGACCAGTGCGCGGCCTGCCTGCCGACCTCGACCGCCATCTCGTCGAGCGCCACGAGGTCCGGCTTGAGCGTCGTGTCGTAGGCCGCGTTCAGCGCCGCCACCCCGGCGTGGGTCAGTGCTGCGCGTGCGGTGCCCCGCTCGGCGTACCAGCCCTTCGGGGTGACCGCACAGAGGTTCCTGATGGCATCGAAGTACGACGCGGCCATCCGCTCGGCGATGGTGTTGATCGGAACCCCCTCGTGTTGTCCGCAGCCACCAACCCCAGCTCTGCGGCACCCTGACCAGGCCGTGAAGCGTTCGAGTATGCCTGGGCCGGTCTCCGTCGATGGAAACCGGCCCCAGCGAGGGCGGTCAGGCGGCGAGCTTGTTGGCGATCTTGACGACCCGCTGAGCCATGTGGTCGAGGGCGTTGAGCTGAGCGTCACCCAGCGGCGCGTCGTTGCTGCCGCCGGTCACGTGCGAGACGCCGTACGGGTTGCCGTCCGCGAACTTCAGCGGGTCGGTGTAGCCGGGTGCGACGACGACGCCGCCGAAGTGGTGGATCGTGTTGTAGAGCGCCAGCAGAGTCGACTCCTGGCCACCGTGGGCGGTCATGGTCGCGGTGAAGCCGGCGTACACCTTGTCGGCCAGCAGGCCCTGCGCCCACTGCGGGCCCAGGGTGTCGAGGAACTGCTTGAGCTGGCTGGCGACGTTGCCGAACCGGGTGGGCGAGCCGAACAGCACCGCGTCGGCCCAGACGAGGTCGTCGGCGGTCGCCTTCGCCTCGTTCTTCGTGGCGTCGAAGTGCTGGCTCCAGGCGGCGTTGGAGGCGATGGCCTCCTCCGGGGCAAGCTCCGGAACCTGACGCAGGCGCACCTCGGCACCGGCCTTCTCGCCAGCCTCGGCGAGCCGCTGGGCCATGGCGTGGATGGTGCCGGTGGCGGAGTAGTAGATGACGGAGAGCTTGGTCATCGAAGGGTCCCTTCTCGAAGTAGTTGCTAGCGATAAAGTTGCGGCAGCAACAATCTGACTCTAGCAACGGGAGCGGGAGACCGCCACCGAGGCCCGGGCCGGGCGGGAAATGCCGACAAAACGGCAGTTACCGCCCTGGGGCAGGCTTGGCTTGCAGAAAACCGGGCTATCCGCCCCGCCCGGACACCCCGACATTCGGGAAACCGAGTCGATCACCCCAACCCGGTGGCCGATCGGGCGAGTCCGCGGCCGGTACGATCGGCGCGTGGATCTGGACGTCACCGCCGACCGGCTCGGGGTGCCCGTCGAGGACGTCGACCGCGTGCACCGCCTCGCCGACGACCGGCCGTCCGCTCCGCTCCCGCTCAAGGCGGACGCGCCCGCGCTCCTCGACCGGCTCGCCGTACGGCCGGACGACGCCGCCGAGATCATGGCGGGCTGGCCCGACCCCGGCTCGCCACTGTGGACTCCGGAGCTGCGCTGGCTGCTCGACCGCTCGACCGCTCTGGTTGCCGCCGATCTCGGCGGCCACGGCTGGCTGCCGCCCGGCCCCGCACTGCGGCGCGACCGAGGCCCCGCCTGGCGGCATCTCTACGTGTACGCGTACCTGGCCCTGGTCGCCGTCGCCCGGGGATACCACCGTGAGCACGGCATCGCCGACGACGTGTCCTGGGTGACCCTGGCGGACCTGGGCCGCAACCTCGCGATCGACAGGCGGATGCGCCGCGAGGGGTGGCCGGTCATGCAGAGTTGGCTGACACTGCACGCACGCGGCGGCCTCTTCGAGCTGGGCCGACTGCAGCACCAGCGCGGCGGTACCGCCATCGATCTGCACATCCCCGAGGCGGGGCCGCTGACCCCGGCGGCTGTCGACGCGTCACTCGACGAGGCCCGCGCCTTCTTTCCCCGCCACTTCCCCGACGAGCACTACACCGCGTTCGCCTGCGGCTCCTGGCTGCTGGACCCGCAGTTGCGGGAGTACCTGCCCGATGACTCCAACATCATCCGGTTCCAGCAGCGGTTCGAGTTGGACCCCTACGAGGAGCCCGAGGGCATCGACGCCGACGTCGAGGTGCTGCGGTTCGCGTTCCGCACCCTGAGCACGCCACTCGACCAGCTGCCGCGCGGCACCGTGCTCCAGCGTGCGGTCGTCGACCACCTGGCGGCCGGCCGCCACTGGCGCTGGCGCCGGGGCCGACTTCCCATCTAGCCCGACCCGACTGTCAGGCCCGGCTGCTCAGTCGAGGCAGAACTCGTTGCCCTCGACGTCCTGCATCAGGAGGCACGACTCGTTGTCCTCGTCGGCGGTGAGCAGCCGTACGCGCGTCGCACCGAGCGCGACAAGCCGCGCGCATTCGGCCTCCAGTACGGCCAGCCGCTCATCACCCACCAGGCCGGTGCCGACCCGTACGTCAAGATGCAGGCGATTCTTGACGACCTTGCCCTCGGGAACGCGCTGGAAGTACAGGCGCGGACCCACCCCGGTGGGATCGGCGCAGGCGAACGCGGAACCCTGCTTCTCCGGTGGCCGCGCCCGATCGAAGTCGTCCCAGCTGGCGAACCCCTTCGGCGGCGGCGGTACGACGTAACCCAACACCGCACACCAGAAACGGGCGACGCGCTCGGGCTCCGCGCAGTCGAAGGTGATCTGGACCTGCCTGACCGACGCCATCACTCCACCCTAGAAGGGATCTCCTCGTCGCCCGGCACCGCCCCTGCCGCACGGTCCACCAGACGGCCACCCCCGACGCCTGGTCGGTCAGGACAGAATCTCGACGTACCCGTCGCTGCCGTGTACGCGGATCCGCTGCCCGTCGGCAATCAGCCGGGTGGCGTCCACCACGCTGACGACAGCCGGCAGACCGTACTCCCGGGCGATCACCGCGCCGTGCGTCATCAGGCCGCCGACCTCCGTCACCAGGCCCGCGACGGCGACGAAGAGAGGCGTCCAGCTCGGGTCCGTGTGGGCCGTGACGAGGATGTCGCCCGGTTCGAGATGAGCCTGGGCCAGGTCCAGGATGACGCGGGCACGCCCCTCGACCGTCCCGGCGGACACCGGTAGGCCGATCAGAGCGCCGGCCGGCACGTCGTCGCGCCGGTATGCCCCGGTGATGGCCTCGCCGTCCGAGGTCAGCACCCGGGGCGGCGTGAGCGCGTGGTACGACCGGAACTCGTCCCTGCGGCGCTGGATCAGTGCGTCGTCCACCGCCTGGTTCGTGCGCACGACGTCGTGCAACTCCTGGAACGTGAGATAGAAGACGTCCTCCCGGTCACGGAGCACGCCGGCCCGCACGAGGCGCTCGGCCTCTCGCATCAGGGCCTGCTTGTAGACGAAGTAGCGGCTGATGATGCCGTACTTCGGGTACTCCCGATAGCCGACGAAGGTCCGGACCCGGTCGATCATCCGCTTGGTCTCGTCGGCCTTCTGCTCCCCGTCCGGCAGTGCCCGCAGGCGTGTCAACACCTCGCGTTCCTTCTCCCGCGCCTCCTGCCGCCCCTGCTCGAAGCGCCGCTGGGCGGCACCCGGCTCGAAGTTCGCGACGTTGTCCAGGAGCACGGGCACGAGCGTGGCGGGGCGTTCGCGCCACCGCGGCCTGGTGATGTCGATCTCGCCGACGCAGCGCATGCCGTACCGGTCGAGGTAGGCCTCGATGGCGTCGCGCGCCTCGGGCCCGCCCGCGAGCTTCGGCAGCTCGTCCAGGAAGCCGTCGTCCTGGACGCCCCGCAGGAACGCCACCACCTCCGGATGCGGACGGATCACGTCCGCGACGTCGAGCAGCGCGAGCCCCATCTCCGACGTGACGTTGCCGGGGGCGGACAGGGTGAGGATGTCGGCCGCGTTCCTCTCGCCCAACCACTCCCCCAGCCGGTCGTTGAGCCACCAGGTGGCCTCCATCCCCGCCATGATCGCCTGCATGCTCAGCGGATCGCCGAGGTCGCGCTTGTGCTCCGCGAAGGCCGTCAGCAGGTAGTCGAACAGCGCCGGGCCACTCAACGCCGCGATGTCGTGCCGCAGGGCGGTGACGGCCGCCTCGCTGCGCTCGATCAGTTGGGTCACGATGGCGGGATCGGTCTCGATCGGGGCGGACGCACCCCGAACCGGCGGACTGACGGAACCGCTGTCCGCGAGCGCCGGAACGAGGTCGGGGCGCTCCAGGACCGTCTCCAGCGCGTCCCTGGTCAGCGGGTCGGTCCGGTCCGCCATCTTCAGGAACCCGGCCCGGCTCCCGGGCGAGGCCAGGATCCGGGTGGCGTCGACGAACAGTCTCCCGCCGGCATCGAGCATCGGCGCCATGGCCGTCAGCTGCCACATGGAGAGCCCCAGCGGCTTCATGGGGTCGGTCATCATCTGCTGGTGACCGACGGAGAGGTAGACATGGTTCTCCTGGTCGCCGACTGCGGGGATGGGGAAGAGCGTGGTGATCGGCCGGCTCTGCACGATCTGGAAGTCGTCGTCGACCAGACACCATTCGATGTCCTGTGGCCGTCCGAAATGCGCCTCGATCCGTCGCCCGAGCTGCACGAGTCGTACGATCTGCGCATCCGTGAGCGCCGGTTGCTCCTGCCGCTGCGGGTCGATCGTCACCTCCCGCGTCCCACCGGTCGGCAGGGCGTGCACGGCGACCCGCTTGGCGGCGACGGTCCTGGCGATGACCGCACCGTCGCGCACCGCGAAGACGTCCGGGTTCACCCGCCCGGAGACCAGGGCCTCACCGAGGCCGAAGCTCGCGTCCACGGTGGCGACCTTCCGGTTGCCGGTGACGGGGTCCGCCGTGAACAGGACGCCGGCCGACTGGGGGAAGACCATCTGCTGCACGACCACGGCCATGCCGACCCTCCGGTGGTCGAAGCCGTTGCGCAGGCGGTAGGTCACGGCCCGCTCGGTGAACAGCGACGCCCAGCACCGGCTGAGGTGCCCAAGGATCGCCGCCGGGCCCAGGACGTTCAGGTAGGTGTCCTGCTGACCGGCGAAGGACGCGGTCGGCATGTCCTCTGCCGTCGCGCTGGATCGCACGGCGTAGGCGGATCGCTCGCCGAGCACGGCGAGCCGCCGGGTGATCGCCGCGGCGAGATCGCCAGGGATGGGGGTCCCCTCGATGTTCCGGCGGACCTGCGCGCTGAGCGCTCCGATCGCCTCCCGGTCATCCGGGCTCAGGCGTGACAGCTGATCGAGCGCATCGTCGATCGCCGGTGCGTCCGCCAGGATCCGCCGGAAGGCGGCGGTCGTCACGCAGAAGCCAGCCGGCACGCCTATGCCGTCGATCCGGGACAGGCTTCCCAGGTTCGCGGCCTTGCCGCCGACGAGCGCGACACGCGTCTCGTCAACCTCTCGAAGATCCAACACGTACTGCTCGATCATTGCCACACCTCCCGGTTAGCCGCGGTCGCGGGCAACCGCACCGCCACTCCCGACCGCGGATCGCGGTGGCCGCGTCCCCCGTACAACGAACACACACCCACGTCGGGCCCCCGTTTTCCTTGTCGACGCCGCGTTCGGCCGCCGATTCTGCGGCACGACCCGGGCCTTGCCGCAAGCCCCCCGCTGCGCTATAAGTTAGAAGTGGCAGGGAGTCTGATCTCCTTGCCTTTTGCTTTTGTCGGCCGTCGCGCGCCGGTGCGCGCCGCGGGGTACGACGAGAAGGGGCACCTGCCTGTGCTGCTGAGTTGGCTGCTCGCGTCGACCGACGAGCACCCGGACGCGATCCGCGTCGACGACCGGGCGACGTCGTGGGTGGAGTTGCGGCGGCTCGCCGGTGCGGTGGCCGACGACCTGCGTGGTGTGGACCGTGTCGCAATCGACGCGACCGCCAGCCTGCACACCGTGGTCGGCGTCGTCGGCGCGCTGCTGGCCGGGTCGGCGGTGATACCGGTGCCACCGGACGCCGGCCCGATGGAACGGGAGCACATCCTGCGCGACGCGGCGCCCGGAGCGTTGCTCGTGCCGGCCGACGCGGAGCGCCGCGAGGCACCCGACGGGCTGCCGACCATTCCGATCGACCTCGCGCGACGATCGGACACCAACCATCCGGAGCCGGATCCGGCCGGCATCGCGCTGATTCTCTACACCAGCGGCACCACCGGCGCGCCGAAGGGCGTGACGCTCTCCCGCCGCGCCATCGCCGCCTGCCTCGACGGGCTCGCCGCGGCCTGGCAGTGGACGCCGGACGACCTGCTCGTGCACGGCCTGCCGCTGTTCCACGTACACGGGCTGGTGCTCGGGGTGCTCGGCCCCCTGCGCGTGGGCAGCCGGCTGCACCACGTGGGCCAACCCCGCCCCCAGCGGTACGCGGCGGCGGCCGGCTCCCTCTATTTCGGCGTCCCCACCATCTGGTCCCGGATCGCCGCCGACGAGCCCTCGGCCCGGGCCCTGCGCGCCGCGCGGCTGCTCGTGTCGGGCAGCGCGGCTCTGCCCGCGACCGTCTTCGCCGACCTGACCCGGCTCACCGGCCACCAGATCGTCGAACGGTACGGGATGACCGAAACGTTGATCACGGTGAGCGCCACCGCCGACGGCCCCCGCCGCCCGGGCGCCGTCGGTCTGCCGTTGCCGGGGGTACGCACCCGCGTCGTCGACGAGCAGGGCCGATCGATGCCCACCGACGGGGTGGCGATGGGCGAGCTTGAGGTGTGCGGCCCGACCCTCTTCGACGGGTACCTGAACCGGCCCGACGCGGACGCCGCCGCCCGCACCACGGACGGGTGGTTCCGCACCGGCGACGTGGCCACGATCGGTCCGGACGGCTGGCATCGCATCGTCGGCCGGGCAGCCACCGACCTGATCAAGAGCGGCGGTTACCGGATCGGCGCCGGCGAGGTGGAGGACGCGCTGCTGGCGCATCCCGGCGTCCGGGAGGCCGCGGTGGTGGGCACGCCGCACCCGGACCTCGGCCAACAGGTGACGGCGTACGTCGTGGGTGACGCGCTCGACGAGGCGGATCTGATCGAGTTCGTGGCCCGGCAGCTGTCGACACACAAGCGTCCCCGGCAGGTGCGGCTGGTCGAGGCCCTGCCGCGCAACGCTCTGGGCAAGGTGCAGAAGAGCCGGCTCCGGGCGGACTGATCCCCCACCGGCCGCCGCAGCTGAGCTCCTGGTGCGGGCAGGTGACCGCCGCTCACGGGCAACCCCGTGAGCGGCGGTTCCTTCTCGTCACTCCGTTCGCAGTGCCACCGCGACCCGGGTCTTCGCCGCCCAGCCGGCCGGCAGCAGGGCGCCGACCACGGCGATGACCAACCCGCCGAGACCGAAGAGCAACAGGTCGACCGAGCTGTACACGTCCAGGACCGCGTCCGGCAGACGGAAGCCCACGCTGCTCGCCATCTCGGTGATGACCGTGCGTTGCAGCAGCACGCCGACCCCCGCACCGACCGCGCCGCCGACCAGGCCGGTGACCACGACCGAGGCGATGACCATCACCGTGGTCTGCCGGGGTGTCATCCCGAGCGCCTTGTGCACGCCCAGGTCGTGGACGCGTTCCCGGGTCTCCAGGACAACCGTGTTCAGCACGCCGAGGCCGGCGACGACCATCAGCAGGAGGCTGAGCAGACCGGTCAGCGCGTTGATGATGATGATCATCTCGTCGGGCTCGTGGTTGAGGCCGTCAGCCACCGCGCCGAACGGGTCCAGGGCCGCCGTCAACGCCGTGGCGTACGCCCTGGCGTCGGTGCCGGGCTCCACCGTGACGTAGTACATCGACGGTGCCAGCTCCGGCTCGGCCGCCCGCAGCGTGGCGACGTCGGTGACGACCTGCATGCCGTCGTCGTCGATGTTGAACGCCTCACCGACGATCGTGACGGGGATGTCGACGCCCTTGTCGGTCAGCACGACGCGGTCACCGACCCCTTTTCCGGCCGCCGTGAGGAACGGCGTCGAGACGACGATCTGCGCCGGGCCGGTCAGCCAGGTCCCCGACACCATCCGGTAGTAGCGCGCCGCGTCCGGCCCGGTGACGGCGACCGCGTTCAGCTCGCCGGTGATCCCCGCGGCGGTGACCTCGCTGCGGGCCGTGCCCAGGTACCCGTCGGTGCCCGCCTGGTCGGCGATCACCCGCTCGATCGCCGCCGGGTCGCCGAACGGCTGCTCCTGCACCGGACCCGGTCGCTGCCCCGGGCCCGGCGGCTGCCCCGGGCCCGGCGGCGGGCCGCCCTGCGGCATCCGGTGCGGCTGCCCGACCTGGACGTCGGCGATGTCCTCGACCTCCTGGATCCGGTTCAGCGACGTACCGAGACCGACCGCGAAGGTGACCGCTGCCGCGCCGAACGCGATCGCGGCGACGATGCTCACCGCTCGTACCGGTCGGGCGAAGGGGTGCGCCAGGCCGAGCGTCACCGGCCGGGAGATCGGCAGCCTGCTGGTCAGGCGGGCCGCCCACCGACCGCGGCCGGGCCGGGGGGTACGCCCGACGGCGAGCGCGTCGACGCTGCGCAACCGGCCGGCCCGGACCGCGGCGGCCAGGGCGGTCACCGCCACGAGGGTGAGCGCGCCGCCGGCCACCACCGCGTCGACCCAGAGCGCGACCCCGTTGTCGTCCGTACCGTAGATCCGGTCGGTCTGGGCGAGGATCGGCACGGTCAGGAGGTTGCCGGCGACCACACCGAGCGCCGCACCGACAGTGGCCGGGATGAGCGCCTGCCCCACGTACGCCCGGACCACCTGGGCCGGCGTGAAGCCGAGCGCCTTGAGGATGCCGATCCGGCGGGTGGCGGTGGAGACCGCGCCGGCGATGACGTTGCCGATGATCAGCACCGCCATGACCACACCCAGCATGCCGAAGGCGATCAGGAACGGCACCAGCAGGACGGTCTCACCGGTGGCCTCCCGGCGGACGTCGAGCCACGACACGGCGCTGTCGAGCGCGGCGGCGGGGACGGACGCCTGCACCGCGGTCCGACCGGCCTGGACCTGGGCGGCCGTGCCGGCCTCGGTGAAGCGGTAGAGCATCTGGTAGGCGCGCGGGCCGTCGGGACCGGTCCAGGCCACGAGCTGCGCCGGGGTGGTCCAGGCGTCGGCGGTCTGACTGGCCGACCGGGCCAGCCCGACGACTGTCACCGACGGGCTGCCCGGCGCGTCGGACACCGTCCACCGCTGGCCGAGCACCTTCGGCGGTAACCGCAGGCGCTCCCCCGTGGCCAGCACGATCTCCCCCGGGCCGGTCGCCCACCGGCCGTCGACGACGTCGACCCGGTCGACCGCGCCGCCCGGATCGGCGCGTCCGACGACGGTCAGCGGCGGCACCGGGTTACCCGTCGGGCTGGTCAGGTTCAGCTCCGCGTTCGGGAACGGTCCCGCCGACCCGGCGACCCCGGCGACGCCCGCGGAGGCGGCCAGCTGCGCCTCGGTGACCGCGTCCGCGTCGAACTGGGCGGCGAGGTGCGCGCCCTGCTGCTGGCTGAAGGCCCGGTCGAAGGGTCCGCGGGAGGCCACCATCAGCGAACCGCCGAGGACGGCCGAGGTCACCGCGATCATCACGACCAGACCGATCACGACAGTCTGTACGCGTCGCCGCCCGACCCCGGCGCGGACGACCCGAGCCAGCGCGCTCATCGGATCCGCTCCAACGCGGAGTCGGCGGCGACCTGCCCGTCCAGGAGCTGGACGGTCCGGGTCGCGCACCGCTCGGCGAGGACCAGGTCGTGGGTGACCACGACGATGGTCTGGCCGTCGGCGTGCAGTTCGGTCAGCAGGCGCATGACCTCCTCGCCGGAGGCGGTGTCCAACGCCCCGGTCGGCTCGTCGGCCAGCAGCAGCGGCGGCCGGTTCATCAGCGCGCGGGCGACGGCGACCCGCTGGCGTTCACCGCCGGAGAGCCTCCCGGGGTACGCGCCGGCGTGTCGGTCGACGCCGAGCCGGCCGAGCAACTCGGCCGCCCGCCGCTGCGCGGTGCCGCGGCCCATCCCGGCCAGCTGTGCCGGCAGCATGACGTTGTCGGCGACGGTCAGGTCGTCGAGGAGGTTGAAGAACTGGAACACCAGGCCGATCCGGGCCCTCCGGTACCGGGCGGAGGCCGCCTCGCCGAGCTGGTCGACCCGCACCCCGTCGACGGTGACCGTGCCGGTGCTCGGCCGGTCCAGCCCGGCCACCAGGTTCAGCATCGTCGACTTGCCGCTGCCGGACGGGCCGAGGATCGCCACCGCCTCGCCGGGCGCGACACTCAACGACACCGCACGCAGCGCCGGTGGCCCTTCGTCGTACCGGCGTGTCACCTCGTGCAACTCGATAAGCGGTGTGGTCATGTCCCCGTCTCCTCAGGTGGTGGTGAGCTGGCGGGGCTGACGCTAGGGGCGGGGACGAGTCGGACACATCGGCAGCGGGAGGCATCTTCGGTACCGCGTCGGGATGAGCACTGCCGGCGTCATCCCTGCGAGGTAGGCGTGTGATGTAGCGACACCGCTCGCCTGGCGGATGCCCACCGGCGCGGTCGGCACCGAGAATGAACAGATGACGGGGCGTGCGGTGTTGATCCGGCTGTGGTCGCACATCCGGTCCCTGGCGCGTCCGGTGGGCCAGTTGCCGCCGTTGTCGCGCCGGGGGCAGCTGTTCGACGCGCTCCTGGCACTCGGGCTCGGCCTCCTCGCCATCCAGGCGGGTACGGGTGACGCTGACGGGCCGAGGCCGTACCGGGTCGAGGTGGATCGGGGTGAGCTCTGGCGGGGTCCGCCGGTGCCACCCGACCCGGTGTGGCCACCCTTCCTGCCGGTCGAGGACGACGGCACCGGCTGGACGGCGGCGCTGCTCATCCTCGTCGTGCTTCCGTTGGTGTTTCGCCGCCGGTACCCGTTGGGGACGCTCTGGGTGGTGCTGGCGAGCGCCGGGCTGGTCGACGACAATCCGGCCGCGCTGCGGCTGTCCTTCTTCGCCTGCGTGGTGGCCGGCTACAGCGCCGCTGTCTTCAGCCCGTACAAGATCCTGGCGTTGGCCAGCCTGCCGGCCGCCGCGATCCTGCACGCCGGGTTGCAGTCGGACGCCAGCTCGGTGTCCGACAGCGCCGTGCCGTTCCTGATCCTGCTGCCGATCGCGGTGGCCGCCGACGGGCTACGCCGGTGGAAGGAGCACGCCGACGAGGGCCGGGCGCGGATGGTGGCCATGGAGCACGAGCAGGTGGAGGCGCTGCGCCGGGCGACGGAGGTCGAACGGGCCCGGATCGCCCGGGAGTTGCACGACGTGGTGACCCACAACGTGAGCGTGATGGTGATCCAGGCCGGCGCGGCCCGCAAGGTGATGGAGTCCAGGCCCGAGGACGCCCGGGCGGCGCTGCTCGCGGTCGAGGCCGGCGGCCGGGCGGCGATGACCGAGCTGCGGCACGTGATGGGTCTACTCACCATGGACGACGACGTTCTCGGGCAGGAGGGCGGGACCGACCTGGTGCCGCAGCCCGGTCTCGACGGGCTGGGTGCGCTGGTGCAGCGGGTACGCGACTCGGGGGTCACGGTCGAGCTCGTCGTCCGCGGGCAGCGGGGGCCGCTGCCGTCGGGCGTCGAGCTGACCGTCTACCGGCTGGTGCAGGAGGCGTTGACGAACGCGGTCAAACACGCTGCCGGCGCATCCGTGCGCGTGCTCGTCGAGTACGGCGGGGAGCACCTGCGCGTCGAGGTCACCGACACCGGCGGCCGAGCCGGCGTGACCACCGGCACCGGGCGAGGGCTGATCGGTCTGCGCGAACGGCTCGCGGTCTACGGTGGCACGCTCGCGGCGGGTCCACGACTCACCGGCGGGTACCGTGTCCAGGCCCTGATCCCGATGGAGAATGTCGTGGTCGACGGCGTCGCGGACGACGGTCGGACGGGCGCACCGTTGGGGGGCGAGGCATGACCGCACCACTGCGGGTGGTGGTCGCCGACGACCAGGCGTTGGTCCGGGCCGGGTTCCGGATGATCCTGACCGCCGACGGGATCGACGTGGTCGCCGAGGCGACGACCGGGGTCGAGGCGGTCGACGCGGTCCACCGGCACCGGCCCGACGTGGTCCTGATGGACATCCGGATGCCCGACCTGGACGGTCTCGCGGCCGCCCGCCAGATCCTCGCCGGCGTTGGCGAGGCGCCGCGCATCATCATGCTCACGACCTTCGACCTGGACCAGTACGTGTACGCGGCACTGACCGCGGGAGCCAGCGGCTTCCTCCTCAAGGACGTCACTCCGGAGCATCTGGTGGGTGCGGTCCGGCTGGTCCGCTCCGGCGACGCGCTGCTGGCGCCGACGATCACCCGGCGGCTGGTGCAACGGTTCGCCCAGCGCGACACCGACCCGCCGACCATCCACCGGGACCTGTCCGCCCTGACCCCGCGTGAGCTGGAGGTGCTGGGCCTGCTGGCCCACGGCCTGAGCAACGCCGAACTCGCCGGTCGCCTGCACCTGTCGGAGGCGACAGTGAAGACGCACGTCGCCCGGATCCTGGCCAAGCTGGGCCTGCGCGACCGGGTCCAGGCCGTCGTCGTCGCGTACCGGACCGGGCTGGTCGCCCCCTGACCGTGGTCCGGCGCAAAAGCCGGCGACGGCGGTGCCCGCCCGAGGTCACCGGCATGGTCGACGTGCTGAGGCCCGACTGCGCGGCCGGCATACCAGGCCGTGCAGGTCACGACCAGAATTCCTTGACACACGTCGATGTTAACGCCAACACTATGACCGCAACCTGGGCGCAACGCCACCGTCATGTTTCCCGGCCCGCTCGCTCTCCGTCCCCGGCGGGACGCCGCAGGTAGGCCGCCCGTGGTGGTGTCGCCACCAGGCCCGACCCCGCCCGGTTCGCGGTCGCTGCTCGGGCGTTCAACCGGTCGACCCCGACAGGTCGGCTGGTACCGCCGTCCTGACCACCGGTCGCCCACGAACCTCACGGAGGACAGATGCCGCTGCCACTCCCCCACGCCAACCGCCGCGCCCCCGGACGTCTACGGTCGGCCGTGGCCGCGGTGCTGGTGGTGCTCGCCGTGTCGGCCGGCCTGCCAGCGGCGGGGCCGGCGCAGGCCGCACCGGCCGTCAACTACACGAACCCGCTGGTGAACCAGCGGGCCGACCCGCACATCTTCCGGCACACCGACGGCTACTACTACCTGACCGCCACCGTGCCGCAGTACGACCGGATCGTGCTGCGACGGGCGACGACCCTGCAGGGGCTGGCGACGGCGGCGGAGTCGACGATCTGGAGCCGGCACACCAGCGGAGAGATGGGCGCCCACATCTGGGCACCGGAGATCCACTTCATCAACAACAGGTGGTACATCTACTTCGCCGCCGGCCGGGCCGACGACGTGTGGCGGATCCGGATGTACGCGCTGGAGAACGCCAGCGCGAACCCGCTCACCGGTTCGTGGACCGAACGTGGACGGATCACGACACCCTGGGACACCTTCAGCCTGGACGCCTCGACCTTCGTCGCGAACGGGGTGCGCTATCTGACCTGGGCGCAGCAGGAGCCGGGCATCTCCAACAACTCCAACGTCTACCTCGCCCGGATGGGTGCCAACCCGTGGCAGATCACCGGCACCGTGACCCGGCTCGTCGTGCCGACGTACGACTGGGAGACCCGCGGCTACCGGGTCGCCGAGGGGCCGGCGGTGATCCAGCGCAACGGCCGCATCTTCCTGACCTACTCGGCCAGCGCCACCGATGCCAACTACTGCCTCGGGATGCTGAGCGCCTCCACCACCGCGAACCTGCTCGACGCCGGCTCCTGGAGCAAGAGCCCCAACCCGGTGTTCGTCAGCAACGCCGCCACCAGCCAGTACGGCCCCGGCCACAACTCGTTCACCGTCTCCGAGGATGGGCAGAGCGACATCCTGGTCTATCACGACCGCAACTACCGCGACATCAGCGGTGACCCGCTCAACGATCCGAACCGGCGGACCCGGCTGCAGAAGGTGTACTGGAACGCCGACGGCACCCCGAACTTCGGCATTCCGGTGCCCGACGGAGTCACCCCGGTCCGGCTGCGTTCCCACGACCTGACCACCAGCTACGTCCGGCACTGGGAGTACCGGGCCCGGATCGAGCCGAACGTGACGAATCTGGCGGACTCGCAGTTCCGGATCGTCAACGGGCTCGCCGGCGGCGGATCGGTGTCGCTGGAGTCGACGAACTTCCCCGGGTACTACCTGCGCCACCGGGGCTACGCCCTGTACGTCGAGAAGAACGACGGCTCGGCCCTCTTCGGCGGTGACGCGAGCTTCCGTCGCCAGTCCGGCCTCGCCGACAGCGCCGGGATCTCCCTGGAGTCCCACAACTTCCCGGGCCGACACGTGCGTCACCGCGGCGGCCTGCTCTACGTGGAGCCGGTGAGTTCGAGCGCCGACCGCGCCTCGGCCACCTTCCACCTGGAATAGCCGCCCACCGGCTGCGGTGCCCGCGGCCGTCGACACCCGTCCCGGCTCGCCCGGAGCCGATCCCGTCCAGGAGGAGCGATGCCCTTTCCCAGCAGGACAAGACCGCCCGGCGGCGGATCGATCCGGGCGGGCCTGGTGCTCGCCATGATCACCACGCTGGTCGGCGCGGCCGCCGCCGTCGTCGTCGGCGCACCGCCGGCAGCGGCGGCGAGCATCGACACCAACGCCTACTACGTCCTGGTCAACAGATACAGCGGCAAGGTGCTCGACGTCCGGGACACCTCGACGGCGGACGGCGCCGTGCTGCAGCAGTGGTCCCGCAACGACGGCGCGTGGCAGCAGTTCCAGTTCGTCTCCTCCGGCGGCGGTTACTACCGCCTCAAGGCTCGGCACAGCGGCAAGGTCGTCGACCTCTGGGAGTGGAACACCGCCGACGGTGCCGACTTCCGCCAGTGGCCCGATGCCAACGGCGCCAACCAGCAGTTCCAGGTCCTCGATTCCGACGGCGGTTACGTCCGGCTGATCAACCGCCACTCCGCCAAGGCACTCGAGGTCTGGGAGCGGTCCACCGCCGACGGCGGCCGGATCAGCCAGTACGCCGACGGCAACGGCCCGAACCAGCAGTGGCAGTTGGTCGCGGTCGGCGGCAGCACGCCACCGACCGGGTGTGGCAGCGGGTCGAGCAACGCCGAGGCCGTGCTGAGCGGAAGCACCTGGACGGCCCGCAACGGCTCGTCGACCGTCTACTCGGGTGCGGACATGTTGTCGGCGATGCAGGCGGCGGTCACCTCGCTGTCGGCGGGTCGTACGTCGAAGCAGCGGGTGGTGGTGCGCGGCTCCGGCTCGATGAGCGCGGGCGCACGGTTGTCACTGCCGTCGTACACGACCCTGGCCGTGTGCGGCACGATCAACGTGACCGGGTCGGGCTCGGGTGACCAGGCACCTGTGTACTCGCGGGGGACCACCGACGTCGAGGTGCAGAATCTCACGCTGACCGGGTCCCCGTTGTACGGGATCTTCATGCGCAACGTGAACAACCTGACCCTCGGGCAGATCGACATGCGGCTCTCCGCCGGCCTGGGCGTCCGCATCGACAACCACGGCGGTGACCGGGCGGTCAAGGTTCGCAACGTCCGCATCGACACCGTGTACGTGTCCGGGACCGGGACGCACGGGGTGGAGACCTACGGTGTGGACGGTCTGACGATCGGCACGGTCACAGCACGCAACACCCGCGACTCCGGCCTGCTGCTCAACGACACGATCAACGCCACGATCGGCACTGTCGACGCGCAGGGCGCCGGGACCGGCACCGGGTACGCGGCGTTCCGGATGGCCAACCGCAACGGTCGGGTGGGCAACTCGTACCCGACGAACATCCGGGTCGGCACCGTGCTCGCGTCCGGGGGAGGCCGAGGGATCTTCTGCGTGTCCGAGTCCGGTGGCGCGGTCATCGACCGGGTGACGATCTCGAACACCGGCAACAACGCGATCCTGGTGGAGAACTGCTACAACGTCGTGATCGCCGGGGTGGCCGGGACGGTGACCGGCGGCGGTGAGGTGCGGATCGCGGCACGGACCGAGTTTCCGATCTCCTCCGGCATCCGGTTGCAGAACCTGACAGTCAGCGGCACCAACATCACCCAGAGCCCCTGCGGCGGGGCGAACAACACCATCAGCAACGTCACGCGGGTCAACTCGACACTCACCTGGTGTTGAACCGAGGGAGTGCGGCCCCCCGGGTTCGGGCGGCCGCACTCCCTGCGCTCACCGACGGCGGCGGGCCATCCACTGCCAGATGTGGGTGCCGTCGAGGCTCGGGTCGTTGCGGGCCACGTAGATCCAGGAGAAGTGGCCGGGGAACCGGTAGCCGTTCCAGACGACCTGGTCGTAGAGGGTGATCAGCGATCCCGGGATGAGGTCGTGGGCGTGGATCGTGTTGGTCTCCGGTGGCACGGTGTCGTCGTCGCGCGAGGTGACCAGCCAGGTCGGGGTGTGGATCGCCGCCAGTTCCGCGTCGGTGATCAGCGGCGGGCCCTGCCCGTCGAGCGGCTCGACGACGCCGCAGATCGGCACCGACGCGGCGAACAGGTCGGGATAGGTGACTGTCATCTCCAGGGACATGTAGCCGCCGTTGCTGCAGCCGACCACGTAGATCCGGTCGGGGTCGACGCGCTCGCGGCGGACCAGGTCCTGGATGATCTCGCGGATCAGCGGGGCGAAGCGGGGGCCGTCCTCCATCCAGTAGGAGGTGCTCTGCGGAGCCACGACGTACGCGCCGGAGAAGATCCGCTGCGCCTGCGGGGTGGCGAAGCCGAGCGCCCCCCGGTTGGCGCGCAGGGTGGTCTCGTTGTCGTAGTAGTCGTCGGGCAACGAGGCACCCTCGCCGGCGCCGTGCAGCCAGACGACCAGCGGCCGTCGACCGTGCCGGGGCGAGTGGTCGGGGGAATACAGCCGGTACTTCATACCCGAGCCCGAGACGTGCTGGGTGAAGGCGTCCACCTCGGGGTTCGACAGCCGTCCCTGCACGAAGCGCGTGATGGTGACCGGCGAGCCGTGACGCCGGGCGATCGGGGTGTTCTGCGTGATGGTGTAGACGAGGTCCAGCCGGACGTTGCGGCCCTTGCTCAGGATGTAGCCGAGGGTGCCACCGCCGGGTTGACCTTCGGCGTGGCTCAACTCCAGCACGATGTTGCCGTGCCGGTCGAGGCGGGCCGCGGTCACCGTACGGTCCAGGTCGTACTCGCTGAAGATCTGGTCGCCGGGAGCGATCGGGAGCGGGCTGGTGGCCTTGGCGTGCACGCTGAACGTGGCGGGGGTCAGCCCGGCCGGGTCGATCGGCCCGAGCCGGCGGGTGTCGAGGGTGACGGAGGTGACCTGCTCACCGCCGTCCAGTGTTGTCGCGTCGAGGGTGAAGCTCACGGTGCTGGGATGGCGTCCACTGGCGTGGGCGGCGAGGCCGGGCAGGGCCAGGCCGATGGCGGCACCGGCCCCACCAGCCAGAACGGTGCGACGAGTGACAGGCGTGGACATACAGCCCCCGTACGTTGCGACGTAGACGTCCGTCGATGAGATCCCAACGTAACGCCGCCGAGATCCGCTGGCAACCGGTGCCAGCGACGGGTGCTCGACTGGGCGTCGCAGCGCGGGGTCGACCGCCCATGCCCGCACCGCTATATTGAGTTCCATTATGGAACTTACTGCGTTCTGGCGTTGGTGGGTGGCAAGCACGACCAGCCACCTCGGCTCGGCGGTCGGCGGGGTGGCCCTGCCGCTGACCGCGCTTGTCGTGCTGGACGCGTCGGCGTTCGACATGGGTCTGATCACGGCGGCCGGCTACCTCGCGTACCTCCTGATCAGTCTGCCGGCGGGGGTGATCGTGCAGCGTGTGCCGCTACGCGGCATGCAGGTCGCCCTGGACCTGGTCCGGGCCCTCGCCGTCGCGTCCGTCCCCCTGGCCTGGTGGTACGACGCCCTGACGGTGGCCCAACTGGTCGTGGTCGCCCTGGTCGTGAGCTTCGCCAACGTGCTGTTCGACGTGGCGAACCAGACCTTCCTGCCGGAGATCGTGCCGGCCGCCCAGTTGCAGGCGCGCAACAGTCTCAACTCGGGCACCCATGCCGCCACCCAGCTCGGCGGGCCGTCCCTGGGCGGGCTCGCGGTGCAACTGGTGGGAGCGGTGCCCACGCTGCTCGTGGACGCCGTCAGCTATGTGGTCTCCGCGGTGCTGCTGCGCACCCTGCCGGCCCGGCAGGTGCGGCAACCGGACCAGCGGCCACCGATGGTCACGATGATCCGCGAGGGCTGGCACTACGTGCTGCGCCACCCGATCATCGGGCCGGCCATGTGGGACGCCACCGCGACGAACTTCGTCAACGGCGCCATGCTGGCGCTCTTCCCGTTCTATCTGGTGCGCGAGCTGCACGCGTCGCCGCTCCTGGTCGGGCTGCTGATCGCCGCCGACGGGCTCGGCACGCTCATCGGCGCCGCGCTGACCACCCGCTTCACCGACCGGTTCGGCACCGCACGTGGTCTGATCATCGCTGCCTTCGTCGGCGTGGTCGGCGCGCTCATGATCCCGCTGGGCACCGGCACCGCCGCCTACGTCGCCTTCGCGGTCGGGAATCTCGTCTTCGCCGGCTCCACTGTGGTGCTCAGCGTGACCACCCGCACGTACCGGATGCTCGCCAGCCCGCCGGAGCTTCTCTCGCGGGTGATCGCCACTGTCAAGTTCGTCTCCTGGGGCGCCATTCCGCTCGGTGGTCTGCTCGCCGGCGTCCTGGCCGGGCCGCTCGGCGCGCGCACGACCCTGCTGATCTTCGGCGCGCTCACCGTGCTCTCCCCGATCATCTATCTGTCGACCCCGATGCGCCGGATGCGCGACCTGCCGCTCGACCCCGCCCCGGCGCCCGCCGAAACCCGGGTGTGATCCGTCGGCGCCCGCCTCCAGGTCGGACGCGCGAGCCAGCCACCCAGACATCGACAGAAGGTGTAGGCCGGGGATTCCCGGGGCAAGAACCCGCGCATGGAGGGAACGGCAGAACGCGACGGGCAACCGCTCGGCCAGCGGCACCGTACCGGTGAATCGAGCCGGGCCGGGCTCGCGCCGCGGCTGTCGGTGGCCTCCGTCTGATGCGGCTGCGGCACAGCCTTCCAGCGGCGGCGTTCGGGGCCGCGGCGCTCGGCGCGGCCCTGGGCACCAACCCCGCCCACGCCGACCCGCCGCTACCGTTGCCGACGAGTCTCCAGCTGGTGGAGGTCGGCACCTCGCCCAGCACCATCACCGTGCGGGTGCCCGACCTCGTCGAGGTGCGGCTGTCCGTCCCCCTGCCGTTGCCGACCGCGCTCCCCCTGCCGACCGCACTCCCCCTGCCGTCCACCGCTCCCCTGCCGTCGGCCGTACCGCTGCCGACCGATCCCTCCACCGCCGTACCGACGCGGCCGGTCCGTCCGTCGCCGTCGTCTTCGCCGCGGGCCACGCCCACACCGTCGAACCCGGCCTCCGCGGCGGCACGCGCTGCCTCGCCGTCGGCACCGGCGACGGTGTCCCCGGCCGTGCACCGCACCTCCGACGGCCGGACACCGGATCGGGCGCGGGTGGCGACGGCCGCGGTCACCGACGAGCCGCCCCGGCCACCCGCCCGTCCCGCGTCGGGGCCACCGGCGCTCGTGCTGGCCCTCGCGTCAGCGCCCACCGGTGCCAGCACCGGCGGCACCGATGCACCCTCGTCGACAACCGAGGCTGCCCCGCCCAGCGCGTTGCTGGGCCCGGGGCGCACCGTCACCGCCGTCGACAGGCGCGCTGCCAGCCGACCGGTGGAGCGGGGTCCCCCACCGCCACGACAACTCCTGATCACCCACTCGCGTCCACGACGTTGATCAGGAGAGGACCATGGAGATAGCCGTTATCTGGATTCCCGCCGACATCGAGCCGGCGGAGCCCGCCGTCGCGACGTGCCTTGCGCACCTTCGCCGACACTCGTACCGATTCGCGGGAATACTGCGGGCACCGTGGGAGACCGTCGAGCAGGCCATGATCGACGGGGAGGTGGACGTCGTCGTCATCGCCGACCATGCCCACCTCCCGCCGGACCGGTCCCCCCGGATCGAGCTGGCCACCGCGACCGACGCCGACGGGGACCGAACGGTTTCCTACCCGAAGCTCGGCTGACACGACGAAGCGCCCCGTCCGACCCGGACGGGGCGCTTCGTCGACTCTGGATCGAGCCGAGGGCGAGCAGGCGGCCATCGGTGCGGCCGCCGCCTCTCAGGCCGCGACCGCCGCGCGGACGTCGTCGTCGGCGTCGCGCAGCCGGGCTGCGGCCTCCTCGGCGGTGCAGTTCGCGAGCAGCAGCACGATTGCCGTCTTGGCGTGTCCGTTCGCCGCCGCGAGCGCCCGCGCGGCGCTGTCGAGATCCGTGTCGGCGGCCTCGGCGACGATCCGACGTGCCCGGTCGACGAGCTTCTCGTTCGTGGCGTTCATGTCCACCATCAGGTTGCCGTAGACCTTGCCGAGCCGGGCCATCGTGGCGGTCGAGAGCATGTTGCAGACGAGCTTCTCGGCGGTGCCGGCCTTGAGCCGGGTGGAGCCGGTGAGCACCTCGGGGCCGGTGGGCACCTCGATGGCGACGTCGGCGTACCGGCTGATCACCGCGTCGGAGTTGCAGGCCACCGAGACGGTCGACGCGCCGAGCGCGCGGGCGTGCTCCAGCCCGCCCACCACGTAGGGCGTACGGCCGCTGGCGGCGAGCCCGACCACCGTGTCGCGGGCGGTCAGGCCGACCGCGTCGAGGTCGGCGACGGCGCGGTTCGGGTCGTCCTCCGCGCCCTCGACGGCGACGCCGAAGGCTCGCGCTCCCCCGGCGAGCAGGCCGAGAACCCGGTCGGGCGACGTACCGAAGGTGGGTGGGATCTCGACGGCGTCGAGCATGCCGATCCGACCGCTGGTGCCGGCACCGACATAGATCAACCGTCCGCCCCGGCGCAACGATGCCACGACGACGTCGACGGCGGCCGCGATGTCCGGCACGGCCCGGCGGACCGCCTGGGCCACCGTCTGGTCCTCGTCGTTCATCGCGAGGAGCAGCTCGGTGGGGGACATCAGGTCGAGGTCGCTGGTCTTGTCGTTGCGGGTCTCGGTGCCGAGGGTGCTGAGGTCCACGGGGTTACTCGTTCCTCTCACTGGTGTTCAGTCGCGGTCGGACGACGGGCAGCGGCTCGTCGAGCGCCGCGTCCGCAACGCGTCGTTCCGACCGTGCCAGCCTGGACGGCACGGTGGATGTGGGCCGTCGCGTCGGGCCCCGCATCCCCCGTATCCGCAGGCCGGGACCACAGCGTAGCCAGCCCGGGCGGGGACTGGCAAAAAGTTTCGCGATACGCTAGACATGCGTCACTTATTGACAACTCCTGGTTGGGAGCGAGCCGTGCGTCAACTCGACCTTGTCGTGATCGTGCTGTACCTCGTGGTGATCGCCTATGTCGGACTACGCCTGTCCGGCAAACAGAAGTCCGCGAAGGACTACTTCGTGGGCGAGGGTCGGCTGCCGTGGTGGACCGTCTCGTTCTCCGTGGTCGCCACCGAGACCAGCGTCCTGACCGTGATCAGCGTCCCTGGTGGCGCCTACAGCGGACAGGGGTTCGGCAACGTCGAGCTGGCCCTGGGTTACGTGATCGGACGGGTCGTCGTGGCCGCGGTGCTCATCCCGCTCTACAAGCGGGGTGGCTTCGTGAGCGCCTACCAGTACCTCGGTGAGCGGTTCGGCCTGAAACTCCAGGGTCTGGCGTCTGTCACGTTCGTCTTCACCCGCCTACTCGCCGAGGGTGTACGGCTGTTCGCCTCGGCCATCCCGATCAAGCTGCTCCTCGACGAGTTCGGGCTGAATGTCGGCTATCAGGCGATCATCATCGTTCTGACCCTGATCACGGTGATCTACACCTACCTCGGCGGCATCAAGGCGGTCATCTGGACCGACGCCATCCAGATGGGGCTCTACCTGGGCGGGGCGATCCTGGCCATCGCGGTGCTCAGCCACGCCGTCGGCTTCGACGGCTACTCGCAGGCGCTGGACGCCGGCAAGTTCCAGCTCTTCGACACCAACCTCAACCTCGCGCACGTGCTCACCAGCCCGTTCGCCCTGCCGACCGCGATCATCGGTGGCGCGATCTTCGCGATGGCCAGCCACGGCTCGGACCAGCTGATCGTCCAGCGCATCCTGTCCACCCGCACGCTGCGCGAGGGACAGCAGGCGATGATCTCCTCGGGCATCTTCGTGGTCATCCAGTTCGCGGCGTTCTCCCTGGTCGGCGCGCTGCTGTGGTCGTACAACAAGGGTCAGACCTTCAAGGAACTCGGCCTGTCCAGCAGCGACAACCTCTACCCGAGCTTCATCCTGCACGCCCTGCCGGTGGGCATCTCGGGCCTCCTGGTCGCCGGCATCCTCGGCGCCGCGATGGGGTCGCTGTCGTCGGCGCTGAACTCGATGTCCAACTCCACGGTCGCCGACTTCATCCACAGCTTCTTCCGCAAGGTGCCCTCCGACGACACGATGCTGCGGCTCGCCCGGGTGATGACCCTGGTCTGGGCGGTGCTGATGGCGGTCTTCGCCTGCGCGTTCAGCTCCAGCACCGGCAACGTCTACCTGACCGGTCTGACCATCGCCGGCTACACCTACGGCGCGCTGCTCGGGGCCTTCCTGCTCGGCCGCCTGGTCAGCCGGGCCAACCAGGTCGACGCGTTCGTCGCCTTCCTGGTCACCGTGGCGGTGATGACCTACATCGTGCGCTACGTCAAGATCGACGTCACGACGGCCGGGCACACCGTCCCCACCGCCATCGCCGCGCAGTGGCTGGTGCCGATCGGAGTCCTGATCACCCTGCTGGTCGGCGCGGTGTCGAGCCGGTTCCACGCGGCACCGGCAGCGCCCTACGACCATGGACGCGCCGACGAGATCGACGACGCGGCAGAGCCCGCCGGCCGGGCATGAAGGAGAACCTGATGCGTGTCATCGGCCTGATGTCCGGCACCTCCTACGACGGCATCGAAGCCGCCGCCGCCGAGTTCGACAGCAGCGGCGACACCCTGCGGATGCGACCACTGGGCCGGCTCAGCCACCCGTACCCCGACGAACTGCGCACCCGGATCGCCGCCGCCCTGCCGCCCGCGCCGACCACCACCGAGGCGATCACGGTGTTGGACACCGGCATCGGCCAGGCCTTCGCCGAGGCCGGCGCGCGGGCGCTCGCGGAGCTGTGCGGCGGAGACGCCGACCTGGTCGTCTCGCACGGGCAGACCATGCACCACTGGGTCGACGGTGGGGTGGTCCGGGGCACCCTGCAACTGGGTCAGCCGGCCTGGATCGCGGAGGCCACCGGCCTCCCGGTCGTGGCCGACCTGCGCACCCGCGACGTCGCCGCGGGCGGCCAGGGCGCTCCCCTGGTCGCCCTGTTCGACACGCTGCTGCTGCGGGGCCTGCCCGGCGTCCCCGCCGCGCTGAACCTGGGCGGCATCGCCAACATCACAGTCGTCGCGCCGGATGCGGACCCGCTCGCGTACGACACCGGCCCGGCCAACGCGCTCCTCGACGCCGCCGTGCGCCACTTCAGCGGCGGCACCGAGGAGTACGACCGGGACGGGCGCGGGGCGGCGGCCGGACAGGTGGACCAGGCCCTGCTGCGGCGGCTGCTCGACGAGCCGTACTACCGGCAGCCCGGCCCGAAGAGCACCGGCAAGGAGCTGTTCCACATGCCGTACCTGCTCGCCGCCCTCGCCGACGCGCCGACGCCGGACCCGCAGGACGTGCTGGCCACGCTCACCCGGCTGACGGCCGTCACGGTGGCCGGCGCCTGCCGCGAGCACGGCGTCACCCGACTCGTCGTCTCCGGCGGCGGCGCGCACAACCCGACGCTGATGCGCATGATCGCCGACGAGCTGCCCGACGTCCAGCTGTCCTCAAGCGACGACCTGGGCATCGAGTCGGACGCCAAGGAGGCGCTCGCCTTCGCGCTGCTGGGCTACCTGACCGTGCACGGGCTGCCGGGCACCCTGCCCTCGGGCACCGGCGCGCGGCACGCCTCGGTGCTCGGCAGCATCACCCCCGGTCGCCAACCGCTGCGGCTGCCGGCACCTGTCGACACCGCTCCGGACCGGTTGCTGATCGCCGCCGACTGACCACCCTCCCGGGAGGACCCGCCATGAGCACCGTCGTACCCGCGCCGACCACGGCCGGCGTCCGCGCCCGCGAGGTCGCCGAGCTGCTGCGCTCACGCCTCGACGATCCGAGCCGGGTCAGCGGTGAGCTGCCCCGCAGGCTGGCGGCGGCGCACGACGCCTCGCCGTACCTGTTCGAGCCACAGGCCGTGGTGCGCGCCGCCTCAGTGGCCGAGGTGGGGGCGCTGATGGCGGGCGCCCGGGAGGCCGGCGTCCCGCTGACCCTGCGCGGCGGCGGCACCAGCCTCGCCGGGCAGGCCGGCGGCGCGGGCGTGCTCGTCGACGTCCGGACCGACTGGCGGCACGCCGAGGTGCTCGACGACGGCCGCCGCATCCGGCTCCAGCCGGGCCTGACGATCCGGCAGGCCAACGCTCGGCTGGCCCGCTACCGGCGCCGGCTCGGCCCGGACCCGGCCAGCGAGGCCGCCTGCACGGTGGGTGGCATGGTCGCCAACAACTCCAGCGGGATGACCTGCGGCACCACCGACAACGCGTACCGCACCATGGAGTCGCTGCGCTTCGTGCTGCCGTCCGGCACCGTCGTCGACTCCGGCGCGCGCGACGCCGACGACCGGCTGCGGGCCGACGAGCCGGAGCTGCACGCCGGGCTGCTGCGGCTGCGCGACCGGGTGCGCTCCACGCCGGGGTCGCGCGCCACGATCGAGCGGCTGTTCGCGATGAAGAACACCATGGGGTACGGGCTGAACTCCCTGCTCGACCACGACAGCCCGGCCGACATGCTCGCCCACCTGATGATCGGCAGCGAGGGCACTCTCGGCTTCGTGGCCGAGGCCGTCTTCCGGACCGTCGAGATCCATCAGCACGCCGCCACCGGACTGCTGATCCTGCCCGGCCTCAGCGCCGCCACCGACGCGCTGCCCGCCCTGCTCGCCGCCGGTGCGCGTACCGCCGAACTGCTCGACGCGGCCGCGCTGCGGGTCAGCCAGCGCGACCCGGACGCCAACGCGGCCCTGCGCGCTCTGCCGATCACCGGGCACGCCGCGCTGCTCGTGGAGTTCACCGAGGACAGCGCGGAGCGGCTGGCCGCGACGCTTGCCGACGCCCGGGGTGTGCTCGACCGGCTGCCCGTCGTCACCGGCACCGAACTGACCCGCGACCCGCGCGAACGGGCCACGCTCTGGCACCTGCGCAAGGGCCTCTACACGGCGGTCGCCGGGGCGCGCCCGCCCGGCACCACGGCCCTGCTGGAGGACATCGCGGTGCCGATGCCGCGCCTGACCGGCACCTGCGACGGGCTGATCGGCCTGTTCGACAGGCACGGCTACCCGGACGCGGTGATCTTCGGGCACGCCCGCGACGGCAACCTGCACTTCATGCTGACCCAGTCCTTCGACACACCTGCCGAGATCAACCGCTACGCCCGGTTCACCGAGGACATGGTCGACCTCGTGCTCGCCGAGGGGGGAACACTCAAGGCCGAGCACGGCACCGGCCGGGCGATGGCACCCTTCGTCCGCCGCCAGTACGGCGACGAACTGTACGACGTGATGCGCGACCTCAAGCAACTGTGCGACCCGAGCGGCCTGCTCAACCCGGGTGTGCTGCTCAACGACGACCCGAGGGTGCACCTGCGGCAGCTCAAGGCCGTCCCGACCGTCGACCCCGAGTTGGACGCCTGCGTCGAGTGTGGCTACTGCGAGCCGGTGTGCCCCACCGCCGACGTCACCACCACGCCCCGGCAGCGCATCGTCCTGCAACGGCAGATCGTCCTCGCCACCGCCTCCGGCGACGAGGAGCGCCGCCGCGAGCTGACCGCCGACTACGCGTACGCCGCGGTGGACAGCTGCGCCGCGGACAGCCTCTGCGTCACCGCCTGCCCGGTCGGCATCGACACCGGCGCGGCCATGAAGCGGCTGCGCGCCGAACGGCACAGCCCTGCCGCCCAGCGCACCGCCCGCGGTGTCGCCCGGCACTGGAAGGGCGCCGTGACCGGCGTCCGGGTCGGGCTGACCGCCGCACACGTCGTGCCGACAGCGTTGACCCGGGCCGCCACCGGGGTGATCCGTGGACTCGGCGCCACCGAACTGGTGCCACAGTGGAGCGACGACATGCCGCGTGCCGGAGCTCCCCGCCCCCGACCCCGCAACGCGCCGGACGCCCAGGCGGTGTTCTTCGCGGCCTGCGTCGGCAGCCTCTTCGCGCCGGAGGACGGTCCGGCCGGCGGCGCGGCGGCGGCGTTCCTGCGCCTGTGCGAGCTGGCCGGCGTGCCGGTCGTCGTGCCGGCCGCCACGGCGGGCCTGTGCTGCGGCACACCGTGGCAGTCCAAGGGCTATCCGGCCGGTCACCGCGAGATGGCCGCGCGGACCCTCGCCGCGCTGTGGGAGGCCAGCGACGAGGGTCGCCTGCCCGTCGTGTGCGACGCGTCGTCCTGCACGCACGGGCTGACCCAGCTGACCGGCGCGCTGGCCGAGGAGGACCGGGCACGGTACGACGCCCTGCGCTTCGTCGACAGCGTGACCTTCACCGCCGAGCACCTCCTGCCGGTGCTGCCGCAACCCCGGCGGCTGGGCTCGTTGGCCCTGCACCCCACCTGCTCCACGGTGCACCTGGGCGGCAGCGACGACCTGCGCACGGTGGCCGAGGCGGTCGCCGACACGGTGACCGTGCCGGACAGTTGGGGGTGCTGCGCCTTCGCCGGTGACCGGGGGCTGCTGCATCCCGAGGTCACCGCCGGCGCCACCGCCGCCCAGGCCGCCGAGGTCAACCAGCGCGACCACGACGCGTACGCCTCCTGCAACCGCACCTGCGAGATGGGCATGAGCCGGGCCACCGGACAGCCGTACCGGCACGTGCTCCAGGTCCTCGTCGAGGCGGTCGAACCGCTGGCGTAGCCGGGTGGGCGGTCGTCAGCGGAGCAGGCCCTGGCCGCGGTACCACGCCACCGCGCTGGCCAGGCCCTCCGGCAGCCTGTACGCGGGGGTGAAGCCGAGGTCCGTCCGGGCCCGGTCGGTGGCGCACGTCCACGCCAACTGCCGGATCTCGTGTGCGCGGTCCCGGTTCATCGTCAGTGCCGGGCCGCGCCGGACCGGGCTCAGGTCGCACAGCCAGCCGGTCGCGTGCACGAGCGGGCCCGGCACCGGGATGAGGCGCGGGCGGGGGCGGCCGATCGCGGTGGCGAGTTCCCGGCAGAAGTCGCTCCAGCCGTACACCTGGCCGTCGCTGATGAGGTACACGCCCGCCGCGCCGCCGTCCGGGGGCAGCGTCTCGCCCCGGACGACGGCCGCGATCAGGGCGGCGCACAGGTCGTCCACGTGGACGAACGAGTACTCGCGTTCCGGGCGGGTGGGGCGCAGCTGGGCGCCCAGGCGGGCCATCGGCAGGAAGGACGGCAGGAAGTCGTGGTCGCCCGGGCCGTAGACGATGGTCGGGCGCAGGACCACCGTGGGCACACCGGCGGCGCGGGCGATCTCCTCGGCGGCGAGCTTGCTGCGGCCGTACGCGGAGACCGGCGCGACGGGCGTGCCCTCGTCGCGGGGCCGGCCGGGGCGCGACGGGCCGGCGGCGGCCAGGGACGAGCACAGCACCAGCCGAGGGGCCGGGTCGGCGGCGGCGACGGCGGCGACCAGCCGGCCGGTGGACTCGGTGTTTCCGCGCCGGAAGGCCCCCGGACGGCGGGCCTTCACCTGGCCGGCCAGGTGCACGACGGTGTCGACGCCGGCGACGGCCGCCGGCACGCCCGCGCCGGTGTCGAGGTCGGCGACCGCGTAGCGCAGCCCGGGGATGCCGGCCAGGGCCGTGCGGTCGGAGGTCGGGCGGACCATCGCGACGACTGCGCACCCCAGGTCCGCCAGCCGCCGCACGAGCCGGGCGCCGATGAAGCCGGTCGCCCCGGTGACCAGGATGGTGCGCGATTCGATGCCGGGCCAGCGGTGCCCCTCGGTGCTCGTCATCGCCGCTCGGCGCGTTGCAGGGCGCTGGCGAGCGCCGCCGGGAGCGCGTCCGGTGCGGGTGTGGCCGCCGCGTCGCGGAACACCTCCAGCAGCAGGTGGGTGGTGAGGACGGCCATGCTGGCCCACTCGGCGACCGTGCCCTCCCAGGTGCGGCCGGCTCCCCGCAGCGCGGCCTGGTGCAGCGCGGTCACCTGCGCCGGGTCGAAGAGCCCGTGGGCGCGTACCGCCGCCGGCCCGAGATACGTCGCCGCGAGTTCCTTGCCCGGACCGGTCAGATACCAGGGTGTGATGGGCGTGAAGAACGGTTTCTTGCGGCGGCGTCGGATCGGTGCCGGGACCACGTCGCGCAGGGACTGCTTGAGGATGTGCTTCTCGCTGGTGCCGCGCATGAGCACCCGCGGATCCAGCCGTGCCGACAGGTCCAGCAGCGCCCGGTCCATGAACGGCACGCGTACCTCGACGCCGTTGGCCATGGACAGCCGGTCGCTGAGCACGAGGACCCAACTGGGCAGGCGGGTCTGGTACTCGTAGTGCAACGAGCGGTGCAGCGCGGTGTGCGTCGGCGGGGCCGGCAGCGGTGACGGGTCGAGAGCGCCGCTGGAGGGGCGCAGCAGCGCGGGGGCGACCGCGTCCATCGCCGACCACAGGTAGAACCAGGCGGGTGCGCCGCCGCCGAAGCGATCCGCGGTGTCCGCGAGCCGTCCCGGCACGGTGGCCATGTGGGTGGCCGCGCCGGCCGGGGCGGCGTTGTGGGCCAGCACCCCGGCCAGGATCAGCCGGCGCAGCGGGTCCAGGCCCGCCCGGGTCAGCCGGCCGAGCCGCTGCTCCAGCCGCTGCAGGACGTACCAGGAGTAGCCGCCGAGCAGTTCGTCGGCCCCGTCGCCGGTCAACGCGACCTTGGCACCCTGCTCGGCGGCGATCCGGGTCACCGCCAGAAACGGGGTGGCGACGCCGAACCACTGCGGCGACTCCAGGTGCCACAGTGTCTTCGCCAGGTGCTCGCACGCCTCCGCACCGCCGAACTCGATCTCGATGTTGTCGACAGCCAGTGCCTTCGCGGCGAGCCGGGAGTAGCGGCCCTCGTCGAGGTCCGAGCCGGGCAGTCGGATACTGGCGGTCCGTACCGGTGTGCCGAGGACGGCCGAGATCGTCGCGACGACGGCGGTGCTGTCCAGGCCGCCGCTCAGCGTCGCGCCGAAGCCGACCTCGTCCGGCAGTCGTTTGCGGACCGCCTCGACGAACGTCGAGCGGAACTGCTCGACGGCCGCCCGCCCGCGCAGCAGGTCGTGCGGGTCACCGACCAGCGGGGTGAAGTACCGGTGCAGGACGACCGCCTGCTCGTCGGCCACCAGCAGGTGCCCGGGCGGCAGGTCGTGGACGTCGGCCCAGAAGGTGCCCGGCGCGGTCGGCTGGCCGTAGCCGAACACGTCGCGCAGCCCCTGCGGGTCGACGCGCGCCGCGCACAACCCGGACGCGAACAGGGCCTTCACCTCGCTGGCGAACTGAAGCCGGCCACCGTCCACGTGGTAATACAACGGTTTGACACCCACCGGGTCCCGGGCGAGCGTGAGCCGACGAAGGCGGGCGTCCCACAACGCGATGGCGAAGTCCCCGTCGAGATGGTCGACGAAGGCGAGGCCGTACTCCTCGTAGAGGTGCGCGATCACCGCGCCGTCGCTGCCGCTGCCGAACGTGTGACCGCGCGCGACGAGCCGGGCCCGGAGTGCCCGGTGGTTGTAGATCTCGCCGTTGAAGATGACCTGGATGTCCCCGCGCTCGTCGCTCAGTGGTTGCTGCCCACCGGCCACGTCGACGATCGCGAGTCGCCGGTACGCCAGCCCGATCCCCGGGCCCACGAAGTAGCCCTCACCGTCGGGGCCGCGATGCGCCAGCGAGTGCGCCATCCGGGCCAGCCGGTGCGGCTCGACAGCCGCGCCGAAATCGAGGATGCCCGCGACACCACACATACGCGCTCCCTTCAGATGCGGTACAGCGCGGCGCCGACCTCCATGCCGGTGCTCGCGCCGACGACCACCACCAGTTCGCCCGGCGACACGCCGCCGGCGGCGGACACGGCGCGCAGGCCGATCGGCAGGGCCGAGGTGAACAGGTCGGTGCCGTCCGAGGCGGCCGGTAGCGTGGCCAGCCGCGCACCGAGCACCGGCCAGGTGTCGCGCAACCGGCGTTCGACAGGCGGCGGCAGCCAGGGCGGTACGACCGCGCGGATCGCCTCGGGTCGCACCCGCAGGCGGTCCAGCAACTCGGCGACGACCACGGGCAGGTGCTCGGCGTACGCCGCGGCGGGCTCGGTGCGGTCGGTGGCGCGGATGAAGCTGTGCCCGCCGTCCTGCATCACCCAGGCGCCCCGGTCCGGGGCGGGCGTCGCGACGGAGCGGCTGTGGAAGCCGAGGAAGCCGCTGGCCCGGTCGGGGTCGAGGCGCAGCAGCACCGCCGAGCCGCACCTGGCCACCGCGGGCCCGACGGCACCGGGTTCGCGTTGCTCGACCTCGGAGGCGACCACGACGGCGGTGTCTGCCTTGCCGGCCCGGATGAGTTCGGCGGCGATCCGGCAGCCGTCGAGCATGCCCAGCGCGCCGTTGGCGACGTCGAAGGCGAGGATCTCGCCGGTGGCGGCGGTGCTGCCGTCGAAACCCAGCTCCCCCGCGGCGATCGCGGCGATCGCCGGCTCGGCGATCATGCCGGTGCGGTACACGCCCACGTGGATGAGCAGGTCGACGCCGGAGGCGCGGACGCCCGCCCGGCGCAGGCAGTCGTCGGTGGCGGCACCGATGAGCTGAAGCGTCGTCGCGCCGGGTTGGGCCGCGGCTGAGGCTCCGGGGTGGGCTGAGGCTCCGGGGTGGGCTGAGGCTCCGGGGTGGGCTGAGGCTCCCGGGTGGGCTGAGGCTCCGGTTTCGGCGAGGCCGATCGCGACGGCGCGCACCGGGTGCCGCCACGGTGCCGGGCGGCGACGCGGCGGCGCGGTACGCGATGACCGGGCCCCCCGGGCCAGCCGGTCGGGCAGCCCGTCCAGCCGGTACGCGGCGGTGCCGACGTTGACTCCGGACGCGGCGACCTCGAACAGCACCCGGTCGCCGGTCCGGATCCGCCCGTCGAGGCTCGCGTCGCGCAGCGCGACCGTGTGCGTCGTGGTCGCGGTGTTGCCGCGCCTCGGCAGGTTGTTGATGACGTCCCGCTCGTCCAGGACCACGCCGCCGAAGACCTTGTTCGTCCGGCGCACGGCGGCCTGGATCGCCAGCGTCGACGTCTGGTGCGGGATGAACCGGTCGAAGTCCGTCGGCGACAGGCCCATCGCGCCAAGGGTCTGCTGGGTGTGCGCCACCATCTCCCGGATGCCGGCAGCCGCCAGACCCATCATGTCGGTCTTCATGATCACGCCGCCGTGCGGCCGGTCGGTCGGCCCGGCCACGCAGAGGGTGTGGTACCGCCCGACGGTACGGATGCCGATGTGGTCGAAGCCCCCCGACCCGTCGTCGGCCCGGGTCAGCAGGACGGCCGCACCGGCATCGCCGAGAGTCAGGCAGGCGATACGGGCGTCGAGCTCGTCGGCGATCTCCAGCTGGGCGGTGCGCATGAGATGGGAGATGTACTCACCGCTGACGATCAGCGCCGAACCGATCTCGCCGGCGCGGATGAGCGCGTCGGCGATGTAGATGCCGGTGAACTGACCGGCACACGCGTTCGTCACGTCGAACGCCCACGCCCGTTCGCAGCCGAGTCGGTGGCGAAGGTGGGTGGCCGCCGACGGCTCGTAGGTCGACCGCTGCGGGCTGTCCACCCGCGAGATGCTCGCACTGATCAGCAGGTCGACGTCGCCGAGCCCGATGGACGAGCGGGAGACGCAGTCCTCGGCGGCCCGGGTGGCCAGGTCGAGGGCGTACTCGACGTCGCCGGCGACGCGTCGCGACACGATGCCGGTGGTCTGCTCCAGCGGCAGTGCCAGCCGGTTCCGGCAACCGTCGAGCACCTCGCGGGTGGTCATGACCCGGTCGGGCAGTGCGACGCCGATGCTGTCGATGACGCTGCCGGCTCCCGCCGGGGCGGCCTGGATGCTCACCCTCGACCACCTTTTCTCGGTCGGACGCTGCGATTGCTTCAGTTGGCGTTGACGGTGGCGCCACCGTCGTCGACGGAGGCGAGCACCAGCGCGGCGTTGTGCCCGCCGAAACCGAACGAGTTCGTCAGGACGGGGCCGGGACGGCCGGTGCGTGGGGCGTCGGCGACGACGTCGATGGGGATATCTGACCCGCGGGTGCGCAGGTTGGCCGTCGGCGGGATCTCGCCGTGCCGCAGAGCGAGCAGTGACGCGACGACCTCGACCGCACCGGCGGCGCCGATCAGGTGCCCCAGCGAGCCCTTCGCCGAGGTGGTCGGTGGTGCGGCGCCCCCGAACACGGTGTGGATGGCCTGTGCCTCGGCGGCGTCGTTGAGCGTCGTCGACGTGCCGTGCGCGTTGATGTGGCCGACGTCGGCCGGGTCGACGCCCGCGTCGCGCAGCGCCAGGCGCATGCAGTGCACGGCGCCGCGCCCTTCGGGGTGCGGCATGGTGGAGTGGTACGCGTCGCTGTTGAACCCGTAGCCGGCGACCTCGCCGTGGATGCGGGCACCTCGGGCCAGCGCCCGGTCGAGGCGTTCCAACAGCACGAAGGCCGCACCCTCGGCGAGCACGAAGCCGTCCCGAGCGCCGTCGAACGGACGTGAGGCGGTCTCGGGCTCGGCGTTACGCGTGCTCAGCGCGTGCATCCGGGCGAAACCGGCGACGACGATGGGGTTGACCGCCGCCTCCGCGCCGCCGGCCAGGACGACGTCGGCGCTGCCGTCCCGGATGAGCCGGACGCCTTCGCCGATCGCGTTCGCACCGGCCGTGCAGGCGGTCGAGATGCAGAAGTTCGGGCCGCGCCAGCGGAGTTGCCGGGCGATGAGCGACGCCGCCGCGTTCGGCATGATCATCGGGATGGCCCAGGGGCTGATCCGGTCCGGGCCGTTCTCGACGAACGCGCGGACCTGCCGGTAGAAGCTGTCCGATCCGCCCATGCCGGTGCCGACCACGACCGCGCACCGGTCCGGGTCGAACTGTCTGGTGTCGGCGTCGGTGAACGCGTCCATGGCCGCCGCGTAGGCGAGTTGGCTGACGCGATCGGTCTGCCGGACCATCTTCGGAGTGAGATAGGCGGCCGGATCGAAACCCTGGATCTCACCCGCGAAGCGGGTCGCCAACCTGGAGGCGTCGAAGCTGCGGATCGGACCGATGACGGAACGCCCGGACCGCAGCACCGACCACAGTGCGTCGGAGGTGTCGCCGGCCGGCGTCCTGGCGCTCAGCCCGGTGACGGCGACCCGGTGCCGGGCTGGGCCGTCGCCCGCCATCAGGCGGGCGTCTTACGCTCGGCCTCCCCCACCACCCCGGCGCCCTCGGCGACATCGTCAGCCCCACCGTCGAGCACCATGTCGAGCGCCTGCCCGACAGTGTTGATCTCGCGCAGCCCGTCCTGCGGAAGCCGGATCCCGAGCCGGTCCTCCAGCGCCATCAACAGCTCCACCAGATCGAGACTCTCCGCGTCGAGATCCTTGCGAAAGTCGGCGTCCTCGGTCACCGCCTCCGGCTCGACCATCAGCACCTCGACCGCGACCTCACGTAAAACCGCAAAAGCCTGCAGTCTGTCCATATGCCCTCCAACAATCACCCGAGGTAATCGGTGCCGAATTGGGCTTCACCTGCAAGAGTTGAGGCAGGCTAGCACGCAGGGCCGTTGGCCAGTAAGGCCGATTGCGCGCGGGTCATGGATCCGACTCGGATATGTCATCGCCAATACGACGTGCTCATTCCCAGCGCGTCGACAACCGATCATGAATGACAGTGAACACGCCTGTCGGGCACCGGCAAACAGCCCCGCGTCGTGGCGCGGGGCTGCGGACCGGCAGACGTGCGGCACCCCGGTCAACCGCGACAGCGGTCGACCGGGGTGCCACCAGGATCGGACGTCAGCCGCCCACGCCCCGGACCGCCTCGATGATCGTCTCGGTGACCTCGCTCGGCCGGGCCACCACCATGGCGTGCGAACCGCCGGCGACCTCACGCTGGCCCCGCGGTTGGGCCCGCTCGGCCATGAACCGGTGCGCGGCGACCGGGATGTTCTTGTCGGAGTCCCCGAACACGAACCAGCTGGGCAGCGATCGCCAGGCCGGGTCGCCGGTGAGCCCGTCACCCAGGGCCTTCTCGGTGATCGGCCGCTGCGTCCGGGCCATCTGCGCGGCGACGTCGGCCGACACGTCCGCGACGAACTGCTTGTGGAAGGCGTCCTGGCCGATCGCGACCTCGTTACCGCCGGTCGACAGCGGGTACTTCACGAGCGTGTCGGCAAGCGTGCTGCCGGGGAACTTCCCGGACAGCGACAGCCCCGACTCCCCGGTGTCCGGGGCGAAGGCGTTGACGTACACGAGGGCCCGCACCAGTGGTTCGTCGGCGGCGGCCTGCGTGATCACCATGCCGCCGTAGGAGTGTCCGACGAGAACGACCGGGCCGCCGATCCCGTGGACCACGTCCCGCACGTACGCGGCATCGCCGGCGACCTCCCGCAGCGGGTTGGCGGCGGCCACCACGTCGTACGCGGCGCCCAACCGCTCGATCACGCCGTTCCAGCTTCCCGACTCGGCGAACGCCCCGTGCACGAGAACGATTGTGGGCTGCGGATCAGACATAACGCGCACTCCCTTACTTCGTGACACTTGTTGCACCCATCGGCCGCGCCGGTGCGCCTGAATACCCGTCAGGCGAGGCCGAAACATCGGGAGCCGCCGCCCTCACTCGTCCGCGGGTTGCTCCTTCGTCAGGTGCAACAACCAGCCCTCGCCGGTGCGGATGAGCGCGTACCGGCGCCGGCCGGTGCGGCCGTGCAACGTGAACACCATGCGGCGCTCGGTGCGGTCGTGCTCCTCCCAGGTGCCGATGTCGGCGATCGACTTGTCGGCGTCCTGGTAGGTGAGGTGATCGAGGTGGTGGTCCGGCACGGCGATCGCGAGCCGGTTGTCCCGGGGACTGTCCGGCAGGCCGCGGGGCACCGCCCAGGAACGCAGCACACCAGCCTCCTCGAGCCGCAGGTCGAAGTGCGGTCGCGGCTTGCGGTGGTGGTGCAGCACGAAGGCGGGTGGCACGCCGACAATTGTCGCCGCCCACCACCGCTCTCGGTGACCTGACCCGGCCTATCCGGCGACGGCGGTGGCCATCCGGCGTACCGCATCGGTGATCAGCTCCGGTGCGGTGGCCAGGTTCAGCCGGACGTGCCCGTCGCCGCCGGTGCCGAAGGCCGGACCCGAGTTGAGCGCCACCCGGCCACCGTCGAGGAACACCGCGGCGGGGTCGTCGCCGAGCCCGAGGGCACGGCAGTCGGGGTACTCCCGCCACTTGAGGCTCGTCCGTTGCCGGAGTTGGTCGATCGTGAGTTGGCGAAGGGGATTCGTCGAGACTCGGGCACCGCCCGGTACGCCACTCATGGCCGCAGCCTATTCCGCTCCCCGCGCGACTGTGGACTGCGGGCCGTGCTGGTAGGGCGGCGCCACACCCCAGCCCCAGCGTGGCACCGGTGCCTGCTGGATCGGGTCCGCGTCGGGTTGGGAGTTGCGTACCGCCAACCGGGTGCCCCACTCCAGGTAGCCCACGAAGGCGGCGCGGAACTCCGGATCGCCGGGCAGACCGACCTCATCGGCGGCGTCCGTCATCAGGTTGACCCACCGCCGACGCTGCGCCTCGCTGATCGCCCTGCCCAGGTGCTGGCCGACCATCTGCCGGTAGCCACCGCGCTCCGCCGCGTAGGTGGCCGGTCCGCCGAAGACCTCGGCGAGCCACACCGCCACGTAGCGGGCGTGGTCGGGGTCCATCCGCGCGAACATCGGCGCGAGCAGGTCGTCGGAGCGGACCAGGCGGTAGAAGGCGGCGCAGAGCCGCTCGAACGCGTCCGTGCCACCGGCCCACTCGAACAGGCTCGGTGGTGCGGCGCCACCGGGCCCGCGAACCCCGGTGCGGGTGTAGTGCCGCATCTCCTCGATGTCGGCGACGTACGGTTTGATCGCCGCGAAGAACCGCCCGAACACCGGGCCACCCCGAAACCCGTCGAGGTGCGCGTCCACCGAGGTCCAGGTGATGCGCAGCGCGTAGCAGGCGGGGTCGTCCAGGCAGCGGCTCAACTCGTAGTCCACGCACTCCGGTGCGGCGCGTAGCGCGTCGGCGGCCCGCTCGTACGCTGCCTCGAAGCCGGCACGCCGCTGCTGCGGCACCCGGTACCTGATGTACTCGATGACCATGGGTACAGCCCAACACCCGCGGCGACGATGATCAAGTACGCACCATTCGGTGCGTACCCCCAGGGAGGCCGTGATGCCCAAGCGATACCACTGCCCGGTGGAGGTCGCCGTCGACCTCGTCGGCGGCAAGTGGCGGCCGGTGATCCTGGCCCACCTGAAGGAGGGCGTACACCGCTACGGCGAACTGCGCCGCCGGATGCCGGGGGTCAGCGAGAAGATGCTGACCCAGCGTCTGCGCGAGTTGGAGGCCGACGGGCTCGTCCTGCGGCACGACCGCGAGACCACACCACCGCATGTGGAGTACCGGCTCACCGAGGAGGGCCACAGCCTGGCACCGGTGTTGCAGGCTCTCTACGACTGGGGCACCGCACGGGCCGCGCGCACCGGTGCCACCATCGACGAACCGGCGCGGGTGGTGCCGTCAGTCGCCGACGCCGAGGTGCGTTGACGCCCTCTCTGCCCTGAAGGGCGGAGATTCCGGTCTGCTACACCCCCGAAGGGGCAAGCTCCCGGCGGGTTACCGCTTCCCTGCGCGGTGCCGGCACGGGTGCCGGTCTTATCTGCGCTCGACGGTCGTTGAGGTCCGCCCGTCCGGCGGCCCTGATGTTCTTGGCGGCGTTCACGTCTCGGTCGTGCAGGCTGCCGCATGGGCAGCCCCACGTCCGGACGTTGAGCGCCATCTTGTCGTTGATCCGGCCGCAGTCCGAGCACATGCGGGTCGACGGGAAGAACCGATCTACCCGGGCGAAGGTGCGCCCGTAACGGGCGGCCTTGTACTCCAGCATGGCCGCGAACTGTGACCACCCAGCGTCGTGCACCGACTTCGCCAACCGTGTCCGGGCGAGACCGGTCACGCACAGGTCCTCGACGAACACCGCTTGGTTGTCGCGGATGATCTGCGTCGAAAGCTTGTGCTGCCAGTCCCACCGGGTGTCGGCCACCTTCGCGTGCGCGCGGGCGACCTTCCGAACGGCCTTCTTACGGTTGTTGCTGCCCCGCTGCTTGCGGGACAAGCCCTGCTGCAACCGGCGCAGCTTGCGGGCTGCCCGGCGCAGGAACTTCGGCGCGGTCACCTTCGTCCCGTCGGACATCACTGCGAAGTGCGTCAACCCCAGGTCAATGCCGACCTCCGAGTCCAGCTCGGGCAACAGCTGGTCGGCGGTCTGCACCACGAACGAGGCGAAGTGCCGACCGACGGCGTCTCGGATGACCGTCACCGACGTGGGTGCAGCCGGCAGCTCCCGCGACCAACGGACTTCCAGATCGCCGATCTTCGGCAGCCGCAGTCGACCGTTGTCGAGGACCTTGAACCGGGCGTTGGCGGTGAACCGGACGGCCTGCCGGCTGTCCTTGCGGGACCGGAACCGGGGAGGAGCGACCTTACGACCCTTGCGCCTGCCCGACAGCGAGGCGAAGAAGTTGCGGTAGGCCCCTGTTCAGGTCAGCGAGGGCCTGCTGCAACACCACCGATGACACCTCGCCCAGCCACGCCCGCTCCGGGGTCAACTTGGCCACGGTAACCCGCTTGGACAGCTCGGCGTCCGTCGGGTACGGCAGGCCAGCCTCGCGTGCTTCCTGTCGCACGCGCAGCCCGTCGTTGAACACCACCCGCGCACACCCGAACGCCTTCGCCAGCGCCTCGCGCTGGGCGGCATCCGGGTAGAGCCGGTAGTTGTACCGAAGCTGCACACGTCGAGTCTACATTGGCCTATGGCCGATCTCGGAGACATCCGCACTGGTAGACACTGCACTTTCGCATTACACGCCCACTTGGTCTTCGTGACCAAGTACCGACACCGAATCTTCTCCGACCAACACCTCAAGCGGATGAAAGACATCATGCGGACGGTGTGCGCCGACTTCGAGGCCGAGCTGGTCGAGTTCAACGGCGAAGAGAACCACGTCCACCTACTGGTGAACTTCCCACCCAAGATCGCCCTGGCGAAGCTGGTCAACTCTCTCAAGGGTGTGTCCAGCCGGCGGCTGCGCCAAGAATTCCCTGACCTCGCCCACCACTACTACCGTGCCAACCGCCTGTGGTCGGCGTCGTACTTCGCCGGCTCCCTCGACGGGGCACCCCTGAGCCTCCTGCACCAGTACATCGAGCAACAGAACCGTCCGGCCTAGGGCACGCCCGGGCCATGACGGCCCTCCCGCGCGGGCTCTCACCACCGCCCTGAAGGACGGTGCACTAGGGCCTGTGTCAAAGCCCCTGGCCGGCCTGCGGCGGGCCCAGACGACGACCGGCCGCGTTGGAGATTGGCCCGGATACAACACCGGTATCCGGGCCAATCTCCGCCTTGCCGGATCGCCGCCTGGACTCCGCCTCGGCTCGACCGAGGGCTTTGACACAGGCCCTAGCCCGCATTTCGGTAGCCACACCCGGCCGGCCAGAGTCGCCTCAGCAGTGCCACGACCCAACCGGCGACCCGCGCCGCCGACAGCGCGGTCCAGTCGAATGCCGTCACGTCGGCACAGGTTGGTAGCTCATGGACGGAGCCGAACCTGTCACAGTGGCGGCCAGGCGTTGGTCAGCAGCTGACGGAAATGCGCCGGGAACCACGCACCGAACGGCGGGGCGGCCGGCATCGCCCCGGTGGCGTACGGGGAGCCGCGCGGCGCGAGGTAGTTCGGGTCGCACAGCGGCTCGTACGGCAGACCGGGGGTCGGGCTGCCGGCGGCGCCGTCGGACTCGCCGGGCGGCTTGACCCACGCGTAGGCGTCGATGCCCGGCGCCGGTTCGGCGGCGGGCCGCTGACCGAGGCCGGAGCCCACCTGGTTGCACCAGTTCCCGACGTAGGCCCGCCTGTCGATCCGACTGCCGTCGACGTACCGGTTCACCTCGCTCGGGGCCGCCGGCCCGGTGGGGCGGCCGGGGCCGCCCCAGCCGTTGCGGGAGGTGTCCACCACGACACCCACCTGCGGGGAGAAGCCGGCCTCGGTCAGCAGGGCACGCAGGTGCCGCGCGTAGGGCACCTCGTCGACGAACGGGTTCCAGTCGACCCACCTCGACTGGTACACCGGTTGGCCGTTGACGACGTCGTCGGCGCGGAAGTGCTCCTCGCGCAGGACGGAGTAGTTGGCGGTGTTGGCGACGAAGCCGTGCACGTTGGCCACCGTGCTGCCGGCGGCGGTCGCGGCCTGGAGCAGCAGCGCCGTCAGCGGCGCCGAGTCCTCCGGCCAGCCGACTTCGCCGTGGTGACTGATGTCCAGGTACGGGTAGACGTTGGGCACGGTGCCGAGCCGGGCCAGGGCGTACCCGATCCCCAGCTGGTAGGTGCCGCGCGCCCGCACCTCGTCGCAGGCCGGGGTGGCGGTGTACCGGGTGCCGGTGTTGACGACGAGGTTGGGCAGCGAGTTCGGCTCGACGAAGGCGACGATGCGCAGGTCGGCGTAGCGGGGAGCGGCGAGGATCTCGACGATCGGATCGATGAACTCGGCCTGGTAACGGGCGGTGTCGTCGATCGACAGCTCCCCCTGTGGGGCCCGCCGGCCGCAGTCGCGGGCCGGCAGGTCGTAGAGGGTCAACTGGACGAGGTCGGCGCGCTGCGCCAGGGCGGCGTCCAGATGCGCGCGCAGGCCCAGCGCCCCGTCGGTGCCGGCGATCTGGGCAATCCGGTCCAGCCAGACGGCCGTCGGCTGGCCGGCGACCGCGGCACCGCCGGGCTCGGCGGCGGCGCGAGCGGCCCACTCCGGATTGACGTAGACCCGGGCGCCGACGTAGGGGTTGTCCACCCGTGGCGGCGGATCGGCGGCGTGGGCCGGGCCGGCGTCGGCGAGCAACCCCGCCACCAGGACGGACACGGCGGCGAGGACTGAGCGGACCGGCGGCATGGTCACGGTGGTGGCTCCCTCGGATCTGGCCCGGGCGTCGGGCGTACGCCCTCGGCCACAGATCTATACATCTCGATCCATTGTTGCACCCGTCGCGTCCCAGCGCATGAAACCCTAGTTGACACATAGGAATTGTGGGTTAGCGTCGTATCCATGACCAGCCAGCACACCCTGCTTCGGGGCACCGCCATCGCGGTGTCGCGGGGATGCTGCCGCAGCTGGACCGCCGCCTGCGGCTGCTGCCGCCGCTGAGCGAGCGTTACCCACTTCCCATCGCGGCACCGCCGGCTCGACGACGACCGGCAGCCGCCTCCTCGAACCGATCACCGGACACGCGCCGAGCCGATCGCGCGGGCCCCCACCGGGTGCCCCGCTGGCGACGACGCGATCGGTGCTCGCCGAGCCGCTGATCGGCAGTCCCGGCGACGGCGCCGCCCCGACCACGTGGGGTGCTGCCCCGTCCCGCAACCAGCCACGAAGGAGTCGTACGTGACATCACCATCCCTCCTGGGTCGACGGGCCTTCCTGTCCGCCGCCGTCGGCGCGGTCACGCTGGGCCTGACCGCCTGCGCCGGCGACGAGACACCTCCCGTGGCCCTGGCCGCCGGCGAGCCACTGCCGGAGGCCGTACCGAAGGGCACCAAGCTCGTCATCGGGGACAAGGAGCACCAGAAGGCGATCGAGTTCTCCGGGGAGGCCGACAAGCTGTCCTTCACCGTGGAGTGGGCGAACATCAGCGGCGGCCCACAGACCCTGGAGGCTTTCCGCGCGAAGGCGGTGGATCTCGGCTCGGTGGCGGACATCCCACCGATTCACTCGCACTGGACCGGCATTCCCACGAGGATCGTCGCCTCGAAGTACCGCCAGGACCCGCTCAACCACGCCATCTACCGCCTCGGCATCGCACCTGGCGTCACGGTCGCCACCCTCGCCGACCTCCGGGGGAAGAAGATCGCGTACAGCCCGGGGCAGGCGCAGGGAGCGCTGATCCTGCGGGTACTCCACAAGGCCGGCCTCAGCAAGAAGGACGTCAAGCTGGTCGAGCTGCCGAGCACGGGCGACGTCTACGGGACAGCGCTCGCCAGCCGCCAGGTCGAGGTGGCCCCGATCGGGGGCGTACAGATCAAACGCTACGAGAGCAAGTACGGCCGCGACGGCGCGACACTGATCTCGCACGGACTGCGCGACGACCCCGGTCACCTGTACGCGCCCGTCACCGTGCTCGGCGATCCGGCCAAGGCGGCGGCGATCCGCGAGTACGTGCAGGCGTGGGCGCGGGCCTGGCGGTGGCGCGAGGCCAACCCGGACGAGTGGATCGAGCGGTACTACGTCAAGGACCAGGGCCTGACCACCGACGACGGCAGGTGGCTGGTCGAGAACGGCGGCGTGGCCGACATCCCGTCCAGTTGGACGGAGGCCATCGGCCGGCACCAGGAGACCATCGATCTGCTGGCCAAGGAGACGGGCAACAAGCCCCTCCGGGCCGAGGACCTGTACGACCGACGGTACGAAGCCGTGGGCGCGCAGGCGCTGACCGCGGGAGGCGCCAGGTGAGCGTCTCGGCACTGACCCGGCCCCGACCGGCCGCCACCGTTCCCGCCAGGCGTCCACGGCGCCGGCTGAAGCCGGGTCGACAGATCCCCTTCGGGTCGGCGATCGGCCCGTTCCTGCTGCTGGCGGTGTGGGCGGCCGGCTCGGCGGGCGGCTGGATCGACCCGCGTACCCTGTCGGCGCCGTGGACCGTGGTGACGACGGCGGGTGACCTCATCGCGGACGGCCGACTGCAGGACAACCTGGCCATCTCGGCCCAACGGGCCGGCCTGGGCCTCGCCATCGGCACCGTCGTCGGCATCGTGCTGGCCCTGCTCGCGGGCCTGAGCCGGTGGGGTGAGGCCATCCTCGACGGACCGATCCAGATCAAGCGGGCCATCCCCGCCCTCGCGCTGATCCCGCTGCTCGTCCTCTGGTTCGGCATCGGCGAGCAGATGAAGGTCATCACCATCACGCTCGGCGTCTTCGTCCCCGTCTACATCCACACCCACAACGGGCTACGCACCATCGACAGCCGGTACGTCGAGCTGGGCGAGTCGCTGCGCCTGCGGCGGACGGCCTTCATCCGCCGGATCGTGCTGCCCGGAGCGCTGCCCGGCTTCCTGCTCGGCATGCGGTTCGCGGTGGTCGGGGCGTGGCTGTCCCTGGTGGTCGTCGAGCAGATCAACTCGACAAGCGGCATCGGCTACATGATGGAGCTGGCCCGGGAGTACGGCCAGACCGACGTGATCATCGTCGGACTCGTGCTGTACGGACTGCTCGGGCTGCTGTCCGACGGTGCCGTCCGGCTTGCGCAGAGGAGGGCACTGTCGTGGCGACGCACCATGGCGGACTGACCGCCACCCGTACCGTCCGGGTCCAGGGACTGGTCCGTGGCTTCGGGGACCGGGCCGTCCTGGACGGGTTCGACCTGGAGTTCGGCGCGGGCGAGTTCGTCGCGCTACTGGGCCGCAGCGGCTCGGGCAAGAGCACCCTGCTGCGTGCGCTCGCCGGCCTGGACGGCGACGCCACCGGCTCCGGCCTGGTCGACGTACCGGAGAACTCCTCTGTCGTCTTCCAGGACGCCCGGCTGCTGCCCTGGCAACGGGTGCTGGACAACGTCGTGCTCGGCCTGCGCGGGCCGGACGCCTACCAGCGTGGCCGCGCGGCCCTCGCCGAGGTCGGCCTGGCCGGGCGGGAGCGGGCCTGGCCGAACGAGCTGTCCGGTGGCGAACAGCAACGGGTGGCGCTGGCCCGGGCACTGGTGTCCGAGCCGGAGCTGCTGCTCGCCGACGAGCCGTTCGGCGCGCTGGACGCGCTGACCCGCCTGCGCATGCACGGCCTGCTACGTGAGCTGTGCGCCCGGCACCGGCCCACGGTCCTGCTCGTCACCCACGACGTCGACGAGGCCATCACCCTGGCCGACCGGGTCCTGCTGCTCGACGCGGGCCGGATCGCGGTCGACCTCGCCATCGACCTGCCGGCACCACGCTCGTACCGGCAGCCGCAATTCCTCGCGTACCGCGAAACCCTGCTGCGCGCACTCGGCGTCGAGCAGACGGAAGGATGACCATGCTGCACCTCAACGCGTTCCTGATGGGCGTCGGCCACCACGAGGCCGCCTGGCGGCTGCCGGAGAGCGACCCGTTCGCCCAGACCGACGTCGCGCACTTCACGCGCCTGGCGCGCATCGCCGAGCGGGGCAAGCTCGACTCGCTGTTCCTCGCCGACAGCCCGGTGCTCTGGAACAGCATCGGCCGACGGCCGGCGGGCACGCTCGAACCGACGGTGCTGCTCACCGCACTGGCCGGCGCGACCCGGCACATCGGGCTCATCGCGACCGCCTCGACGACGTACAACGAGCCGTTCAACCTGGCCCGCCGGTTCGCGTCGCTGGACCACATCAGCGGCGGCCGGGCCGGTTGGAACATCGTCACCACGGCCGGCGTGGACGCGGCCCGCAACTTCAACCTGGACGAGCTGCCCGCCCACCGGGACCGGTACGAGCGGGCCGCCGAGTTCATCGAGGTTTCGCTGAAACTCTGGGACAGCTGGGACGACGAGGCGCCACTCGGCGACAAGGACGCCGGCCGGTGGGGCGACGACAACCTGGTCTACCCGCCCGGCCACGTCGGGCGGCACTTCCGGGTGGCCGGCGCGCTCAACGTTCCGCGCTCGCCGCAGGGCTACCCGCTGCTGGTGCAGGCCGGGTCGTCCGAGGACGGCAAGGAGTTGGCCGCCCGGTACGCCGAGGCCGTCTTCACCGCGCAGCAGACGCTCGGCGAGGCGCAGGAGTTCTATCGCGACCTCAAGCGGCGTGCCGCGCAGTTCGGGCGCGACCCGGGCTCGGTCAAGATCCTGCCCGGCATCGTGCCGGCGGTCGCCCCCACCGAGACGGAGGCTCGCGCACTGGAGGAGGAGCTGGATCGGTTGATCAAACCGGAGTACGCGCGCGCCCAGCTCGCCACCACGCTGCGGGTCGCTCCGGAAGATCTCGACCTGGACAAGGAGCTGCCCGCCGACCTGCCCAGCGAGGACGAGATCCAGGGCGCCAAGAGCAGGTACACGCTCATCGTCACCCTGGCCCGGCGGGAACGCCTGACCGTACGCCAGCTCATCGGCCGGCTCGGTGGCGGACGCGGGCACCGCACCTTCGCCGGCACGCCGGAACAGGTCGCCGACGCCATCGAGGAGTGGTACCGCAGCGGCGCCGCCGACGGCTTCAACATCATGCCGCCGGTGCTGCCGTCCGGGCTGGAGACGTTCGTCGACCACGTGGTGCCGATCCTGCAGCGCCGGGGTCTGTTCCGCACCGAGTACACCGGGGCCACCCTGCGCGACCACTACGGGCTGCCCCGCCCGGCCAACCAGTCCGCACGGCGGCTCGCCGCCGCTTCCCACTGACCGCCAGGAGAGGACGAACCATGGTCGACCAACGACCCTTCGGGCGCACCGGCGTACGAATCAGCTCACTGACGCTGGGTGCGATGAACTTCGGCGAACGGGGCAACCCCGACCACGAGGACGGCATCCGGATCATCCACCGGGCGCTCGACGCGGGCATCAACGCCATCGACACCGCCGACGTCTACTCACACGGCGAGTCGGAGGAGGTCGTCGGCAAGGCCCTCGCCGGCGCGCGTCGCGACGAGGTCTTCCTCGCCACCAAGTTCCACGGCCAGGTGGGCGACAACCCGCAGCACCGGGGCAACTCCCGCCGCTGGATCTTCCGGGCCGTGGAGAACAGCCTGCGCCGGCTCGGCACCGACTGGATCGACCTCTACCAGGTGCACCGGCCGGAGCCGGACACCGACTTCGACGAGACCCTGGGCGCGCTCACCGACCTGGTCCGCCAGGGCAAGATCCGCTACATCGGCACCTCCACGTTCGAGCCGTCGGCCATCGTGGAGGGCCAGTGGGTCGCGCAGCGGCGCGGCCGGGAGCGGGTGGTCAGCGAGCAGCCGCCGTACTCGATCCTGGCCCGCGGGATCGAGCGCGAGGTGCTGCCGGTGGCGCAGCGCTACGAGCTGGCGGTGCTGCCGTGGAGCCCACTGGCCGGCGGTTGGCTCTCCGGGCGCTACCACGGCGGGCTCGACGCGCCGATCTCCCGCCGGGCCGACCGGTTGCCCGCCCGGTTCGACCCGGCGTGGCCAGCCAACGCCGCCAAGCTCGCCGCCGTCGACGAGCTGGCCGCGCTCGCCGACGAGGCCGGACTGTCCCTGATCCACCTGGCGATCGCGTTCGTCCTGGAGCACCCGGCCGTCACGTCGGCGATCATCGGCCCCCGCACGTTGACCCACCTGGAGTCGCAGCTCGGCGCCGCCAAGGTGAGCCTGTCCCGCGATGTGCTGGACCGCATCGACGCCATCGTCGCGCCGGGCACCACGCTGAACCCCGCCGACGCCGGATACCAACCACCGTCGCTGAGCGACCCGGCACACCGGCGTCGCGGCGGGAGGAACGGCCGATGAGTTCGGAGTTCCTCTGGTACATCCCCAACCAGGTCGAGCCGGGCCACCGCGGCGACGACGTCGTCCAGCAGCACAACAGTCTCGACACCCTCACCGGCCACGCCCAGGCGCTGGAGCGGCACGGGTGGTCCGGTGCCCTCATCGGCACCGGCTGGGGACGCCCCGACACCTTCACGGTCGCCGCCGCGCTCGCCGCCCGTACGACGACGTTCCAGCCACTGATCGCGATCCGACCCGGCTACTGGCGGCCGGCCAACTTCGCCTCGGCCGCCGCGACGCTGGACCACCTCACCCAGGGGCGGGTGCTGATCAACATCGTGTCGGGCAAGGACAACCTGGCGGCGTACGGCGACACCGACGGCGACCAGGCCGCCCGCTACGCCCGGACCAGAGAGTTCATCCAGCTCGTGCGCCGGTTGTGGACCGAGGACGCCGTCACCTACCGCGGCGAGCACTTCGGCGTCACCGACTCCACCCTGGCGCTCCGACCGGTCGTCCGGGGCGAGCGCACGCACCCGCGCCTGTACTTCGGTGGCGCCTCGGCCGCCGCCGAGGAGGTGGCCGCCACCGAGGCCGACGTCCAGCTCTTCTGGGGCGAGCCACTCGACGGCGTGGCCGAGCGGATCGAGCGACTGCGGCAGCTCAGCGAGAAGCTGGGGCGCGAGCACGCCCCACTGGAGTTCGGGTTGCGGGTCACCACCCTGGTCCGGGACACCACCGACCAGGCCTGGGCCGACGCCGAGGCGAAGGTTGCCCAGCTGGCACGCCGCGCCGGCGGCATCGAGCGCAACCCGCACTGGCAGGCCGCCGTCGGCCAGCGGCGGTTGCTCGACCTCGCCGCACGCGGCGACGTGCTCGACGACAACCTCTACACCGCACCCGGCAGGTACGGCGGCGGCGGGGCCGGCACCACCTGGTTGGTGGGCTCGGCCGAGGACGTGGCGCGATCACTGCGCAGGTACGAGAGTCTCGGCATCAGACACTTCGTACTCTCCGACACGCCCTACCTACCGGAGATCAAACGCCAGGGTACGCAGCTCCTGCCGCTGCTGCGCGAGGGAGCCGTCGCCGCGCGCCGGACCAGCACCCGCGACCGGAGCGCGGTGCCGACGGCCAGCTGAACCCGATCACCCGCACCGAGGCCCGGTCAGCTCGGCAAGCAGCGTGTAGAGCCGGGCGGCCGCCGACCGGTCGAACTCCGGTCGGGTCAGAGACACCGGCGTTCCGCGACGCAGCGCCGTGAGTGGGGCGGTCGGCGGTTCGGCCAGCAGGGCGGCCAGGTGGGCGGCTGCGGTATCGGTGGATCTTCCGAACAGGGCGGCTGACGCGCCGACGATGGCACGTGCCGGCTGGCGGAGGTAGCGGTGCATGCCACTGTTGACGAAGAGGGGGTTGTAGAGCACGTAGCGGATCTTGCTCTGGGGGTGCGCGGTCGCGAAGCCCACTCCCAGGAGGTCGTTGGCGCGTGCGCCCTGCATGGTGGCCTTGAACAGGCTGTATCCGGCGGCGAGCTGCAGGTCGTTCCAGTTGATTCCGCCGGCCCGGATTCCACCGGTGCCGCAGAGGTTGAGGATGAGCGGCGCCTGGGCACGGTCCAGCGCGGGGCGCAGCCGCTCGGCGAGCAGGTAACGACTGAGGACGTAGATCGCGAAGCTCTCCTCGAAACCCTCGTCGGTGACGACCCGCCGCTGGCTGAAACGTCCCGCGGCCAGCACCAACACGTCAATCTTGTCGGGCAGCCGGTCTGTCAGTGCGGCGGTCTGCCGAACCGAGGTGAGGTCCGCGTCGGCGCTGCCGATCGCGACGACCCGGTCTCCGGCTCGCCGGAGCCGGTCAGCGAGTGCTCCGCCGATGCCGCGTGTCCCGCCCGTGATCACCACTGTGCGCATACTTCATGGTGGGTTCCGCCCGAGTTCGCGGAAAGAAGGCACATTGATGTCACCGGCACTACCGCTACCCGTGACCCTGGCCGACCGTGCGGCGTGCGCGGCGACCGACATCCTGCGGCGCGTGGGTGAGAAGTGGACAGTTCTCGTTCTCGCCGTGCTCCAGGAGCGCCCGTACGGTTTCAACGAACTCGATCGCACCGTTCACGGGCTGAGCCGGCGCATCCTCACCCGCACGCTGCGGACACTGGAGGCCGATGGGCTGATCAGCCGCCAACAGCTGCCGGATCGCGTCGAGTACGCGCTCACCGGCCTGGGCCACTCACTTCTCCCGCTGGTCATCGCCCTCGGTGAGTGGGCGATCGATCACGCGTCCGAGATCGAACAGGCACGAGCGCGGGCGCGGGGGCCCGCCGGACAGCCACCGCCGCCAGGGCCGACTGCCACCCGTTAGCGTCTGAGGTAGGCGGCCAGGCCGCCGAGCTCTTCGCTGGCGATGAACACCGACCGTACGTTGAGGATGGCCTCCTCGACGTGGGCGGAGCAGCCCCACGCCGCGTCGCCCCACGAATCGGCGATCTTGATCTCGGCTGGGGCGGTGCATCCCGGGGCGCCACCGAGTTCGCAGTGCTCCGGGTGCGGCATGGCGGCCTGCGCGGCCGCGGCGGCGCGCATCCGGGCGGCGAGTTCCGCGGCGGCGCTCGCGCGCTGCTCGGCCTCGGCGCGCAGTTCCCGTTCCACGCGTACCACCCTGGCCAGCTCGTCATGGGCTGACCTGGCACGTGCCTCGGCGGCCCGACGTGCCTGCTCGCTGTGGTGACACTCGATGGCCAGGGCGGCGGTGCCGGCGAAGACCCGGGCGAGGGCGAGGTCGGAGTCCTGCGGGGCGCGCGGAGTGCGGTGGTACATGGCGAAGGTGCCCAGGAGGCCGCCGTCGCGGGCCAGGATCGGGGTGGACCAACAGGCCGACACGCCGGCCTGATCGGCCAGCTGCCGGAAGTCGTCCCAGAACGGGTCGGTGCCGATGTCGGTGACGATCACCGGTTGCCGCCGGTGGGCGGCGGTGCCACAGGACCCGACGCCTTCGCCGGTCGCGATCCCGTCGATGGCCTCGTTGTAGAAGTCGGGAAGGCTGGGTGCGGCGCCGTGGCGCAGGTGCCGACCATCGGGATCGGCGAGGAGAACGGAGACGAGCACTTCCTGCGGTGCGAGATTCTCGATGCAGCGGGCCATCCCGTCGAGCACCTCGGCCAGGGGCGCCTGGCGGGCGATCTGCTCCAACAGGGCACGGTGTTCGGCCATCAGCCGTTGAGCCTGCTTGACCTGGGTGGTCTCCACGCCGAGCACCCGGATCCCGCAGACCTGACCGGCGGCGTCCCGGCGCGGTTCGTAGGTGAAGTCGAAGTATGCCTCCCGCGCCTGCAGGCCGGCCCCCAGAATGACCCGGACGTCGCCGCCGGTGTACGGCTCGCCGGTGCGGTAGACCTGGTCCAGCAGGGTGATGAAGCCCTGACCGGCCAGCTCGGGCATCAGGTCCACGAGGGCGACCCCGGTGCGAGCCCGTTCTTCGCCGATGGTGGCGAAGAACGCCGGATTCGCCGTCTCCACCAGATGTTCCGGACCGGCCAGCGAGGCGAAGACCGCGGTGGACTGCCCGAACAACGCCCGCAGATCCTCCTCCGCCGCTCCCGGCCCGGCGGCCGCCGAATCCGCGGTCGAGGACAGCTGGCCTGGTACCGCCGTCACGTCGTGGTCCGCCTCTCGTCTGCCGTTACGGGAATGACTGGATGGTGCGTCGCTCGGTAACGGTGCTCACCGTGTGCGAGGAGGTGGCTGAGGCCGCCGATGCAGCGTACCGGCGGGAGGAACCGGCGGCGAACGCAGCGGCGTCGGGGCACCCGGTGCACCTGGTCCGTACACCCGTTTCCCCAGGCCAGTGCCCCGGGCCGATGGACACGGTGGCGGTCGGTGGTGGCACCCGCCCGACGCATGCACATATCAACAGATGCGGATACGTGAGCGCATCGCTACTATGGGTCAGCAATCCAGACGGAAGGGGTCGTGCCCGCGTGCGAAGTCCCGTCAACGGAACCGCGCCGATGTCTACGCCGGGCCGATCCGCGCCGACTGTGGCCGGCCGACTCCGCAGGCTCGCCCGGCTGATGGTGCTGTTCGCGGCTGCCGTCGGGGCCGGCTTCCTCCTGGCCGCCCTGTTCGACGGGCCGGCCGCCGCCAGCGGGATGCGCGGCGGCGCCGGAGACGACCCTCAGACGCGGATCGGCGCCCTGGTCCAGCCGGTTGCGCGGCTCACGGTCGCACGGCTCCCCGACCCTCACCGTCAGCGCGCCACAGGTGCCGACGCCCGCCGCGACGGGCACCCCGACGCCCCGCTGGCAGGGACCATCGCCGCCGCCCCTCGCGACGCCAAGTCCTCGACGCCGCCTCGACAGTCGAAGGGCGTGTCACCGGCGCTCGTGTCGCCGCCCCGGGTCGACGCAACCGGTGCGGCGAAGCGTGCACGGCTCCGGCCCGCCTCCCCAGCTCCCGCGGGTCATCGTCCGGCTCTCCCCGCCCACCCGTCGCGACCGGACGCTGCTCCGCCACGACGGGCGGCCAGCACCGCACCCGCGACACCCGCGGCGCACGGGCCGGCCGACCCACCCACGGTGGACCCGACCACCGCCCCGCTGCCACACCTCGTGGACACCGCGACCGCCGCACTGCCGCGCGTCGCCGACACCGCGAACGCCGCACTGCCGCCCGTCGTGGACTTCGTGAGCGTCGCACTGCCGCACGTCGTGGAGATCGTGCCGATCCGGCCGGTCGTCCTGGCGCTCCTCGGTGTCATCGACGCCGTTCTGGCACCCGTTCTCGACGTGGTGGTCGTTCCGGCGGCACCTCCACCACCCGCTCTCCGAGCACCCGGGCCGCCCGCCGTGCCGGTGGCCGACCCCACACCCGCGCCGACCGTACCGGCGCCCCCAGCACCACCGGCGGGTCCGACGGACCCGACGGACCCGGCGGACGCGGCGTTGGTGCCGGTATCCGTCACGGCGGTGCTGACCCCCGCCGCACCGCCGCGGGTGTCCGTCGCCGAGTGCACGCACCCGACGACCTCGACCCGGCACCTCGCCGCGCGTCCGGGTCCGGTGCTCACGGCTGCCGACCCACCGGGCGGACCCGTCGCGCCCGTCGACCAGGATGCCGCCGGTGTCGACGATGGATCGACGCCGGGGCTGGGGCTGGTCCGGGCGGCCGACCGGCAGTCGCATCTCGGTGTCACGCAGGCCCGCGCTCTCCTGCCGCTTCTCGTCGAGGGCCGCACTCCGTCCGGGATCGCCCGGCCGGGATGAGGCGGGTCGACCGACCCGGGTGGCTGGCACACACGGCCAACTCCACCCGGCTCGGTCGACAGGTCCCCGCGCCCGTCCGCCGTGACGGTGCCACGGGGCGTTGCCTATCCCGTCCGTCGCGCACGAGCGCACCGACCAACCCGTGGATGTTCCGGGACCGGTGGTCGTCGTGACGCGCACCTGAGATCGGAGAAACGTGGTGATCCACGTTGTCGTCGCCGAAGACATGGGTTTGTTGCGTGGTGCGCTCTGCGCCGCGCTGTCACGTGAGGAGGACATGGAGGTGGTCGCCGACGTCGGGGGTGTCGGCGAGTTGTTGACGGTGGTCCGGCGGTGCCGACCCCAGGTGGTGGTGTTGGCGCTGACACCCGAGCTGCCCGACCCGGTGGAGGTGGTCGCCCGGATCAACGCGGAGGCGCCGCACGCGGCCGTGCTGGCGATGAGCCCTCGGTGGAGCCCGACCCTGGTGGAGGCGGCGCTGGCGGCCGGTGCGCGCGGCCTGGTCGGCAAGGACAGCTCCTTGGCGGAGTTGGTGCGGGCGATCCGCGCGCTCGCGGCCGGGGAACGGGCGATCGACCCGGCCGCGGCGGTGGCGGTGCTGAGCCCTCCGGAGATCCCGTTGACACCTCGGGAGATGGACGTGTTGCGGATGGCCGCCGAGGGTCTGCCCCTGAAGGAGATCGCCGTCCGCCTCTACCTGGCACACGGCACGGTGCGCAACCATCTGTCGGTGATCCTACGGAAGACCGGAGCCCGCAACCGCCTGGAGGCGGTGTGGCGCGCACGGCGTAACGGCTGGTTGTAGCCGTGGTGGCGGGTCCGGCAGAAGCCTCCGGGCCCGCCTCCCGTCGCCGTGCGGACCCAGCCCAGTCGTGTTTGAATGTTGACGTTGAGTGATCGTCATCGGAGTGCGGGAAGGTTCAGCGTGATCCGTACCCTGCTCGCCCTGGACGGCGCCCTGGTGTTGGGCGCGCTGTCGTTCGTCCTCGCCGCCGAGGAGGACATCCGTGTCGTGGCGGAGGTGGATCGCGGCGACGCGGTCTCCGCGGCCGTCCGCGCCCAACGACCCGACGTGGTGGTGGCCGACCTCGACTTCGTCGAGGACGTCGATCCGGGCCGCCTCGACCCGTGCCCCGTCCTGGTGCTGGCCCACCCCCATCGGGCCCGGCGACTGCGCGGCATGCTCTGCCCGACCAGGACGGTCGGCATCCTGCGCAGCGACGCCGCCCCCCAACGCGTCATCGACGGGATCCGCCGGCTCGCCCGGCGGGAGTCCGTGCTCGACGCGGACCTCGTCGTCGCGGCACTGCGCTCGGACTGCCCACTGACCAGCCGGGAGACGGAGGTGCTGAGGCTGACCGCGGCGGGGGCACCGGTCGCGGAGGTGGCGGCGTCACTCGGGCTCAGCCGTGGCACCGTCCGCAACCATCTCGGTCGGATCGCCCGCAAGGTGGGCGCGCGTACCCGGGTGGAGGCCGTGCGGATGGCCGGCGAGGCCGGCTGGATCTGACCGGTGCCGTCGGCTCTGGTGCGCGGGGTTCAGCCCCGCCGCGCCGACGCCGCCCGGGACGGCACCACCGGGTCGTCCCAGCAGCCGACGAGCATGCGGTAGGTGGCCGAGCGGGCCATCAACTCCCGGTGCGTCCCGAGCACGGGCTCGTCGCCGTCGAGGACCAGCATCCGATCGGCCCGCAACGCGGAGCTGATCCGGTGTGCGATCACTACGAGGCTGCCGGGCCGCCGGGCGAAGGCGTCCTCGACTGTCGCCTCCAGCGCCGGGTCCAGGTGGCACGTCGCCTCGTCCAGGAGCACCAGCGGGGCGGGTGCCAGCCAGGCCCGGACCGCCGCGATGAGCTGCCGCTCGCCGGCGGAGAGCAGAGCCGGCACGACCGGTGCGGCCAGGCCCCCCAGGCGGGTCGCCAGGGGACGCGCACCGAGCGCGTCGAGGGTGGCCTCCAGCGTGTGGTCGTCGGCGTCCGGCCGCAGGTAGCGCAGGTTGTCGGCGAGGCTGCCGGTGAAGACGTACGCCTCCTGGGGCACCAGCACCCGCATCCCGCCCAGGGCGGACGGCTCGGCGTCGGCGACCGTCGCGCCGGCCAGGTGGACCGTGCCGGTCTGCGGCGGCACCAGCCCGGCCAGCAGGGTGGCCAGTGTGGACTTGCCCGCTCCACTCGGGCCCACCACGGCGAGGTGCTCCCCCTCGGCCAGCGTCAGCGAGAAGTTCCGGAGCACGGGCCGGGCGCGCGGGCCGTACCCGAAGGTCAGCCCCCGGACCTCGACGGCCGGTGAGCGGCCGGCCGGCCCCGACGGCTCGCGGGGTGCCCGGATGGCGGGAGCCGGCGGCCGGAGGCCGGCGGACCCGGGATAGGCACGCAGGATGTTCTCCAGGGTGACCGCGTACCGCAGCCCGCCGCCGCCGAGGCCCTGCACCAGGGTGTGCAGGGCGGGTTGCAGTCCGGTGGAGACGTAGATCAGCGCGCCCAGCACCGCGCCCGCGGTCAACCCGCGCTCGACCAGCCACGGCGCGGCCACGAGCAGCACCACAAGCGGCAGCCAGCCGCCGATGCCGAGGCTGAGGCTGCGGATCGCCGCCATTCGGGCGAGGGTGCGTTCGGCGGCGGCCTGCGCGGACACTCGGCGTTCCACGTCCGCCGTCACGCGTGCCTGGGCGCCGCAGGCCACCACGTCACGGTGACCGGCCAGGGCGGCCGCCGCCGACTGGCCGAGGTGCTCACCGGCCCGGACGTACGCGCGCTGGTGCGCGACCATCGCCGGCAGCGCGGCGAGGAACACGGCCAGGCCGGCGACCAGCGGCGCGGCGGCCAGCGCCGCCACCACCGGTGCCAGGGCGAGGAGGCCGAGCAGGGCCGCGCCGGCGGAGAAGAGGAAACCGCGGGTCACCATGAGCAGACCGGCGAAGGTGTCACGGACGATCTCCATCTGGTGGGTCAGCCGGGTCACCGCGGCGCTGTCCGGACGACCTCCCGCCCGGGTGGCGTCGCGCAGCGCACCCCGGACCACCTGGGCGGCCACGTCGTCGCGGAACGGCTCGACCACGGCGCCGAGACTCCGGTACGTCCGACCGGTCGCCGCCGCGCCGACCAGCACGGCCACGGCGAGCGCGCCCAACCACGCCAGGCCGTTGAGGAGACGTCCGGCCAGGAAACCCTCGTCGACGGCGCGGGCGACCAGGAGGCCGGCGAGCAGGGCGGGCAGCGACTCGACGAGCGACCAGCCGCAGAGCCCGACGAGAGCACGCCGGCGGGCTCGCAGCGCCCGCCAGGTCACCCGCCGTACGCTCGGATGGCTCACGGCCCACCGCCGGCCGGCTGGAAGACAGCCCGGTAGTCCGGGTCGGCCCAGAGCCGCCGGTGCGGTGCCAGGCCGCGCAGCCGACCGCCGTCCAGCCAGGCCACGAGGTCGGCCGCCGCGGCCGCCGCCGGCCGGTGGGTGACCACCAGTCGGGTACGCTCGCCGGCCCGCCCGAGCACCGCCTGGGTGATCCGGTGTTCGGTCGCGGTGTCCAGGCTGGACGTCGCGTCGTCCAGGATGAGCAGCCGCTCGGCGGCGAACGCCCGAGCCAGGCCGAGGCGTTGGGCCTCGCCTCCGGAGAGCGGTGTGTCCACCAGCGGGGTGCGGTAGCCGTCGGGCAGCCGGTCGATCACGTCGGCGACCGCCGCCAGGCGGGCCGCCCGCAGGACCGCCGGTGTGGCCGGGCTGCGATCGGCCGGTGGTGCCGCCGCGTCGACCGGCAGCGCCAACCCGATCGCGTCGTGGACTGTCGCGCCGATCAGCACCGGCCGGTCGAAGGCGTAGCCGACGGCTCGGCGCAGTGCCGACCCGTCGAGGTCGCGCAGCGGCACGCCGTCGAGCCGCACCTCACCGGCGTCGGGGTCGTACAGCCGTCCGGCGACGGCAGCCAGCGTCGACTTGCCGGCACCGGAGGCTCCGACGACAGCCACCGTCGCGCCGGCCGGTACGTCCAGGTCGATGCCGTCCAGGATGGGCCGCCCGTCGTCGGCGTGCACGCGTACCCCGCGCAGTCGCAGGGCGCCCCCGCCGGGTGGAAGGGGCCGGGCGCCGGCCGACGTGGCCGGCTGGTGCAGCAGCTCGGCGAGACGGTGTGCCCCGGCGCGGCTGCGGACCAGGTGGTTCAGGGTGGCGAGCACTCCGCCGAGCCCGGCGCCCATGGCCGCGTAGCGGACCGCGGCGACCAGTTGGCCCGGCGTGAGCCAGCCCGCCGTCAGCGCGTACCCGCCGACCGCGATGACGCTCAGGTTCAGCAGCGGCGCCACGGCGGAGGTGCGCGCACTCGCCCGGGCCAACAGGTCCCAGCCGCGCCGGCCGTGCCCGCCCAGCTCCGGCAGGGCCGCCAGCACGCGGTCCTCCTCGCGCTGGGTGGTGGCGGCGGCGGCGATGGTCCGGGCACCGGTCAGCGACTCCAGCAGCCGGCCGGCGATGGTGCCGAGCACCCGCTGGTACGCGGCGGTCACGGCCGAGGCGTCGGCCACGAAGGCGCGCATGAGGACGGCGAGCAGGGCGAGACCGGCGAGCAGGGTGACCCCGAGGACCGGTTCGATGAGGGCGAGGGCGACGACGCTGCCCAGCGGTGGCAGCACCGCCACCACGGCAAGGACCACGGCGTTGCCGGCCTGTCCCGCGTCGGCGGCCTGGCCGACCAACCGGCCGACGAGATCACCCACGGGGTGGCGGCGGGTGGCGCGGACATCCAACGCGAACACGTGCCGCAGCAGGTGCCGGCGTAGCCCGGCGGTGGCGCGCGCGGCCCCGAATCCGCTGGCCAGGTCCGTGAGGGTGTCGACGCCGATGAGGACGACGACCAGGGCACCGGCGGACACCGCCCACCAGCCGGAGCCGCCGGCGAGGGCGGCGTCGACGGCGCGGCCGAGGGCCGCGGGTAGCAACAGTTCGGCGGTCGCGCCGAGCAGCGCGACCGCCGCGAGCCCACCGGTCCAGCCGCCGCCCGCTCGGACCGTCCGCCACAGCAACCGGTCCCCCGCGGCGAACGTCGGCATCGGCCCTCCCGTTGGTACGCGATTGCCCTGGGTGGGCACGTCTGCCCACCCAGGGCCTCGCTTGTGCGGCGGATCAGTTGCAGGTCGTGACGGAGAGCGAGCTGTCGCCGCAGAGCAGCAGGCTCGCCCGGCTACCGCCACCCGTGCGGTCGGCCGGAGCCATCTCCAGGCCCTGGAGGTCCAGAAGCGCCATGTCGTTCACCTCCCTTCCTTCCGTTCGCCGAACCGGTCGCCCCCGCTGTCGCGAGGGAGTCTCTGCGCGCCCGGCAGGGGCGCGAGAAAGGGCAGCACCGGCGGCTGGTCGCGCTGTGCGCAGGCCAGCGCGTAGAGCACGCCGGCGGTGCCGGTGCCGAAGTCCATGGAGAGCCGCAGCAACTGCTCACCGGGGAACGCGGTCCCGTCCCGGTACGGCAGCGCGTGCCAGGTCAGCCGGTCCACCTGCGCGGCGAGTTCCCGGCGGTCGGTGTCGTCGGTCGAGGCGGCGAGGTAGGCGATGATGCCGGCCCGGCCGGCGAAGAGCCCGGACTGTGCGTAGAACGGTGACCGCGCGGCGCGGCGGATCCCCGCGCTCGCCTCGGCGAACCGGTCGTCGGCGCGGTGGCGCAGGTACTGGTCGAGGACCAGCCCGATGCCGACGCTGCCGTGCGCCAGGTACGGCATGGTCCGCCAGCCCTCGTTGACCTCCAGGGCGCCGTCCGGGCGCAGCACACACCGGCGCAGATCCTGGCGCAGCGCCGTGGCGGCGTGCCCTAACAGCTCCTCGTCGCCGTCGAGCTCGTAGAGCCGCAGCAACATCAGCGCCGGTCCGGTCCGGCCGCGCAGCAGCCCGGCGTACGGATTGCGTCCGCCGCTGAGGTCCGGCCCCGGGTCGTCGGCCAGTTGCCCGATCACCCGCTCGGCGACCCGCCACGCGGCGTCGCGCAACGACACCTCCCCGGTACGCGCGGCCAGCTCGGCCAGGTTGAGCGCGATCCCGGACAGTCCGCTCGCCAGGCTGTGGTCGAGCCCGTCCACGGGTTCCCGCAGGCAGATGTCGACGACGTCCAGCGCGTCCTGCCGTCGTCCGAGGTGGTCGAGCGCGTGGGCGACGCCGTGCAGCCCGTCGTAGAAGCCGCAGCGGGTGCCGGACGGCGGCGCTGTCGCCCGCCGCACCAGCCAGTCCTCGTGCTCGGGCCACCGCCCGGCACCGCTCTTGTCGAGCGCGTACAGCACTCCCGCCGCCCCGTGGGCGAGGTTGAGGCCGCCGCTGCGGAACTGTTCGATGTCGCCGGGGAAGAGTCGGTCGTCGCGGGTCGGAGTGGCGCTGGCCAGGATGGCCGTCGCCAGCTTGTCCCGCGTGAGTGACGCGTGGTGTGCGTCCGTGGCCCGGGGGCCGCCGGTGATCTCCTCGACCGCGGGGTCGAGGAAGGACCTCGGCACCGGGAAGTTCGCGGCGACGATGTCGGCCAGGTGCGCCACCTTCGCCGGTGCGAGCCGGACCAACTGGGTCAGGGGCAGGAACAGCGCCAGCCGCAGGCACGCCAGGGCGTACCTGTCGACCGCCGGCCCGGTCCGGTCCCGCGGTGCCGCGAACCCCTGGTTGCGCAGCCCGGGCCGGCGGTGCCCGGCGATCGGCGCGGCCACCTCGAAGTCGACGAGGGCGACCCGGTCGTCCGGCCGGATCATGATGTTGAACAGGTGCAGGTCACCGTAGACCAGGCCGCGCTCGTGGATCGCCGCGACGACCGACTCGACCTGCTCGTAGGTCTGCCGGGCCCACCGGGCGTACGCCGCCCGGTCGTCGTCGGTCGCGTCGGCGTCGATGAGCGGGTACCTGTCGACGAGCACCTTGTTCAGCGGTCGGCCCTCGATGAACTCGAGTGCGAGGAACCGGTGCTCGCCCAGGGCGAACTCGTCGTGCACCCGGGGCACCTGTGGCAGGTCGGCGAGTTGCCGCAGGGCGTCCGCCTCGCGGGCCAGCCGGGCGACGGCGTCGGTGCCGTCGGCGTCCAGGCCGGCGTGCGGCCGGGCCTCCTTGAGCACCACCTCGGTGTCGGTACGCAGGTCCCGGCCCACGTACAGCCCGCCGCCGTTGGAGAAATGGATCACCCGCTCGATCCGGTACGGCACCTGGTCGGTGCTGGTGCCACTGCGGGCGGCCAGGTGCGGGCCGAGGAAGTCGGGCAGGGTGATCCAGGACGGGACGTGGAAGACCGGCTCCCGACGGTCCGGCACCAGCGTGCCGGAGTCGTCCTCGATGGCCGGCACCACCTGCCCGTCGGGCGAGTGGCAGTAGCGGGCGGCGAAGCCGCCGTAGCGCACGTGCACCGGGCCGCTGCCGTAGCGCAGGTCACTGAGGATGTACGGCCCGGTCTCGCCGGTGAGCAGTTCGTCGAGCTCCTTGCAGGTCAGCTCCAGCTCCGCGTCGTCGCGGGGGTAGACCGTGACGAACTTGCCGCTGGCGGCCCGGGCGGCGTACTTGGAGTTGCGCAGCAGCAGCGTGCGGGGCCCGCGCAGGAACTTGAAGGACAGGCCGCGGGGGACGCAGTAGTCCCAGACGGCGTCCAGCACCCGCTCGGCGTTCGCCAGGCCCGCCGAGATGTGGATCTTCCAGCCTTGCTGCGGCAGCGAGCCGCCGTCCGGCGCGTAGATCAGCCAGTCGTCGAGCGGCTCGCGGCGCCAGCCGGTCGGCAGCGGTCGTTCGGCGGCCGGGAAGACGGGCTGCGCGACGGCGCTGCCGAGCGAGTCGTAGAACAGCGGGTCCGCGGCGCAGTAGCTGTCGTAGCGTTCGTCCACTGTCCCGCCGCCCTTCGACTCGGCCGGCTGTGTTCCGGCGTTGCATCGAGTCTCGTCCACGGGACGTGCCGCGCCCCAGTGCGCATAGTCACGACGTTCGATGCGAGGCGCACGGTGCCCAGTGACATTAGTCAGGTGCCGACCGTGCGGCCATGGCCGAGGACGCACGCCAGCCTCGCCGGCACCGGTGGCGCGGCGTCACTATTCGATGCGACACCCAGGGTGGCCGCCCGCTCACTGAGCTGCGTGTTCTTGACCCTTGGCGAGAACAGAACTTAGACTCCCGTGATTGTTAACGTTAACAGTCACGTCACTCGATCGTAATCGACAGGTCATCACCGCCGGGGTCCCCGTCAACCCCGGCGGCGACGCGACAGACCGGTGCCGACCGGGCCGAGGGGACCGCGAAGGCGCGTACCACCACCAGCCAGGAGGACGAGACATGACGCACGAGCACAACGAGCCGGTGAGCGGCGAGCGAAAACTGCTGAGCCGGAGAACCGTCCTGACGACGATGGGGGCCGTACCGGTCGCGGCGGTCGCCGCGGTCGCGGGGGCCACGCCGGCCTCGGCCGCACCGGCGAGCATCAATCCGTCCGCGACGCGGCAGACGATCCGAGGCTTCGGCGCCATGGCCCACGCGGCCTGGATCGGTGACCTGACGGCCGCCCAGCGGGACACGGCCTTCGGCACCGGCCAGGGTCAGTTGGGCTTCTCCCTGCTGAGGATCCCCGTCAACGAGAACCAGGCGGACTGGAGCGCCGACCTGGCGACGGCGCAACGCGCGGTCGCGCTCGGAGCCACCGTGTTCGCGTCGCCGTGGAACCCCCCGGCCAGCATGATCGAGACCTTCACCCGCGGCAACCAGACCAACGCGAGGCGCCTGCGGTACAGCTCGTACGCCGCCTACGCCACGCACCTGAACAACTTCACCACGCACCTGCGCAACAACGGGGTGAACCTGTACGCCATCTCGGTGCAGAACGAGCCCGACTACGCGGCCGAGTGGACGTGGTGGACCACCACCGAAATGGTGCGGTTCCTGCGGGAGAACGCCGGCTCGATCAGCACCAGGGTCATCGCTCCGGAGTCCTTCCAGTACGTGAAGTCCGTGTCGGACCCGATCCTCAACGACGCCACGGCACTGGCCAACGTGGACATCATCGGGGCGCACCTCTACGGCACGTCTTACTCGAACTTCGCCTACCCGCTGTTCAAGCAGAAGGGTGCGGGCAAAGAACTCTGGATGACCGAGGTCTACTACCCCAACAGCAACACGAACTCGGGCGACGCCTGGCCGGAGGCGCTCGACGTGGGCGAGCACATCCACCGTGCCATGGTGGACGCCGAGTTCCAGGCGTACGTCTGGTGGTATCTGCGGCGCAGCTACGGTCCGATGCGCGAGGACGGCCAGATCAGCAAGCGCGGGGCCATGATGGCGCACTTCGCCAGGTTCGTCCGCCCCGGATACCAGCGGATCGACGCGACGGCGAACCCGGCGTCGAACGTCTACGTCTCGGCGTACCGCGGCGGCAACACCGTCGTGATCGTCGCCGTCAACAAGAACACCTCGGCGGTGAGCCAGCAGTTCACCCTGTCCAACACCACCGCGTCCGGCAGCGTCTCGAACTGGCTGACCGACGCGAGCCGGACCGTCGCGCCCCAGGGCGCGCTCACCATGTCGAACGGCTCGCTCACCGCCACGCTCCCCGCCCGCAGCGTGCTGACCTTCGTGACCAGCGTGACCGGCACCATTCCGGTGGGCGACACCTACAAGCTGGTCAACGTCGACACCGGTGTGGTCCTCGGCGTACAGAACATGTCCACCGCCGACGGTGGTCTGGCCGTGGTGTGGGGTGACACCGGCACCGCCGACCACAACTGGGTCCGGGTCACCGACGGCAACGCGTTCCGGTTCCGCAACGTCAACAGCGGCAAGGTCCTCGGCGTCGAGAACATGTCGACCGCCGACAACGCCCGCGTCCTGCAGTGGAGCGACAACGGCACCGCCGACCACCGCTGGACCCTGGTGGCCAACAGCGACGGCTCCTACCGGATCCGCAACGTCAACAGCGGCAAGGTGCTCGCCATCCTCAACGGCTCCAGCACCTGGGGCACCCAGGCCGTCCAGTACACCGACAACGGCAGCACCAGGAACAACTGGCGCCTGGTGCAGGTCGGCTGACCGTCCACCGCACGGCTGCGGTGGGGATCAGGCTGATCACCTGATCCCCACCGGCCGGTCACCCTCGGTCAGCCCAGGTACTTCTCCCACGGACCGGTGATCGCCAGGGTGAGGCCGGGGTCCTGCATGTTGACGAAGAGGACCCTGCCGTCGGCGCTGAAGGCCGGCCCGCAGAACTCCGAATCGTTGAGCTGGTTGCGGGCGATCGCGTACGTCGGCCCTCCCGGAATCGCACTGAGCACGTGGGAGGCCCCGCTGCCGTCCTCGGCGAGCACCAGGCTGCCCCACGGGGTGACGGACACGTTGTCCGGGCCGTCGAAGGTGAGGTCGTTGTACTTGACCGGGGTCCCCTCCTCGGAGGCCACCTGGTGCGGGAAGTACGTCACCAGTTGGATGGTCTGGGCCTTGAAGTTGTAGAACCACACCATGCCGTCGTGCGGCGCGGCGTCGGCCGGCAGGTCACCGTCGTCCCAGGCGTAGGAGTTGACCACGTAGACGCCCTCGTCGGTGCTCCACACCCCCTCGAACTTGCGTCCGCGGGTGACCTGGCCGTCGGCGAACTGCTCGCGCACGGACGTGTGTCGCGCGTCGCGGTCCGGCACCTCGATCCACCGTACGGGGAAGGGGCGGCCCAGCTGGGCTGAGGTCAGGTAGGCGACGTCCGGCAGCACCGAGCCGTCGTCCATGATGATCTGCATGGCGGCGAGGACACCGGCGTTCGGTGCGAGGCGGGTGAGCACACCGGGGCCGAGCTTGACTCCGGCCGGGGCGGTCCAGCGGTAGAAGAGGCCGTTGGGCTCGTCGGCGTCCTCGGACAGGTAGATCCGGGTGCGGTCCCGGTCGACCGCGAGGGCCTCGTGGGAGTAGCGGCCCAGGCACTTGATCGGCCGCGGGTCCGCGCTGCCGTCGGCCCAGACCTCGAAGACGTAGCCGTGGTCCTTCTGGTAGACGCCCGACCGGGTGCCCTCCTCCCACTCGTCGCCGGCCCGGTCCTCGGTCTCCTCGCAGGTCAGCCAGGTCCCCCAGGGGGTCGGCCCGCCGGCGCAGTTGGAGATGGTGCCGGACAGGGCGACGAACTCACCCAGGTTGCGGCCCGCGCGGTCGGTCCTGATCACGGTGCAACCGCCGGCGTCGGTCGCGCCCGCGTCGTACACCGTGCCCTTGACGTGCGGTACGCCGAACTCGGCGCCCGGGTCGATCTCGTGGTTCTGGATCAGTGTGTAACGGCCGTGGCCGGCGTCGTAGACGGCCATGCCGTCGTGGTCCGACGGCGTCACGCCCTGGCCACGGTCGAGTCGGGTGACGCCGGTCCGGGTCACCACCGTGTAGCTGAAGCCCTCGGGCAGGGCCAGGATCCCCTTGGGGTCGTCCACGAGCGGCGGGAAAGGCACGCGACCGCCCTGGACCGGCGAGTGCGGCCGGCCGGGGCTGGCCTGAGCCAGGGACGGCAGGCCACCGGCGACGGCGAGGCCCACGCCGGCGGCAGCGCCGCCCGCGAGGAAGGTACGACGGGAGGAAGGCACGCGGATCAGCTCCTGGTCCAGGGGTGTACGACGGCTGACAGCCAACTCCCGTGGACGGACACCGACACGTCGCCCGAGGGTTCCGGTGGTGACATCGAGGTGAAGAATCAGGGTCGGGCACCCGTCGCGAAGCTGGTCACAGGTCGTCCCGGACCTTGATCCGGCGGCGGGATACCCTGACCGCGGTGCCTCGCACCGACGACGTCCGGCTGGCGGCGGCGCGGGCCGTGCGCCACGGCAGGAGCGTGTCCTGCGCGTGGGAGGTCGCCGCACCGGCGGACATGGAACGGTCGACGACGACGTGCCCGTGCGCCGCCGACATGCCGGGCGCCGAGCACATGCCGCCCCACTTCCACGGCGACCGGAGCTGGGGCTTCTCGTCCGAGCGGCTCGGCATCACGTTCCACGGCAACACCCTCACCCACGTCGACTCGCCGTGCCACCTGTTCTGGGACGGCAAGATGTACAACGGGCGGTCACACTCGTTGGTCGACACCGAGACGGGATCGGCGTGGGCCGCCGTGACGGCGGCAGCCAACGGGATCATCACCCGTGGTGTCCTGCTGGACGTCGCGGGGGCCCGCGACGTGCCGTGGCTGGAGCCGGGGCAGGGTGTCTTCCCCGACGATCTCGAAGAGGCCGAGCGCCGCCAGGGCGTACGCGTGCTCCCCGGCGACGCGGTGCTCCTGCGTACCGGCTACGGCCGCTTCCGGCACGAGGCCGGCGCGGCCAGCGGTTTCGCGCAGGCCGGCTGGCACGCGTCCTGCCTGCCGTGGCTCCAGGAACGGCAGGTCGCGCTGATCGGCGCGGACACCCCCCAGGACGTGCAGCCGTCGGGGTACGAGCGCGTGCTGATGCCCGTCCACGCCGTGGGCCTCGTCGCGATGGGTCTGTGGCTGCTCGACAACTGCGACCTGGAGGCGTGCGCGGCGACGGCCGCCGAGCTGGGCCAGTGGGACTTCCAGCTCGCGGTCGCACCGGTCCGCTTCGCCGGCACGTCCGGCAGCCTGGTCAACCCGATCGCCACCTTCTGACCGCGCGCGTCGAGCGGCGGCTCGCCCGATCTCGCTATGCGCCGAGGCGTCGTAGCTGGAGCCTTACCGACTCGGCGTCGGCAGCGACCTCGACCAGGCGGAAGCCGATCGGCATGAGGTCGGGTTGGACCACGTCCAACGCTCGCGACGGGTCGGTTCGCGGCACAGCGATGACGATCTCGTCGACCGCGTGCAGGTGCGGTCGCAGCGCGGCGGCATGCTCGTGACCGACAACGAGCATGCTGCGTACGCCGACTTCGTGGGCCGCTGACTGCCACCGCGAGAGGCCACCGTCGATCTCGGCGGCGCCGGGCAGTGCGAAGTGCGCGTCAGCGTGGCCCCCGGGAATGCCCTCGTGGAGGGTGTTGTCCGCAATGACGAGGTCAGCGGTCGCGCAAAGGTCGCGCAGGAGTCGCTTTTCCGCCGCCGTTCGATGCCTGCTGTCCGCTGCGAACGCCCACGTCAGGTAGGGCCTGCGCCGTTGTGTTGCGGTCAGCCACGGCTCAAGGACGGTCAGGGCTTCGTCGCGCAACACGCCGTTCTCGACCTCCACGCCCGCCGCGGCGAGTATCGAGGCGCCACCCTCACCACGGGACGTTGGGTCCATGACCGCAATGACCACCCGGGAGACACCGGCGTTGATCAGCTCCTGGCGACACGCCGGCGTGACTCCGACGTGGTTGCAGGGTTCCAGCGTGACGACAGCCGTACCGCCGCGAGCGGCACCTCCCGCTGCGTTGAGAGCGTGCGCTTCGGCGTGCGGCTCCCCCTTGCGGCGGTGAAATCCCGCACCCACAACGGCTCCGTGCTGATCCAGGATCACGCACCCGACGGGCGGGTTAGGGCTCGTGGTGCCCAGTCCCAGAGCGGAGAGAGCGATGGCATGCCGCATCGCGGACAGCTCTACGTCTGAGGCCATCAGTCGGTCTCCACAAGGTCAGCGAGGAACGCACGGACGTGGGTCAGGTGGCGGTGCTCGTCAACAGCGGAGCCGATCTGGCCGAGTTGGTGCAGAATCCGGCGCGAACCAGCTCGCCTGGCGATCGGTAGCGCGACACGCGCGGTGACGGCAGCCTGCTCAGGCTGGTCAGCCGCTACGTGGGCTGCGGCCTTGGTGAGCAGGGCTGCGGTGAAGTCCTGACGGTGGAGCGGCGGGATCATCGGTAGCGCTGCGTCGAGCACCGCGATGGCCTCGTCAGGTCGCTGTCCTATCCTCAGGCACGTACCTCGGTGTACCTCGATATAGCCACTCGTGCAGTAGGAGGCATGCTCACCTTCGGGCTTGCCTGGGCGACGGTCCGCAGCCCACTCGTGGGCGTCGTCCAGGAGTTGCATGGCCTTGCGATGCTCACCGACCATGGCGAGCGCGTGGGCATGCTGCACGCGAAGCGCCGCCCGAACCGGGCTGGGAACCCTTCTGTCCTGCAGCATTGCAGCTTCGGCTTCCTCGACAGCACGACGCGGCTTTCCCGCGATGAGCCAGTGCTGGCTACTGCGGTACGTCGCCCAGGCTGTCATGGTCGGATCAGCAATTTGATCCGCCCAGGTAAGCGCCTCCCGGGTCCAACGCCGGGCGGCTGGGGCGTCGTCGAGCGAGTGGTTCAACCATGCTGCCGACTCGGCGTACTGGGCGGCCAGGCGTACGAGGTTCGGGCGAATCGACGATGGCACGTCGTTGAGCAGCCGGTCGAGCAGCATGAGCTGAGCCGTGACCCCGGTCAACGCGTACTCCGGTCCAAACAGCTTGTCGTTCTGGACCAGCAGGTGCCACTGGGCTCGTAGCTGGTAGATCGTCTCGTCCCAGCTTCCCGTCGTCGGGAGTTCGATTCCGTGGTTGGCGGCGCTGGTGGCGTCGGTACGCCGCGGGCTGTACAGGTCGAGTTGAGCGTCGCTGGCAGCGTTGAGAACCTTGCGGAGGGCGGCGCGACGCTCTTCGCCAGGCCATCGGTGCTCGCCGCGTTCGAGCTTGCCGACCCACCGAGAGTCGACGTAGTGGGCGGTAAGGACCCTGCTGGAGTAGAGCCGGTCGAGAGCGGCATTGATGGCGTCGGCCAGCTCGCTGCGTGACATGCATTGGCCCGGTCGCCGGGGTGAAGGTAAACGCTGGCGGGCGTCGGTGAGCGCCGTGTTAGGGGTGACCACGGTTTCCGGGTGACGAGCCACTATCAGGCCCGGAACATTCGTGGATGAGGGCCGAGACCTTGCTCGGTGGCGATGCCGAGGGACCGGCAGAAATCCGCTCTCCGACCGGTAGAGCGAAGCTGCCTGCCAGGTACGACAGTGGTGTGAGGAGAGCGTGACACTTACTTCTCCTCTCACGGTCGGCTCTACGGCCATCTTGCCACCGGATGGTCACCATCATGCGTCACGGTGGCGATTGAGTCGCTGAATGCCCAGCTCAGACGGCGGTCGGACCAGAGGTCGGTACACAAGGTCGGACCGTAGGTCGGTATTCCCAGGCGTACAGCATTCGGCAATCGTTGACTCGCAACGAGTTAACCACCAGTCGAGCAGGGTGCAGGGCCCGTCGCGTCCCGCGGGTGTGAGTCCCTGCGGCCCCCGGCCTGGCCGCACACGCGTGAAGGGAGGATGACGGTGGCGAAACGAATCAAGTGGTTCGTCCCGGCTCAGGACAGTCGGCAGTACCGGCCGTTCGGCATCGACTGCGAAGGCGCGGCGACGCTGTTCGGTCATCGCAGCGGATGGAACCGGACAGGCGCGGCTGGCCCGGACCAGCCCTCGCCGCAGGGGCTCGCTGCGGAGAACCGCGCCTTCTGGGCGGCTCTCGATCGGGTGCCTGCTGATTGCCAGATGGGCCTTGACCTGCGCGGCGACGAGAGGCCGGCATGACGCACGAACCCAGCGAACTGCCTATCGTCGAGCCCGGGACGCTGCTGAGGCTCAATCTCGACGACTGGTCTTTCGGCCGGGACCTGACCCCTGGCACTCCCGTCGATGTCGTCGTCGCCTGGCTCCGCACCGACCTGGCGCACCTCAGCGACGAGTGGTTGTGGGCACATGGCCACCGGCCCCAGTGCGGCTACCCCGACGTTGATCCACACCCGCCCTGCATGGAGTTGCGCGTCAGCGTCGCCGCGCTACAGCGGATCGCGCAGACGCCGTGACCGGCACCGACGAAAGCGCCCGACCCGTCGATCGCTTCGAGTCGGCCCGCCTAACGGTCCTCCAGCACGTCGGCGACCGCACCTGCTTCCACTGCACCGACAACGAATGCAGGCAGCACGCCTGGGCGGTGGAGGAACTCACCCGCCACACCGGAGGCCGCCACCTCCTCCGCCGACTCGGGCTCTCCGCCGTCGACAACTCACCTCCGAACGGCCAGCCACGGTGAACGGACCGCTGGGCTCAGCGGAATGCGCACGCCGCGCATCGACGTGGCCAGGGGCTAATCCGCAACTATGCTGAAACGTGCCATGCGTAGATAAAGAATTCTTCTTTCTACGGCCAGCATCCTGGCGGTAACCGCAGGGTGCGCCCAACAACCCACCGACGACGCAGCGCAGCCAGCGCCCCCGGTCCCTACCACCACCCAGTCCCGGCATCTGGCTACCGGCCCCGCCGCCGTCCCTGGTGACTCCGAGCGAGAGACGCTGATCCGCCACGCCGAACGCGCCTACCCCACCACTTCGTACGCCGGCCTGACCTCGGACGGTGCGACATTTGTCGTCCACCGCGTACCCCTGCCGCAGGTGGACCGGATCGACGCCGCCCTGCGCAGCCAACATCCCGCACTCCACATCGTCTTCGCCGACGCGCGCCACGCACGCACCGTCCTCAACCAGGTCACCGAGAGAATCAAGAAGGACATCCCGTACTGGCGAGCCAACGGAGTCGCCGTCGCGGCGGTGGCGCCTCGCGCCGACGGATCGGGGGTCACTGTGCTGGTGCGACAAGTCCCCGCCGACCTGGCAGCAGCGATGCGGGAACGATACGAATTCCCGAACCTGGAGCTCAAGGAGGGCGAGATCATCCCTGCCTGACGGATCTACGATTCTGCGTGGTGAGCCTTCCACTCCTCGGCCGGAGTGAGCGGGACTGGCGTGGGCCGCCGCACCCCGGTCGTCAGCTCGATCCGGCGGCCTTCGGCTGCCGACTGGAGCAGGGCGGTCATCGTTTCGAGTACGTGCAGTGCGATGTCGCCGCCCGCGCGCGGCGGACGCTGCGCGTCGGCCCGGACGAAGTCGATCAGGCCGATGCCGCGGGACGACTCGGCGTATCCGGCCCGCGGTTGGAGAACGCGCCATTCGGTGCCGCCGAGCGCGAAGAGGCGGACCTCGTACAGGGTCAGCAGGCCGGCGCCACTCGGCCGCCGCATCCCGTTCTTGTCGAAAGAACATCAAGCTAGGCTGACCGCGTGACGACCCGGCACCACGCCCAACTGCGTATCGCGGTTGATCTTGTGATCCTGACCGTTCGTGAAGACGCGCTACACGCGCTCGTCATCACCCGTGGCAACGAGCCGTTCGCGGGCCAGTTCGCACTGCCCGGCGGTTTCGTGCGAACGGATGAAGACCTCAACGCCGCCGCCGTACGCGAGCTGCGGGAGGAGACCCGTCTCGACGGCGACGATCTGCATCTTGAGCAGTTCGGAGTCTACGGCGAGCCGCACCGCGACCCTCGCGGTCGAGTTGTCAGCGTGGCCTACCTGGCCATCATGCCCAATCTCCCGCGGCCAATCGCCGGATCGGACGCGAGCGATGCCGCGTGGGTGCCAGTCGATCAGACAAGAGGAAAGCTTGCCTTCGACCATGATCGAATCCTCGACGACGCCGTGGAGCAAGCACGCCGACGGCTGGAGCTGACCACCTTAGCGACCGCCTTCTGTCCGTCCGAGTTCACCATCGGCGACCTGCGCTCGGTCTACGAGGTCGTCTGGGGTGAGACGTTGGACCCGCGCAACTTCAGCCGCAAGGTGATCAACACGGAGGGCTTCATCAGGCCAACCGGCAGAAAGCGCATCCCCGCTACCGGCCGGCCGGCCGCGCTCTACCGCGCCGGGAGCGTCACCATGCTCAATCCCCCGATCCTTCGCCCGCGGATCAACTCCTAGTTATTGTCGAAGAGACATTAAGCCGGTACGCTCTGTGTGTTGGTGACACTGGCCGTCTCCGAGGTGGTGCAGGATGTCTCGCGTACGTCAACTCGACCTGATCATCACCGTCGCCGTGGCCATCGCCGTCGGCCTGCTCGGCGCTTTCGGCATGGTCGGTCCGGCAGTCACCGGCGGGGCCACGCTCACCACGCTGGGCCTTCTCGCGATCAGCTCCCTGCACGGCCGGTCGGCGCTGACGGGCCTAACCCGTTCCGTCAAGCAACTCGGCTGGGAGATCGGAGACCGGGCCAGTGCCGACCGCCTCCTGGGCCTGTCGACACCCGGAGTGGGCTTCGACCTCCACTTGGCCTCCGACATCCGAATGACGGGAGTCACCCTCGCGCGGACCCTGCGCAATCACTACGCCGCCCTGCAGGCGCGGTTGGCGGCGGGCGCCACCGTACGCATCGCCCTCATCGCGCCGCACGAGGCCACCCTTGCCGAGGCGGCCCGACGCAGTACCGTCGCGAGCAACCCCTCGATGTTCGAGCACCGGCTACGCGCCACCCTCGACCTTGTCGACGCCCTGGCCGAGCAGGCGGCTACTGGCACTGGCCGCCTCGAGGTCCGTCTTCTGGACTTCGTTCCGGCATTCGGCCTGTTGGCCATCGACCCGAAGACCTCGAACGGCGAGGCCCAAGTCGATATCTACTCCCACCGGTGCGGCGTTCCCGAGCCGACGTTGTCGCTGCACGCCGACCGCGACCCGCGCTGGTTCGGCCACTTCCTTGCCGAGTTCGACCGCATCTGGGCGATCGGCAAACCCTACGAGCACGCCCACCGCTGAGGCGGGTCCACCGCTTTCCAACCGCGCACTTCCGTCACGACCCGCCCCTGCCCGGACCAGTTCAGCCCCGGGCCCGTCGACGATTGTTCATATCGACACGAGCAATGGACGGTCTGATGCCCTTGCAGACGCTCCACCCTTCCTCGTCAAACGTGGTGGCCGCTCCGCCTCCGCCCGTCGAAGCGACCGCCGCCACCCGCTATCTCAGCGCTGGCGCGTACCTCAACCCCGTCTTCCGGGATCGCTGCCTGCGCGAGGTCTACTACCAGGATCGGCGCTTCACAGCACCGTCCTACGGGTTCGACCTCGTCACCGTTCTCGAGCACTGCCTGCGGGCCCGCAATCTCTCAATGTGGCGAGACGGCTCGATCGTCCTCGTGCTCGTCGCGGGCGCCTACCTCAACTGGGTCTCCGCCGCATTGGTCGGGATCGCACTCGTCTGCCTTCGCGTCACAGCCGCCGCGTGGCGGCTCATCCGCGCCTACCTGGAACGGGTGCGCACCGGTACGGCGGTCGACACGACCAGAAGTCCGAGCCGGGGTCTGTTCCTCCTGCTCCGATGGGCGACTGCGTGGATCGTCCTCATCATCCTGGTCGGCAAGGCTCTCTCCGCCGCTTCTGATTCCACCGGCCTGCCCGTGGGCTTGACGCTGCTGGTGGCACCTACCGCCCTTCTGCTCCCCGTGGTCTTCGCGCTTTGGCGGCAGAAGCGGATCGAGGACTTCACCGTCTACGGCGAGCCACCGCCGATTCGTTGGAACAAGCGCAAGCGGATGATCAGCGAGCAGCAGGGCGGCAACACCATCGTCTATGGCAACTTCGAGCCTTTCATCGGCGCCGGAGATGTCGTGTCGAGCTGGGCCTTCGCCCAGCGACTCGTCCGCAAGCAGCCCACCAGCCCGGCCGGGGCGTTCGGCGAGCCGACCGAGGGGCAGCGCGAGTTCGACGCGCCGCCCTTCAATGCCGACCAGATCGTCGGCTATGTCCGGCAGCACCTGCGAGAGCTGACCACAGAGGCGCGGCCGGAAATGTCCATTCCGGATCTGACGGTCGAGGATCGCGTCTTCCAGTCCGCCCGAGAGGACGGCCCGCGAACCACCCTCACCACCCCTGAGGAGATGGCCCAAATCATTCGAAATCCCACGAATCCGGCCCGGCACTACCTCGCGTGTCGGGTCGTCTCCTGGGGAGGTGACGTGGTTACGACCGTCTACGTCCACATCGCCCTTCAGGGCCGCTCGCTGTACCTCGAGGTCACCAGTACCACCATGGCACCCTGCAACGAGCGCTACCGGCTCGTCGACGCCGACGGCGGCACCGGCGCCCGGGCCTGGCTCCGGACCGCGATCGACGGGGCCCGTCACACACCACGGACCATCGTCCACGCCCCGGGCAACCTGATCCGCGCGCTTGTCGACATGTCCGGGTACGGCAGCCGCACGCAGCGCGGGACGTCACGCCGCCGCAAGGACTACGGCGCCGTGGTCAGCGTCCGTGACATGGGCTCCCGCGACAAGCTCCGAAACTTCACCCAGCGCCAAGACATCCTCAAGTTCCGCCGGTTGATCGAGAGCAGAGTTTTCGCACATGTACTCGACTTCCTCGATGAGCACGAGGTCGACACCTCCGAGGTACGCGCCCAGCGGGCCACCATCCTCTACAACAACGGCATCCTCGTGGGCGGTGACATGAGCGTGAATGACGGGAGCGTCAGCAACCAGGTATCCGAGCCAGCACAGGGGTGAAGGGACTCGCATGAACAACCGGGGCATCACCGTCGGCCGGGACATGAACGTGAACCACGGAGAGGTGACCAACATCGTCCAGACCGGAGGGCAGCCGCGTCGACGGCACGAGGTGGATGTGCTGGTCATCACCGCCTTGGTGGAGGAGTACGACGCGGTGAAGCAGGTGCTCGGGCGAGATCGGTGGGAGGATCACAGCACCGGAGGATCGGCGCCCTTCGCCACCACCACGGCCGACGGGCTGTCAGTGGCGCTGGCTCGGCCGACCACGATGGGCGGACGAAGCACAGCCCCAATCGCCACCGCACTCACCGATCGACTGCGACCCGCCTGCCTGGCGATGAGCGGAGTGTGCGCGGGCAAGCCCAGTGCCACCGCCCCTGGGGATGTCGTGGTCGCCTCTCCGGCCTACCAGTGGGACGAAGGCAAGTACGTCAAAGAATTGTTCCGCCCCGACCACCAACAGCTTCCTTTGGACAGCCGGTGGCTACGTGCGGTGCAGGCCTTCGAGCCGTCGGGCCTGCCAAGTCATGGCACCGCCACCGACGAGGAGGCGAAGGTTTGGTATCTGGAGCGACTCCTCAAGGACGAGAACCCTCGTACCCATCCCGCTCGGGACCGCTATTTTCCGCGCACAACCTGGCAGGCACGACTGGCGCAATGGGAGTTGGAGGATCTGATCGCCTGGCGCGACAGCGCCCTGGTGCTGACCGAGACCGGCCGCAAGCTCATCCAACGCGCCCTGTACAACGACGTGGACGGCCCGGACCGCCTACCCTTCGAGGTCGCCGCGGGGCCGATGGCCAGCGGCGGCGCGGTCATGGCGGATCCCGAGACGTGGAACCGCCTCGAGGTCAACCAGCGCAAGATCCTGGCCCTGGACATGGAGGCCGCGACCATCGCCACTGTCGCGCACGAACGGCAGGTGCCGCATTGGCTTGTCGCCAAGGGCGTGATGGACCACGCGGATCTCGACAAGGACGACCGGTTCAAGGCGTTCGCCGCCCGGGCTTCGGCCGAGGTTCTCTTCGCCCTGCTCGGAGGTCTACTGAGGCCCGTGGCGACTTCAGCGCCCGTGCCCCGGCAGGCCGCCGCCGTTCCCGAACTGGTCAAAGCCCAGGTCGTTCGTGGGCTCACCTATGACTGGCAGGATCTCGCCGATTACCTCGGGATCCCCTCTCATCAGGTACGCCGGTTTCGCGCTGGCGATGAAGCGTACGAGGTGTGGCTCTGGCTGCAGAGCCGGGATCGTCTGGCCGAACTGCCGGACGCACTTGAGGAGATCGGCCGCGAAGACCTGGCCGGCCTGCTACGCCCGCACCTCTGACGACCTCACGCCCGGGCGCGGAGCATGACCTCCTCGTCGGTCAGCGGACTGCTCGGGTGGTGACTCAGAGACATCGGAGTACGAGCCTTGTGCGGTGCCTCGCCCTCGAGTGCGACATAGAACTCACCCGCAGTCAGGTTGCCGATATCCGGCACGTCGCCCCCCTTCGCCTTTGCCATCTCCCGTGCGGCCTCGATTTGTGCGGGCACGCCGAGCCGGCCGAAGAAATGCGTTGCGGCATTGCCGGGGATGCGGTTGTGCAAGTTCTTCGGCGCCTGCGTCGCGAAGATCAACCCTAGGCCGTATTTGCGGGCCTGCGAGGCCAGTGCGAGCGTGCTTTGCGTGCAGCCAGTCATCGCCCCCGAAGGTGCGAACGTTTGCGCTTCGTCCATGACCAGCAGACCCAGCAGCGGGCGATCCCTGGCAGGATTTTGCTTGATCCAGCTGAAAAGCCCCATCTGCAGCTGGTTCACGAAGCTCTGCCGCGCTTCATCTCCAGGCAGCCCGACGAAGCTGATGACGGAGATGCGAGCCCGCTTGCCTGGTGACGGAGTCAGCAGCGTTCCTGGGTCGGCCGGGGTACCGACGCCGGCAAACAGCGGATCATTGTCCATCGAGGCCGTCAGGGTCCGTGCCAGACCCGAGGCGATCTTGGCAGCGCCGGCGAGCTCGCTGACGCCGTCGGGCAAATCCGACAGGAGCGCGATCAGGGTGCGGATGTCCTTGCCACCCTGCCGGCCGAAGTGCTCGATGGTGCGCCGGAGCACAGCCTTTCCCAGATGCGACTTTTCGGTACGGCCGGTGAGATTGGCTTGCGGAGCGATGGTGGTTACCGCCGCTTCGACCGCTGCGGCGAACTCATCGGGATCGTCCCGCACGCTCTCGAAATCTGGCAGCGGCTGGAAGCTCAACGGCCGGCCTGTCTCACGTCGCGGTGTCCACGTGACGACTTCGGTCTCGGCCAGGTACCGGGTCGCACGGTCGGGATCATCCCGCGCCCAACTACCGGGCGGAGTCGGCCACGCGTCGCCCAACCGCGCCAGGTCATTGTTTGGATCCAGCACGATCGCCGACACGCCCTGCAACGCGCATTCCTCGACGAGGCGGCGCAGCAGCACGGTCTTGCCGGAGCCGGAAGCGGCGAAGATGGCCGTGTGCTTGCGCAGCGCTTCAAGCGAGAGGGAGACGGGCAAACCGTCCTCGATGCCCGCGCCGATGGCGAAGCCGGCAGTGCGTTCGTGGAACGGCGGAGCGTCCGGTTGGACGTCACCGGTCCAGAGGTCAGCGTCAGCCAGCGCCTCCTTGAAGAGCCTGATCTGCTCGGTGGGCCGGTAACGGACCAGCCACGCCTGCAGAATGGCCGGGTTCTCGTCCCGCAGACCGTGCAGGGCGGCGAGAGTCCGGAGGTCCGGCTCGCCGACCGTCAACGTCACTCCGCCATCGCGCTTGAGTTGCTCGATGACCTCCTGCGTCTTGGCCGACTGACTCCATTCGGCGTTGCGCAGCAGGAAGAGTTTCCGCTTGGCGATCTCCGAGGTGAGCCCGGCTGCCGTGCGGGCGCGGCGAATCCGGTGCAGGGCGGCGACACCGTGGTGGGTGTCACTGATCGCCCGGAAGGCCCAATGCACCTGGTCCTCGGTACGAGACTGGTCGGGCGAGTGTTCCCGCTCGTCCTCCGAACGCTCGTCGAGGTCGCGCCGGAGGCGGGCGTGCAGGTCCGGCCTGGAACTCGGCGGTGCGTCGATGCTGAACCGCTGGCCACCATCGCCCCGTTCGGCGATCCAAGCCTGCAGACCCGCGGCGAGTAGGGCGGGAAACGTGCTGTCCTCCGTGTCGCGCTCAAGGGGGGAGGTGACGTCGGCGTCGCGCTTGAGCTCCTCGAAGCGGGCCTCGATCCGTGCCAACTCGTCGTCGGCGACGGTAGGCACCGTCAGGGCGGGCGCGCTGGTCAGCTCCTCTTCGCTAGGGACGTCGCCCAGATGTTCGAGCTCGCGCACCTCACCGCGGATCAGACAGGCCCGGATGTGTCGGTCGACGACCATAATGAGTTTCCGGGGGGTGTATTCGAAAGCTTCCTGGAACGCCTCTTCGCGGATGGGCCAGGTGGAATAGGGCGGCGTGTAGCCGAAGTCGGCGAAGCGTGGGGCGAAGCGCCTCGCGATGATTTCGCGCGCGATGGTGGCGTCTCGAATTCCACCGAGCGCCAGGCAGCGGCGGAATCGAGGCGCAAACGACGACGGCGCCTTTCTCACGATAAGATCCCATGTCGTCGAGAGCGTGGCCACCACCGTGAGGGTCCGACGGGTCGTGTCCCGCAGGTCGGTCAGGCCGTTCGCGAGGCTGGCGAGCAGGACTGTCTGTCGCGCGTCCACCAATTCGGAGGAGGCCTTCGTCAGGTCCTCGTGCAGCGCCGCCTGGGCGACCGCCGTGTCGATCTGGTCGAACGCCATAACCGAGGGACCGGTGACCGCGAGAAGCCAGGAGATCTCCCGAACAAGTTCCTGAGAGGTGCGAGGTCGGGAACGGATTCCCCACTCACGCCGTTCCTCGGTGGCCCCCTCTCGGCCGGCATCGAAGAAGTCGGCCGCGATGTCCTGGTGCTCCTCATTTTCCGAGGCACGCAGGGCGAGCGCGCGCAGGGTGTCGCGGCACTCATGGGCGACGTGGCTGTCGTATCTGCGCAACCCGCTGATGAAGGAGTCGAGCGCCGCACGGGTCAGCTCGGTCTCGCCGATCACCGCACGCCGGTCGGCTCGCGGTGCCCCGATCCGGGATGCCAGGCGGCGCAGCAGCAACCGCAGTTGGGTCTCGCCGTCCGGCATCTCCCGGGCCAGGCCGTCGAGCAGGAAGACCAACATTCCGTCCCAGAAGTGGCGGCCGTCGAGCAGACCGATCAGGAAGAAGTAGCCCCCCTTCTGTTGCACCCGCTCCCGCACCCAACCCAGCAGATGCGTTTTGCCCGTGCCCTGTCGGCCCTCCAGCGCCAGACCGATCGGACTCGAGTCCGCGCTCGTCTCGGCCTCGGCGATACCGTCTCGCACGTCCCGCACCACGGCCTGGTGCAGCCCATCGACGTGGTAGGGCGATGGCCGCCACACGTCGTCGGGCGCCTGCACCCAACTGAGCCGGAGAGCGGCGAGCGCGGCACGCTGCTCTTCGCTCATCGCTGGCCGATCGCCAGCTTGTGCCGGTCCTCACCGCCGATGTGGACCGCAGCGTTCCGCTCGTGAACGCTGACCCGGTGGCCGAACGTCTCCGGCTCCATTCGAACGTCCGGCGAGCCCAGCATGCCCTCCAATGCCTTATCGAGCGCGGACTTCGACACGTCGGCGAGCAAAACACGAAGGTCAACCAGTTTGACCCAGTCCCCAGGCGCGCCCGCCAGTTTCCCGTACGCGGCGCGCACCCGGCCAGGGAGATCCGTTGGCTCGGGACGGTCGACCCCGCTCGCCGATCGCTGAAAAAGCTTCTGCTGCGCCAGAATGGCGGCCCAGTACAGCTCTCGCTCCTTGGCCGAGCGCTTCTCCCCCTCCGGCACGCGGCCCTGCTCCAGCGTCAGTGGCTCGAGGAGAGCCTTGACACCCTTGTCGGTAATAGAGTGCCGGTACGGGCTCGGCTTGGTCCTGGAGATGATGTAACCGTCCGCGTTGAGCTTCGCGTAGTCCGGGCTCTTCAGCCGGACACCGTAGATTTCGGCCATCTCGCTGTTCGAGATCTCCCGTCCCTCGGCCCGAAGGATGATCAGATACGCGTACTCCGCGGAGGTCAGGTCGGAAGCCATCAAGGGTCCTCTCATTCACGACTTAAGATCTGGCCGTTCGCGTCCAGCCCGAAGGCCCGCAGCCGGATCAGCGACGGATGGTCCTGCGCTGTGTACAGGCCCAGGAGCCGCTCGGCCGCGCCAGCCGTCCCGGCGTTCAACTCGGCACGAAGGTTCACCTCGTCACGCAAGTCGAACAGGAGCGAGCAGAGCTTCCCCGGGGCCTCGGGATCCCCCTCGTCGACTGCTTTTCGCAGCGCGTCGATCTCGTACGAGGCGTCGGCGCTCCGATCGGCGTCGCGTTCGAGCTTCGCCAACCGAAGCTCGGCGGCCCGGTCCCCCGCCTCGGCGCGTGCCCGTAACAGCTCGACCTCTCCCCATCCGGCGTAGAGGTCGGCCAATGCCTCCGCAGACCGCAAGTCACCCTGCTCGGCCCGTACTCGCAGCTCGCGCAGGCAACCGCGTTCCAACAGAATCTCCACCAGCCGGTCGGCAGCCATCGCGTCACCGGCCGCGGCTTCCTGGCGCAGGCCGTCGCAAACGCCGCCATCGGCAAGGATCTCGGCGATCTCGGCAGGTATCTGCCGCGTCCGGCGACCGCCTCGCGGTCTGACATGATCTGTCCTGCTCCGAAGCTCCTGCAATCGGGACAGCTTCTTGACAGCCAGCCGATCCTCCGGGTGGGCTGCCACTCGCTCGGTGAGCATCTGCTGTGCTTCTGCGAGCCGGTCCTGCCGAACGAATAGATCGACCAGTTCTGCGCTGGCGCGGCCGTCGTCGAACTCCGCCACGAGCCGGCTCAGCGCGATTTCGGCATAGCGATAGCGGAGCCGGGAGGAGGCACCGTCGGCCAGCCGTCGCAGATCATCCCGCCGGCGCAGCATTGTCGCGAGGGCGTGCCACGCCTCGTGCGGGATTGGTTCGGTTCGTCGTTTACTCCGGACGTGCTGGGCGAGATAGTCCGCAATCGTGTAACCGGCGAGCGTGCCCGGACGCCCATCGTCTGCCGGGAGCAACGGCGAAACGTCCCCGTAGAGGGGGCCGGTCGCGTGCGGCAGTGCCTGGGTCAGCCAATCTTGCGTCGGCTGCACGCGATGGCGCGGCCGGAGATAGCCGAACATGGCATTCGCCAGCAGTTCCTCGCTGAGCGGAGATTGCACACCGAGCCGGTGTGCGTCGGCTGCGGCGGTGATCATCGCCTTGACGTAGGCGTTGGCCGGCTGCTCCCAACACATGACCAGCCTCGGCCCGCCGGCGAGGACCTGTGTCATGCCCACCTCTTCGGACTTCAGCGCGTCGCGGATCCGGCTGTCCTGGCGGGCGACCTCCTCCGCTTTCGCCCGCTCGGCGGAGTTCAGCGAATCGGGAACGGGTACCACGAATGCCCCTTTTACCAGGGCGTGGACATCCTCGCGGCCCGCCGTCCAGTGGGCGTACTGATCCGGCCACAGCGTTCCCACCACTAAATTTCCGTGCCGCACCAGGGCGCGGACACACTCGGAGGTGAGCGGTGGATGACCGCCCAGATACTGGTGCAACTCGTCGAGCCAAAAGACCATGCCACGCGGAGGTGCATTCTTCCACTTCAGCAGATCGGACGCCTCGGCCGGCTGAATCAGCCACCAGTCCGGAACCAGTTCGTACACCGCTTCGTACAAGGACCTGGTCTTCCCGGTTGAGGATCCACCCACCAGGACGACAAAGTTCCCGCGGTCGGGCAGCTTCGAGGCCAGTGCGGTCCTCAGCAAGAAATCGAAATCACGCGTCACATAGGACGGCAGGTCTTCGTCACCGGACGCGGTCGGAATGGCACTGTGAATGCCAAGCTCCCGAGGAATCGCCATATCGACGCGTGGCCGGTCCAGCAATCCCCTTCACCGCCCCTTGATCGGTGGCCAACGATCGAACCGAGGTTATCTCACCAGAGCGAAGATCACCATAAGTAGATCGATTGACCACGGACCGCAGCCACCGGTGCTCCACAAGGGCAGGCTACGTAGTGGCATCCTCGGCCCTGTTCGACACCATTCAATGTCCGTCCGCGTCGTACGCCTGCCAGTCCTCGGCCGGGGTGAGCGGGACCGGCGCGGGCCGCCGCACCCCGGTCGTCAGCTCGATCCGGCGGCCTTCGGCTGCCGACTGGAGCAGGGTGGTCATCGTTTCGAGTACGTGCAGCGCGATGTCCCCGCCGGCGCGGGGCGGACGCTGCGCGTCGGCCCGGACGAAGTCGAGCAGACCGATGCCTCGGGCACCCTCGGCGTAACCGGCCCGCGGTTCGACAACTCGCCACTCGGTGCCGCCGAGCGCGAAGAGGCGGACCTCCCCGTCGAAGTAGTTCGGATCGGGTACGGCGAGGGTGCCGGTCTCCCCCCGTACCTCGATCGGCGCGGCAGTCGTCGTGACCCCGTCGAAGCTCGTGGTGATGGTGGAGAGGGCACCGCCTGCGTGTTCGAGCACGCCTGTCACGTGGGTGTCCACCTCCACCGGGATCCGCTGGCCGGTGCGCGGGCCCGAGCCGATGACGCGCTCGGCACGCAGCCGGCTGGCGGCTCCGACCACCGCGCGCACCGGCCCGAGCAGGTGGATGAGCGCCGAGATGTAGTACGGCCCCATGTCCAGCAAGGGGCCGCCGCCCGGGGCGTAGTAGAAGTCGGGGTTGGGGTGCCAGCGCTCGTGCCCCGCGGTGACCATGACGGCCGACGCGGACATCGGGCGTCCGATGAGCCCGCCGTCGATCGCCGCCCGCGCCGTCTGCGTACCCGTGCCCAGGACGGTGTCCGGCGCGCAGCCGACGCGGACGCCGGCCGACGTGGCCCGTTCGATGATCGTGCGACCCTCCGGGAACGTCACGGCGAGCGGCTTCTCGACATAGACGTTCTTGCCCGCGTCGATCGTGGCGAGCGAAATGTCGGCGTGCGCCGCGGGGATGGTGAGGTTGAGCACCGTCCGTACGTCCGGGTGGGCGAGCAGGCGCTCGACGCTCAACGCCTCGGCTCCGGGAATGAGGGCGGCGGCCTCGGCCGACCGGGAGGCGTCCAGGTCGGCCAGTGCGGCGATGCGCACCGCGGGGTGGGTCGCGAGGGTGTCCAGGTACGCGCGGGAGATGACCCCGAGACCTACGATGCCGACGAGGTGCGGGTCGCCCACAGCATCCCCCTCTCGATGACGGTACGGACGCTCGCGTGCGCCAACACGTCCAGGCTGTGCCCCGGGGTCGTCACGACGATGCGCCCGGCACCCCAGCGCCGGGTCCAGATGGCCGGCGAGGTGACCGGCCGGTGCCACGGGTGCCACGCCTGCGTGGGGTGGGTGGTGACGGCCAGGACGTCGATGAGGTCGTCGTGCAGCACCCAGTACTGTTCGGTGACCAGGTCGAAGTCGTCGATCCCCGCGGTGATCGGGTGCTCCCGGCCGAGGTCGGTGACGCGCACCGGGTGCGGCAGGAAGTTGTCCTCCGGGCCACCGTGCCGCTCGCACGGCTCCTTACCCGGATGGGTCGCGAACTGGCCGCCGACCAGATGCAGGTATTCGGAGGACGCGCGGAACGAGTCGACGATGCCGCCGTGCCAGCCGGTGAACCCCGTGCCGGCGATGACCGCCGCGCTGAGCCCCGCCACCTGCTCCGTGGTGATCTGCGACATCGTCATGCACTGCACGACGAGGTCGGTGTCGGCCATCTCGGCGGCATCGGCGTAGACCTCGGTCGACTCCTCGACCCGTACGGCGTAACCGCTGCGTTCGAGGAAGGGGAGGAACAACTCCGTCGCCTTGACCGGCTGGTGCCCCTCCCACCCGCCCCGAACCACAAGTGCTCTCCGCTGCGTCACCCTCGCTCCCTCCCCCGGTCCGTCGTCACCGGGTCTACCGCTCGCGCCGCCAGGCCGTGCCGCTGATGCCCGTGAATGTCGGGCACCGAAACCGTACTAGGGGTCGCCGCCGCCCGCCGGTTACGCCCGTCGTCCGGCGGGCGGGGTCGCCGGGGCCTGAGCAGGTCTCAGCTGGGTACGGCGATGGCGGTGCCGACCAGACCGGCCCGGACCGCCCATCGCCCGCCCAGCCGGGCGAGCGGGACGACGCAACCGGTGGGCACCGGCCTGAGCAGGGTGGCCGTGAGGGCGCCCGACGGGTCCAGGTCGATCCGCGCCTCGTCGAAGTTCAGCCACAGGCCGGTCACCGGGAACCACGTCTTGTACACCGACTCCTTGGCACTGAACAGCAGCCGGTCCCAGGGGATCTCCGGGTACGCGACGGCCAACCCTCGGACGGCCTGCGCCTCCTCGGGCAGCGCGACGGCCTCCAGCACCCCCTCGGGCAGCGCGGCGGCGGGCTCGGCGTCGATGCCGAGCGCGGCCACCTCCTGGCGCAGGGCCACGGCGCTCGCGCAGTATCCCTCGCAGTGGGTGATGCTGCCGACCACGGCGTCCGGCCACCCCGGCGCGCCCCGGGGGCCGGGAAGGATCGGCACCGGGGCGATGCCGAGCCGACCGAGTGCCGCGCGGGCGCAGTGCCGGGCGGTGGCGAACTCGCGGCGTCGTTTGTCCACGGCGCGCGCCACCACCGCCTCCTCCCCGGGCAGGAGGACGACGTCGTCGCGGTGACCGAACGCCTCGACGACGACCACGCCGGCGGGAACCAGCCCGGCCACCGGACCGACGGGCGTGCTCACGCCGGGACGAGCGGCTGCCGGGCGGCCCACACATCGTCCACCGTGGTCCTGGTCATCACAGCTCCGATCGTGAAGGAAGGGCCGGCACTGCGGATCACCGCCGCTCGATTCACTCTAGATCCTGGCGCGGCGCCCGTCGTGGTCGGAACCGACAGCCTGGCATGTCACGGAACTACGCGAAGCGACACGAAACAACAAGCGGCTTCGGCAGGATGGGGACCGGATCGAACGCACCGTCTCGCACACATCGCATCGGAGGTACGCACGCAATGGCCACTCGTGACGTGGTGGAACGATTCTTCGGGCTGCTGGGCGGCGGGGCCGGCCCGGAGGAGACAGCCGCACTCTTCGCCGACAACATCGACTGGGACGTCCCCGGATCACCATCGGTGCCCTGGGTGGGCAGACGGTCGACGCGTGCCGAGGTCGCCGACTACCTACGGATCCTCGGGGCCAACATCGTGCCGAAGGAGAACGTCGACGAGGTCGAGGCAATCCTGTACGACGGCGACGACGCGGTGATGCTGGGCCGGTTCGGCCGGGTGGCCCGGAGCACCGGCCGTCGGTACGAGATGGCGGTCGCCATGCACTTCCGGGTACGCGACGACCAGATCGTCAAGTTCCGCCTCTACGAGGACTCGTTTCAGGTGGCCAACGCGTACGCCGAATGACCGGCGACGGTACGGCCCGCACGTCCCGGTGCTCGGGGGGTGCGGGCCGTACCGTGCTCAGGTCGCGACGACGGTCAGACGGCCGTGCGGGACCACTGCTGGTTGGTGCCGGTGTTGCAGGTGTACTGCTTGAGAACCACGCCGTCCGCGGTCGCCGCGGCCGGTACGTCCACGCACTTGTTGCTGTGTCGGGCCCGCAGCTGGAAGTAGTTGCCGTTGGTGACCATCTGGAACTGCTGGTTGGTGCCGCTGCCGCAGGTGTACTGGACGAGTTCGGCACCGTCGGCGGTCGACGCGCTCACCACGTCGAGGCACTTTCCGCTGTGCCGGCTGACGATGCGCCAGTAGCCGCTGCCGGCGTCCTGGAACTGCCACTGCTGCCAGGCGTTGCCGCCGTAGGTGTACTGGGCGACGCGCGCACCGTTGTCGGTGTTCGGTGACTGGACGTTCATGGCCTTGCCGCTGTGCCGCACGTCGAGCCGGTAGAACGTTCCCGTCGATGGCGGAGGCGTCGTCGGGTTGCCGCCGATGGTGTCGCCCCACCCGTACCGGATCCGGTCCGCGCCGGAGGGGTTGCGGACGGTCAGGTTGAGGTCGGTGCCGCTGCCGGTGAGGGCGAACATCGAGTACCAGTCGTAGCCGATGGTGCCGGTCTTGCCACCGAGGGCCGGCCAGTACGTGCCGCCCATCTGGTTGTCCCGCATGACCTGGGCCATGGCGCGGATGTAGCGCACGAAGTTGTCGGTGCTGCCCGCGTCGGCGTAGTTGCGACCGTCGTTCATCGGTGCGCCGAACTCGGTCGCGACCGCGCGGGAGGCGCAGTTGCCGAGGCGAACCTGGATGTGGCTGCGGAAGGCGTCGTAGGTCATCGCGCCGTAGAAGAAGGTGTAGTAGTGGAAGGACAGCAGCGTCGAGTTGAAGCGGCTGTCGTTGCAGATGTCGCGCAGGTCCTGGCTGAAGCCGGTGCCGCCGATCAGCACCCGGCCGGGCACCGCCGAGGTGTGGTAGCTGAGCCAGTTCGCGGCGACGTTGCGCCACTCCGTCGAGCTGTATCCGTGCGGCTCGTTCATCGGCTCGAAGTAGACGTTGGTGTTCGAGCCGTACGTGTTGGTCACCGTGGACCACATGGTGTTCCACGCGGCGAGGTTCGTGATCCTGCCGCCGGAGGCGGCGCCGTCCTCCCAGTAGGCGAGGATGACCTTGAACCCGCGGGCGGTGGCGGCGTCGATGGCGCCCCGGTACGCCTCCCACCAGGCAGTGCCCACCGTGTGGGTGTTGATGGGCAGCCGGATCGTGTTGACCCCCATGGTGGACGCCATGTCGTCGTAGAGGGCGTTGGCCTTGGCCCGCACCGTCGCGTTGCTGTCGGACATGCTCAGGCCCTGCACGATGAGCGGGCTGGTCTTGAAGTTGTCACCCAACATGGCCCAGTTCATGCCGCGGAACTGGTTGGTGGCGGCGGTGGCGGGCGACGACGCGACGACGACCACGCCGCCGACCATCGCCGTCACCGCGGCCACCAGGGCGATCAACGTCCGGCGCATCGACCGGCTGATCCGTTTCATGCGTTGTCCAATCACTAGATCGTGCCTCTCCGGGCTCGACATTTTGCGGGGGTCAGCTGGTCACGCGGAAGGTCGCGTCGGCACGGCTCTGCGCGTCGGGGACCGGGTCGAGTCGGAGCAGGTAGCCGTAGTGCCGGATGTAGCGGTCCGGGTGGCTGTACGACTGGAACGACGTCCACGAGGAGTTCGCGAGGCCGGCGACCTGTCGGAAGGTGGCGTCGGCGGCGAAGGTGGCGGTGCCGTCGTTGGCTTCCAGTCGGAAGTCGAACCCGTAGTGGCGCAGGTAGTAGCCCGGGTAGTTGACCGACTGGATGGAGACCGTGCCGGAGCCGACCAGGCCGGGCACGACCCGCCACTGACCGTCCTGCGCCGGGCTGACGTTCGGGCCGATGCGGACGTCGTAGTCGTAGTGCCGCACGTACCGGTCCTGGAAGTTGTACGACTGGATCCGGTTGACGGCGGTGACGGGCCAGCGGGCGAGCACCCGGTCCTGTTCGGCGGCGGTCAGGTTGAGGATCGTTCCGTGCCGCTTCTTGGTGCCACCCATGGCGTACGAGCCGGAGGTTGGCAGCCGGTAACTGCTCGCGCTGGACGGGTTGGTGGTCAGCACCGGCAGATAACCGCGCCCGCTCGCGTACTGGTCGAGGTAGAGCACCCACTCGTTGCGAGTGTTGTACTTCATCCACATCGGGCCCTCGACCTGGGCACCGGTCAGCCCGATGCCGGAGAGGTTCCCGAGGCTCGTCCAGGTGCCGAGGATGGAGTTGCTGCCCTCGATGGCGATCTGGCCGTCCCGGGAGGCCCGCACGTACCGGTAGGCGCCGACGCCGGTCGGCACCTCGACGATCTGGGTGTCGATGATCTCCTGGTTACCGGGTCGGTTGATGTAGAGCTGCGGTGTGGTGACGCTGCGGAAGTTCGTCGTGCGCGCGGCGTAGATGCGGTGCTTGGTCGCCCCGTTGAGCGGGACGTTCGTCGCCCAGTAGAGGACGTAGTCGCCGGTGTCCGGGTTCCAGATCGCCTCCGGCGCCCAGGCGTTGCGTCCGTCCGGGATCGCGCCGGCCACGTTCAGCAGCCAGGGCGCGGACCAGTTGACCAGGTCGGTGGACTCCCACACGACGAGGTTGCGGCTGCCGTTGTTGATCGCGGTCGACCAGTCCTGACCGCAGCCGATGCACAGGTCGGTGGCGATGATCCAGTACCTGTCGCCGGCGGGCGAGCGGACCAGGGCGGGGTCGCGGACGCCGCGGGTGCCGACTGTGGAACGCAGGACGAGCCCGCCGTTGTTGAGGTCCGTCCAGCGCAGGCCGTCGGTGCTGTGGGCGAGGTAGATCTGCTGGGCGGTCGACGACTCACCGGTGAAGTGCGCCATCAGGTAACCGACTGTCGGATCGAGTGCGGACGCCTCCTTCGGTGTCGCCGCCGACCAGGTGGTGAACAGCAGGCACGCGGCCACCGCGACCGCGCCGAGCCGCGCGAGGACTCTCGACATGTCATTCTCCTTCGCGGAGGGGCATTCGGGTCAGCTAGAGGGTCGGTACGACGGGCCGGATGGTGCCGTCGGCGTTGAACTCCATCCGGTCGATGGCGGTCTCCCGGTTGGTGCCGTTGCCGGCCGGCACGGCGAACCGGTGGTAGGCGACGTACCAGGTGTCGCTGCCGGGTGCCCGGACCACGGAGTGGTGGCCGGTGCCCTTGACGCCGACGTCGAGGCGCTTCTGCAGCACCACGCCGCGCCTGGTCCACGGCCCGAGGGGCGACGGTCCGGTGGCGTACGCGACCCGGTAGTCCTCACTGCGTGTGTCGTTCTCGGACCACATGAAGTAGTAGAGGCCGTTGCGCCTGAACACGAACGGGGCCTCGTTGTAGCCGGACGGCGTGACGACCCGTACCTGTGCCGCGTCGAAGGAGGTCATGTCCGCGTTCAGCTGTACGGCCCGAGCGACGCCCTGACCCCAGTACAGGTAGGACTGCCCGTCGTCGTCGGTGAACACCATCGGGTCGATCGCCTGCCCGCCGGAGAACTGGTCGCTGCGGACGAGTGGCCGGCCCAGCGCGTCGCGGAACGGCCCGGTGGGGCTGTCGGCCACGGCCACGCCGAGCTGTTTGGCGGTGTTGCCGCTGGCGGCGCCGCCGCTGAAGTACAGGTAGTAGCGGCCGTTGGCGGTGGCCACCGCCGGCGCCCAGGCCGAGTTGTCCGCCCAGGACACGTCCGGGCCGTGGTCGAGGATCACGCCGTGGTCGGTCCAGTTGACCAGGTCGGTGGAGGAGAACGCCTTGTAGTAGGTGCCTGCCCAGCCCGCGTAGCCGTCGGTGGTCGGGTACAGGTAGTAGCGGCCGTTGAAGACGGCCAGGTGCGGGTCGGCGAAGAGGCCCGGGAGCACCGGCCCCCTGGTGGCCTTGGGCACCCACGGCGCGGCGAGGCGGAAGGAGCTGTCCGCCCGGAACGCGGCCGTGTCCTGGTAGGTGTCGATCCAGAGCGCGAAGTCGCGGTGCCGGATCCGCCGGTCCGGGTAGTTGTACGAGGTGAGTGCCACCGATCCGGAGACCGAGCCGTCCACCGCGCAGAAGGTGGCGTCGGCGCGGAATCCCGCGTCGCCGGTGTTGGGGTCGACCCGGAGCCGGTAGTCGCGGTGCCGCAGGAACATGCCGGTCTTGGTCTGGAACGAGTAGCAGGCGGGCGATGCCAGGCCGTTGACCACGGTGAAGGTGGCGTCGAGCTTGGTCTGGTTGGCGCTGCCGGAGGTCACCGGGTCGAGCTGACCGAGATAGTTGACGTGCCGTACGAATCGTCCGGCCTGGTTGACCGCCTCCAGCGAAACCGCGCCGGTCGGCAGTGTGGCGGCCTGCGCCGGCCCGTCGGCGACCACCACGAACGCGGCGGCGGCCACGGCGGAGAGCACGAGGATCCGGATGCGGGAGTGGCCGCGGGCCCCGGTGGTCGATGCCGCTGTCGTTCGCCACGGAACCACGCTCAGGACTCCCCTTCCGGCACGACAATCGATGTTAGCGTTAACAAGATCAACTCGGGCGTGACCTGGAGGGCTTTGCGGTTTGGGCGGCGGGCCACCCGCCACCCGGGACAACTCTGGCGCGCCACGCGGTACAGCCACAATGTGTTCTGCTCGTTAAGGTCGCGTTGCGGACCAGTGTTAGCGATCGCATCAACGAGTGTCAAGGATCGACGAAGTTCGTTCGTCTTGATCGCGCCGCCCCGGCCGGCGCTATCGTTCTGGCATGGTGCTCACGTCATCCGGTGCCGTCGGTGCCGCCTTCCTCGCGGACGAGCCGGCCGACGGCGTCGACCTCAGCCTGTTTGGGCAGTTCTCGGGCTCCTGGGCGCTCGACTGCACCGAGTACGACCCGGACGGGTCCTCCACCCTGCGGCGGGGCGAGTGGCATTTCGGGTACGCGTTGGGCGGCCGGGCCACCACCGACGTCTGGATCCTGCCCGGTGTCGAACACGGTGTGAGCGTGCGATTCCCCGATCCCACCGCCGGTGCGGGGGTCTGGCGCTCCACCTGGGTGGGACCGGGACGGCGTCGGACACACACCTTCCTGGCCTCTCCCGTCGGCGAGCAGATCGTGCTCGACGGTGGCGATCTGCGCTGGACCTTCTCCGACATCGAGGCAGACGAGTTCCGCTGGCGCAACGAGGCACGGCAGCCCGACGGCACCTGGCGACTCGACCAGACGTTCCGGGTGTGGCGGCAGACCTGATCTGTCGATCGTTATGGGTGGAGGCATGGTGCCTCGTCGTGGGCGAGCGTGGCTGTGGGCGGGGCGCGTCACGTTCGGTGTGATCATTGCCGGGTTGGTGGCGCACCTGGTGCTGGTGGGTCTGGACAAGGCCGACAGGGTGGCCAGTGCCATCAGCGTGGTGGTGGCGCTCGTCGCGTTGGCCGCGCCGTACCTGCTACCCGCCCGTGGACCAGGGGGTGTGTCGATGCCGGACCGGTCTCCGGCGCCGGCCAGGGCCGTGACCTCGCTGCCCGATCCGCCCGCCGCGGCGACCGTCACCGATTCCGGTGCCGCGACGGCCAGCCGGGCTGGTGTCGCCAACACCGGCGTCATCCACGGCGATGTCCGCCCCGAGTTCCACGAGCACCGCCATTGCCCGCCCACGACGGTGACGTGGCCGGTCCAGGTGGGACAGCCGCCAGCGTTGGCCTCGGCGTTCCAGCCCCGCCGAGGCCATCCCCATCGAGGAGAGTGCTCAACGATCGACTGCGGGTGCTGGGCGACGAACACCCGAGCACCTTGGCAGCGGTTGATGTGCTGCGGGCCTGGAGGGACGAGTCTTAGTTCGATCTTGCGGGTAACGGGCGGACACCTGAATGAGCCTGATGCCTGTGAGTCATCAAGATGACGCACAGGCATCACACTGATCGAGGCGGGTGGGCCGGGAGTCGGCCGCCCACAGGTCGCCCCGGCGGACCTCGCCCTCGGTGACCAGCACGTCGCGTGGCGGGTCGCCGAGGTGGTACTCGATGCCGAGGTCGAGGAAGAGCCAGCGACCGTGGCGTCAGGCGGTGGCGAGCCGGACCAGGAACTGGCAGCCTTCCGGGGTGTTGCGCACCTCGACCCGACCTCCGTGCGCCTCCACCAGGCCGTGGACGATGGCCAGGCCGAGCCCTCCGGACGCCCCACCGTCGCCGGCGCGGGGGGTACGGGCCGGTTCGCCACGGAACGCGATGTCGAACAGGCGGGGCAGGTCGGCCGGGGGGATGCCGCCGCAGGTGTCGGCGACCGACAGCCAGGCGTGGTCCTCCTCGTGGCCGGCCTCGATGCGTACGGTGCCGTCCTCCGGGGTGTAGCGGACGGCGTTGAGCAGCAGGTTGGCCACGACCCGGGCCAACTCCGGTTCGCTCGCGGCAACCGTCGGCCAGCCCGACTCGCTGGCGATCAACTTGATCCGCCGGGCGTCGGCTAGTGGGATGGTGCTGGCCAGCGCGTCCGAGACCACCTCGCCGAGCGACACCGCCCGCAACGACAACCGCAGCGCTCCCGCGTTGATCCGGGACAGCTCGAACAGGTCGTCGACGAGTCGGGTCATCCGGTCGGTCTCCAGCCGGATGCGCCGGTGGTACTCGTCGACGGTGTCCGGATCACGGACCACCCGGTCCTCCAGCGCCTCCGCCATGGCCCGCAGCCCGGCGAGCGGCGTACGCAGGTCGTGGGAGACCCAGGCGACCAGGTCGCGCCGGCCCTTCTCCAGTCGCCGTTCCCGCTCCCGGGCCTGGTCGCGCCAGACCGCGGCGCGGGCCAGTCGACGGCCGAAGTGCCCACCGACGGCGAGGCTGACCACCGCCGCCGCCGCGACGGTGATCAGGACCACTTCGAGGTCGTGGGCGGAGAGGAACATCGCCTCCGCGACCGCCATCACCCCGACGACGACGGCGACCACAGTCGTGGTGAGCAGCACACTGACGTGCACGGTGATCGAGCTGCGCCGCAGCGCGCGGAGCAGCACCGCGCCGGCCAGCCCGATGCCCACGGCCGCGCCGAGGGCGATCGCGAAGATCAGCAGCAGGTCACGCATCGGCGGGCTCGTACCGGTAGCCGACGCCCCAGACGGTCACGATCCGCCGCGGATCGGCCGGGTTCGCCTCGATCTTCTCGCGCAGCCGGCGCACGTGCACGGTCACTGTCGAGTGGTCCCCGAAGTTCCAGCCCCAGACCTGTTCGAGGAGTTCGGCTCGGCTGAACACCCGGGACGGATGCCGCATGAGGTAGACGAGCAGGTCGAATTCGCGCAGCGTCAGCGCCAGGTCGGTGCCGGCGAGGCGGGCGGTGCGGGAGGTCGTGTGCACCACCAGGCTGCCGTCGGTGAGCGCCTCCGGTCGCTCGGGGGGCGGCCCACCGCCGGCGCGGCGGAGCACCGAACGGACCCGCAGCACCAGCTCCCGAGGGGAGAAGGGCTTGGTCAGGTAGTCGTCCGCGCCGAGCTGCAACCCGAGGATCCGGTCGGACTCGTCACCGCGCGCGGTGAGCATGATGATCGGGACGCCGTCCGGGCGGGCCCGCAGCTCCCGGCAGACCTGGAGGCCGTTGATCTTGGGCAGCATCAGGTCGAGCACGACCAGATCCGGTGTTTGCCGAGCCACCGCCGCCAGTGCCATCGCCCCGTCCCCGGCGTGGCTCACCTGGAAGCCGTCGTGTTCGAGGTATCGGCAGATGACGTCACTGACGGTCTGGTCGTCGTCGACCACAAGCACCCGCTGTGTCACGAACACCCCCCGTCCCGGCCCGTCGACCTGTCCATCCGCCCAGCGTAGCCAGGCACCGGGCACCGACCGCACCGGCGAGACCTAACGAGGTTCTTACGGCTGCGCCCAGCACGCGGTGTCGGCGTACCCGGGGTCCTACGGTGACCGGAATGCGGATACTTGTCACCGGTGCTGCCGGGTTCATCGGCTCTCACGTCGCCGACCTGCTCGGCGCCGACGGGCACGAGGTGGTGGCCGTCGACGCGCTCGTGCCGGAGGCGCACGGCCCGACGCCGCCGCCCTGGGCGCGGCACGACCTGGTGGTCGGCGACGTCCGCGACGGCGAGCTGCTGACCCGGCTGCTGGCCGGGGTCGACGCGGTCTGCCACCAGGCGGCCATGGTCGGCCACGGCGTCGACCCGGCCGACGCCCCCCGGTACGCCGCGCACAACGACCTCGGCACGGCCACCCTGCTCGCGGCGATGCACGCCACCGGGGTACGCCGCCTCGTGCTGGCCAGCTCGATGGTGGTCTACGGCGAGGGCCGCTACCACTGCCCCGCACACGGAGTCGTCAGGCCTCCCGGCCGCCGCGCCGCCGACCTGGCCGAGGGCCGGTACGAGCCGACCTGCCCCCGCTGCGGCGAGACGCTCTCCCCCGGTCTCGTGCCCGAGGACGCGCCGCTGGAGCCGCACAGCACGTACGCCGCCACCAAGCTGGCCCAGGAACACCTCGCCGGGGCCTGGGCCCGGCAGACCGGCGGGTCGGTCTGGGCACTGCGGTACCACAATGTCTACGGACCACGGATGCCCCGCGACACCCCGTACGCCGGGGTGGCGTCGATCTTCCGGTCGGCTCTGGCCGCCGGGCAACCGCCCCGGGTCCTGGAGGACGGCCGGCAACGGCGCGACTTCGTCCACGTGACAGACGTCGCCGCGGCCAACCTGCTCGCCCTGACGACACCGGCACCGGACCCCGTGGTCCCGGTCAACGTCTGCTCGGGCGAACCGCACACCGTCGGTGAGCTGGCCCACGAGCTGGCTTCGGCGATGGGCGGGCCCAGGCCGGTCACCGCCGGGGGCGGGCGGGCGGCGGACGTCCGGCATGTCGTGGCCGACCCGGCCCGCGCCACCCGGCTGCTCGGTTTCACCGCCCGGGTCGGCTTCGCCGCTGGCATCGCGGACTTCACCACCGCGGTGATGCGGGAGCCGGCAGCGCTCAGGACACCGTCCACAGTAGGTGGTTGACGGCGAGCGCCGTGGCGGCCTGGGCGGCCAACCACCACCGTCGGTGACCGGTGGGCAGGTGCGCGGTGGCGACCAGCAGCCAGACGGTGAACGGTAGCCAGATGCGCTCCACCTCGGCCTTGCTGAGCCCGGACAGGTCCGCCGCGAGCACGGCCGCCGCCGCCGCGAGGGGCAACCACACGGTGGGGCCGGCGCTGACGATCCGCTGCCGCAGGGCCGTCGGGCGCGGTGCTCGGATCGCCACGGCGGCCACCGCCCGTCGCAGCGCCGGCCCGACCACCGGCCCGGCGGAGAGGAGCAGGGCGGCGAGGTTCGCCCAGATCCAGTACCCGTACGGGCGGTCCGCCGCCCAGCCCTGGTAGTACCGACGGGACACCAGGTGGTAGCCGTCCAGCCACCAGAAACCGGAGAGGGTGAACACGGCGACGACCGCCGCGACCGCCGTCGCCGCGACCAGGAGCACGCCGAGGCGGTCGCGCGCCCGCAGCAGCACCACTGCCAACGCGAGCATCCCGACCAGGACGAACCCGTACGACAGGTAGAGCGCGAAGCCGAGCAGCAGCCCACCGAGCACGGCCCGGGGTCGTCCACCCACGGCCAGCAGCGCCAGCCCGGCGGCGACCACGGCGGCGAAGATGCCGTCCGCGGACGCACCCACCCAGACCGCCCCGGGAAAAAGGACCAGGAACGGCCACACCGCCCGAGCCGCGTCCTCGGCGCCCAGCGCCCGCAACGTCACCGGGACCGACACCGAGACCGTGGCACCGAGCAGCACACAGGCGAGCCCGGCGGCGGTGCCGCCGCCCAGGCCGATCCGTTCCAGCCAGACGAAGAGCAGCAACGCTCCCGGTGGATGACCGGCGGTGTGGGTGGACCACGACCCGGGCTGGAAGTCGACGATCCGGTCGGCGAAGCCGGACAGCATGGCGCCGACGTCCGTCACCCCCGGCACCTCGTACAGGTACTCGGCCTGCACGGTGAGCCGCTCGGTCAACCCGGCGGACCAGCCGTCCACGAGCGCCAGCGACAGCGTCCAGAGCACCGCGGCGAGGTAGCCGACGACAAGCAGCCGCGGCCAGCGCGCGTCGGTTGCCCAGCGCGCACCCCGCCACACGAACACCGCCGCGACGACAACCGCGGCGGGAGTGCCGGGGCCGAGATGGGGCTGCCAGGAGGCGTAGATCGGGGCGGCGTCCGCGTAGAGCCGCACCCCCCGATGGTTGAGCAACGCGCCGACGACGACGGCGACGGCGAGCAGGGCCACCTCGGCACCGAGGACGATCAGATCGGCGGACCGGGGTCGTCCCGGCCGGGTCATCATGGTCATGGTGACGGCCGACGATACGACCTCCGACCAGGGATCCGACAGCCACCCGGCGGGACGTCAGGGACTCGTAAGATCCCTTGCCGCGTAAGCGATTCGTAAGGAGGAACAGCGGTCCGGATGCCCGGTGGCGGGCCTAGCGTCGCCGGTATGCACACAACGATCGACGTGGTGCTGCCATGTCTGGACGAGGCGGCCGCTCTGCCTGCCGTACTGAGCGGGCTACCGCCCGGCTACCGCGCCATCGTGGTCGACAACGGCTCCACGGACGGGTCGCCGGCCGTCGCGGCCGAGTACGGGGCCCGGGTCGTCCACGAGCCGAAGCGTGGGTACGGCGCGGCGGTGCACACCGGCCTGCTGGCGGCGGACGCGGAGTTGGTCTGCGTCCTCGACGCGGACGGCTCGTTCGATCCGGCCGAGTTGCCCAGGCTCGTCGGGGCTCTGCTCGACGGTGGTGCGGATCTCGCCGTCGGGCGGCGTCGACCGGTGTCGGCGGAGGCCTGGCCGTGGCACGCCCGTGCCGGGAACGCGCTCGTCGCCGCGCTGCTGCGGCGTCGTGGTGTGCCGGTGTACGACATCAGCCCGATCCGGGTGGCCCGGCACGCGGCGCTCCTGGGCCTCGGCGTGCAGGACCGCGCGTTCGGCTACCCCCTGGAGTTGCTGCTCCGCGCGGCCGAGGCGGGCTGGCGGATCACCGAGCTGGACGTCGCGTACGCGCCCCGGGCAGCCGGCACCAGATCGAAGGTCTCCGGGTCGGTCCGGGGCACGGTGCGGGCGACCCGGGACTTCGCCGGAGTGCTGCGCGCCGGCGTTGGCGGTGGCCGGTGAACGTCCTGCTCCTGGTCGCGAAGGCACCGGTCGCGGGGCTGGCCAAGACGCGCCTCTGCCCGCCGGCCAACCCCCGCCAGGCGGCCCGGATCGCGGCGGCGGCGCTGTTGGACACCCTCGCGGCGGTACGCGCCACCGCGTCGACAGTTCCCGTGCTGGCCCACACCGGCCGGTTCGCCGACGCCGAGTACGCCGCCGAGCTGACCGCCGAGTTGGCCGGGTGGCACCTGATCGCCCAGCGCGGCGACACGTTCGCCGACCGCCTCGCCAACGCGCACGCCGACACCGGCGCGGCCTTCCCCGGCCGGCCGGTGCTGCAGATCGGCATGGACACGCCGCAGCTCCGGCCGGCGCTGCTCACCACCGCCCTGGATCTGCTCGCCGACCACCCGGCGGTGTTCGGGCCGGCGCTCGACGGCGGCTGGTGGGCACTCGGGTTACGCGACCCGGCGTACGCCGACGCGTTGCGCGACGTGCCCATGTCGACGGACGACACCGGTCGCCGTACCCTCGCCGCTCTGCACGGGCGCGGCATCCGGCCGGCGGTCCTGCCGGTGCAGCGGGACGTCGACGACTGGAGCACCGCGACGGCGGTCGCGGCCGACCTGCCCGGCACCCGGTTCGCGGCTGCCGTCGCGTCGGTGGGTGACCAACTGGTGAGCGGACGCCCCCGATGACCTCGACGATAAGTCTCGACGGTTTCGCCGTGGTGCTGGGCGGACTCGACGGCTGGCCGGCCGACCAGGAGGCCCGCGGCACACCTGTCGCACCGCTGCCGCCGACCCAACCCGAGCACTGGCTGGTGCACGGCGACGGGCGACGTGACCTGCTGCCGGTACGGCGCTGGCACGGCCCGCCCGAGCCGGCGATCGAGTCCGTCGCCGCCCGCTGCGACGGGCCCACGATCGACCTTGGTTGCGGCCCCGGCCGACTGACCATGGCACTCGCCAAGCGTGGCCTCGTGGCGTTGGGGGTGGACATCTCCGCCGAGGCGGTACGCCTGACCCAGGGCCGGGGCGTGGTCGCCCTGCGCCGCGACGTCTTCGAACCACTGCCCGGCGAGGGACGGTGGGCACACGCCCTGCTCGTCGACGGCAACATCGGCATCGGCGGCGACCCGGTCCGACTGCTGCGCCGGTGCGGCACCCTGATCGCGGCCGACGGGACGCTGGTGGTCGAGGTGGAACCTCCGGGCGCCGGGCTGTGGCAGGGGCAGGCGTACGTCCTGTCCGGGGCCTCCGGCGCGGGGGAACGGCAGGGACCGGCGTTCCGCTGGGCGCGGGTCGGGGCCGAGGCGGTGACCGCCACCGCCGCCGCGGCCGGCCTGCGGGTCGCCACCACGTTGCGGTTCGGTCCACGCTGGTTCGCCGAGCTGGTGCGGGCGTGATCCGCCGGCCCCGCGTCCCCGCGCCCGAGGACTTCACCGCGCCGACGCACTCGCCGCTCGTCGCCGCCCGCCTCGGCCTCTGGCTCGGGGTGGCGTTCGGGTTGTGCTTCGTCACCGGTCTGCTCAGCCACTACATCCAGCACCCGCCGGGCTGGTTCACCTGGCCGACCCGACCGGTCGACCTCTACCGGGTCACCCAGGGCATCCACGTGCTCTCCGGCGTCGCGGCGATCCCGTTGCTGCTGGCCAAACTGTGGAGCGTCTACCCCCGGCTGTTCGTCCGTCCGCCCCTGCGCCGGCCGATCCGGCTGCCCGTACACGCCCTCGAACGAATCTCCATCCTGGTGCTGGTCTGCGCCGCGTTCTTCGAGCTGGTCACCGGCCTGTTCAACGTCGCCCAGTCGTACCCGTGGGGGTTCTTCTTCCCGGCGGCGCACTACGCGGTCGCCTGGCTGGTGCTTGGCGCGTTGCTGCTGCACGTCGCGGTGAAGCTGCCGGTCGCCCGCACGGCGCTGGGCACACCGCTACGGCTCCGCGCCGGTGGGCGGGACGACCGGGACTCGTCCGGGCGGCGCGCGTTCCTGCGTACCTCGGCGGGTGTCGCCGGCATCGCCGTGCTGGCCACCGCCGGGGTCACCGTGCCGTGGCTGCGTCGGGTGTCCCCGCTGGCGTGGCGGTCCGCGTCCGGCCCGCAGGGCGTACCGATCAACCGGACGGCCGCCGCCGCGCACATCACCGTCCCACCCGACTGGCGGCTGGAGATCGTCTGGCCGGGCGGCCGGTACGCCCTGTCCCTGGCCGACCTGGCGGCCCTGCCGCAGCGTACGGCGGAACTGCCGATCGCCTGCGTCGAGGGCTGGAGCTTCTCCGCCCACTGGACCGGCGTGCCCATCGTCCAGTTGCTGCGCCACGCCGGCGCACCCACCGGCCGACCGGTTCGCGTCACCTCCCTGGAGACCGACGGCCTGTACGCGGCGAGCACACTCCCCGCCGCCCACGCCCGCGACCCGCTGACCCTGCTGGCACTGCGGATCAACGGCGAGGAGCTGTCCCCGGACCACGGTTACCCCTGCCGCGTCATCGCCCCGAGCCGGCCGGGCGTCCTGCAGACCAAGTGGGTGGCCCGGCTCGAGGTGCTGGGATGAGAACCGTCCGGCTGCTCCTGCTCGTGCTCGGTGCCGCCGCGGCGGCGTACGGCGGTTGGCTGCTCCTTCCCCAGCTCGGCACCACCCTGCCCTGGCTTCTCGGCGGGCCGGTGCTGCACGATCTCCTGGTGGCACCGCTGGTCGGGCTGGTCGGGCTGGCGCTGGGCCGACTGGTGCCCGACCGGCGACGCCTGGCCTGGATCACCGCCGGCCTGCTGGCCAGCGCCACGTTGCTGCTGCTCGCGGTGCCACTGCTGTGGCGACCGCCGTCGGCGCCACCGAACCCCGGCCTGCCGGACCGCGACTACCCCCTGGGGCTCACGATCGGGCTGGCCGTCGTCTGGGCCGTCGTCGTGCTCGTGCTGGTCGTCGGCACCGTCGTCGGCCGGCGCCGCGCGAACCGTTCCTGAGTCGACCCACCCGTTCCTGAGTCGACAGCACCCGTTCCCGAGGAGAACGCACACATGTCAGAAGGTAACGCCCGCCCGCCGATCGGCGTGATCGGCGGGTCCGGCTTCTACGAGTTCCTCGACGACGTCACCGAGGTCGCGGTCGACACACCGTACGGGCCGCCGAGTGACTCGCTGTCCGTCGGGAACGTCGCCGGGCGACCCGTCGTGTTCCTGCCCCGGCACGGACGTCGACACACCCTCCCCCCGCACCGCATCAACTACCGGGCCAACCTGTGGGCGCTGCGGGCGGCGGGTGTCCGTCAGGTGCTCGCGCCGGGCGCGGTGGGCGGTCTGCGACCGGATCTGGGCCCCGGCACCCTCGTCGTGCCGGACCAGCTGGTCGACCGGACCAGCGGCCGCGAGCAGACCTACTACGACGGGCGGCGACGCACGGACGGGCAACTCCCCGGGGTGGTCCACGTGCCGTTCGCCGACCCCTACTGCCCGGTCGGGCGGGCCACGGTCCTCGACGCCGCCCGCAACGCCGACTGGCGACCTGTCGACGGCGGAACCATGGTCGTCATCGAGGGCCCCCGATTCTCCACCCGTGCCGAATCACGGTGGTACGGCCAGGCGGGCTGGTCGATCGTCGGCATGACCGGCCACCCCGAGGCGGTGCTGGCCCGCGAGCTGGCGCTGTGCTACACCGCCCTGTCGCTGGTGACCGACCTCGACTCGGGCGTCGAGGTCGGGCACGGCGTGACCCAGCAGGAGGTGTTCACGGTCTTCGCGCGAAGCATCGACCGCCTGCGTCTCCTGCTCGGCGACACGGTCCGGGCGTTGCCACCGGACCAGGCGGGCTGCCCGTGCGGAAAGGCGCTGTTCGGCACGGACACCGGCATCACGCTCCCCTGACCTCCGGGGCGGGGCATCGACAGGGCCGCGCCGACGGCGGCCGTCGTAAGGGTTCCGAAAGGGTTCGCGACCGCTGCGACGGCTGCCGCGGCCGTACGCTGCGGGGGTGGGAAAATCGATCTTCCGGTCGCCGGTGGCCTGGGCCGCTCTCGCCTGTGCCGTCGTCGTGACGGCCCTGGCCCTCTTCTGGTTTCAGCCGTGGAAGCTGTTCACCGACACCTACGTCGACGAGGCGATCCCGGGCGCGGGGACGACGTCGGCCGTCCCCGCGCCGACCTCCGCGCCCCCGGCCCCCACGACCCCGACCGTCACGACCCTGGCCCCCACGACCCCGGCCCCCACGTCGAAGGCCACACCGGCGGCTAACGAGATCCTGGCCTCCGGGACGTTCGTCACCCACGAGCACCAGACGACCGGCAGTGCCGAGATCCACCGGCTCGCCAACGGGCGCCACCAGCTCGTCCTTCGCAACCTGAAGACGTCGAACGGGCCGGATCTGCGGGTGTGGCTGACCGACCAACCGGTCATCCGGGGCACGGCCGGCTGGCGCGTGTTCGACGACGGCGAGTGGGTCGAGCTGGCACGACTCAAGGGCAACAAGGGCAACCAGGTGTACGACCTACCGGCCTCGGTGGACCCCGGTGACTTCCGGAGCGTCTCCATCTGGTGCAAGCGGTTCTCGGTCTCCTTCGGCGCGGCCGATATCAAGCCCACCTGACCTGGCCCGCCCCAACCACGGGGCAGCTCGACACGCCGACTCCAGGCCGGAGCACCGACCCCGCACCTGCCGCTTTAGCGTGCGTCCGGGTCCGCGTCTCGCGCTTGGTGGGGCCGGTGCTCGGTGATCCACGCTTCCACGTCTTCCACCAACCACACCGCTCCCCCAGCCAGTCGATCGAACGGCTCCGGGAAGTCTGGCCGGCCGGTGATCTGCACGACGCGGGCGCGGGACACCTGGAGGCGTTCCTGTAGCTCGGCGCTGCCGTACAGCCTGCGGACCATGGACCGGACGCTATGCGGAGTCGACAGTGTCACATGTGATAGCTGTCAGACTTGACACTGTCGGGTACGACAGGGCACGGTCTCTACAAGGCCCGCACGGACGGCAACCAGTCAGGGCCCTTGGTGAGCGGTCCGGGTACCTGATCAGGGATCGGTGCCCGGACCTGCCCGTTCTGGAGGTAGAGCCCGTGCCCGCTGTCAAGCGCTCTCCGTCGAGTCCGGTGCCCAGATGCGTCGCGCGGTGCTGCCAGGCGCGGCTGGACCTACAGCCGGGGCAGGTGTTCAAGATCGGCCGGAGGGCGTCCGTGCAGTTCGCCGGGGAGCGCGGCCTGGTATTCCGGCTGACGGCGGTGGAGGATCGGCTCACCAGCCATGGCTGGGTCTGGCTGAGCGGCTATGAGTTGGACCGGCGCGGCACGGCGGTGGCGCGGCGAGAGATCTTCGTTCAGCTCGCCGGGCTGTGGGCCACCGTGCCCGAGGTGGCGGGCAAGTGATCGAGCCGCACAATCGCCAACGCCGGCGGCGCGGCCCTCACGGGCGGGTGGCCGAGCGGAACCCCGTCCAGCGCAGGTCACCCGACAGGTGGCTCTGGTCGTTGAACATGACGAGCCTGGGCCACAGGCCGGCCCGGTATTCGAGCACGGTGAGACCCGTGTTCGCGCTGTCCAGGCCGAGCCACCTGGTGGGTGGGGCCGCCAGCGCGTGCCGCACCAGCCACGCGATCGGGTACGCGTGCGTGACGAGCACCTCGTGCGAGTCGGGTTCGGTGCGCTCCGGTGCCGTGGTGAACCGCTCCACCAGGGCATCCGCGGTGCGTCTGCCGGCCGCCGCCTCGGCCTCGTCGTAACCGTCGAAGAAGCCGGCCCAGGAGCGGGGCATCTCGTCCGGGGTCGGCACGTACGGCACGTGGTCGATGAGTTCGGCGGCCTCGGCGACCGGCACGTCCGGCAGGTGCTTGGCGATCTCGCGGGCGCTCGCGGCGGCACGCGGCAGCATCGAGTGCCACACCGCGTCGATCGGCAGACCGGCGAGCCGTCGGCCGAGCAGGTCGGCCTGCCGGTATCCCGCGTCGGTGAGCTCGCCGAAGGCGTCCGCCGCGCCGTGTCGCGCCAGGTAGAGGTGTCGGGTGGCCACGACGGGACCTACCGGCTTTCCGGCTCGACGCCGCGCGCGATCCCGAGCGTCGACAACAGGTCCTCGTGCAGCTCCATCCACACGGCGTGGCACGAGGCGACACCAACCCCGGTCACCCACCGCCCATCCCCCGCACGGGCACGTGCCAGCGCCGCGTCGAACCGGTCGGCGTAGCCGTCGAAGCGGGCCAGCGCGTCGACGAGAGCGCCGACCAGCCCGGTCAGTGCCGCGCCGATCGTGGTGAGCTCGTCCAGCACCCGGCCGTCCCACTGCGGGTCGCTGTGGTCGTTGGACGTCAACCGGTCACCCTCGGCCGGCCGCAACTGCCAGTCGGTGCAGGCCCGGACCAACCGTCCGTTGAGGATCTCGAACTCCTTGTGGGCCCGCTCGACGGTGGCCCGCGCCCCGGTCTGGTCGAGCTCCTCGCCGAGCTTGCGGGAATCCTGTGCACGGCCGCGCTCGGTGAGCGTCCATCCGCTGGTGCCGCCGAATTCGACGCGTGTCACCCACCCATACGCCTCGAAGTCCAACAGCAGCTCGGCGGCCGTCTCGATGTCGACGCCGATGCGGTCGGAGACGGCCGCGTCGTCGGCCACCCCGGCGACCCGCACGGCGTGCAGAACCGACAGGTCCGGTGCTGAGGCATGCGTCATGGTGATCAGCATTCCGACTTCCCCACCGGGCGTCAACGCGGCGCGGGCCCGGTGCGCGTCTTCCGGTCCGGATAGGCTCCCGGGAGCCGGAGGAGGCCCGTTGCTGATCGACCTGACCGACGCCGACCCCGCGACGTGCGGCGGCAAGGCCGCCACGCTCGCCCGGCTACTACGAGCGGGCCTGCCGGTCCCACCTGGTTTCGTGGTGCCGACCGCCGCCCACGCGCGGGCGGACGACGGCCTGTCCGCCGAGCTGATCGACGAGATCGCGAGGGCGCTGCCGCGGCTGGGCACCGGCTACCTCGCCGTGCGATCGTCGGCGACCAGCGAGGACACCGCCCGCGCCACCGCGGCCGGACAGCACGACACCTTCCTGGGCGTGCGGGGCACCGATCAGGTGGCGGACGCCGTCCGCGGGTGCTGGTCTTCGGTGTGGTCCGAGCGCGCCGTGGAATACCGGCGTCGGCAGGGCGACACGAGGTCGCCGGAGGTCGCCGTGCTGGTGCAACGCCTGGTGGACGCGGACGTCGCCGGGGTGCTGTTCACCGGCGACGACATCCGGATCGAGGCGTCCTGGGGGTTGGGCGAGAGCGTCGTCGGCGGCCACGTCACCCCGGACTCCTGGACGGTCTCCGGCGCCGACATCACCCGCCGGTCGCTCGGCACGAAGAGGACCCGGGTCGACCGCACGGTCACCAGGGAGGTGGACCAGGCCGATCGGGATCGCCTCTGCCTCACCGACGACGAGGTCACCCGACTCGCCCAGCTCGGTCGGCAGGCAGCCGACCTGCTGGGCGGCCCGCAGGATGTCGAGTGGGCCATCGTCGACTCCCGGATCTGGATCCTCCAGTCGCGCCCGGTGACAAGCGCCCTCCCCGCCGCGCCCGACGGCGACGAGAGCACGGCCGGCGGCGACGAGAGCGCGCCCGACGGCGACGACGAGAGCGCGGCCCGCACCGGTACGCCCGGAAGCCCCGGTCTCGCCACCGGGCCGGCGCGAGTGGTGCGCGGCCCCGCCGACTTCGCCCGGGTCCGGCCCGGTGACGTCCTCGTGTGCCGCACCACGGATCCGGCCTGGACCCCCCTGTTCGGCGTGGTCGCCGCGGTCGTCACCGAGACCGGCGGCCTCCTGTCGCACGCCGCGATCGTCGCCCGCGAGCTGGGCCTCCCGGCCGTCCTGGCGGTCCCGGACGCGACGACGGCCCTGCCCGACGGCGCGCCGGTGCGGGTGGACGGGAGCACCGGCCGGGTCGTCCTCCTGGGTTCCTGACCTCGGGGACGACCGGAACCGGGCAGCACGCTGCCACCGCCGCCGTGCCGGGCGGGCCGCTGTCACCGCCGGCCGCGGCGGGCGCGCCGCTGTCACCGCAGGGCGCGGCGGGCGGGCCGCGGCGGCCGGCGGTGTCGGCGTGGCTACTCGGCCGGGGCCGGGAGCCGATGCCGGCGGATCAGCCGCTGCCCGATGAAGGTCCGCCAGACCCGGTCGGCGACCGTCGGTTCGACGATCCAGAGCCGGCGCTGCGCCTCGGCGAGGGTCAGCGGCGCGTGGAAGAGATCCAGGAACAGCCGACTGCTGCGGTTGAGGGCGAACACCTGACCGTCGACGCGGCGGAACAGGTGCCGGTCCGCCGGCAGGTCGCCGGGGACGCCGTCCTGTTCGTCGGAGCGGATCCGCCGGTACGCCTCCCAGACCTGCTCGTCGTCGCGGTCCACGAACGAGCCGTTGGCGAGGAACTCGGTCTGGTCGTCGGTGTCGTGCCGGACCCGGTCGTGGGCGAGGACGCCACGCACCGCCGTGCCGTAGCGGTCGTGGTAGAAGAACGTGTGCGGGGTGTCGGTGGCGCCCAGCCACGGCCGGTGGTAGTGCCCGGGGTTGAGGCCGGCCTTGGCCTGCGCGATCTCGGCCTGCGCCGCCTCGGTGACCGGCTCGTCGAACTTGAGCATCCGGACGATGTCCGAGCCCTCCACCGGCCGCACGTTGGTGATGCCGAACCGGTCCGGCTCCTTGGCCACGATGGCGCCCGGGGTCAGCATGAAGTCGCCGAGCCCGCCGAGGGTCCACAGGTCCGGGTTGTCCCGCAGGAAGTTGACGCTGTCCAGCGCCTCCTCGCGGGTCTCGGTGGGGAACCCGGTGAAGCCCATCATCTGCACACCGATGTTGGCCTTGGTCATCGCCATCATGGTGCGCCGCGCCTGCTCCGGCTTCGTGCCCTTGTCGATCAGGTCGAGGACGCGCTGGTTACCGGACTCGAAACCGACCGAGATGGCCACGCAGCCACTGCGCCGCAGCAGCTCGCAGCGCTCGTCCGACCAGTATTTCTCCAGCCGGATCTCGGCACCCCAGCGGAAGTCCAGACCGCGCTCGACGACCCGTTCGGCGAAGCGCAGGATCGTCGCGGGAGCGAGCACGTCGACCGAGAAGTAGATGAACTTGGCGAACTTCGACAGCTCGGTGACGTCCGCGATCATGGTGTCCACCGTGTCCTGCCGCCACGGGCTGGTCGGGCCGTCGGTGTTCAGGCCGTAGTCGCAGAACGTGCACTTGTTCCAGTAGCAGCCTCGCGTCGGCGAGTAGTAGACGAACCGTTCCGGGCTGAGATAGAGGTCCCACGGCAGGCCGGAGAAGTCCGGCACCGGTATCTGCGCCAGCCGTTCGTAGCGCAGGGGCAGTTGCCGCTGGCGGCCGTACTTCGGGTGCAGCCGGACGTTGGGGTGCCCGGCCGGCAGGGTGCCGGTCTGCACCGCGTCCAGGATCTCCGTGTACGCGCTCTCCCCCTCCCCGACCACTATCGCGTCGAAGTCGGCGAGCACCTGGAAGACGTACTCGGGTTTGCTGGCGCACTTCCAGACGTCGGAGATCTCGGTGCCACCCGCGATGAGGAAGACGTCCGGGCAGGCCCGCCGCACGAGTCGTGCAATCCAGAGCGCGAACGGCAACTGCCACTGGTAGGTGACGCTGATGCCGATCACCTGGTTTCCACCGGCGGCCAGCCGGGGGATCAGCACGTCCTCGTAGTACGGCTGGAAGGGCCGGTTGAGCCGGGCGAGCAGCGCCTCGTCGGTCAGCGCGGCCACCGAGCCGATCGAGATCATCGGCGGTGGGTGCAGCCGGAAGCCGGCGTGGAACTGCCCGGGGAACCCGACCGCGCCGAGCGCGTCCATCCAGGAGATCACGCCGTCGACGGCATCCTGGTAGTGCCGGTAGTCGTAGAACAGGGTCGGGTCCTGCAACACCCCGATCGACCGGCGCAGCCGCTCCGGATCGGGGTCGGGCAGGCCGAGCTGGTTCGCCCGGGCCATCAGCGCGTCCGGGCCGCTGAGGTCGTCGGTCGACAGCCGGGACAACTCCCGCCGCAGCCACTCGTACGCCGACGGGGTGTACGAGTGGTGGAACGCCTCGATGTTGGCGTCGATGATCTCCGCCGGTCGGTGCCCCTGTGCCCGGGCGTACGAGTCGAGGTAGTTCAGGGAGTGGTATCCCGAGGTGGGATCGGTCAGCGGGGGGTAGATCAGTGCCGCTTTCACCGTGCCGCTCATCGACGCCTCCTCAGCCGATCCGGGCCGCGGAACCGGCCAGGGTGTCCTGCGCACGGGTGGCCACCGCCGGCAGTCGCGGGGCACCGAACGCCTTGACGTACGCGACGAGCGGTTCGGCCGCGTAACGGAACGCCGCCAGGTCGACGAAGCCCCGGTCCCACGCTGCCGCCTCCAGCTCGTCGACGGCACAGCCCCACAGCCTCGCGAAGTACGTGTCGACGACCTCGGTGCGGAAGTGCAGCCGACCACCGGGGCGGCGGTGCCCCGTCGTCCGAGGGACGAGCGTCTCGTTCAGCGACGCCGCGGTGGCCGCGACCTGTCGCGCCGCGGCCAGCAGCGCGGGGGTACGCAGCGGCGCCGCGACCATCCACAGTGCCAGGCTGCGGTACGGGGTGGTGCCGAACGCCCGCACCAGCACCCGCAGCACCGCCTCGTGCTCGTCGAGACCCCGTTCGGAGTCGGTCAGCCAGTCCCACCCGCTCGGCGGCGCGGCGGAGAGCCCTCGTCGGCGGGCCACCTCACGGGCGTGGTCCTCGACCAGGGGGTCGGCGATGTCGACCTCGGCGAGCCCGGCCAGCACCCCTCGCCGGTGCCAGGCGGGCGACTCGGGGTGCAACAGCATCAGCACCGCGGCGGCCTCCCGGTCGCTGACCCAGTGCCCGCCGACCGACCCTCCGGCGAACCGCGACCGCCAGCTGTCGAGGAAGCGGGTGTGCAGGTTGTCGATCGGCTGGTCGCCGGCGTGCGCCGGGCACAGCTCGGGCGCGTTGTCCGCCGCCATCGACAGCAGTAGTCGCGCGTCGGCGCCCTTGGCGTCGCCGGGGTCCCGCCGACGCCACGTCAGGAACCGGTCCAGCACCGCCGCCGCCTCGGGTGGCGCGCTGCGCTCCAGCGCCCGGTACGACCGCCGCCGGAAGGGCAGGTCCCGCCCGATGTCCAGCAGCCGTACCGCCTCGGCGTCGCTGAGCACGCCGGCCGCGGCGGCACGACGCAGCTCGATCCGGATGTTCACCAGCGGGACGCTCATCGCGCGGTGACCCTCCTCGGCGGGCCCGTGCACGACCGCCACCTCGTCGTCGCCCGTGACGACCCCGTCGCGGTAGAGCTGGAACACCTCGCCCACGCCACGCATCCCGAACGGCCACAGCTCGGCGGCGCGCAGCGCACCCATGCTGGCGGCGCCGGCCACCGTCACGCCACGGTCGAGCAGGTCGAGGATCTCCCGGTGGCGCACCGGCGGGTGTTGCAGGAAGAACCCGTCGACGACGAGGACCCGGTCGCCGGGGCCGACGTCCAGGCGGAGCAGGTCGCCGTGCGCGACGGGTGGCAGCACGACCGCGTCGGGCAGCAGTCGACCCACCTCGTCGGTCGGCAGGCTCGGACCGATGAAGACGACGTCAGTCACGGGGCACTCCCGGTCGGATACTCAGGGCCCGCTCGTCGAACATCCGCAGGCCGGGGGCGAAGACCTTGCTCACCGGTATACCGATGTCGTCGTGCGTCAGGTCGACGCTGAACGGTTCGACGCCGGTGACCCGCTGCACCCGCGACGCCAGCTCGCGCAGCACCTGGGTCACGTCGCCCACGGGTGGCGGGTCCCGACGGATCGGCAGGACGGGCCGGTCGACGGTGGGTGGCGGCACCGGCGGCGCGCCGACGTCGTGGTAGGCGGTGGCGTCGATGTCGTCCCGGGCTCCGGAGACCATGACCAGCCGCGACTGCGCCGCCTCCGACATGGCCCGACCGACGGCGATCTCCGGGTCCACGTGGCAGCCGAAGCCGCCGAAGGTGACCGGTAGGTCCTCCGACCAGATCGAGGCGGCGTAGCACGGCACGCCGATGGCGTTGGTGATGTCGCAGACCTCCACCCAGCAACCGGCCCGCAGCAGCGCCTCGTGCACGGTGCGGGTCATCGCGTTGGTGGCGGTGCCCGGGTCGGCGTAGGTGCGCTCGGCCAACGGCGAGGTGCAGTAGGGGGCGATGCAGTCGCGTTCGACGACCTCCAGCAGGGCGTGCAGGCTGGCCTCGGCGAAGGTGTTCCCGGTGGCCAGCCCGTTGCTGCTGGGGGTGAACAGGGCGCGGTCCCAGCCGCGCCGGATGGTGAAGTCGAGTTCGATGGTGGCGCGGGGCACCAGGCACCGCGCACCGGTCACCAGGCCACGGCCGGCGACCCAGTCGAGTTCGACGGCAGGGGTCAGGGGTGACCGTTCCGCCAGGTGCAGCCACCGCACGTCGTACGGCAGGTCGAGCGCCTCGGCCGGGGACCGGACGACGGTCCCCGGCCGGAGGTTCTCGGCATGCCAGGACTCGATGCTCTCCATGACCGCGCTGACCCGGGCCTGCGTCGCCGTGGCGCCGGTGCCGACGCTCACCGCCATGGTGGCTCCGACCGGCCGGTAGGCGACGTGCACCGGTAGGCCGATCTCGTCGAGCCGGGTGATGTCGGCGACCCGGGTGATCCGGAAGCGGTCGAGCATGCCACCGATCCGTGCCCAGGTCTGCTCCACGGTGGCCGTCCGGTAGGTGCCGGATCGGAACGCGATGCTTTCGGTCGTGTCAGTCATTGAGGCTCCCGGCGGGGGTCAGGAACTCAGAGGATGAGGACGGCGATGATGTTGACGTTGTTGTCGGCGATCGGGGCCACACCGCCGGCGACCGACTCCAACTCGGCCTCGGTCAGCTCGTTGAGGTCGACGAGCGGCACCTCGGGCACGTGCAGCACGTGCAGGCCGGGCGTGCCGGCCCAGTCGGCGACGATCTGGTCCTTGGTGTAGAGCGTGGCGGGCTGGGCGCGGTCGACCTCGACCCGGGAACCGGCGGCGACCGGCAGGCCGGCGGCCGTCGCGTAGCCGGTCGGGTCGGCGAGGAGGCGCTGCAGCTCGTCGTCGCTGCGCCACACCGCGGTGACCAGTTCCGAGTACTTGGTCACGAACCTCGCGCCATATTCCTGGTCGTCGTTGCTCATCGTTCGGTCCTTTCCTCGGGATCACTGAGGCGGTTTATCGCTGTGGCGAGAACGTTACGAAGATCGAGGTTCGACAATCAATGACTGCCATCAGAATCTGCCGCGCCGACCGGTGGGCGGCAGACATCGGTGTCAGGTGCAGCAGCACGGGCAGCAACAGGCACAGCTGGGGTCCAGGCCGGCGACGACGCTGTCCAGCTCGTCCTCGGCCAGCTCCGCCTGCGCCACCGGCAGCAGCGAAGGCACGAACAGCACGAACGTGCCGGTGGTCCCCGCCGACTGCCACGACTCGACCTGCGCCTCCAGGTCCGGGTCGGCGTCGGCGACGTCGCGGACCACCCGGACCTGCACGTCCTCGGACAGGTGCAGCCCGTAGCCGGCGAGGAACCCCCGCGGGTCCCGGTCGAGCGCCTGCTCCTTGACCGGGTCGGCCCAGACGTCGGCGACCAGCCGGCTGTACGCGGCCACGAAGACCGCTCTATCGACAGGTGTCACACCCTTGCTCCCTTCGACGGTCGACCGCCGGCGGCGGCGACAGGCAGCGCGGGAGGTTCCCCAGCCGCCGATTTCGCTTCATCGTGGGCCACCGGCGGATCCGGTCCGCGCAAAGAGTGGGAATTTCATCGAATGTGGCCGCGAAAAGGTCGCGCTGCGGCGAAAGCCGGGTAATTGGGAATCGGCGACAGGCGGCGGCGAGCGATTCTAATGATTGTCACCACTGTGGACAAGTAGTAATTCCTCGCCTGTCACCCGCGCGGCTTTCGCACCTACGCTGCGATCGGCGGACCGCCTCGGAGTGACAGCGGTTCGACGGGGTGCCGTGTTCCGTCACCGAGTGCTGCCGGAGGCGATCGTGACCATCGACCAGGTGACGACGACGCCCGGCGGCCCGGCCGGGTACAGCGTGGAGGAACTCGCCCGCAAGGTGGGGATGTCGCCCCGCAACATCCGGGCCCACCAGGCCCGGCGGCTGCTGCCCCCGCCGGTGCGGCGCGGCCGGACGGCCCTCTACGACGACTCCCACGTCCGCCGGCTGGACGCGATCCTCGCCCTCCAGCGGCAGGGCTTCAACCTGGTGTCCATCGAGGCGATGCTGGGGGTCCGGGCCAGTGACGAGGCGCCCGACGGGCTGACCGCGATGTTGCAACGCCTGACCGCCGACCGTCCCGCGCTGGCCCACGCGCTGACCCGCCACGGCGTGATCGGCCGGACCACCGACGGCACCGTCCGCACCGTCCGGCCACGACCGCTGCGCGCCGCCCTGGACCTGCATCGGGTACGCGTGGGCACGGTGCCGGCACTGCAGACGCTCAGCGAGGTGCTGGACAGCCTGCGACCGGTGGCCGACGAGTTGGTCGCCGCCGTCACCGCCCGCCTGCTGACCCTCGCTCCGGAGCTGGTCCGCAGCGACGCCCGGTCGTCCTGGGCCGAACTCGACCGGGAGACCCTGTTGCTGACCCAGGGCGTGGTCAACGTGCTCACCGAGGCGTTCCGGCTCGCCGTGGAGAACCAGTCGGAGGCGCACGTCGCCGAGTTGCTGGAGAACCACCTCGACACGGACGTGTGCCTGGAGGACAGCACCGTCATCGACAACGGCTGACCGTCAGCTCGTCGCGGGCTGCCCGTCCGCGTGCCGGCTCCGCACCACGGTGTCGGGCCGCTCCGGTTCGGTCAGTAGCTGCCGTCGCGCCAGCCGGTGGAACAGCCCGTCCGGGTCACCCATCAACTCGTCGAAGGTCCCCCGCTGGACGATCCGCCCCGCGTCGAGGACCACGATGGTGTCCGCCGTGCGGACCGTGGACAACCGGTGGGCGATGACCACCCGGGTCGCGGCCAGGGCGGCGGTGCTGCGGCTGACCACCTCCTGGGTCCGGTTGTCCAGCGCGCTCGTCGCCTCGTCGAGGTAGATGATCCGGGGCAGGGGCGCCAACGCGCGGGCGATCAGCACCCGCTGGCGCTGCCCGACGGAGAGCGTGCCGCCGCCGAAGGGCACCATCGTGCTCATCCCCATCGGCAGCGCCTCCAGGTCGTCGGCGAGGCCGGCCATCCGCGCCGCCTCCCAGACCTGGTCCAGTGGGAAACTGCCGGCGCCACAGATGTTGTCCCGCACCGAGCCGGCGAAGAGCTGGCCATCCTGCAGGACCACCCCGCACTGCCTGCGGACCGCGTGGACGTCGAGTTCGGAGAGGTCCTGGCCGTCGTAGAGCACCGCGCCCTGCTGTTGGCGTTCGAAGCCGAGCAGCAGCCGCAGCAGTGTGGATTTTCCGCAGCCACTCGGACCGACGATGGCGACGAACTCACCCGGGCGGACGTGCAGGTCGATGTCGACGAGCACCGGCGGCTCGTCCGGCTGGTAGGCGAAGGTGAGCCGGTGCAGCGCGACCTCGCCGCGCAACTCGCCCGGGTCCACCCGATCCGGCCGCGCCTCGGGTTCGGCGCGCAGGATCTCCCGCAGGCTGCCCAGCCGGGGCACCGCCGCGATCACCTCCACCCCGGCCGACACCAGCACCAGCAGCGCGCCGAGCAGCATCGCGAAGCCGACGTTGAGGATGAAGAAGTCGGCCGGCGCGACCCGACCGGCGAGCGGCCCCATCAGCACGGCGAACAGGACGAGCTGACCCGCGATCGGCAGCACCGTGCCGAAGGCGACCAGGCCCGCCTGGCTCTGCCGGACCCGCTGCAGCGCCGCGCGGGCCGTCGCGGCCACCTCCGACCAGCGCGCGTGCGCCCGGGTCTCGGCGGCGGCCAGTTTGATCTTCACGATGCCGCCGAGCAACTGGTTGGTCATCGCCGCCGCCCGGTGCTCGGCGGGCAGCGCGGACCGTTGCCGACGGACGATCAGGACGGCGAACGCGCCGAAGGTCAGCATGGTGACCGCGACGATCCCCGCCCCCCACAGCCCGAGCACGGGCTCGACGACCAGGAGCATGCCGAGGGTCACCGCGACGGTCGCGGCCGCCGAGACGAGTTGCGGCAGCAGCGCGCTCAGTGCCTCACCGACGAACGAGATCCCCAACATCGAGTTGGCGATCTCACCGCTGCTGCGACCGGTGAAGAACCGGGCCGGCAGCCGCATGAGCCGGTCCCAGATCGCCAACTGCGCGCCGGACTGCAACCGGCCGTCCAGGCGCAGCAGACGCAGATTCTGCACCACGCCGACCAGCCCCGCGACCACCGCCGCGCTGAGCATCAGCGCGACGAAGCCGATCAGGCCGTTCACCTCGCCCTGCCGGGCCAACTGGCCGAGCACCTCGCCGGTGGCCAGCGGCACACCCAGGCCCAGCAGTGCCACGCAGGTGGCGGCAAACAGCAGACCCCGCACGTCGCGGGACGCACCGACCAGCCCGGCCCGCAGCAGGTGGCGCATCCGCGCGGCCGGCGGTAGCGGTGCCTGCACCTCGGTCGCCTCGGCGGCGAACGTCGCGGCCACCGTCGCGTCGATCGCACCGTGGGCGCGGGTGTCCGGGTCGACGTGGTGGTAGCGGCCACGGCGGAACACCAGCGGCACCGCGACCGCGTGCTCCGGGTCGGCACCGGCCCGCCACCCCACCAGCGGCCCCAGGTCCCGCCGCCACCAGCGCTCCGGCAGCCGCACCTCGCGCAGGAACAGGCTGGATGCCCGGGTCACCGCGTGCACCGCCGCCCGGTCGTCAAGCGGCGCGCGACTGCGGTCGGCCGGCTCGTTGATCGGGCTGCCCATCCCCTCCGTCACCACCCGGAGCACCGAGGCCGCCCGCCCGTACCTGTCGAAGCCGGCCTCGGTGTCCGGAACCGGCACCGCACCGCCGGCGCCGATCACCCCGATCGACCGGCGGGCCGCCGCGGCGAGCACCGCGGCGTCGGTCTGCCGGCGGCGCCGCACGGCGCTCAACAGGGCCGCGTCGGCCTCCTCGATCCGGGTCTCCACCATCCGCAACAGCCGGGCCACGTGCTGGTCCACGGCCGCGCGGAGCTGACCGTTGACCAGCAGGTCCCAGCTGCCGTGGCTCTCCACCGCGCACGGCGACTCGGCCACCACCCAGTCCCGCTCGGCGACCAGCAGCAGCTCCCGCTCCCCGGACATCTCCGCCGGACCACCGTCGTTGCGGCGCAACTGCCCACCGGCACTGCGCAACCACCAGGCGCCGCCGGTGGAGGTGAGGGCGCTCCCCTGCGCCAACGAGATGATCTCCCGTCCGGACAGGGTGGACGCCTCCCGGGGCGCCTGCCCGCGGCGCAGCGCGTCGGCGATGGTGACAAGCACCAGGTCCACCGCGGCGACCAGCTCCGTCGCGGCGGTCCGGGCCCGCAGCGCCGCCCCCTCGTCCGGCGCGCGGCCGAGCCGGACGTGCCGCTCCAGCAGGGACAGGTGCCGCCGGGACAGGCCGCGCAACTCCGTGTCGGGCAGCGGCACCAGGATCAACTGCCACGCACCGATCGCGGTGGACGTCGGCACCAGGCCACCGGCCGGCAGCCGGGCCACGTGGTGCCGCCGCGAGGGGCTCAACCCGGCCCGACGCACCGCGAACAGGTCGGCCTCACCCCCGGTCACCAGCCAGCCGGCCGCCGGGCCGTCCAGGCGGCAGACCTGGCGTACGCCGTCCGCGCAGAAGCCGATCAGGCCGCCGGCCGGGAAATCCTGCACCGCGCCACTCATCAGCGTCTCCTCGGATCGTCGTGGTCAGTGGTCCCGGACCAGGCGCGCGTACGCCCCGTCCTGGGCGACCAGTTGCTCGTGGGTGCCCCGCTCGACCTCCCGACCGCCGTCCAACACGACGATCAGGTCGCAGTCGCGGACCGTGGAGAGACGGTGGGCCACGATCAGGCAGGTCGCACCCCGCCGGCGCAGGTGCCTGTCGATCCGGCGTTCGGTCTCGGCGTCCAGCGCGCTGGTGGCCTCGTCCAGCACCAGCACCCGGGGGTTGCGCACGAGCGCCCGGGCGATCTCCAGCCGCTGCCGCTGACCACCGGAGAAGTTGCGGGCGTTCTCCCGCACCGGGCTGCCCAGGCCACCCGGACGCGCCGCCACCTCGTCGTAGAGGCACGCGTCGGTCAGCGCGCCGACGACGTCCTCGTCGGCGACGGTGAGGTCCCACATGGTGACGTTGTCCCGGACCGTCCCCTCGAACAGCCGTTGGTCCTGGTCCACCATGGCGACGGTGGCCGCCCACAGGCCGTCGTCGGCCGCCGTCCGCTCGACGCCGTCCACGGTGACCCGGCCGGTCCAGGGACGGTACAGCCCGGCGACCAGCCGACCCACAGTCGACTTGCCGCTGCCCGACCGCCCGACGAGCGCCACCCGGGCACCCGGCGGCAGGTCCAGGCTGAAATTCTGCAGCAGTGGACGGCCCAGCGGGTTGTAGCCGAAGGTCACCTCCTCGATGCGCAGGTGCCCCTCCATCGGTGTCATCGGCTGGGCGGGCCGCTCCGGCACCGCCGGCAGCGGATACCGCTCCACGTCCCGCAGCCGGTTCAGGTCGGCGCTCATGTCCTGCAACCGCGAGCCCAGCGCGGTCAGATTGCCCAACGGCCGGTTCATCGCGGCGGCCAGGCTCTGCATGCCGACCAGCACGCCGACGCTCATCGCCTCCGCCACGACCTGCCGGCTGCCCAACCCCAGCAGCACCGCGGTCGTCCCCGAGGCCAGCAGCGCCGGCAGGACGGACAGCACCGCGGTGGGCACCCCCAGCCGCTGCTGACGGGTCGCGACGGTGGCGTGGCGCGCCGCGAACCGGGCCACGGCGCGTTCCTCCTCACCGCCGGCCTTCACCGTCTCGATCATCTGAACCGTGGTGTACACGGTGGTCACCAACTTGCTGCGGTCCGCCTGGAGGCCGGCGACGGCTGTCGACCGGGTCGAGGCGACATAACGGAGCACGCTGACGTTCAGCCCGGCGAGCACCACCGCGCACAGCCCGAGCAGCAGGTCGTACTGGCAGAGCAGTGCCCCGTACGCCAGCACCAGGCCGGTGTCCACCACGGTGGTGGCCGTCCGGCGGGTCAGCACCTCGGCGACCACCTCGTTGCCGCGGACCCGCTGGCTGAGGTCGGCGGCCTGCCGTTGGTCGAAGAAGGTCGGCGGCAGCCGCAGCAGATGTCGGAAGAACCGGGCGGCGCTGCCGAGGGCCAGCGCCGTCTCCGCGCGTACGGTCAGGCGTTGCTGGAGCAGGCTGGCCAGGAAGGTCAGCACGGTGGCCACCGCCACCGCCGCCACCAGGCCGGCGAACGCGGCCCGATCCTCCTGCAGCAGCACCCGGTCGACGAAGACCTTGGCCATCACCGGGATGGTCAGACCGACCACGGCGATCAGGAGGCCGAGCAGCAGCATCTGCGCGATCGCCGAGCCCGGGCCGCGCCACCGCTCGGCCAGCGCCCGCACCAGCCGGTAGCGGGTGCCGCCGGGCCGGAACTCCGGGCCGGGTTCCATGGTGAGCGCGACGCCGGTGAACGCGCCGTCGAACTCCTCCCAGCTCACCGCGCGGGGGCCGGTGGCCGGATCGTTGATGAAGACCTTGCGGCCCAGCCCCTCCAGCACCACGAAGTGCTCGAAGCGCCAGAACAGCACCGCCGGCAGCGCCACTGTGGCCAGGTCGGCCAGGTCCATCTGGAAACCCTTGGCCACCATCCCGTACCGGCGGGCGCCCTTGAGCACGGTGGCCGCGGTGGAGCCGTCCCGGCTCACCCCGCACACCCGGCGCAACTCCTCCAGGGGCACGTGCCGGCCGTGGTGCGCGAGCAGGATGCCCAGCGCGGCGGCACCGCACTCCACCGCCTCCATCTGGATCAGGGTGGGCGTGCGGACCCGTCGACGCCGGATCCGCGGGATCTCCGGCGTGCCGCCGACGGCTGTCGTCGGCGCGCTCATCGGCGCAACAACCAGTCGATCGGGTGTTCCCGGTCCACGGTGAACCAGGCGGTGACCTCGCTCGCCGAGTTGAGCTGGAACGGCGGCGGGGACTTGGTCCAGCGCAGACCCCCCGGTGCGGCCGGGTCGGGCTCCAGGGCGACTGTCACCCGCACCACGCTGCCGCGGGCGAGCAGCCGCCGGACGTCCGGCCCGGTGCCCAGGAAGGCGCGCAGCGACGCCTCGGTCTCCGGGAACGCGCCGACCGTGGTCACCTGCCCGGCCAGGGTGCCGAACACGTTGCGCGGCGCGGCCGCGGCGGCCACCTCGACGGACACGCCGGGTTGCAGCAGCGGCGCGGCGACGGCGGGGGCGTAGACGACGGCCTGCAACGCGTCCCCGGCGGTGTCGAGCCGTTCCAGGTCGGCCAGGTGCGTGCCCGGGGTGACGATCTCGCCCTCGGAGACCAGCCAGGAGACGACGTACGCGTCACCCGGCGCGGTCTCCACCCGCACCTTGCCGTCGGCCGTGCGCAGACTGTAGAGGGGGGTGCCCTTCGGCACCCGCTGGTGCGGTGCCGCCCACACCTTGGTGACCTGACCGCTCTCCAGCGCGTCGAGGGCGGAGATCCCGTTCGAGTGGATCAGCACCCCGGCCGCCTCCACGGTCCGGGGGACCACCGTGCGCACCGACCAGACACCCGCGGCGACCACGACGATGACGAGCGCGGTGGTGGCCAGCCAGTTCGGCACCGTGGTCAGCCGGACCGCCCGGTCCAGTTGCTCGGGCGCCTCCAACTGGCGCAGCGCCTGCCGCCGGAACTTCATGGCCGGCCCCCCGCTCCCGCCGGGCCGGTGGCGCGGCGCGAGCCGAGCAGGAAGTCGGCCACGCTCGGCTCGACGAGCGGGTCGATCCCGGACAACTCGGCGAAGGCCTGGGAGTCTCCGGCACCGAGGGCGCACGGCGCCAACCCCATGGCGGTGGCGACGAGATACATCTGCTGGGTCAGCACACCCGCGTCCTTGAGAATCATGGCGTAGCTCATCCCTTCGTACTTCCACATGAGCCGCTGCACCCGGGCGGTGACCACCAGGACCGTCTGCGGCGGCCGGGGCAGGGCGCCGGCCGCCCGGGCGTACGCCAGCAGCCGGTCGGCGGCCGGACCCCAGCCGGCGACCGGCTCCAGCCGGTGCCCGACCGCGTCGTAGTGGTAGAGCCCGGGATCCAGCCCGGCGCAGCGCGCGACCAGGGGATAGATCTCCAGCTCGTAGACCCCGCCGCCGCCCGGGTAGGGCCGCTGGCCGACCTCCTGCCCGCCGGCCTCGCCGGCGGCGCTGGTGTGCTGCGACCGGTGCAGGAACTCGGCCAGCCGTTCCAGGGGCAGCGGCGCGGCGTCGTCGTGTTCCCGCACACTGCGCCGGTCCGTGACGACCTGGCTGAACGCCGGATCCGCCTTGGCGATCGTCGCCAGGTCCGGCAGCGGCAACTCGACAGCCCGGCCCCCGTCGTACGGGCGGCGCAGCGGAAGTGGTGCGAAGCGCTCCCGCATCCGGTAGGTGCCACCCACCGGCAGCGCGTGTCGACCGGCCCGGGAGCGGTGGTGCAGCCGCAGCTCCTCCGGCGACCAGTAGGCCAGCGGCGCGTCGTCGCACTCCGCCTCGAACTCGGCGTCGGTGACCAGGATCCGGGCGGTGGCCAACTCGTCGAGCACCCGGCCGGCAGCCGCCGCCGACACGCCGAGCGTGCGGGCCACCGCGTCGGGCCCGACGCCCGGCACGGCGGCGGCCAGCACCGCGCCGAGGGCGGCGTCGGCGCAGCCGACAACGAGGGTGCTCAGCGGTGACGCGGCCACCAGCATGCCCCGTTCGGGCTGGAGGGCGGCGAAACGGGAGAGCCGGTAGCGGACCCCGGGTGTGTGCAGGCGGCTCTCCGGCTGACTGCCCCGACCGAGGCCGGTGGGCACCAGGTCGAGCAGCGGCCGGTCGTCGACCTGCAGGCGGCGCTCCAGCCAGGAGTGGGCGAGCAGCCGCCGCAGCAGCAGCTGCGCGGGCAGCACCCGACTCTCCCCCTCCAGCCCGCTGATCAGCCGACCGACCTCGACGTCGTTGACCCAGTCGGCGGCGAGCCGCAGCAGCAGCGCCCGCCGGCCCATGCCCGGTTGCTCCAGGGTGAGCTGGAAGCGGGTCTGGCGCAGGGTCAGCGAGCCGTCCTCACCGAGCCGCAGTTCCGCGTCCCGGCGCAGCCGGTACGACTCCTGCACCGGCGGACCGCCGAGGGTGCCGCTCACGGCGACCGCCGACCGACCGGATCCACCATGCCTGTCATCTGCGTGTCCCTCACTAGAAGAAGACGTTCAGCGGATTGGCCGACGTCTCGTCGGCGGCCAGCGGGCCCCGGCCGAGGCGGGCCGGCACGTCCCACAGCCGGCCGGGACCGAGTCGGCGCCAGAAGTGCCGCAGCCCCGGCACGACGACCTTCACCACGGCCAGGTCGACGTCCGGACGGGACTGGTCGACGACGATGACCTCCAGGCCGGCTTGCTCCGCCCGGCGTACGCACCGACGCACGTCGTCGCCGACGTCGCCGGTGGTCAGCGCCGGGTGGTCCGCGGCGGTGCGCGGCGGCCGGGTGGAATCCGGGGCCAGCCAGGGCTGGTCGGCCACCCGCACGCTGGTGAACCAGCGCGCGGTGTCCGGATCGTCGACGCCGTACCGGTTGCGGGTGGCGGTGGGTCCGGCGACGGCGGGCAGGAACTGGTTCACCTCGGTGAGCGCCCGGGTCAGCGCGACCCGCGCGTCCAGGTGCGCACCGAAGCCGACAAGCACGTCCTCCGGCCCCGCGTCGACCCGCCGGGACACCGCGGCGAACGTGGGTACGCCGAGGTCGGCGGTCAGGTCGAGGGCCCACAGCTCGCGGCCCAGGGCGGTGGCGTGGTGGTCGACGCAGGCGGCGGTCCACGGGTCGGCGAACGAGGCGAGGTCCACCCCGGGCATCCGGGACCGGTGGTACCACCACAGGGCCACGCTGTCGCGCTCCACGAGTTCGCAGAAGCCCTGCAGGATCGCCTCGGACAGGGTGCCGCCGGCCGCGCAGCCGTTCGAGTCGGCCGAGCACACCCCCAGCCCGGTCAACTCCGGATGCCCGTACCAGCAGTGCGCGGCGGGCAACTCGCGCGGTGTCCGCCGGGTCAGCGACCAACCGGTGGTCCAGTCCAGCTCCACCTCGTCGGGCAACGGGCGGGGAACGCGGTGCAGGTGGCCCAGGTCGCGGTTGAGCCGATCCCGGTCGGCGTACTGGCGTTCCGAGAACAGCAGCAACTCCCGCAGGTGCACCGCGCGGTCCGGACCGAGTTGCCGGTAGGTCGCCCGGTGCACCGGTCGGTCGCCGCGCCACACCCCGCAGTAGCGCTCCACCGCCTCCCCGACCGCGCTCATCCGGGCCTGCAGGTCGGTGCGGCCCTTGCCGCCGCTCTGCCCGCGCAGATTGCGGCGCAACGCGGCGAGTTGGCGGGGCTGGGCGAAGTTGTGCCCGGCCGAGTAGGTGTGGGTGACGCCGTTGTCGGTCGCCTCCAGCGGCGTCAGCCGGCTCACCACACCCAGATACCGGCTGACGTGGTGCACGAGCGCCGCGTACGCCTCGGCGGGTTCCCGGGTGCGGGAGTCCCCACCCCGACTGGGCTGGGTGCCGCTGGGTGGCAGGTCGATGCGGGGCTCGGCCTTCCCGACGAGGTCCGGGTCGCCGCAGGCGGGGCACTGCGGCTGGCGTACCAGTTGGTGGCTCTCCGTGCTCAGGTCCCGGGTGTCCAGGGCGACCATCCGGCCGGTGAGGCGGGGTGACGTGCCCCGGACGGCCAGTACGGCGAGTTCGGCGGCGAGCAGCCCGGCGGCCGTGGTGGCCAGTCCGGGCAGGACCGCGCGGCCGGGCTGCGGTAGCGGGTCGGTCAGGTCCTGCCCGTCGAGGAAGGCGTTCACCTGTTCGTTCTCCTGCCACCGTTGCCGCAGGCAGGCCCAACAGCCGGTGCGGCCGGGCACGAGGTGCGGGCCGAGGAAGACGACGTTGCCGTGTGGCCGGGCCAGGGTCCAGGCGCGATCGGCTGCCAGGTGGCGGTCGTTGATCAGGGCCAGCCGGGGGTCGAGCATCGACGACGGCAGCACCAGCACCTGGGCGCTCGGGTCGGGGTCCGTCGCGTCCGGTCCGACCACCGTCACGGCGAGCCCGAGGGCGCGCAGCGCGTCGGCGGTCTCGGCCGCCCGGGGCGCCCCGAGGTCCACGATGGTCACCGGGCCGCCGGCCATCCACTGTTGTCCGGCCTCGGGCGGGACTCCGCGGGCGTCCCAGCCGGCGGCCTCGGCCGGCGAGGTGTGCGCCGGCCCGGACACCAGCAGGCCGTGGTCGCGCAGCCGGGCGAGGGCGGCGGCGACGGCGGCGACCGGGTGGCGGGTGGCCAGCCGGGCCACCACGTCGGCCAGCGGCGCGGCGCCGTCGAGCTGGCCGGCCAGGTCCGCGGCCACCGGGTCGTCGATGAGGAGGCTGCGGGTTTCCCCCAGCACCACGAGCGGGCCGTCGGGCAGCCGCACCGGCACGTAGTCGGATCGGAAGCGCGGACGCCACATGGTTCCTCCCGGGCCTGGTGGCCGGACCGCGGCACCGCCGGCCCCGCCGGCGATCACGGCTGCTGCCATCGTCGCGGTCGGTGGCGTCGGATCCGAGTGATGCCACCGGTTTCTGCCGTCGGCGCCACGGTGCACGCTCGGCGGCCGGGTCAGCCGGCGGTGACGGTCAACGCGCTGTCGTTGAGCCCCAGCACCGTCGTGCCGTTGGTCTGCGCCGGCACGAGCAGCACGAAGGTCTCCACCCGGGTGACCCGGACCGACTTCCCACGGACCGGGGTGCGGTGACCGGTGGCGATCAGGTCGGGGCTCTGCGGCACCATCTGGACGGTGGCCGGGCCGCCGGGCGCCGGGCGCAGCGTGTCGGTGGCGTGGATGGTCAGGAAGGTCAGCGTGCCGGTCGGCACCGCGACGGCGCAGTCCGACCACTCGGCCCTGTCCATCGTCCGCCGCACCGCCGCGCCGGCCCCGGCGAGTTGCTGCCCGTAGACCTCCCAACCGCCGGCGAACTGGCCGTCGAGCAGTGGGCTCGACGCGACCAGGGCCCGGTTGCCCGTCGTGGACCCGATGCTGCGGGCGAACACCTCGGCTTCGAGGGCCCGGCGGCTGGTCTCGTCCAGGGCGGTGCCACCGGCCGTGGCCGGGCGGCCGTCGATGCTCCGGGCGGCCACCAGCGACGGTTGGGTGACCTGCACGTTGTGGCTGAGCTGCCACTGGTTGTCGGCACCGCGCACGAACTGGCTGACGTCGGTGGGGGCCAGCTCCGAGCCGCTCAGTCGGAGGGTGGCCGTGACGACGAAGCACGTCGGGTCGCCGGGCGGCACCGCGAAGGCCGGGTTGATGTGCTGGAAGGACGGTTGTGGACGCTGGTTGTAGGCCGCCCGGCGAACCGCGGCGATGCTGAGGTCCAGCGAGGGCGAGACCTCCTGGGCCCGTAGCGCCTCGACGTCACCGGCCACCGAGGCGGCGGAGTCGGCCTGGTCGAAGGCGGTGAGCACCAGCGCGGCCCGGTCCCGACCGAAGGCGGCCGAACCCTGCGGTGCGGGGGTCGCCGCGTCCACCGGCTCGCCGCCACAGCCGGCCAGCACCAGCAGCGCCACCACGGCGGCGCCGATCGGCGTGGCCGGCACCGGCGCGGTGAGGGTACGCGGGCTCCTGACGGATCTTCTGCCCAGCATCTCGTCCTCCATCCACCACCGGTGCACGGGAATCGCGCCCGATGCAGTCGAGTATGTGAGCGGCGCTCGGGCCACGACGGCGGCGGCGCGGCCTCGTGCTGCCCGCCCCGTCGACGTTGCACCGAACGACGTCATCCGGCCCGGATCGCGGTCATCGATCGGTGTCATCGAGCCGAGCGACCCAGGCGACCAGAGCCGACCGGGAGGCGACGCCCGCCTTGCGGTAGATGCGGGTCAGGTGCGCCTCCACCGTGCGGGGGCTGATGTTCAGCTGCCGCCCGATCAGTCGGCTGGTGGCCCCGGTGGCCGCCAGCCGGGCGATGTGCCACTCCCGGTCGGTCAGGGCGGCGACCTCGCGCGGGCCGACCGGACGGGCCAGTCGCAGGGCGACCCGTTCCGTCCCGCACCACCCGGCCAGCTCCAGCGCCCGACGGCGGGCCCGCGCCGCCGGGCCGGTCTGGTCCGCGGCCTCCGCCGCCCGGGCCAGGGAGGCCAGCGCGAGGCTGCGCCGGAGCACCATCCCGCCGGCACGGAACAGGTCGGCCGCGGTCTCCAGGTGCGGCAGCGCCGCCGCGGCCTCGCCGCGGGCGAGCAACACCTCGCCGTACGCCGACTCGGCGAAGCCCCGCTGCCCGGGGAGACCGACCTGCTCCGCCTCGGCCATCGCCAGCCGCGCCTGCCGTTCGGCGTCGGTCAGCTCACCCGCGGCGAGCGCGGCGGCACAGAGCAGCTCGAACCACCGGGGTCGCAGGCTGGTCTGCAGACGGCTCAGCCGGCTGTCGCCGCCGGCCGAGCGCACCAACTCGGCGCAGGTCGCCGGGTCACCGGACAGCAGTGCCGCGGTGGCCAGCGCCGTGGCGGCGGTACGACCGCACCAGGTGGTCAGATCGGTGGCGATGCCGGCGGCGCTTCGGGCCAACGCCACCGCCCGGTCGTCGTCGCGCGGCCCACCACGCCACGCCGTCGCCTCCGCCTCGAACGCCAGGGCGAAGCTCAACAGGTGGTGGCCGCCGATGCGGCGGGCGACGATGCCCGCCTCGGTGGCCAGTCCGATGGCGGTGTTCAGTTGGCCGCCGTGGTAGGCCACCTGACTGCGGCCGAGCAGCAACTGGCACAGGCCGTCGTCGCGGTGCGCGGCGCGCACGAGCGTGACCCCCCGGTCGAGGTGTCGCACCGCGTCGGAGGGCCGTTCGAGGTACAACTCGGTCAGGCCGAGCGCGGTGAGGCAGTCGGGGTGGTCCCGCACGTCGCGGTCCGGCAGTGCGTCGACGATCCGGGCACCGGCATCGAGCAGGCACCGGGCGTCGTCGAGGGCGCCGTCGTGTGCGGCGGCCAGACCGCGGACGGCCAGCAGGCCGGCCCGATCCGCGCCGGAGCCGCCGAGATCTCCGTCGAGCCCGTCGGGCAGCCCGGCCACGGGGTGGCCGGCCAGGATGCCGGCGACGCCGATCTCGGTGGCGAGGCGGTAGCCGCCGGTGGGTCCGGCTGCGGCGGGCAGGGCGGCCAACTCGCTCCGGCTGATGGCCGCCGCCTCCGCGTAGTTGCCGAGCAGGCGTTCCACGCGCGCCCAGAGGGCCACCGCCTGCGCCCGTCGGCCCTCCTGGTCGGCGGGGAACAGCGGCACGATCTCCTGGAGCAGTGCCCTGCTCTCGGCCAGGTCGCCCGCCTCCCCGGTGATCTGGGCCAGCACGAGTGACACGTCCCGGCGACGCTGCGTCGGTCCGGCCGTTGGCCGCAGCGCCCGCAACGCCAGCCGCAGCCAGCGGATGGCCAGGTCCGGAGTCTCGCGCCGGACCTCCTGCGCGGCCCGGCAGAGCACGTTGACGCAGCGGTCGACCCAGCGGCCGTTCGGGAGGGCGAGCAGGCGCTCCGCGTAGCGGGCCCGGTCCGCGGGTGGCGCGCCCAACTCGACAAGCGCGGTGAGTGCCCGCGCGCACGCCTCCGACTGCCACGCCGGGTCGGTGTCCTGGGCGACAGCCATCCGCAGCGCCGGGTGCCGGAAGGCGAACCGTGCGGTGCCGGGCACGCGACGGATCAGGTCGAGCCGGGCCAACCGCCAGCCGGCCTCGACCGCTAGGGACGCCGGGACCTGCGCGACCTCGGCGAGCAGGTCCGCGGCGAAGGGCGCGTCGAGGATCGCCCCGGCCCGCAGGCAGGCCAGTTCGACGGACGGCAGGTCCGCCCACTCGCGACGCAACACGGCAAGCGCCGCGTCGGACATCCGGACGCCCTGCGCAGCACGAGTCGGGGCGGGGCCGCCCGGAGCGGGGCCGCCCGGAGCGGGGCCGCCGGGCAGCGCCGCCAGGTAACCGGGGTTGCCGCCGGTCAGGTCGTAGCGGGCGCGCAACTCCGCCTGGTCGACGTGGGGGTGCAGAAGCGCGACGTCGGCGAGGCCGAGGGGGCGAAGTTCGATCCGGTCGCGGGGCGTCGGTTCGACGTCGGTGTGGTCGTCGGAAGCCGGTGGACCGAACGGCATCGGGGTTGCCATCTGCCGTGGGCGGTAGGCGAGCACGAGCAGCAGCGGGGCGGGCACCGGGTATCTCAGGAGGTGGGCGATCAGACCTGTGGAGGAGGCGTCCGCCCAGTGCAGGTCGTCGAGGACAAGCACCAGACCGTCCCGGGCCGTCAGGCCGATCAGCCGGCGGGCCAACTGGTAGGTCCGGAACCGTCGGGCATCCGACGCCCGCCCCGGCGCCGGCGGCACGGCGGCAGCGGACTCCGCCCAGCTCTCCCCGGCCGACGCCCCGCTACCCAGCCCGCGGCGGAGTGGCTGCCCCTCGGTGAAGGCGTGCCGGAACACGTGGAAGGGAACTCCCCGCTCATCCGGCGCACAGGTCCCGATGGCCCAGGGAACAGTGGGGACGCACCGCTCCAGCGCCTCGCGGACGAACCGGGTCTTGCCGACTCCTGGTTCGCCGACCACCTCGCAAACCATCTGCCGGCCGCGGGTCAGCGCGGCGGCCCGGGCTCTTCCGATACGCGCCAACTGTGGTCGCCGCCCGACGAAGCGCAGGTCTTTCGACGCATTTTCCAGCCCAGCTGTCATCACGCAGATCAGATGCTTTCTGGCGCGCTCAAAGGGGATTGGTCGCACTATACCGGAGCACCGCCGAATGTCGAATGTGCACGGCGACCAGCCCCGCCAGGCAGCGCATCGCAAAATGCAGAAAGAGACCGGTCACCGCAGGGCGTATCGATGTCCCTGAAAACCAATAAAATCACCCCTCGCCAGCCCGACCGAAACACTTTCCGACGAGGCCGAACCCGCCACAGGGCTGATTCCTGGTAGAGATGTGAACCACCGGCAAGACCCTTTCGCCACTTCGGCCAGGACACCCGGATGATTGCCAGGGTGAGTCTTCCCTGATATCTGCACAGTCATGGCCGCCTATGCGATACACCCGAAGCGGTCATATCTCTACGGGCGGGATATTCACCACCGCCGCGCTCCCCGGCCACCGCCACCCGCGGTCGGCGCCACCAGCCGCCCGACCAGCCAACCAACCCCCGACCCGGGCCCCGGCAGCGCCGGCCCCGCAGGGGCATCCTCCGATCAGGACGGAGGGTGCAGGAGGTGGTCACGATGTGGTGAGGTGGAGCCGGAACGGCGGCGTGGTCGACACCTGTGGGGGAGCGGATGACGCAGGCACATCGGTGGACGGTGGCCAGCCTCCTCAGTCTGCTCGCCGTGGCTCTGGCCTGGCTCGCCTGCCAGCTCGGCTTCGGGCTCGACGTGGAGACGTCGGCGACGGTGGCAGCGTTGGCGGCCGCGCTCGTCGCCGCTCCGCTCGCCCAGTGGGCCAAGCAGGCAGCGGTCAAGCACTCCTCCCCCGCACCATCCGTCGAAGGCGTCCGTCGTCAACGGGAGCCGGACGGCACACCCCGGGCCGACGGGGTGACGCGGGCCTGGAACATCCCGGTCCGCAACGCCGGCTTCACCGGGCGGGACGAGTTGTTGACCGCACTTCATGCTCACCTGCACACGGGCCGGCCGGTGGCGGTCATCGCCCTGCACGGCCTCGGTGGGGTCGGCAAGACCTCCCTCGCTGTCGAATACGCCCACCGTTTCGCCGACGAGTACTCCCTGACGTGGTGGATCAACGCCGAACAGAGCGTCCTCATCGGGGACCAACTCACCGCCCTCGGCCTGTCCACGGGTTGGGTCACCACCACACCAGACACCGCCACCGCCGCCCGACAGGTGCTACGCCACCTCCGCGAAACCGACAACTGGCTGATCGTCTTCGACAATGTCGAGGCCCCCGAGGACGTCGTACCGTGGCTGCCGCAGGGCCCCGGTCACGTGATCATCACATCCCGCAACCCCGGGTGGCGGCAGGTGGCGATCCTCCTGGACGTGGACGTGTTCGACCGGGCGGAGTCAGTGGCGCTGCTGCGTCACCTCGCCCCCGAGCTGACCGGGACGGCGGCCGACAGCGTCGCCGATGCTGTCGGTGACCTTCCCCTGGCAGTGGCGCAGGCAGCCGGCGTGATCGGCGAGACAGCGATGACCGCCGACGAATACCTCCGGGAACTCGCCCAGCACGTCGCGCAGGTGATGACGGAGGGCAAGCCCCCGTCCTATCCCACGACACTGGCCGGGACGGTGCAGATCTCGCTGGACCGGCTGGCCGCCACGGACCAGGCCGCCGGGCAGTTGCTGCGACTCTGCGCCTTGCTCGCACCGGAACCCGTGCCCATCGAGATCTTCACCGGTGCTCCCGTCGGCGTCCTCCCCGAACCGCTGGCCTCCGTCGCCGCCTCCACGATGGCGATCCGTCGGTCGATCGGCCTCCTCGGCCGGTACGGCCTGGCCAAGGTCGGACCGGTCGGGCCGCAACTGCACCGACTGACCCTGGCCATCGTCCGGGACCTCACCGACCACGCGACCGAGGTCGCCGCCCGACGCCAGCTCGACGCACTCCTCGTCGCCGCGACACCCGGCCCCAGCCACGAACCGACCGCCTGGCCCTACTGGGCGCGGTTCCTTCCCCACCTCCTGGCCGTCGATCCGGGCGCGAGCACGAACCCGGCCCTGCGCGCCGTCGCCACTCAGGCAACGTGGTACCTGCGCGGGCACGGCGACCTGAGGGCCGGCCACGACGTCACCGAACACCTCTACCAGCAGTGGCGCAGCCGACTGGGTCCCGATGATCCGGCGACGCTGCAGGCCGCGCACAGCCTGGCGGACGCCCGGTTCCGGCTCGGCTTCGTCCAGGCGGCCCACGACATCGCCGACGAGACGCTGCGCCGCCGTCGGCGGGTGCTGGGCGACGACCACCTGGACACTCTCGCCTCCGCCTGCACCCTCGGGCTCTGTCTGTACCAGCTCGGGCGGTCCGCACCGACGGCCTCCCCGCGCTTCGAGCGGGCGCGGGCGCTGTTGGAGGACACGTTGTCGCGGTTGCGCTCGATGTACGGCGAGGACAGTGGGTTGACGCTCGGCACCGCCCACAACCTCGCGCTGGCCCTGGGCGCGTTGGGCCGTCACGACGAGGCGCTCGCCCTCCACACGGACACCGTCGCCCGGCGCCGTCGGGTGCTGGGCGAGGACCATCCGCACACCCTGCTGTCGGCCGGCGACTTCGCCGAGGAGCTGGCGGCGTCGGGGTCTCCCGCGGAGGCACTGGAGCTGCATCGGGACACTCTCGCCCGCCAGCGGCGGGTGCTCGGTGACGACCACCCCGACGTCATGTTGTCGGCCGTGCGAACGGCTGCGGTGCTCCACCACCTGGGGCAGTCGGCGGAGGCACTCGTCCTGGCCCGGGAGACGCTGGAGCACAGGGTACGAGTTCTCGGCCCGGACCACGCCGACACCAGGAGCTCCGCGCTGGCGGTCAGCACGTACCTGCGTGCGCTGGGACGGACCCGGCAGGCGAGGGCGAACGACTCGCGCTTTCCCGCTGGTGGGGAGGGGGAACCGGGGACCGGTCCGGGTGGTCCCGCGTTTCACAACCCGGCGGAGAGCACGCCCGCCTGACCCGCCCCCGGTCCAGCGGACGGCTGGTCGGCCGGCACCGAGACGTGGGCGGTGACGATCCGCCAGCCGACGGGCAGGCGTACCCAGGTCTGGGTCTGCCGTCCGGTGGCGGCGGTGTCGGCGTACCCGAATCGGGTCGTCACGACCGCCAGGTCCGGCCCGAACGTGGTGACCACCGGGTCGACCAGCCGGCGACCGGCCGGCAGTGGTGGCTGTGCGGCCCGCCACTTGCGCTGCTCGTCCAACCCGTACTGGTGGTCGGCGAGGCCGAAGCGCACGGTCTGGTCGGAGTCCCAGAAGTAACCGCAGATCTCCTCGGCGTCGCCGTCGGCAAGCGCCCGCTCGTAGGCGGCGAAGGCCGCCGTCACCTCGGCGACCACGTCGGTCCGGTCGATCTCCATGCGGTACGTCCCTTCGATCCGGTGGGTCGGGAAACGGCCGGCCCGGTCGGTGGCCGTGACACCTCTCCGACCGGGCCTGCCGGCTCAGCCGCTCAGCGCCGACGTCCGCGGCTCGCCGTCGGCCCGATCGGTGCCGACGTCAGCCGGACCGTGCTCCCGGTCCAGTGCGGCCTCCTCCGGGTCCGGCTCGCGGGGTGTGGGGCGGCCCAGCGCGAAGATCCCGCAGATCGCCGCGACGAAGAGGTAGCCGAGTGCCACCTGACCGTTGGCGTTCCACTCGATCCGCTCGCCGTGGATCAGCCCGATGAACGACAGCACCGCGCCGGTGCCGGCGAAGATCGCGGCCCGGACGAACCGTTTGTCGATGATGAAGACCACCACCGCGCCGAGCACCAGGCCGGCGAGGATCGCACCCTGACCGAGCACCAGCAGCCCGTCGTAGATCACACCCGCGCCGTTGAGCGCGTCGTCGCCGACCGCGGCGGCGGTGGTGCCGGCCGCCGCCAACGCGTTGTCGATCTGCCCGGTCGCCCAGGCCGCGATGTTCGGGATCAGCGCGGCGACCACGGCGGCGGCGTGCGCCCGGGGGGTCGCCTGGAACGCCTGCGCCCCGATCAGCAACCCGATGTAGAGCAGGATCGGCACGATGGCCGCCGTCGGGAAGATCGCGCCGAGCAGCCCGAACATGCCGAGGAAGCAGAGCACCGCGATCACCACACCGGTCGCCATCGAGTAGCCGCTGCGGCCACCTGCCGCCTTCCAACCCGGGTGTCCGACGTAGACGGCCGGCGGGAAGGGCGAGCCGAGCGCGGCCCCGATCACCGCGCCCGCGCCGTCGGCCAGCAGCACGCTGCGCAGGTTGTAGTTGTCCCCCGCGGTGGCGGCGCTCTCCACGTTGGTCATGCCCTCGGTGAAGTTGTAGACGCCGAGCGGGATCGCCGTCGCCAGCAGCGGGGCCATGTCGGTCAGCCCACTGACGAGCAGGTCCAGCTTGAACGAGGGTACGGCGACGGCGATGTCCCGGGCCGCGGCCGTGACGTCCGGCACCGACATCGCACCGCCGGCCCAGCCGATCGCGGTGCCGAGCAGCAGCGCGGCGAGCCCGATCGGGAAGTTGAACGGCAGTTTCACGTCGGTGAGCAGACCGATCAGCAGCAGCGCGAAGACCGGTAGGGCCACCCAGGCCATCCGCCACATCTGCCCGGCCGGGTTCATCGAGATGAACGTGATGGAGATGCCCGCGAGGGTGCCGAGCAGCGCGGCCCGGGGCGCGTACCGGCGGATGTACGGCCCGACGAACGCGCCGATCAGCACGATCACGCCGATGATGAAGGCCCACGCCAGCCCGGCCTCCCAGGCCCGTACCGGATCCTGGGTGCGCAGGTAGATCGGCAGCATGATGACGAAGATGACGATGAACATGTGCGGCACGCTCGGCCCGTACGGCAGGGCCGTCACGTCGGTGCGATGCTCCCGTCGGGCCAGCCGACGGGCCAGGTAGGTGTAGTAGATGTTGCCGGCGACCAGGGCGATGCCCAGCGCCGGCAGGATGGTGCCGAACACCTCCCCCTCGGGAAGGTTCACCACGGCGAGGCAGAGCCCGGTCAGGGTGAGCACGTTGACCAGGACGTTGACGCCGAAGCCGAAGAACGCGTTGGTGTCGCCGCGCACCCAGTACGGGAGCGGGGCGACTGTGGGCTTGGTCGAGACCATGGCTGCTCCCGGTCAGGAAGAGGGTTGCAACACGGTGGTGGTGGGCAGCGCGGCGCGGACCTGCGCCGAGTCGGCGACCCACCCGAAGATCCCGCCCTGGGCGGCGATCATGTCGAGGCCGACCCGCTGGAACTCGGGGAAGTAGGACCCGACGCAGTCGGCGAGCACGAGGCACTCGTACCCGCGGTCGTTGGCCTCCCGGACGGTCGTGTGCACGCACACCTCCGTGGTCACCCCGGTGACCAGGAGACTGCGGACGCCCCGCTCGGCGAGCAGGCCGTCCAGGTCGGTGGCGTAGAAGGCGCCCTTGCCGGGCTTGTCGATGACCGGCTCGTCGGGCAGCGGGGCCAACTCGTCGATGATGTCGTGGCCGTACTCGCCGCGGATGAGGATCCGGCCCTTGGGTCCGAGGTCACCGATCCGCATGCTGGGCGCTCCGCGGCTGAGTTTGGCCGGCGGGCAGTCGGACAGGTCGGGCAGGTGCCCCTCGCGGGTGTGCACGATGGTCAGGCCGACGGCGCGGGCGTCGGCCAGCAGCGCCGCGAGCGGCGGGATGGTCCGGCGCAGCTGACCGACGTCGTTGCCCAGGCTCGCACCGAACCCGCCGGGTTCCAGGAAGTCGCGCTGCATGTCGATGACGAGCAGCGCCGTGGTCGAGAGGTCGAAGGTGTACGGGCCGGGCCGGGCGGCGGGGATGGTCAACATGGGCGCACCTCACTGGGCCGTGGCGGCGATGACGTCGTCGGATGTGGTGACGCAGCCGAAGACGCCGCCCTGCATGGTGACCATGTGCAGTGCCGCGTCGTGGTTGGCCTTGTCGGTGGCGCCGGTGCAGTCGGAGAGGATCAGGCACTCGTACCCCCGGTCGTTCGCCTCGCGCATCGTGGTGTGCACGCAGACGTCGGTGGTGATGCCGGTGAGGATCAGGTGGGTGATGCCCCGGGTACGCAGCACCAGGTCGAGGTTGGTGGCGTAGAACGCGCCCTTGCCCGGCTTGTCGATGACCACCTCGCCGGCCACCGGGGCGACCTCGGGCACGATCTCCCAGCCGGGCTCGCCCCGGATCAGGATCCGGCCGGCCGGACCGGCGGTGCCGATCTCGGCGCCGATGCGCGCCGAGCGCCACCGCTTGTTCGCCGGCAGGTCCGACAGTTGCGGGTCGTGCCCCTCCCGGGTGTGCACGACGAGCATGCCGAGTGATCGGGCGTGCTCCAGCAGCCGGGCGGTGGCCGGCAGACCGGCCCGGGTGAGGCCGATGTCGTAACCCATCGCGTCGACGTAGCCGCCCGGCCCGCAGAAGTCGGTCTGCCAGTCGATACAGAGAAGTGCGGTGCGCGCGGTGTCCGCCGCGCCGTCGTACGGCCACGGGTAGGGGTTGGCCGGTACTGGCCCGATGCTGCCCATCCTCTCGCCTCCTGTCGTGTTCGCTGGTGCTGGCGCGTCAGCGCCGGGTGGCGGCGTGACGGTAGGCCCGCCACCCACCGGTGGCGCTGATGTCCTCGGCCGGTGGGCCGGCGGCGTACGCCTCGCAGAGGAAACCGAGCACGTCACGCCCGTCGTCGAGCCGGATCCAGCCGAGTGAGAGGGGGGCCGGAACCCCGGCCAGCAACCCGCCGACCGCGGAGCCGGGCAGTCGCCACAGCTCGACCTCGATCGGATGGCCGGCCGGCCCGTCCGAAGCCATCCGGACCAGACCGGGCAGTCCCTCGCCGTCGGGCGTGTCCATCCGGAAGAGCCGGTAGAGCGGCGCGGTGCGGGCGGTGTCGACGAGGGCGGCACCGTGCCCGACCAGCTCACCGTTGCGGGACTCGCCCGTCAGGTGTCGGCCCACCACGGCGATCAGCAGGTCCGCCGGACGCTGCGCCGGCGGTGGGCTGGCCTCGACCACTCGGGTCGGTGCGACACCGTCGGCGAGGGCGGCGGCCAGCCGGGCCAGTGTGGTGTCGCTGAACGCCGGGCCGAGGAGGGTCAGGCTGGCCGGGCGGCCGGTGCTGGTGAACCCGTTGGGTACGGTCACGGCGGCCAGGTCGAGCAGGTTCGCGAACTGGGTGTAGCGGCCGAGCATGGCGTTGCGCCCGATCGGGTCCTCGGCGATCTCGTCGAGCGTGAACGTGGTGCCGACGGTGGGCACGACCAGCACGTCGATGTCCTGCCAGAGCTGGTCGACCTGTGCTCGCAGCTCGCGCAGGCGGTGCTGGCCCCGGAAGGCGTCGATCGCGTCGTAGCGCCGCCCGGTCTCCAGCACGGCCCGGGTGACCGCGAGGACCGACTCGGGATGCGACCGCAGGAAGCCGTCCAGCGCGACCAGCCGCTCGGCCACCCAGGGTCCCTGGTACAGCAGGTCGCCGGCCTCGAAGAAGTCACCGAGCGGCACGGACCGAGAGGTCCCGACGAAAGTGCGCAGCAGTTGCACCCCCGCGACGAACCGGGTCTCCTGCCCGGCGTCGCCGAAGAACTCGAGGTCTTCTGCCCGGGGCACCCCGAGGCGTAGCGTCCCCGGCATGCGGGCCACCACCCGCTCCGCCGGCAGCGGACGCCCCCAGGGGTCGGCCGGCGTGACGCCACGGGCCGCGTGCAACACCTCGACGGCACCGGCGGCGTCGGCGGCGAAGACCGACACGCAGTCCAGCGAGCGGCAGGCCGGGACCACGCCGGCCGCGCTGAGCAGACCCCGGGTGGGCTTGAGGCCGACGATGCCGTTCAGCGCCGCCGGCACCCGGCCGGAGCCGGCGGTGTCCGTACCCAGGGCGAAGCTGACCTGGCCGGCGGCGACCGCGACCGCCGAGCCGGAGCTGGAGCCGCCGGAGATCAGCCCGCCGCCGAAGACACTCGGGCAGCTGCCGTACGGCGAGCGGGCACCGGTCAGGCCGGTGGCGAACTGGTCGAGGTTGGTCTTGCCGACGAGCATCGCGCCGGCGTCGAGCAGCCGGCGCACCACAGGTGCGTCCTCGGCGGCCCGGTACCCGAAGTCGGGGCAGCCGGCGGTGGTGATCATGCCGGCCACGTCGATGTTGTCCTTGACCGCGAACGGGATCCCGTACAGCGGCAGCGCGGGATCACCGTGGCGGGTCAGCGACTCGGCACGGGCGCGCAGGCGGTCGGCTGGGACGGTGCTGATCCAGACCGGCCCGCCGTCGCGCCCGGCGAGTCCGTCCAGGACACGCTCGGCCTGGTCCGCCGGGGTCAGGCTGCCGTCGCGGTACGCCGACCGAAGCTCCGAGATGGACCCTACTGGCTCTGGCATACAGTCGATTGTCGACTGAACTGTTACGGGAACCAGCGCGCTGTGTAACGACGCCATGACGGCGCTCCGGCCGTCCCGCACCTAACCGAGGTAGGAGCGCGCCCCGTGCCCGGCGAGGACGGCGAGGACCTCCTCCGGGTCTCCCCCGGCGACCGCCTCGAACAGCCGCTCGTGCCGGTGGACCCCGTCCAACGGCTGCGCCAGCTCCGCCTCCCGGCGCAGGTTGATCGCCATGTAGAGCTGCAACTTCACCAGGATCGACCCGTACACGGCGGAGAGCTGCCGGTTGCCGGCGAGCGCCACCAGCGCGACGTGGAACTCCCGGTGCGACTCGGCGACCGCCATCCGGTCGCCGGCGCGGGTCGCCTCCCGCATCTGGTCCAGGGTCGCCCGCAACCCGGCCAGGTCGCTGTCCCGGCCGACCGGGATCCCGGCCCGCACCGAGAACTGCTCCAGGACGTCGCGCAGCTCGTACAGCTCCCGCACGTCGCGGTCCGACAGGGTGGCCACCCGGACCCCCCGCCGCGGCACGTGCTCGACCAAACCCTGCTGGGCCAGCAACCGCAGGGCCTCCCGCAACGGAGCCCGGCTGATCCCCAGCCGCCGGGTCAACTGCTCCTCCACCAGGCGTTCGCCCGGGTCGCTCTTGCCGCTGAGGATTTCCCGGGTCAGCCGGGAGACGGCGAGGTCCACCAGACTGACACTCTCCAGCTCACCATCCACCGACGATGCGGCCACGTCGTTCACGCCGATGAGTCTGCCACCTGCCGCCGTCAGCACCGGCGTGGGCGGGTCGGCAGTGCACGCCGTACCCGCGGTGCTGCCACCGGCAACGCGGCGACGGCACCGACCGACAGCGCGCCGACCACGGCTCCGGCCCCGGGCCGCCCGCCCACGCGGGCGACCCGCGGCCACGGTGTGGGCGGATCCCGACTCGCGCCCGTCGGTCAGCCGTCGCCGGCGGCGCGCTGACGGTCGGCCTCGGCATCCGCGGCACCTGTCGGCACGCCGTCGCTGTCGCGGGTGGCATGGGAGAGGTCCACGTCAGCGCCGGTACGGGCGGCGTCGGCCGCCGCGTCGTCCGCGCCGACGATCTCCCCGCCGGAGTCGGCACCCGCGCCGTCGTCGTCGATGAGCTGTTCGGGAGCGGCCACCGCGAACGGTACGTACCTGGGCTCGGTCATCTCGTCCTCCTCCGGGGTTTTCTGTGTGCCTCTCTACCGCTACCCCGAGGAGCGCTCGACACACCCTCGACCATGCCGCCGAGTCATGACGGACGTCGATCGCTCGACGCAGGGTGTGCCGACCGCCGGAGGGCCTCGTCTCCGTGCCGTGACCTGGGGATCCGTGCCGACCGGGGCCTCCTGGGTCAGCGATCCACACTGCCGGTCGGCACCACGTCACCGTCCGACGTCATACGTCAGACGATGATGCTAATCTATTTCGGCGCGGTAAACGGATCTCGCCTGCGGAAGGATCATGATGGCATCGGACCGGTCGACAGTCGACTCCACGTCGCCCGTCCCTGCCCGCACGGACGTCGGCGTCACCGCGTCAGCCACGCCGTCCCCTGCTGGCCGCTGTCCCGACAACCACAACGGGACATCCGCCCAGCCGCGTGTCGCCGACGCGGGTCGGACGCCGCACATCGTCAACAACGCAAACCCAAGGAGGTTTGACTGTGCCACTTCGTAAACTCGCCACCCCCTGGATAGGGGCGGCCATGGCCGCCATGATGCTGGTCGCCGTCGGGGCGTACGTCATCATGACCGGCGCGTCGGCGTCCGCGGCCAGCACCGCCGGCTGCGGCAAGGCGCCCGGACTGAACAGCGGCACCCACACCATCCAGAGCAGCGGAAAGACCCGCAGCTTCATCCTTCGGCTGCCCGACAACTACAACAACACCTATGCCCACCGGCTGGCCTTCGGGTTCCACTGGTTGGGTGGCACCGCCAGCCAGGTCGCGAGCGGCGGCACCGACGGAGCCCCGTGGGCCTACTACGGCATGCTCTCCCAGGCGAACAACACGACGATCTTCGTCGCCCCGCAGGGCATCGGCAACGGCTGGGGCAACTCCAACGGTGAGGACGTGACCTTCACCGACGACATGATCCGCATGATCGACAACGCGCTCTGTGTCGACACCACCCAACGCTTCTCGGTCGGGTTCAGCTACGGCGGCGCGATGAGCTACTCGTTGGCGTGTTCCCGGCCCACCGTGTTCCGTGCGGTCGCGGCAATCGCGGCCCCCGGGGCGATCAGCGGATGCAGCGGCGGCACCCAGCCCGTGGCGTACCTGGGGATCCACGGCATCAACGACAACATCGCGAGCGGACGGTCGCTGCGCGACAGGTTCGTCCGCAACAACGGTTGTGCCGCGCAGAACCCGCCCGAGCCGAGGGCGGGCAGCCTGACCCACATCACCACCGCCTACTCCTGCCGGGCCGGATACCCGGTGCTCTGGGCCGCGTTCGACGGCGGCCACCAGCAGGGCCCGGTGGACGGGTGTGCCGGCTGTGAGAGCGGCGCGCGGAGCTGGGTCAAGCCCGAGATTTGGCGGTTCTTCAGCCAGTTCGGGTCCGACGTGCCGCCCACCAGCGCACCGCCCACCACCACTCCCCCGCCGTCGAGCCCGCCGCCGGGTGGTCAGCAGAACGTGCTGATCGCGGGTAACCAGTCCGGGCGATGCATCGACGTGCCCGGTGCCAGCACCACGAACGGGGCCCGGCCGGCGCTGTGGGACTGTCACGGTCGCACCAACCAGCGCTGGACCCACACCACCAACCGCGCCCTGACCGTCTACGGCAACAAGTGCCTCGACGCCAGCGGAGCGGGCACCAGTAACGGCACCGCTGTCATCATCTGGGACTGCAACGGCCAGGCCAACCAGCAGTGGAACCTGAACTCCAACGGCACCATCACCTCCGCCCAGTCGGGGCTCTGCCTCGACGCCATCAACGCCGGCACGGGCAACGGAACGCAACTGCACCTCTGGGCCTGCCAAGGCAGCGCCAACCAGCAGTGGAGCACGCGCGCCTAGTACCGCACCGGCCTCTGCCGGAGACGCGCCGCCCGGGGTCCCCTCCCGGGCGGCGCGTTGCCGTCCGGGCAGGCGGATTACGATTCCGCCATGGACGGCACCACCCGCGGCGTACGGATCAGGCGTGGCGGCCCGGGCGATGCGCCCACCGTGCTGAAGATGCTCGATGCCGCGGTGGTGTGGATGAACGATCGAGGCAACACCGAGCAGTGGGGCACGACACCGTTCTCGGAGAAGCCCGGGGGCATCGAGCTGGTCGATCGGTACCTGACCGAGAACCTCTCGTACATCGCGGAGCTGGACGGCACGCCGGCCGCAACCCTGGTGTTGGACTCCGGGCCCGATCCGCGGGCACCGATCGCTCCCGCGGACGAACCGGAGCGCTATGTCCGACTCCTGGTCACTGACCGACGATTCGCCGGTCGGAGCCTCGGATCGGCTCTGCTGGCGCACGCCGTGGCGGAGACCCGGCGAGCCGGCGTGCGGTTGCTCCGGGTCGACTGCTGGGCGGGCGGCGACGGCACGTTGGTGGCGTTCTACGAGCGCCACGGTTTCACTGCCACCGAAACCTTCCGGGCCGGCTCGTGGCCGGGGCAGGTGCTGGCCCAGCGGGTCGGTTGAACGGCGCTTCGCCGGGTCTCCGCCGTCGATCATGGCCGACCGTCATGATCATGCGGCTGATCGACGGATGGCCCGCGCTGACCTGCTCCGTAGCATCGGCGGCGATCACGGGCCAGACGGAGGACACCATGAACCAGAAGCTTCAGTCCCGCGCGTTCGAGCGGGTCGCGCCGATCCTGCGGCCGGGGGAACGGCCGATCACCGCGACCCGAGCGTTGGTCGGGCGCTTCTCGGCCAGTCGGCTCGGGACCGTCGTCTCGCAGGGGCTGATCCAGGCGGCCGCCGGAGCGACGGGCGCCGCGCTGGCGCGTACCAAGAAGCAGTTCCTCGTCGTCACCGACCAGCGACTGATCTTCCTGCCGCAGACCTTCCTCGGCGGGCCCGGCACCGGCGTTCTCGGCGAGGTGCCCCGGGAACACGTCGCGCTCGCCGAGGCGAAGATCGGCATGGTGAGCCTGTTGCGCGTCGCCTTCGGTGGCGAGGGGGACGGCGTCACGTTGACCTTTCCCCGGGTGGACAAGAAGAACGCCGAGGCCCTCGCGGCAGCCCTGTCGCCGGTGCCGACGGCCTGATCAGACCTGGCCCACGTGGGCATGTCCCACGTGGGCCCCACCGGCGAAGTGGTGACAGCGCCGACCCGACAACTCCGCCAGCGCTCGCGGCAAGGAGGCGTCCAGCCGTGCGAAAACAGTCCCGAACAGATCCAAACACCTCGATGCCTTGAAAACCCGGGCGACCTCGGGCTGAATAAATCAGCATGAAACGAACCCTTGCTATGGTCGCAGTCAACCCCGCCGTGCCCGTGGGGGCACAGGGCCAAGCCCTGGCCGCGGATTTCGCGAAACCCTTCGGGGGATGACACAGGTTCTGTCACCTCCGGAAGCGGCGGCGATAGCTGCTCAGAAACCTAGGCCGTCACTCCCGTCGCCGGATATGTGCTGAGCGGCAGGGGCTGCTTCACCAAGAATCCAGCACCAACGCCTACGGCGGCAAGGGCAGCAGACCGTCAAGAGGTGACCCCTCACGGCGGTGCGAATCCAGCCGTACACAATGAGAATCACGGAGGGTGGATCAGTGCGTCTATCTGTTGTGGAACGATGGATACTGGCTTACGACTCGACCTGCGCGCGATGCCGCGAGGTCTCTCGGACCGTGGAGCAGACCTGCGCGGGAAAGCTCGAGACACTCTCCCTGCAAAGCCCGGAGGTGCGGGCGTGGCGTGAGCAGGCCCTTGGAGCTGAGCCACCGTTCGAGCCGACACTCGTACGCCTTCGGGGTGACCAGGTGCGGGCCTGGACCGGGCTCGCCATGGGTGCCCGTCTCGCCCATCGCCTTGGTTCGCGCAAGACGCTCCAGCTTGTACGCGCGTTCGGCGAACTGCGCCAGGCGGAGGTTTCCCCCACCGGCAAGGCGGCTGAGGGAATGGGTCGACGCCAACTACTAGCTGGCCTCGGCCTCACTGCCGGTCTCGTCCTCGTGGGTAAAAATCCCGCCTTCGCTGAGTCGCGTGCGCCGAAGGCCGCCGAGGCGTGGGTTTCCGCCAACCGCAACAACCTGCCCCACCGCTACGCCGAGTTTGCCGTGTTCGCCCTGCCGTTTCGGCAGGCGATTTTTGCCAAGCTAACCCCAGCCGCCCAAGGACAGCTCTGGAAAGAGCACCTGAGCGAGTACCGGGCTACCCACGCCGGCCTCACCAGCCGCCAGCTCGCCGTCATCGACCGGGCTAGCGACCTGCTCTCACGAGAGTCCACGTTCTCGCGACGCGATACCGTCGCGCTGGAACAGCTCAGCGCGGAGGCCAAGGCGGCATTCGGTGCGATCGAGGCCCACCGGCTAATCGCCACGCTTGGCCCGGCAGACGACGCCGCATCCGTCAACTTCGCCGCCGCGATCCCCGATTGCACCTGCAGCACGCTGAACGACTGGTGCTCGGGCACATGTCGTCCCTCGACGGCCGGCCGTCTCTGCATCTGGCATCCCACCGGCTGCGGTGCCGGTTGGATCTACCAATGCAATGGCAGGTGTGGCTGATACTCCAGCCGGATGTCCTTCTAGGGCTCGGTGCGTTCTTGTCGTTCATAGTGGCTGGTTCCGACGGGCGGCATGATGCCGCCCGTCGGACCCGTGGAGGCCTTGGTGAGCTGGGAAAGCCGGCACACCAAGAGGTGACTAAGCCCGAATCCGTGTACTGGGATTCTGGACGAGGTTGAGTTGATCTTGTCGGTTTGAGGGTGCACCACCCCGGATGCCGTTGCCGAACGCGTACGACAAGAGCTTGCGGCTCGACGGACAGCGTCATCGGGGTCACCTAGTCCGTGAGAAAGATGCCAGTCACGCCCACGACGGCCAGGACGACGGCGGCGGCGAGCACGTAGAGCCGCGGACGCGGCTGTCGCACGAAGTAGGTGCACAGGCCGAACGCACCACTGAGAATCGAAATCGCGTACCACGGGAAGGTCGTCGGCGTCGGCTGACCGATGAAGATCATCCAGGTGGCCATGACCGCAACGAAGATCGTCGCGTAGGCGACGGTCTGCCGCATATTCCGGTGCGCGGTGTCCTGCAAGCGGGAAACCGACGTGCGGTAGGCATCCATCGCGGCGGCGCGTTCATCCTCGCTGACCTGTCGCCGTCTGTTACGGCTACCCGACCTCTGGCGCCCACTCATGCCGCAGAAGATACCAACGAGAGTCACACCGTCGTTGCCCTGCGTAAGGGCCACGCCTACGCGCCAGTTGTGCCAGCGGGCCCGTGGCAGCCGAAGGCCGCCGGCGAGCTGGGTCTGCTCGATCGCTAAGTCGCGGGCATCGTCCAGGCGACCGCGTCCTGCGACTGCTCAAAGCGAGGGTTACGTGCATGGGCCCGAGCCTGGTTCGCCGCTCACGGGATCACCCGAGGCACCACGGGCGGAGCGTAGATTGATCGCCACCTGCCCCAGGCGGCGGAGCACCACGCACGCAAAAAGCCCCCGACCTGCGCCGAGGGCCTTCGCGGTGTCCTCGGTCAGCCGGCGTCCCGCGCCATCGCGACGAAACCCCGCCACGCGGCAGGGCTGAATGCCAGCGTCCCGCCGTCCCGGTCCTTCGTATCGCGGACAAGGACCACGCCCGGCAGGTTGTCGGCAACCTCGACGCACGCGCCGCCGTTGTTGCCGCTCTTCGTGCTCTTACGCCACTGCGGACTAATCATGTCCATGTCAATGCCGCTTTCCTGATGAGGTCGAGCGAGAGCGCCCGAGGTAGGGCTTCGCCAACTATGCGCGTCCACCGCCGCCCCAGGGTAGCAATTTCCGCTGCATCGTCGATGATCTGCGCCCTGACTTGCCCGTCAACATGCGCCAACTGAGCGCCGTCGGACATCTCGGCCATGGTGAACGGGCCGCCGAGCCCGAGATACATCGGCGTGTCAGTCGGCACGACGTGTACCTGAACGTGCGGCAGCGCGACACACGCGTGCACGGCTCCCATCGAGGCGCGCTTGCAACTCCCGTGACCTAGGAGGACGACGGCGAGGCACCACGGGCGGAGCGTAGGTTGACCACCACCTGCCCCAAGTGGCAGTGCCCCAGACAGGCAAAAGGCCCCCGACCTGCGCCGAGGGCCTTTGCGGTGTCCTCGGTCAGCCGGCGTCCCGCGCCATCGCGACGAAACCCCGCCACGCGGCAGGGCTGAATGCCAGCGTCCCGCCGTCCCGGTCCTTCGTATCGCGGACAAGGATCACGCCCGGCATGTTGTCGGCAACCTCGACGCACGCCCCGCCGTTGTCCCCACTTCTCGTGCTCTTACGCCACTGCGCGCCGGTCATGTCCATGATGCTGCCACTTTCCTGATGAGGTCGAGTGATTGCGCCCGAGGTAGGGCCTCGCCAACTATGCGCGCCCACCTGCGTTCCAGGCTAGCAACTTCTGTCGCATCGTCGGTGATGTGTGCCCTCGCCGGGCCGTCTTGGTGCGCTACCCGCGCGCCGGTCGGCATTTCAGCCAGGATGAAGGAGCCACCCAGGCCAAGGTAGATCGGCGTGTCGACCGGCACAATGTGCACCTGTACGCACGGCAACTCGGCACACGCCGCGATGTGCTCGCACTGCTCGCGCATCAGCTTGCCGTCGCGGCCCGCGCGTCGCCGGAGGGCTGCCTCATCGATCACAGCAACGACGAGCGGGGGCTGTGGCCGGTGGAGGATCGATTGCCGTTGCACCCGCGCGGTCACCAGTTCGTCAACCTCGTCGGGGTTGGGCGTCGCCAGTGCCAGCGTCGCCCGCGCGTACGCCTCCGTCTGGAGGAGCCCCGGAACCCACGCGAGTTCGAACCATCGCAGCACCGCCGCTTCACGCTCGATGTCCGCCCAGCGGCGGAACCACACGGGCGCCCGTCGCTTAAGGACGTCCGGCCATAGATCTTCCACACTCCGCCCGAGGATTTCTGACGCCTCCGCGCGCTGGCGGGGCCTCGGCGTACGCCCGGGGCTAACCCACCTCTGAACGGTCTTCGGATCTACACCCACCTGCTCAGCAAGGCTCTCGGCGGTCTCCCCCGCCTCACTCATCGCGGCAATCAAGAGGTGGTTCACTACGCCTCCATTAAGGACGTCCCGAACATCCCGTCAGCATACGCGCACGGCGTGTGATCGTCCCATTACAAGGCGGCAGGGTGTCGGGTGAGCGGCACCGCTGGTGGAGGCGCAGCCCGGCGGCGGTGTCAGCCCGGGGCCGCCCCTTGGGCGAGCACTCACGGGGCGGCCCCCCGAGCCCACCGAGGGGGAGCACATGCCGGACAGCCCGAAGCCTGAGCCGAAGACCGAACCGAAGCCCGCCCCGCCGCCGGTCCCGTGGCCACCGGGGACCATCGTCCCGGTCGGGCCGCCCTCGGTTCCGCCGATCGAGCGCCGGAACCGCGTGCCGGAATCCCGCTGGCGCTCGTCGGGGGTGGTCGCATGACGGGGCCGCGCTTGCGCGGAGGCGACCTGGTCCGCCTGACCACCACCGCGAGCGTGCAATTCTTCCGCCCGATCACCGTTCGGGTTATCCGGGAGTTGGAGCACGTCACGTACGACGGTTGGGTCTGGCTGGACGGGTACGAGTTGGACGCGAAGGGTGCCGCTGTCGCGCGGCGCGACCTGTATGTCCGGCGCGAGGGCGTGCAGCTGATCGAGGCCGCCCCGACTGCCGCCCCCGGCAGCCGCCAGCCCGTCCGCCGCGCCCCGGTCCGCGTCAGGTGACCACCCGCCCGCGCTCGCGTGCGCGTCGGATACGCCCCCGGCCGCACCACCCCGGATGCCCGCACTGGCGCTGCACGACATGCGGTGCCCTGTGGCCGTGCTCGTCTGCGCGGCTGTCGCTGTTGCGGCAGTGGGAACATGACTTCGACGGCTTGGGGCAAGTGATGCAACTACTCGCGGTAGAGGCACTGACGGATGCCTTCAAGCTGGGTCTGGATCCCAAGCCCGCGGCGTACGCCGAACGGTTTCTTGGCTGGGTGCTCGACCGCGCCCGGAAAGACGCCGAGAAAAGTCTGAACACTAGACTCCGCGCATGCAGCGTTGCCGACCTTCCTCCGCCAAGCGCACAGCGATCGGGGCGTTACTGCTGGTCTTGGCCGTAGCCGGCTGCAACTCCACGGCGGAATCGTCCTCCGATGCCACGTGGTCGAGCCCTGACACCGCCGCTACCACGGCCGCCTCCCACGCTGCTTCCGCCCCAAGTCCCCGTGACGCCGCACCTCCCGCATCTTCCTCCCCCACCGCGGACGAGTCACGGAAGGCCGAACCGGCACAGGAGCCCAAAGCGACACAGAGGACGGAGGCGCCGAGCGGGGGCGGCACCAAGTACACGGCGTGTGCCGACGGCGACTGCAAAGTGTCCTTCTCCGGTTCGGTCAAGTTCCCACTCGGCAGATGGACGGTGTCGTCCTCCGTGGAGAACGGCGGTGTCAGGGTGCGACTGACCGACGCCAATGGCAGGGGCGGCGGTGGCGGCTTCATGGGGCACCCCGGGTGCACTGTGGCGATACACGCCGACGGCGGCGGGCGAGTCGGATGCGACCAACCCGGAGCCGAGCCCGAACCGGGAGGGTGGGTCGTACACCTGCTGGAACTGGGCGGGAACACCGCGGTCATCCGCGCGATTCTGGGCTGACTGTGCGGATCGCTGTCGCAACCTGATCATGCTGGGCTGTGGTCTGGTGGCCGTGCGTGTGACCCTTGGCCTGAACAGTCGGATGCCCCGGCACGTCCGCCTCGATCCGCAGTCCGTCAGGTGAGGTAGTCAGCAGACGACAACGGGAGGAACGCGGTTGGACGGGGCAGCGGACATCACCGGACGGTGCGTGGCGATCAGTCGCGCGGCGTTCGGCCGGGGTGACCTGGACGCGGCGGTCGAGGACCTGCACCGGCTGCCGGCCGACCTGACCATCCGGGGTGTCCTGGCGGCCGACCTGATCGGTGCCCTGGTCCGCGGCGGTCCGACGACCGATCTCCACCGGCTGCGGCAACTCGACAGCCTTCTCGAGATCGCCGAGAAGGATCCACCCGACACCCCGGAGTGGCCGACGGTGCGCGTCGCGGCCCGGGTGACGGCCATGCTACGCGCCGGGATCGAGGGTGAGGATGCCGACCCGCGGGCCACGCTCGCCGAGGCGGAGTCCCTGCTCGCCCTGGCGCCGAGTGTCGGCGGCGACCCGACCGTGGCACCACTGTGGGACGTGATGCGGACCATGATCGGTCTTCTGCGGGCGATGGAGGACGGTGACGAGGCCGCGATGGAACGGCTGCCCGACGAGGCCCGTCGGGTCCGCGAGACGTTGGCCGGGAACCCGGCGCTGACGACATTCGGCGACGCCTTCGCCAATCTGACCGACATGGTGACGGTGCACAACAGCGGTGGCGACTTTCGGCCGGCCTTCGGCCTGCTCCGCGAGACGGTGGAGCGGTTGCCGGCCGAGGATCCGCTGCGGGCCTCGGTGCTGTCGCTGGAGCCGATGCTGATACCACTGGCGGCGGTGCTTCGCGAGGACGTCGACGAGACAGGGTCGGCCGTCGTCGCCACTGACGAACAGCTCGCCGCCATGACCGCCGTGGCGCAACGGCCCGACCTCTCCCCCGCCGACCGTGCGATGCACTACGCCGGGATCGCCGGCACAATGCTCGGCCTCGGCGAGGAGACCGATCCGGCCCGTGTCGAACAGGCCGTCGCGCACTTCCGCACGGCGGTGGACATCGCCCCACCCGGGGACCCCCGCCTCACCTCCCATCTCGTCGGCCTGGCGCTCGGGCTGGTGACCCAGGGCGAGGTGACCGGCAGGATGTCGGACGCGGTCGAGGCCGACGAGGTGCTGGGGCGGGCGAAGCGCCTGGCCGGCGGGCCGGCGCACCCCCTGTGGTCGGTCATCAACGAACTGCTGGCACAGGTACGGCGGCGGCACGCCGGTGTGGCGCAACCACACGCCGTCGCCCTTGAGGGCCTGCGCGAACACTCCTGGCGGGTGCTGCTCCAGACCGACCTGCGGGCGGCCAACTCGGCTGCCCGCCGGGCCGCACAGGATGCCGTCGACGTCGCCCGCCAGTGCCTGGTGTTCCATGATCCGGCCAGCGCGATCCGGGCACTCGACGCGGGCCGGGGCCTGGCCCTCTACGCGGCGACCGAGAACCGGCAGATCCCCGGTCGCCTCGAGGACGCGGGCCGACCCGACCTCGCGGCGCGCTGGCGGACGACCACAGCGTCCGGCGCGGTGGAGGAGGCCCCGATCGACCTGCGTCGCGAGGTGCTCACCGTGCTCACCGAGCAGAGCAGCACGGGAGCACTGCTCGACGCGCCGACGCTCGGCGAGATCCGGGCCGCGCTGCACACCGTGGACGCGGACATGCTCGTCTACCTGGTGCCGAGCACCGCACCCGTGCCCGGCTACGCGGTCATCGCGCCCGCGCAGGGCCCACCCGCCTACCTGCCCCTGCCCAACCTGCATCTCTTCGACGACCTGGACGTGGAGCGCTACCTGACGGCCCTGGTCCGACGCGACGCGGTCATCGCGGACCCGGAGCGGGACCTGACCGCGCTCGACGACCCCGACGACCCCGACGACTTCGCCGGCAGCCTCGACGCCATGTGCGACTGGGCGTGGCGGGCGGCGATCGGCCCACTCGTGCAGCAGTACCTGCCGACCCTCCCCCGCCCGAGCACGGGGCGACCGCCCCGGATGGTCCTGGTGCCGATGGGCGAGCTGGCCCGGATCCCGTGGCAGGCGGCCCGCCGGCCGGACGGCACGTACGCGGTGCGGCTGGTCGCCATCTCGCAGGCCGCCTCGGCCCGGATGCTCTGCCACTCGGCGGCGCTCCCGCCGGTCGCGCCGACGCCTGTCGGCCTGGTCGTCGGGGACCCGGACCCGGGCGGCGAGGCACCGGACCTGGCCGCGGCCCGGGCTGAGGCGTACGCCATCCACAGGTCGTTCTATCCCGGCGGCCGGTACGTGGGCCGGCGGCCCGACGGGTCGCCGAGCCGGTCCGGTCCCGGCAGCGTCGACGAGGTGCGAGCCTGGCTGACCGGTACGAACCCCGGGGCCGGCGGGATGCTGCACCTCGCCTGTCACGGCGTCATCAACACCGATCCGGCGGCGGCCACCTCCTACCTGCTGCTGGCCGGCGGTGGGCGGCTGACCGCGGAGGAGCTGGTCGAGCTGACCTCGCGCTCCCCGGAACGCGCCATCGGGCTGATCGTGCTCGCCGCCTGCCGGACGGGTCAGGCGATCAGCGGCTACGACGAGGCGTACAGCCTGGGCACGGCCTTTCTCGCCGGCGGCGTCCGGTCGGTGCTCTCGACCCAGTGGGCCATCCCCGACCGGGCCACCTCGGTGCTGATGTACATGTTCCACCACCACCTGATCACGAAAGGGCTGCCCGCGTGGGAAGCGCTGCGGCAGGCGCAGAGCTGGATGCTCGGCCCGGAGTGGCCCATCCCGGAAGGCATGCCGGAGCCGTTGCGCCGGCACCTGGACCAGGACGGGCTCTCCCATGTCACGGCCTGGGCCGGATTTGTCCACTGGGGGCAGTGATGCGACCACGCGAGGACGAGAGGGGCCGATGGTGAACGACGACAAGGAGAAGCGTCTGCGGGATCAGCTGGCCCGACTGACCGGGCCCGCCCGCGTCCGCCCCCTGATGGAACTCTCCCAGATCCTGGCCGACCGCTACTGGCGCATCGGCCCCGGTCAGGCGAGCGGGCAGCCGGCGCTCGACGAGGCCATCGCCTGCCTGGTGGAGGCGCACGGCATGTTCGGTCCGGGCGACCCGCTGCGCGCGCAGATCGCCGCCCAGTCGGGCTGGCTGCTGAGCGCACGGCACGTTGCCCACGGCGGCCCGAACGAGGACCGGGAGCAGGCGATCGAGCTGCTGGAGGAGGCCGTCGCGGCGGTCGGTCTGCCACCCGCCTTCCCGGTCATCGCCCGCTTCGCCCTCGGTCAGCTCTACGTGGCCGGACTGTCCCGCAGCCTCGCCAGCGGCAACCTGGCGGAACGGCTGAGCGGCGCCCCGGCGAACCCCGCCACGCTGGCCGAGGCCGAGCGGGCGGTCCAGTGCTTCCGCGAGGTGACAAACGCCGAGCAGTTGGGCGCCGAGGTGGCCGAGGCCACGAAGGTCATGCTGGAGTTGGCCGAGGCGATGCGGGACTTCTACGGTGCGCCGAAACGCGGCGCCGCCCCGTTCGATCTCGGGCCGATGATGCGGTTGATGACCAAGATCCAGGAGATGCAGCAGCGGATGCAGGGCGGGGCCGGGCTCCAGATGCCCTCCCTGTTCGACCTGTCCGCCCAGGCCACCGGTGACCCGCTGGACCGCCCTCTCGCCGTGGTGACCGTGCCGGACCGCGTCGAGGAGACCTTCGTGCCCACGCCCCGGCCGGCACCGACACCGCCCGACCCGGCGACGCTGCGCCGCGCTCTGCGGGAACGACTCGGCGGCGGTGAGCCCGACAGCGCTCTCGCGGCCCTGCTGCGCCCCGGCGCTCCGACCCCGCAGGTCGGGCTGGTGGACGACCTGGTGGGGCTGGCCAGCTCGGTCGCCCACGCGGCGGGAGTCGGGGCCACCGCGCAGGACCGGATCACCCTGGCGGTGGCGTTGTACCTGCGCGGCAGGGACGACGCCGACGACGGCTGGGGCGACACCGACGACGATGTCCGGTCGGCCGCCGCGCACCTGCTGGCCGCCACGGACGCCCTGCCCGCCGACCCGTTCGGCGTCGTCCCGCTCGCCGTGGACCTGGCCGGGCTGCTCGACGAGCGCCACCCCGCCGGACGGCTGGGCGAGACCCTGCGCGCCAGCTTCGCCCCGGTGGCCGCGGCACTGCACGACGTCCGGGTCGCGGCGCTGGGCTGGCCCCAGGCGGACGGGATGCTGCTGCTGCACACCGAGACCGGCCGGTTCGACCGCGTCGGGCCCGGTCGGGCCCTACCCGACCGGCTCGCTGTCGTCGGCGGCCCGTTGCCGGACGACGACCAGGTGGTGGTCTCCGCGGTCACCTCGGCCCGACAGGCGGCCGAGCTGGCCCGCCGGGTGCCGATGCGGGTCACCGAGGCACCGGTGCTCGTCAGCGATCCGCGCGGCGACCGCGGCCCGGCCGAGGTGGAACGGCTTCGCCGGCTCTACCCACGGTCGGTCGTCCTCGGCCGGGTCGGCCCGGGCGCCGACGGCCCCGGCACCCCGGACGACGTCCTCGCCCACCTCGACGCGTCGATGCTGCACCTCGACTGCGACGTCGACGCCGACGGTGCGCTGGCCCTGGCCGGGCCGGCCGCGCTGGCGCCCGCCGCCATCACCGGGCGGGCGGGCCGGGCCGGGGCCGAGGGCGGGTTGGCCGTCCTGCCACCCGTCGGCGCGCGCTCCGCACCGCTGGCCGACGCGTTGCTCACCGCCGGGTTCACCGCCGTTGTCGACTGGGTCCGGCCGGTACCCCGCCCGGTTGCCACGCTGATGCTGACCCTCCTGCACACCGAGTTGGTCCGCGGTGGGTTACGCCCCGCCGCGGCCGTGCGGGCGGTGGGCCGACGGCTTCGGGCCCCGGGACGGATCGCGCCCACCCTGCTCCCGGCGGCCCTCGCCGGGCGCACCGACCTGGACTTCACCGACCCGGCCTATCGGACCGCCCTGGTGCTGCGAGGGCTCTGACCCGCCCGCTCAGCTCCGAGGCACCTCCACCTCGAAGGGAACTGTCACAGTCGTCCAGTCGTACGCGCCGTCCTCGGCGGATGCCACCAGGTCGCGATGCTGCACGGCACGCCCGATCCGGTCGAGGAACCCCCGGACGGCCAGCGGTCCACGGTCGACACCGCGCGGCGCGCCGAGCGCCGGCAGCTCGAAGGGCACCGGGCTGAACTGTTCCTCGGCCACCACCAGCTTGAGCCAGTCCCGCACCCGGGCACCCGGCTCGATTGCCTCCCCCGGTGGCAGGGCTGCCACGACCCGGCGTCCCCGCAGGGCCGCCGCCCGGGCGTTGGGGGCGACGAAGCTCCCCGGGAAGAGCTCGGCATGCGCCCGGAACCGCTCGGTCAGATCCAGCAGAACGCAGAACAGCATGCGGTCGCCGCGGTTGTGCAGGCGAACGAAGATGGTCGGCGGCGTCCAGCCGCCCGGCCCCCGCTCGTAGCGCAGGCGCAGCACACCGTCGGCGTCGGCGACGACGGGCGGCCGGTCCAACGGCGCGATGCGCTCGCCCGGTCGTGCCGCGACCACCTCCACCGTCACCGCGCCGGCCAGGCCGGTCACCGGATTGTTCAGCTCCCGGATCTGTCGCCACCTGGCGATGTGCTCCAGGACGTGGACGGTCTGCCGCGCCCCGTCCCGGTGGATGTCTGTCAACTCCCCGGCCAGTGGTGTGCCGCGGCGGTCCAGCACGATGGCCAGCCCGCGCCGCGGCACCCGCACCACCAGCTCCGGCGAGGTGTCCACGTCCGACGGATCGACCGGGCGCAGGTGCGGCGAGGGCCCGCCTCCGGGGCCGGCGGAGCCCAGCGCGGCAAGCACCGTCGCGGCGGTGGCCGGATCCTGGCCCGGCCCGCCCACCCGGACGGTGGTGGCCGGCAGCGGCACCCGGCTGAGCACCATCCGGTACTGCCGGTCCCGATCGGGCTGCCAGCCGATCGGCTCGACCAGGCTCCGTTCGGCGAGCACCTGGACCGTACGGACCTCCCGGACCGGGAGTTCGCCCACCACGGCCAGCCGGATCTCATCAGTGGTGCTGGCGACCAGGCCGTGACAACTGCCGGCGTCGACCTCCCAGCCCTGTCGGGCGTGGCGCAGCAGCAGGCCCGAGGCGGGTGGGGCCAACGGGCCGCCGAGGAAGGGCTGGTCGGCGACCCCCAGGTGGGCCGGCGCCAGCTGCGGCACCTGCCGGTAGGTGTTCTGCTCCACCTCGGTCTGTGCCGCGGCCAGCAGATCCCGGTACGTCGCCGCCGGACCCAACCGGCCGAGGGCGTTGAGCAGAGCCCAGCTGAACAGACCCCGCCGCCGGCCGCCCAGCCTCATCTCCTGAGCCAGCTCGTCGGACCGGCAGGCGGCCAGCGCGACGTGCTCCGGAGCGGACGTCTGGCCGGGCACCGCGACCAGCAGTTCCGGAATCAGCGCCTCGCGGACCGGCGCGGCGGCCATCGGCACCGCCATCCGGGTGCGGGCGCCCGGCAGCTCGCGGTTGCCCGGCAGCTCGCGGGTGGCACCCGCCGAGTGGCAGCAGTCGAGCACCGCCGCCACGTGCCCGGCCCGCAGGGCGACCTCGTCGAGCAGGATCGACAGCTCCTTGTCCAGCAGGTCGGGTATCTCGCCGTCCCTGCTGTCCGCGCAGACGAGGGTCTGCAACATGCCCGTCGACTCCTCGAACCACCACTGCGGGGCGGGCGCCTCGGCCCCGTGGCCGCTGAACCAGAACAGGACGGAGTCCGCCGGACCGGCCTGGCCCAGGTGGGACCGGATCGCCTCGATCACCGCCGCCCGGGTCGCCTCGCCGTCGTACAGCGACAGTGGTGCGAGGGCGACGCCGGGCGCCAACCGGGTCTCCAGGAAGGCCCGCGCCTCCACCACGTCGGTGCGGCAACCCCCCAGGTCGGGCACCGTCGGCGCACGGTACGAGTCGATGCCGACCAGCAGGGCGTAGAGCGTGCTCACACTGACTCCTCGGGTCCGATGTGCAGCCAGCCGTGCTCGACGAACCCCTTCGCCGGCAACTCCACGGTGACCGGGGTGAAGTCCGCCGGCAGCGGCGGCTCGGTGGCCTGCCGGATGACGTCCTGGAACAGCACGTCCGGAAGGCCCAGGACGAAGTCGACGGCCGGACGGGCGGTCATCGCGTCGCGCAGGGGCGAACTGTCGAGGATCCGGTGCACCGCGATCGCCGCCACCCCGACCCACCCGTTCGACGCGGGCTTCACCAGGCCCCGGTGCAGTGCCACCCGCATCCGCAGCCGCTCCGCCACCGACCGGCCGACGTTGAGCGCACGCAACTGCCGACCCAGGCCGGCGACCAGGCGGGAGATCACCACCGATTCGTCGATCCCGGCCGGCAGCACGGTGAACTGGCCGTCACCCTGCGGCTGGGGCCGGACGGACGACTCCGGTACGCCGGCGTCCTGTCGGACCCGGGACAGCAGCTCGACGAGATCGCGCTGAACCTGCTCGGTGCCGGCGGTGCTGCGCCGGCTGTAACCGGTGACGTCGACGGCCATGCAGAGCCGGACCGCCGCGCCCTCGGCCGGACCGCCCGCCTCCAACGCCTCGTCGAAGGTCACCGACTCGCGCAGCCCCGCACTGTACGGGTCGCGCCCACCCGTCACCCGCACCCGCGCGTCGAGCGCCCCGGCGACCCGGGTCACGCCGGGCGGCAGCTCCAACAGAGCGTGCATGCCGTGCGCGCGGGGCACCAGCAGGTCCCCCCGGGGGTCCTCGTACACCCAGCCGAACTCGTGGCGGTGGATGCCGAAGACGTGGGCGCGGGGCGACTGCGCCCGGCTCGCCAGTCGGGCCAGCCAGCCGGGCCGGGCCCGGGCCGCCGCCACCGTGTGCACCGCCGTCGCCGAGGTCGGCTCGGCGAGCGCTTCCGGCCAGCTCAGGCCGAGCGTCCCGCCGTCGCCGTCGAGGCGTACCGCGAGGGCCCCCGGGTCGGTCAGGATCACCTCGAACCGGGCGGCCGAGTACCGCTGCCGCCGCGGCAGGGTGTCGAGGTCGAAGGCGAACAGCGCCCCCACGTACCGCCGGCCGGTGGCCTCGGCGCGGCGGCGCAGGTGCACGGGCAGATCCTCGCCGGGCACCGGATACAGCAACGGCCGCCCGCACCGTACGCGGATCGGCTCGGTCGGCCGGTCGTCTCCCTGGCCACGGCCATCGGCCGGCACCAACTCGCCGAGGGCGAGGAGGTCGCTGTCGCCAAGCGGAACCGCCGCGCCCGGGCCCGGAGCGGATGCTGCCGGGACGCCCTCCCCGGCCGGGACGCCGATCACCGCGACGGCCCGGTCAGGCCGCTTCTCGCGGCGCCGGCCACCGGTGCCGTGCTGCGCCAGGTGAAGCCGACACCGCCCAGTTCGACTGTCTCGTCCGGGCCGCAGGTGCCGACCTCCCGGGCGGCAGCCGAGCCGTCCCGGGAGTAGCCGATCACCAACCGGACCTCGGACGCCCCGACGGAGGACCGGCGTGCGGTCACCTCGCCGTACCCGGGCAGCCCGGTCGAGTCCGCGGTGATGGCGGTTCGGCGACCGCTGAGCACCAGGTCACGTTCGGCGCCGGAGGCGTCGCGCAGACGCAGCGTGCCGGCGAGAGCCGGCTGCCGCCGCCGCCCGCGCCCCCACCACCCGGCGACTGCCAGCGCCGCCAGCAGCACCGCGCCCAGGGCCCACCACCCGATGCTGCCGCGTTGGGCGGAGAGGGTGCCCCGGGTGGGGCCGCCGTCCAGCCGTGGGGCGAAGTCCACGCCCAGCTCATCGGTGAGAACCTCGGCCCACGGGGAGTCGACCTCGCCGTCGAGCGTCAACGCCGCGTCCGCCGTGACCCGGGCCAGCGGTGCCACCCGCCGGGGGCCGGCGTCCCACTCGACGTCCACCGGAACGACAGCGGTGCCGCCCGCCGGCAGTTCCACCGGCCCGTCCGGCACGGACAACCGCACGTCGGGCCGGTCACTGCGGACGACGAGGTGGTCGACGACGAGCGGAACCCTGGTGCTCGTCGATCGGAGCCGGACCTCCAGCCGGGTCCGGCCGGCCCCCAGCCGCCCCGCGCCAGCCGGCCAGACGACCTGGACACCGCGGGACGCGTCGTCACCGAGGACGCTGCGCGCCTTCGCCGCGCGGGCCGACGCCTTCGGCTGTTCGAGTTGGTCGCCCAGCCGGTCGATCGCCGTGGGCGCGAGCAGCCTGGTGCCGGGGTAGACCCGGGCGAGCAGCGGCGCACCCGTCGAACCGGTCAGCGGCACGGCGTACGCCGTCAGGGACGTCTTCGTCAGCGACCGCCCGGCACGGGTCAGCTCGTTCCAGGCGTAGCCCTGCTCGAACGGGTACGCGCTGCCGACGGGTGGATCGTGCCGCCCGTCGGTGAGCAGGACGACTGTGGCGATCGGCGGCGCGTCCCCGCGCGTCAGCAGCCGGAGACTGGTCTCGACGGCCGCGCCGATGTCCGTGTGCCGCCCGTCGGCGCTTCTGGGCAGCTTCGCCACCAGCTGGTCGGGGGCACGGCCGGCCGGCCCGTCGTGGACCACCCGCGCCGAATCGGCGAAGGTGACGAGCGCGACCCGGTCGTCCGGCGCGAGCGCGGCCAGGAAGGAGCGCAGCGCCCGCCGCACCTGCTCGTACCGGCCACCGTCGCGCATCGACCGGGACACGTCGACCAGCACCACGTAGTCGGCCGCCACCTGGTCGACGCCGAGCGCCGCGTACACCTCGTCACTGCTCGCCGGCGCACCAGCCGCCGGAGCGACGGGCAGGCAGACCACCGCCGCCGCCGTCAGTGCCGCCGCGGCGGTTGCCGCCGTACGCCGAATCATGCTGATCGCCCTCCGCGTCTGCCGATCGTCGTGTGTCCCTGACGGACGACACAGCTGTCCGTCAGGGACACACGACGAGTCGCCCACCGTGGCGGCGGACGGATCAGGGGAGGAACACCGGTGCACGAGGAAGCGCACGGTCCCGCGCGGGAGGCCACCGGGCCGGTGGTCGAGCCGCCGTCGGAGCCGGTGGCCGAGCCGCCGGCCGGGCCGCCGGCAGCGGCACTCGGGGAGCCGCCGAGCGAAGCTCCCACAGCGCCGCCGAGCGACGCCCTCGCGGAGCCGCCGAGCGACGCCCTCGCGGAGCCGCCGAGCGACGCCCTCGCGGAGCCGCCGAGCGAGACCCGCGCGGAGGCGGCGAGCGACGCGCCGGACCGGCTGGACCGGTTGACCGATCGGCTGGGGGACGAGCTGGCCGGGCTGGCGGACCGGGTCACCGGCGAGCTGGCCGGGCTACGAGCCGAACTCGCCCGCACGCAGGACCGGGCGGCGGCCCGCGAGCAGGTCATCGACCGGCTGCACGAGGAGAACCAACGACTACGGGCCGGTGAGCGGCGGCTGCTTTTGCGCCCGCTCCTGACCGACCTCCAGCGGCTGCGCCACGACCTGCTGCGAACCGCCGCCGGGCTGCCCCCGACGTTCGACGCCACGGCCGCCGCGGAGATGCTGCGCAGCTATGCCGCCAACCTCGAACTGACACTGGAACGGGGCGGCGTCAGCGTGCTCGCACCCGCGGTCGGCGCCGTCTTCGACCCGTCGACGCAACGGGCCACCGCGACCGAGCCGGCGAGCGACCCCGGCCAGCACGGCACCGTCGCCGCCGTGGTCCTAGACGGCTACCACGACGTCGAGGCGGGACGCACCGCCGTGCCCGCCGCGGTCCGCGTGCACCGCTGGACCGACCCGGAACCTCCGGCGGGCGAGCCCCATCCGGAGCCGGGGCACGGCAACCAACACGCGCCCACACCGTGACAGCCGATCAATCGGCGGACAGGAGCAGGATGTCGGACGAGAACCTGACCTTCTACGGAATCGACCTGGGTACCACGTACTCGGTCGTGTCGTACGTCGACGAGACCGGACGACCCGCCGTCGTCCGCAACGTCATCACCAACAACGAGACCACCCCCTCGGCCGTCTACTTCGAGCAGGACACCGGTGAGGTGGTGGTCGGCGAGGCCGCCAAGAACGTGTCCCGGCTCTACCCGTCCCGGGTGGTCGAGCGGGTCAAGCGGAGCATGGGCAAGGAGGCGCAGTGGGAGTTCGACGGGACGACGTACACCCCTGAGTCGATCTCCGCGCTGATCCTCAAGCAGCTGGCGCAGGACGCCGAGTACTACACCAACCGCCCGGTCCGCAAGGTCGTGATCACCGTTCCCGCGTACTTCGGTCTGCTGGAGCGCGACGCCACCCGCAACGCCGGCCGGATCGCCGGCCTGGATGTCGTCGAGGTGGTGCCGGAGCCGGTCGCCGCCGCGCTCCAGTACGACCTCGGTGCCGACACGACCCGGACGGTGCTCGTCTACGACCTCGGTGGCGGCACCTTCGACACCACTGTCATCCGCATCGCGCCGGACGCGGTCGAGGTGCTCTGCACCGACGGTGACCAGCAGCTCGGCGGCACCGACTGGGACGCCCGCCTGGTGCAGTACCTGGTGGACGAGTTCGTCACCCGCGCGCAGCCGCCCGAGGACCCGACGCTGGACGAGGAGTTCATGCAGGATCTCGCGCTGACCGCCGAGGAGGTCAAGCGACAGCTGTCGACCGTGACGTCCCGCAAGGTGCCGATGCGGTACGCGGGCGCGTCCGCCTCGGTGGAGGTCAGCCGGGAGACGTTCGAGGAGATCACCGGCGACCTGCTCAACCGGACGCTGGTGTACACCGAGCGGACCCTGGGCACGCTCGGCGAGAAGCTCGGGGTCGACGACCCGGCCGCCGCCATCGACGAGGTGCTGCTCGTCGGTGGCTCCAGCAAGATGCCCGCCGTGGCGCGGCAGCTGACCGAGAAGTGGGGTTGGACGCCACGTCTGCACGACCCGGACCTCGCGGTGGCCAAGGGCGCGGCCCGCTACGCGCTCAGCCGCGCGGTGTGGGCGTGGGACGGCGAGGGTGCCGCACCCACCCCCGAGGAGAAGCGTGAGCGGGTCCAGGCGCTGTCGCTGGCGACCGGGGTGGACGAGGAGGCGCTGTCCGCCAGCGCCAACAAGCGGATCGTCACGGTGCTGCCGAAGTCGTTCGGGGTCAAGCTCCAGGACACCACGGCGGCCGACTGGGCAGCCCAGCCGGACAGGTACTACGTCGAGCACCTGGTGCACGCGAACGAGTCGTTGCCCATCAAGCAGCGGGAGCTGCGGGCGAGCACTGTGGTCGAGGGCCAGACCGCGATCGAGATCGAGCTGCACGAGCAGGCCGGCGCCGAGGAGAGCCCCGAGCTGTCGGCGAACAAACCGGTGGACAACGGTGCACGCCAGATCAGCGGACTACCCCCGCTGCCCCGGCACTCGCCGATCAGCATCACCATGGATGTCAGCGACGGCGGTCAGCTCACGTTGCACGCCGTCGAGCCGACCAGCGGCAAGGAACTTCTGATCGAGGTGCAGGTCAGCGTGCTCACCGAGGAGGAAGTGCAGAAGGCTCGGAACATCGTCGCGGGGATCACGGTGCGGGGCTGACCACGATGGCGTTCGACCAGCGCGCATACCTGCGCGAGGTGATCGGTCCGCTGCGGGACCGCCCGGGCGGCCTGTCGCCCACCGACCTCGCCCGGCACTACGCGGTCAGCCCGGAGATGTCCGCGGCCGAGCTGCGGGAGCAGCTGACGGCCGTCCGGCGACTGTGGAACCAGCGCTCCAGCGGCGTCGACTCCGCGGCCCGGGTCTGCGCGCAGCTGCACAGCCGGGACGAGCAGCTGCGCGCCGAGCACGGCTCTGCCATGTTCGAGCCGTCGTGGTGGCGGGAACGGGTCGAGGAACACGGTCGCGGAGCGCGGGCGGAGTCCGAGCGGTTCGCCCGGGACCTGGCCCAGTCGTACGGCGCGCTCGGCCGGATCACCCGGGCGCAGCTCACCGAGATCGCCGGGCACTGGCCGGGCCTGGACGCCGAGCAGATCGACACGTCGGTCCGGCGCGCCGGCCTGGCCGTGGTCGACCCGGTGGAACTGCCGACCGGGCCGGGCATGGAGCGCACCGCCTACCGCTCGCTACTCCGGCTACAGGACCTGCTCGGCGCGCCCACAGTGGTCCAGGTGGTGCATCCCGACGCCGCGCCGTTCCGGCTGCTCGGCGCGGAGGCGGTGCCACTCGACGCCGCCACCGTGCGAACCCGGACGCAGGAGGCGAACCGGCTCGCCGACGCCGCCGCGGTGCGCAACCGCAAGGAGGCCCTCGGCCTGCTGGAGCGGGCCGCCACCGACGGTGTGGACCTGCGCCTGGTGGCGCTGTTCCAGGTGGTCGACCGGCTCCGGTCGGGGCGGGCCAGAGGGCTCGCCGACGGGTTGCTGGTGCGGATCGCCACCGACACCGGGCTGGAGCACTCCGACGCCCGGTCGGTGGTGGCCAACCTGCCGCTCGACACCGGCCAGGACGCCGGTCCGGCGGGCCGGATCCGTGACCTGGTCGCCGACGGGCACCTGCTCGCGGCCCGGCAGGCCGTCGCGGTGCTGCCCGTGGACGACCCGCACCGGGATGAGCTGCGCGACCAGGTCGACACCCTGCTGGGCGAGGTCGAGTCACTGCGGCGTGCCGCCGAGGAGGCCACCCGGTCGGAGCGCGAGGAGGAGGCCGCCCGGCTGCTCCGCTCGGCGCTCCGGATCGCCGCGGACGACGACGACCTCGCCGAACGGCTCGCCGCGCTCGCGCCTGCGCCCCCACGCGGCCTGACGGCACGGGCCACGGAGACCGGCGTTCGGCTGACCTGGACGGCCCCGCCCGGGCAGGTCGCCGAGGTGCGCTACCGGATCGTCCGGTCCGACCAGCCACCCCGCTCGGCCGCCGAGGGCGAGACGGTCAGCGAGAGCGCGCTGGCCGAGGCGACGGACCCGGCCGCGCCACCCGCCCGGTCCCTGCACTACGGCGTCTTCGCCAGCGTCGGTGGGGACTGGTCGCGCCCCGCCACCGTGGCGACGCGCATCGTCCCGCCCGTCACGGCCGTGCGGGTGTCGGTCCGCCCCGACGAGTTGTCCTGCTCCTGGCGGGCGCACCCGGCCGCGGAGGGCGTCCGGGTGCGTCGCACCCTCGGTCGGCCGCCGTCCTCCACCCAGGACGGGGAGCCGGTGCCCGCGAGCCGCGCCGGGCTGTCGGACAACACCGGGGACGGCGTCACCGACCGCTACTACGGCATCGTCGCGGTCTACCGCGACGAGCGCGGCGCCGAGGTCGAAGGGCCGTTGGTGGTGGCGCGCGCGGTCCTGCGGGACGCGGCGCCGTCGCACGTGGAGCGGCTGCGCGCCCACGTCACGGCACTCGACGCCCAGACCGCGACGGCGCACTTCGCCTGGCTCACACCGGTCGGCGGGACGGTGTCGATCCGCCGGTCGGAGCTGCGCCCCACCTGGGCGCCGGGCACGCGGATCCGGCGCGAGGAGATGCAGGGGTACGGCGAGGCGCTGGTCAGCGACCGGATCGTGCAGGAGGCGGAGACCCTGCTGGAGGTGACAGTCCCGAGCGGACGCTTCGTGTACGTTCCGTTCACCCTGGACCGGGCGACAGACACCGCCGTGGTGGGCGAACCCCTCGCGCTCGGGGTGACCGAGCCGGTCCGGCAGCTCATCGCCCGCCGCACGGGTGACGAGGTGAACGTGGCCTGGGTGTGGCCACCCTCGGTCAACCTGGCCGAGGTCACCTTCACCCCACCGCACGGCACGCCGACGGTCCAGCGACTGACCCGGGGCCAGGTCACCGAGTCGGGCTGCCGCCTGCGAGTGGGCCCCGCCGGTGGCCGGGTCTCGGTCCGGACGGTGGAGCGCGGCCCCGGCGGCGAGGCGTACTCCGCCGCCGAGTCGGTGCCGGTGGACGGGGTGCCCGTCGCGTTCGGCTACCGGATCCGGCGAGACGGCGGCCTGTTCAGCCGCAAGCGGCTGCTGAGCGTCGACGTCGACCAGCCCTGCGAGGGAGTGGAACTGCTCCTGGTGGCCGCGTCCGGAGTGGCGATGCCGGCCCGACCGGAGCGGGGCACGGTGCTGAGCCGGGTGACCGGGCTCACGCTGCATCCGGACGCTCCGTGGCAACTGCCCTTCACGCTGCCCACCGGGCTGACCAAACCGTACTGGCTGCGTTGTTTCGTGATCCGGCCGCCCAACGCGCGAGTCACCGACCCCATCGACGAAATGAAGGTGTCCTGAGATGACGACCCTCTCCTGCCCGTACTGCTACGGGAAGATCGACCCTCGCGGGCCGTGGTTCCGGTGCACCGGGCGGCGGTCGCCGGGCAAGGAACCCTGCAAGCCGCAGTGGGACGAGGCGCGGGAGCAAGGGCTCGGCATCAAGGAGCTGGTGCTGCCGTCGTTCGCCGGGCCCCGGCGCGCCCTGCGCCCGGTGGTCGCCGCCCCCTGTCCGGACTGTGGAAGCGAGTCCGCGGTCAAGGTCTGCCCGCACTGCCACAGCCGACTGCCCGCGGCGTTCGGCGAGGGACGCAGCCCGCTGATCGCCATGGCCGGTGCCCGGCACACCGGCAAGAGCGTCTACCTCAAGGTGCTGGCGCACCAGCTGCGCCGGGGCATGGGGCAGCGGTTCGGTGCCGACGTACGGCTCGCCGGCGACGGTCAGTTCCGGCCGGAGACCGGCGGCGGCACGGACTTCCTCGACCCGGCCGGGGAGTTGTTCCCCGACGGCCGCCTCTACCAGCGGACCAACGCGGCACGGCAGGGTCGACGTGAGCCGATCGTGTTCGCCTGGCGGCAGAACCGCCGCATCACCGGCTACGACACGACCTTCCTGTCCTTCTTCGACACCGCCGGTGAGGATCTGCTCGACCAGGAGACGGTCGACAACCTCGGTTACCTCGGCGCGGCCGACGCGCTGATCCTGCTGCTCGACCCGTTCATGATCCCGCAGGCGCGGGACCGGCTCCGACTGCCGGACTCGGCTGTCGACACCCACGCCAGCACCATCGACGTGGTCAACCGGGTGACCGAGAACCTGCGCACCAGCCATCGCCTCGGTGGTCGCCGCAACATCCCGATTCCGGTGGCTGTCGCGTTCGCGAAGATCGACGCGTTCTTCGACGTGCTCGGCGCCGACCATCCCCTGGTGCGCCGGCCGGAGCCGGGACCCTACTACGACGAGCAGGCCGGGCGGGAGACCCACGAACACGTTCGCGCACTGCTGCACGACTGGGGCGCGGACGACATCGACACCCACCTGAGCCTCAACTATCGGAACTTCCGCTATTTCACGGTCTCCGCGCTCGGCTCGGAACCGGACTACGACGCCAACATGGTCGACGTGCGCGGGGTCCAACCGTTCCGGGTGGACGAGCCACTGCTCTGGCTGCTCAGCGAGTTCAACGTGGTGCCGCGCCGCCAGGCGGCCCGATGAGCGGTCGCTTCGAGACGTTGGTCTACACCGACTGCCGGCCGGGGCAGGGGCTCAACGGCAACGCGGGCCTGCAGTTCCAGGCCCGGTCGGCGGACTCCGCCGCGGCGGCGGAGACCCTCGTCCGGGACCACCTGCTCTACGAGCCGCCGTCGCGGTGGATGGCCGACCGCCGACCGGTCGAGCAGTACCCACAGTCGTTCGCGCACATCAGCTCCGATGGCATCCTGGCCACGGCGAGCGGTCTCTACCTCGGCCGGGAGGCCAACGGCACCCGGGAGGGCAACCAGCTGACCCACGCCATCGTCACGACCGATCCGGCCAGTTACGCAGACCTGCGTCCGGCCCAGTTGTTCCAGGCCGGGTTCTGGTCGGGCGTGCCGGCACCGACCACCCGCTCGGACCCGGTGCGGCTCGGCGACGCGGTGGGGACAGACCATTCTCCGACGTACGCCCAGGCCTTCGTCCTCGGCCAACCACACGGCCGGGAGACGTTGCTGGCGCTGGTGTCCGCGCTCGCCGACGCCGGTCGACCCGGACGATCGCGGGTGCTCTTCGTCGGTGACGACATCGCCACGATCGTGGGGTGGCTCGTCGCCGGCACGCTCCTGCTGCCCCGCGAGCGGGCACTGGAGCTGGGCTTCAAGATCTTCTCGACCGATCCGGCACGCTCGGCCCTACCGGTCGTCGCGGTCCTGCCGGAGTTCGCGGGCGCGGCCGGCCGGATCGACAACCCGCTCGGCTACGCCGTGTTCGACCTGCTCCGGCACCAGCACACACCGATCGAGCCGACCCCGTCGGCCAGCCGATGGGTCGATCTCTTCCTGACCGAGGACCCGCGGGACGTGGTGGACGCCCTGGGTGTCGCGACGGCGTCCGGACTGGCCGGCGACGACGGCCGCGAGGAGGCCGCCGCCGCGCTCGGGTTGGCCGCCATCCTGCACCGCCGTCCCGATCCCCGGCACGCCGAGGCCATCGTGGGGTGGTTGCGCACCGGGCCGGAGGGGATGCGCCACGCGTACGGCCCGGACGTGGCGGACCTCTTCGCCGAGACGCCCGAGCGTTGGCCGCAGCGGGTGCTGGTGCTGCTCGACGAGGTCGGCTGTGACGGCCTGGTGCCCGGCCGGGCGGCCGATGTCCGGCTCGCCCTGATCATCAGCGAGGTGGAGGACGCCCGCGCCCGGGGCGCGGTGACCGACCGTCGGCTGCCCCCGCTGCCGGCCGGCGAGTGGCACCCCGACCACAGCGACCACGCGCGGCAACTCCTCACCGAGGCCCTCACCTCGGGCGTGCCGCCGCAGCGGTTCGACGCGCTACTGCGGGTGGCGACCCGGTTCGCGGTGGACGTGCGGTGGTCCGACATCGCCCGGGCCGCCGAGGATTTCGTCAGGTACTGGGCGGATCATCCCCGGGATGTGCGGCCCGCCGGGCTCGCCTGCCGCGACCGGTTGGAGGAGCGGCTGCTGTCGGTGTTGGAGGACCGCGCTCGGCTCGGTTCGAAGGACCAGGCGGAGGTCGGTGACGGTTGGTGGCAGTCGCTGCTGCCCCGGCTCGAGACGCTGAGTTCCCCGCTGGCGCAGGCGGTGCTCGGCGCGGCGGTGCGGCACCGCGACGAACGGGACACCGTCGTCGAGCGGCACCTGACCGCCAACCGGCACGATCCCGGTGGCTTCTCCTGGGTGGCGGGGGCGCTGTGGAGCCAGTCCGCGCCGACGACGGCGGAGCTGCAGCTGCTGCTCGACGTCGCTCCGAAGGGCGCCCGCCTGACCCACCAGGTCTTCTGGAAGGTCACCGACGAGGTGACCCGCGCGGCGGTGGCGGACCTGCGTCTCTTCGACCTCTGTCGCCGGCTGGTCGCCTCCGGCCTGATGACACCCACCCCTCGGGTCGCCGCCACGCTGGCGGAGGACGAGGAGCTGACCGACATCCTCACCGAACTGCGGCAGCGCCCCGACGGGGGTCGCAGTTCGGTGCTGCTGCGCCGGCTGCGCGACTGCCCCGCGCGGCTTGTCCAGATGCGGCAGGCCGAGGTGGTCACGGCGCTGAGCCGGGTGGTGGCCCTGCTCAGTCTCGACGGTGTCCTCGACAAGCATCCGGCCCTGCTGGACCCCTTGGTCGACCGGCTCGTCGACGCGTTGACGACGGAGGACGGGGAGGCACCCGCCGTGCTCGCCTACTACCTGACCGCCGGCTCCGGCGCGCCACCCGCGCCGCAGGTCGCGCGCCTCGAACAGGCGCTCGGGCGGTGGCTGACCCGGGTCCCGGACGTTCAGCTCGAACGGGCCGGCAAGCACTTCGCCCAGCACAGCAGTGACTGGCGCAAGCATTGGCAGCGGTTCGCCGACACCTACAGCGGTCGGCGCCGCAGGTACCGTCTCGCCCACCCGTTCCGGGACCGGTGAGCCATGCGACTCCTCGGGCGTCTCCTGCACTTCACCCTCAGCGTCACTCTGCTGTTCGTCGTCTCCCTGCCGTTGGCCAACCTCGCCGTCCTCGGTGGCCTGGCCGCCGGGGTCGCCGTGGTGCTCGGGGTCGCCGGTGTCGTCCTGGTCGGACGCGCCTCCTGGGTGCGGGTACGCACACCCGACGACGTGCACGGCGGCGCGCTGGCGGGGCGGGTGGCACCGGCGTTCGTCCGGCGGGACCGGGCCTGGCCGCAGTACTTCGCCGCCCAGGTGCTGCTCGACGCCCGGGCGCTCGTGCAACGCGTACGGCTGATCACCCGTGCGGTCTGGGTCCGGCCCCACCGGTGGGCCCGCACCCACCGGTGGCGGTTGTGGTGGCCGTTCTACGTGCCCGTCCTCGCCGTACAGGCCGGGCTCACGGTGGGCGTGGTGGCCGGGGTGCTGGGCGCCGGGCTGGTCACCGCCGGCGTCTCGGCGGCCGCCTGGCTGGTCGGCGTACCCGTGGTTCTGCTGCTCCGGGGGTTGGACGCGGGCTGGCAGGCGGTGTTCGGCGCGCGGGCGAGCTGCCGGCACTGCCACCAGCTCGCGGCGGTCCCGGCGTACCGCTGCCGTGGACCGCATCCCCCCGACCACCGGCTGACCGGCGCGGACCTGCACCGGGACCTGCGTCCCGGGCGCCTCGGCGTGCTGTGGCGGCGCTGCGGCTGCGGCGACCTGCTGCCCACGACCGTGCTGCGCGCGGCGTTCAGCCGCCGGCTGGAGGCCTGCTGCCCCAGCTGCACCGAGGCGCTGTTGCCGGGCGCCGGGGTGGTCACCGACGTGCGGATGCCGGTGTTCGGGGCCGCGTCGGCGGGCAAGACCCAACTGATCATGTCGGCCCTGGCGGGCCTGGAGCAGGCCGCGAAGCGGGTCGGCGTGGCGGTGGCCCTGCCGGACGAGCACAGCCGGCAACAACACGAGGTGTACGCGCGGCTGATGCGCGAGGGGGCGTCGCCGGCCAAGACCGAGGCGTCCGGCCCGCCGGTGGCCGTCACCCTCCGGTTGGCCCGAGGGCGGCGGGTGGCGCTCGTGCACCTCTTCGACGCGGCCGGCGAGAATCTGGTGGACCGCGAGCAGAATGCCCGCCTCGCGTACCTCGACCACGCGCGTTCCCTGATCTACGTACTCGACCCGTTCTCGGTCCGTCGGGTACACGACGAGTTCGCCGCCGGGGCGCCGGAGGTCTTCGCCGCGGCGAACCCGGCGACCTACGACCCGGAGGACGCCTACAACGCGACGGTGCAGCGGTTGCAGGAGTTCGGCGTCCCCACCGGCCGTCGGCGGCTCGCCTTCGTGGTGTCCAAGGCGGACCTGCTGGAGAAGATGTCCGCCGGTCCCGACGGTTCCGCCGGGGTGCGGACCTGGTTGCGGGAGAACGGTCTGGGCAACCTCGTGCTGGCTGTCGAACGGGACTTCCGGGAGGTGCGTTTCTTCCTGGTGTCCGGGCGCGATGCCGGCCCGGACGGCGGCTTCGGGCCGGCGAACTGGATCCTCACCAGAGAGTGGAGCGGTCTTGACTGAGCAGGGGCAGGGAGGGTTGCCGCCCGGTCACCGGGCGGCACGGCTGGTGCTCCTCGGCGCGCTGGTGGCCGCGTTGGCCGCCGGTGCCGTGTCGCCGGCCGCGGACGGGTTCACCAGGGGCGCCTGGGACCAGGCCGGGCAGGTCGTCGCGTATTTCCTGGCGCCGCTGCGGGACCGGGCCACACCGCCGCCCCCGCCCACGCCGTCGCCCACCCCCATCAAGCCGAAACCCAAGCCCAAGCCGACCAAGAGCCCGGCCGGCTGAACTCAGCCGGCGCGGATCACCGTGCCGTGCGGCTGCACCGACAGCCGCAGCGCCGCCTGCCCGGGACTGGCGAAGACGTGCTCGACCAGGGGCTCTCGTACCAGGCGGTCCAGGACGTCCCGGATGCTGCGCACCCCCAGCCGCAGCGCCTCCGGACGGCGCATCACCTCCTGCACCCGGGTGACGACGCTCTGCTCGTCGAGGGTCAGTCGGATCCCCTGCCGGTGGGCGCTGGCCACCAGCTGCGCGAGCAGCTTACCGACGATCTGATCGACGAACTCCGGTCGCAGGATGTCGAAGACGGTGATGCCGCCGCCGAGGCGGCCGAGCAGCTCCGGCCGGCCCAGGGTGGTGGTGAAGTGGTCGCGCACGGCGCGCTCGAAATGGGCGGTGACCTTCTCGTAGTCGGGCAGTTCACCGCCGTCGAGCCAGCCGTACGTCTCGGCGGCCCCCAGGTTCGAGGTGAAGATGATGACGGTCTCGGAGAAGTACGCGGTGTTGCCGAGCGCGTCGGTGAGCCGACCATCGTCGAGCACCTGGAGGAACTTGTCGAACACCGACGCGTGCGCCTTCTCGATCTCGTCGAAGAGCAGCACGCTGAACGGGCGCTGGCTCACCCGGTTGGTCAGTTCACCACCGCGTTCGTGGCCGACGTACCCGGGTGGCGCACCGGTGAGCCGTTCCGCGGAGTGCGCCTCGGCGAAGGTCGACATGTCGAAGCGGGCCAACGCGGTCTCGTCGTCGAAGACGAACTCGCTGAGCGTCCGGGCCAACTCCGTCTTGCCCACCCCGGTCGGCCCCACGAAGAAGAAGATCCCCTTGGGCCGGGACTCCGCGTTGTGCGGGTCGGCGACGAAGTCGATGCCGACGGTGGCCGAGGTCAGCGCCCGGCGGACCCGGTCGACCGCGACGGGCTGGCCGATGACCCGTTCACCGGCCATCGGCCCGAACCGGGCGAGCCGGTCACGCACCCGGCGCCACGGGTCCTGGCGCGGGCCGAACAGGGTGCGCTTCATCAGCGTCCGAGGTTCGTCGAGCGGGATCTCCTGGAGGTTGCTCATCCGCCACAGCCCGTCCAACTCGCTGATCGCCATACCCTCGCTCAGGTTGGCCAGCACCCGCAGATCCTCCGGCGCCTTCTTCGCGGTGGCCGCCTGGTGGAAGTGGCGGGCCTGCTGGTGCAGGTAGACGTGCCGCTCGTCGAAGGTCGGCAGGGCCGCCTCGACCACCTGGACGTACGGGCGGTCCCGGTAGAGCCAGGCCGGCAGGGCGGCGAGGTCGTCCGCGACCAGCACGAGGAGATTGCGCAGCTTGCCGGTCTGTGCCGCCTCGGTCATCGCCTTGGCCATCGTGCCGAGCAGCCGTCGCTCGGCGTCGCCGCCCCGCTCGGGTGGGGAGAGCATGAGGTCGGCCTGGTCGATGAGGAACGCCGACGACGTGCCGGTCTGCCGCAGCACCCGCCGAATCGCCGCCATCGAGTCGTACGGGTTGGTCAGGGTCGGCGCGGGCGCGTCCCGCAGCGCGGCGGAGAACCGGCTGCGCGCCGTCGCGGCCCGGTCGTTGGCGGTGGACGGCTCGGCCGCGGCGGGCCGGCCGACGTCCGGTACGACGAGCAGCCGGTGGAACTCCCGCTGGTCGTCCGGTTTGCCGAAGCTGAGCCCGTCGATCGGATCGAAGTAGCCGGTCAGCTGGTAACCGAAGATCGACAGTAGGCCGGAGACGGCGGTGCGCAGCGGGTGGAACGAGCGGTCCCAGCGGACCAGGTCACGCACGTTGCCGTGGATGACGACGTGCCGGCCACGGGCGATCTCGGCGGTGACCCGTTCCAGCCAGGCCGCCGCCGGTGGTGCGGTGGGCCGGCCCGGCGGCGCGGTCACGACCGGCTCCGGTCGTCGTGCGCCGGCCGGTGCAGCGCCTCCACGGCCGGTGGCCGGGGCTGGCCGGGCTTGCCCTCCCAGTGCAGGCCGTCGGCCGCCACCCCCTGGTCGGCGAGTTCGGCGTGGAAGCGCTCGAGCAGGTCCTCGGTCAGGTCACAGCGGGAGACCACCCCGTCGACGGCGTTCTCCACGACGATGTCGGAGCCGGCCGTCCGGTACTCCAGCCGGGTGCCGTCGGTGTCACCCGCGTAGACGGTCATCTCGACGGGTGAACCGTCGGCGCGTTCGGCGACGAAGACCACGGCGTCGGGGCGCTCCGCCAGGCTGTTCGGCACGACCCGCAGGCCGGCCGCCGGCAGCGCGGCGCTGGCCGCCTCCACGATCAGGGCCATCCGGTCAAGCTGGTCGAGTCGCTCGTCGGTCGCCGCGGTCACCGCCTCGACCCGGTCACGCAGGCCGGCGACGTGCTGCTCCCACCTGTCGACGTTGCCGCTGGCCGCCTCGTGGCGCAGACCGGAAAGCTCGGCGCGCAGCGCGGACTCCTCGGCCACCTGGACGCCCGCCGCCGCCGCGTCGGCAAGCGCGTCGACAAGGTGGGTGGAGAGCTCGTCGGTCTCTGTGGCGAGACGCCGCAGCTGCGCCTGCCGGTCGCGGACCGTCTCCAGGTGCGCGCCGACCGCCTCGCCGAGCCGCAGGTGCAGGTCGGCGAAGCCCTGCGCGTCCCCCGCGCGCCGCCTGGTCTCGTCCACCAGCGCCGTGATGGCCCGGTGGCCCACCGGGTCGAACTGTTGCCCGTCGGCCAGCGCGCGCAGCGGCGCGACGGCCAGGTCCACCGCGCGGCTCTGCTCCTGCCGGGTCAGCTCCCGGGACACCGCGACGGTGAGGTCGTCGGCGCGTCGTTCGGCGCCCCGCAACTCCCGGCCGAACCGACTCAGCCCGGCCTCGTCGGTGGGGCGGCGCAGGCCGACGACCTGGTTGTTCGCCGCGGTCACCTCGGCATGCTGGGGCAACCCCCGCGAGGAGTCCACCAGCTCGCCCAGTCGCGCGGTCAGCGCGTCGCGGCGTACGTCGGCGGCCCGGATACCTTCGGCGAGACGTCGCTGGCGCTGCTCCTCCCGACGCCGCCGGCGTTCCTCCTCGCGCCGCCGCCGGGCGGCCTCCAACTGCGCGCGGCGGGCGGCGTCCAGGGCGACTGTCGTGTACTTCGGACTGCCGGACATCATCGGCCTCTCTCGTCGGCGGAGTCGGTGGGCGTGCGCGGTGCGATCTCGACGCCCTGGGAGCGCATGGCGGTCTCGAACCCGGCGCGGAAGTCCGGCACCGGAGGGACCCCGATCCACTGGACGCCGTCCTGCGCCAGCCGCAGCTCGATGCCGGCGGACGTGTCCTGCGCCGACGGCGCGTGCCGGTCGGTGAGGAAGTGCAGCCGCTGGTTCGTCGAGCCGCGCCAGAGCAGGTCGGCGTGGCGGGCCGCCACGTACGGGCCGTCCACCAGGATGTCGAGCTGGCCGAGCAGCCGGAGCTGGTCGGCGTCGTCCTGCCGGCGCAGATGTTCCAGGGTCCACCCGGTGAACGACAGCACCGACCAGTCGCGGTCGGCGCGAATCCGGTCGACGAGCGCGCTGAGCCCGGCCGCCTGGGCCATCGGCTCGCCGCCGGAGAAGGTCACACCGGTGATGTCGGACGGCAGACCGCCGAGCCATTCGGCCAGGTCGTCGACGGTGCGGGTGATCCCTCCGTCGAAGGGCAGGTCCTCCGGCGCGACGCAGCCGGGACAGCGCAACGGACATCCCCGTACCCAGATCACCGCGCGCAGACCTGGCCCGAGCACGGCGGTCCGGTCGGCGACCCGGCTGATCTCGATGGTCGTGGTCATCGTCCACCCTCGGGAAACGGATCGGGTGCGCCGGCGGCCACCATCGCGCACCAGGGGCAGTGGCGGTGCTCGCGCGAGAACACATGGGTCGGCCTGGTGGAACAGCCGACCAGTTGGTCCCGCAGGTACGCCAGCGCGGCGGCCCAGGACTGCGGGCCGGGCCGCACGCCCGGCGCGTCGTACCCGAGGTCGAGGGCCTCGGTGAGTCGGCGACGCAGCACGGCCGGCAGCGCCTGCGGCGGTACCGCGGCGATCGGTGCCCGGACGTCCGCCCCGAGCAGCCGGCAACAGCGCAGCCGGACGTTGTCGACCTCCTCCACCGGACCTGTCGCCTCGGGCCGCACCCCGCCGTAGGGGTGGAAGCCGAGGCAGACCAGTTGGGCGGTCAGCACGGCCAGCGCCCAGTTGTCACTGGCCACCTCCCGCCGCCGGCCCGAACGACCGAGTTCCTCGGGCGCGGTGTACTCCGGGCGCGAGAACTCGCACGGCAGATCCTGGCCGGTCTCCCGGTCGTGCAGCTGCCAACCGTCGACGTCGATCAGGCAGACGCCGCCGCCGGCGGAGACGAAGATGTTGGCCGGCGCCAGGTCGCCGATCACGTGCCCGCGCGCGTGCACGGACTGGACGAGCCGGGCCAGCTCCTCCGCCAGGGTCAGCCACCAGGCCCAGGTGGCGCCGGGCAGCATCCGGGCCCGTACGGCGGGATTGAACAGCAGCGGCAGGGGCGCGAACCGGGGCGGCGCGAGCCGCGGGGCGGCGTAGCCGAGGAGCCTGCCGTCGTCGCGGCGGTGCACCGCGGCGGTGGGCCAGGCCACCACGGGCCGCCCCGAGCGCATGGTCCACCCGGTCGGCTCGGCGAGCATGACCCGGGTACGGGTGGCCAACTCCTCCGGGTCCGCGCGGTGCAGGATCTTCGCCACGGTGTCCGGCCGGTGCCGCAGCCGGAAGACCTGCCCCTGGGAGCCGACCGAGCCGATCGGCGTGTCGAGGGTGTCGGCCGTCCGGTGGCCGTCCGGGCCGGTCAGCCACACGTCGACGCTCATCGGGGCACCGCCAGCAGGAGGGTCCGGTCGTCGTCGGTGAGGGCGCCCACCCGCCTGCCGTTGAGCAGCCGGACGAGCGCCGACGGGTCGGTGTCGGCGGCCTCGACGAGCGTGAACAGCTGCGCGAAGGCCGCCGCGCCAGGCTCGCGGGGTCGGCTGCCGTCGTACTCGACGAGGAGGCTGTCGAGGCCGTCGGTGCACACGGCGAGCCCGGTGAGATCGGGCAGTCGGGCGATGAGCCGACGGGCCTGCCTCCCGGCGCGGGCGTGGGGCAGGAGCGTCGTCGCCCCGGGCTGCCGGTCGGCGCCGCCCGGCGGGGCGAGCAGCAGGTCGAGGTTGCCGTCGGCGGCCCGGACCACCACGAGGCCGTCGCCTACCGCGAGCACGGCGACCCACGGCAGGCGGGCGACCACGACTGTCACCGTGGTGGCCAGGTCCTCCGGCTCGATCCCACCGACGGCTCGGGCCACCGCCCGCGCCGCACGGCGGAACCGGCGCAACAGCCGGTCCCCCACCACGTCGAGCCACCCGGACCAGGCGGCGGCGGAGGTCGGTGGCCGGTCGCGCAGGAGCGGGACGAGCATCTCCACGGCAAGGGTGACGACGAGGGACGCGCCGGTCGCGGCGCAGCGGCGGCTGCCCGCACCGTCGGCCGTCACCAGCAGCAGGGTGCCGTCGACCTCGTGGGCCGCGTAGGCGTCCTGGCCACTGACCCCGGCCCGGACGTGCGCTCCGCCCGCCGCGCTGCCGCCGAGGACCGACCATCGCGCCGTCATGAGAGGTCGTACCCGTACACCTGGCTCCGCACCCGCTCGAAGTCGACGTGGTCGGAGGTGGCCACCAGGATCAGGTCGAGCAGCTTGCGCAGGTCGAGGTCGTCCAGGGGGAAGTAGCCGCTCGGGGTGGCGAGGGCCCGCATCACCTCGTCGTCCACCCCGGGCACGCCGAACGCGAACAGTTGCAACCGCCCCGTCGACCGCCACTGCTCCAACCGTCGGGCGAGCAGCCGCCAGTCGTCGCTGGGGTTGCCCTCCTCGTCGGTGGGGGTGCCGTCGCTGACCAGGATCAGACGGGGCCCGCCGGTCTGCTGGGCGTGCGCCGTCTGGACGTGCTGGCGACGCTGCTCGACGAGGGTGAGCGCCAGGTCCACCGCCGCCACCATCGGCGTGGCGCCGCCCGCGACCAGGGTCGGCAACTCCAGCCGCGCGGCCGGCACGAACGCGCCGTCGTCCTCGGCCGATGGCGTCCCGTTGCCGGAGACCACACTCACCCCGCCCGCGCCGAACGTGACCACCAGGAACTCGACGTCGCGCAGGGAGCCGCGCCCTTCCGCGCGCACGGCGGGCAGCCACCGCGCCAACTCCTCGTTGAGCGCGTCGATCGCGCGTACGCCGTTGCTCTGGGTGGCCGCCATCGACCAGGAGGTGTCGATCAGGAGCGCCACGAAGCGACGCCGGTGGGTGTCGGTGATGAAGGCGACCTCGTCCGGCCCGTCGGTGTCCTCCTCGAACAGGGCGAAGGGGTTCATGCTCCGACCACCGCCTCGGCCAGCCAGCGCCCGCCCGGGTCGGGCCGCCGTCGGACGCGCGCGCCGGCCGCCGGCGGTGGCCCGTCGCCGACCCACCAGGCCGCGACGATGACCCCGTCGGCCTCGACGAGCCCCCGCGGCCGCAACGTCGCATGCACAGTGCCCAGTTCCGGACCGGGTCGCGGCGGGGTACGCCGGACCAGGTGCCGGGCCCCGAACTCGCCGGCCCGAAGCCGAGCGGAGAAACTCGCCACGTTCTGATCTGACGGACGGCCTCGGAACGGGCCCGCCGCGACGCACGAGCCACGGCCGTACGACTCAGGTGCGCGGGTCATCGGCGAAGGTCCACGCGATCCCGTACGCGTAGCCCTGCTGCAACCCGTCGAAGACCGACGTCACCTCACCGAGGGTGTCGGGGTGCAGCCGGTCCGGGCCCGGCGTCCGGTCGTCCACCGCGCGGGGCGGGACACCGTCGAGCCGCCAGGCCGTCGCCGGCGCACCGTCGGCCGGGAACCGCAGTCGGACGGTGCAGTGCGCGCACGGCGTCAACGGTTGGAAGACGTAGTGCTCCCGCATCGGCTGCCCCGGGGGCAGCCGGTAGTGCAGGCAGAGGTCGTGCCGCTCGCCCGGCTCCAGCGTCCTCGGCAGGGCGAGGGTGAGCCGGAAGTACTGGCCCGAGATGTGCCGGGTCAGCTCCCGGATCCGGGCGCCGAACAGCACGTCGGTGTGCACGCCGTGCTCCGGACCGTCGTCGTCGGGTTGGCGCGGCAGGCTGAACTGCACGGTCAGCTCGTCGATCGGGCGGGTGGCCACGACGCTGCGCGCCTCGTAGAGCTCCGGTGTCGGCGTGTCGAGCCGGAGCAGCGCGTTCATCGCACGCAGGTGCCAGCCGGGGCCGGTGTCGGTCACGCCGGTGGGGGTCTCCGGTACGGCGGCGCGCACCAGCCGGGCCACCGCCTCGTCGATCCGGCGACGGGCCGTGCGTTGTTGGACCGACAGCTCACGGGCGAGTTGGTCGGTGCGGCGGTCCAGCCGGAGGTAGGCGTGGGTGGGATCGAGTGCGTACGCGAGCAGGACGGCCCGGCGCAGGTCACCGGGCATGTCGGCGGAGAGGGCGAGCAGGGTGCCGCGCACCTTCGCCCGTACCGTCGATTCCGACTCGGCCGGCGAGACGCCGCAGAGATCGGCCAGCCGCGGCCCCAGCCGACGGTGCAGCGGGCTGCTCTGCAGACCTGGACCCCGGCGAAGGCTCAGCAGCTCCTGCCGGAGCCCGTCGGAGGGATCGGTTTCGTTCCCGGGAGACAGGGCCCTCTCCTCTTCTGTGGATGGTCCGTCAGGACCGTGCGGAGGTTACCGGCACTCCAGCGGGCCCGTGGTCCTGTCGTGCGCCGAGTATCCCGCCCACGGCCATTATCTGGCCAGGAACAGGGCCATCTTCTGGCCAGTGTCGATGCCCCCTGCCCACGAGGATGGACGCGTCACGTCGCCGTCTCAGCGAACGAGGGATCGATCCGCGCCATGCGGGTGAAGACAGTGGATGGTCATAGCACACTTCGGCCCACGTGCCGAGCCGCCGATCGGCCGGGCTACGAACGGGGGGCGGTCGCCCTGACGGCCGTGCCGGGGTCGGCGGGAGGGCCGGCACGGCTCGCCGGATTCGCCACCGATGCACGACGAACCGCTTCTTCGACGAGCGAGGGCTCGCCATCGCCGCCCACTCGCCACATTGTTGTTGGTAAGTGCCGGATTCTTTTCCGGCGCAATGTGCACGTCGCAGGCGACGTGACTCAATTCGCATTCTGGAGGGGGCGTCATGACGATCGCGGATGATCCGACCGTACGCACGTCTCCGGAGCACTGCGCCCGTGCCGCCGTGGACGACCTGCGCGACCTGGCCCGTCGTGGCGAGTTGTCGACGGTGGTCGCGTCCGCGACACCCGAGGTCAACGCCCGGCTCAGCGGAGCCGCGTACGCGATCGTCTGGCCGATCGTCTTCGCCCGGGTGACCCGTCCGATGGAGCGCCGGCGGGGGCACTGGGTCTGTGCGAACTCGGTGCAGCGACTTGCCGACGACTGCCTCGACCGACACCACGACGACGTCGAGGCCGTCGTGTCCGACCTGCTCAGCAACGCCAAGGTGCCGATCGTCGACGTCGAGCGGTGGTTGTCGGCGCGGCTCACCGCGGCCACCGTGGACGGTCACCGCCGTCGCCGCGGCGCCCGGGGCGCGTTGCAACGGCCCCGGGTTCCGGCCTGGCTCGCCGCGGAACTCGACGGTGATCCCTGGCTGACCGAGCTGGCCGTGCACATCCTCACCTGGGTCGGCGTGCCCACCACCGCCGGGACGAAGCTGTGGCCGCTGGACAGCTGGGCGCTGCGGCGGGAGGCCGCCACCGGGGACCTGGCCGGCGGCGACAGCCCGCTGCTGTCGCTGGACATCGAGCGGGTGCTCACCGCGATGCGGCGGCGGCCCCGGTGGTACGCGGACTACGTGGAGCGGCCGCTCGGCCACAAGTGCGCCCCCGTGCTCGCCGTCTCCGACGACGGGGTGGCCGGCCCCCGACCACTTGTCGTGATCGACGCACACGAGCGGGACGAGGGGCGGCTCGCCGATCTCGCCGCCGCCGCCGTCGAGCTGATCGGTCATCGTCTTCGCGGCGGCGCGGACCCGGCCGACGCGGTGGTGGAGGTGCTCGGCGTGGTCTTCGGCGCCGGCACCGGAAGCGAGCGGATGGACCGTACGCCAGACGGTGTGCCGGCCCCGGAGGAGCGGCTGTCAGTCCTGCTCGCCGACGACCGGACCGTCCGGCGGATCGTCGACGAGGTGCTGCTTATCGTCGCCGACAGCGGCGCGTGAGCACATCTCCCGCACCTGGTCAGCGGTGGCGTCCGCGAGGGTGGCCGGGTTCGCTCCGGCCGCGACGGTGGCCCGCCACGCCGCGCCGAACTCTCGTTCGAAGAGCCGCAGGAGGCGGGCCCGTTGCTCGGACGAGAGTTCCCCGGGCGGCTCTGCGGCCGGCGGCGGCGTGCTCATGGCCCGGCCACCACCCAGTGGGTGTCGGTCGACGGGTGACAGGTGGCCATATCCCCTCCGATCCGTGCCGCACCGCCCTGCGGGTCATCTGTCACACATCTGACGGACAGGCGGACGGATCGCCGGCCCAGCGGGGCGCGTGCCCGCTGGGCCGGCGATTCACCATTCGAAGGGAATCGGTACGACTGTCAGCGGTGGGATTCCACGTCAACTCCCCTCGTCAGGTAACGCATCCGGTCCTCTGCGGGTATTGCATCCCGGCCCGACGAGGGGTATTCCGGGGAAGGACGGGTTCTCGCCCGGTCCACCCCCGAGGAGGCCCGGTCATGTCTGCCGTACCGCTGGACGTCGACGCGGTCTGGGCGAAGGGGTCGTTCCTGGACCGGCTCACTCCCGCCGACCGCACGGAGCTGCTGGCGCTCGGCGTGACCCGCACGGTCTCGCCCGGTCGACGCCTGCTGACCGAAGGAGCACGGGACACCCACGTCGAGGTGATCCGGCGCGGCTTCGTCAAGATCACGACGAGGGCGGACGGCGCGGACCGGCTGCTGGCGATCCGCCTGCCTGGCGATCTCGTGGGAGAGTTCGCCGCGATCAGCGGTCAGGGTCGCTCCGCGACCGTGACGACCTGCGGGGAGGTGGTGTGCACAGTCATCCGGCAGGCCGATTTCCTCCGCTTCCTCGACCGGCGCTCCGCGGTGGCCGCGCAGGTCACCGCGACGGTCGGCCAGCGCCTGCGCTGGGCGAACGACCGCCGGGCCGAGTTCGCCGCCTTTCCGGTGCACGTACGGTTGGCCCGGGTGCTCGCCGAGATCGCGGCGAGCTGCGGCTGGACCAACGACGACGAGCTGGTCATCGGTGTCGAGCTGAACCAGGCGGAGCTGGCCACCCTCGTCGGCGCGGCGACGGACACCACCCAGCGGGCGCTGCGCACGCTCCGCGCGCAACGGCTGATCCGCACCGGGTACCGCCGGATCGCGGTGCTCGACCTGGCCGGTCTGCGCGCGCTCGCCGCCCACGGCGAGCCGCGGTGACGCCGGCCGGTCGCCCGAGGCGTGTCGCGACCGTCGACAGTGTCGACGCGACAACCCGACCCCACCCGCGGCGCGGTGCGACCGCGGGCAGGCAGTCCGCGCCCGCACGGTCGCGGCGGGCTGGGTCAGGCACCGGTGTACGCGAAGGCCGCCCAGTACTCCGGATCCGTGTACGGGTGGTCGCCCGGCGCCCCGGACGGCTCGACGTCGGGTAGCAGAGCGGTCAGGTCGGCCCGGGTAGCGGTGCGCAGCCACTGTTGGGCGCGGCTCAGCGCGACGGCCGGCTCGTCCCCCTCCCGACACCACAGGTGATAGAACGCGGTCATCAGGTACGTGGTGGCGAGGTCGTCGACTGCCCAGGCGGTCGCGATCACCCCGGCGAACCCGAGCTGGATCAGGGCCGACGGCAGCCCGACCACCTCGTTCGGCAGGGCGAAGCCGCTGACGTTGGTGTCGCAGGCGGAGAGCACCGCCAGGCGGCGTCGGCCCGGCACCAGGGCCCGGCGCAGTTCCTCCAGGGTGACCTGACGGTCGGCGAAGTACAGTCGGCTGTCCAGGATCGAGCCGGGTTCGGCGGAGCCGTGGCAGGCGAGGTGCCACACGGTGTGCTCGTCGGCCGCGGCGCGAAACTCCTCCCACGTGCAGGCGTGGCTCGGTGCCGTCGGCCTCCCCGTCCACCGGCGCACGATCTCGGTGGTCTCTCGGGCCACGTACCGCAGGTGGCCACGAGGGTCGACCCCGTGCCCGTCCGGCACGTCCAGGACGAGCAGCCTCTGCTCCTGGCCGGCCAACTCCCGGGCGACGTCCCGGCAGCGCCGGAGGGCACGAGCGTTGGGTGCGTACCGGATCGCGGAGAACTGCCCGACGTGGCGCCTCCCGGTGGCCACGTCGTCGGGTGCGTCCGGCTCGCCGGCAGCGTGCAGCGGGAGCAGATTGAGCAGGCCGACCGGCACGAGGGTGACGATCCGACCTCGCGCACGGAAGAGGACGACGTCACGGACCCCGCCGGCCCACAGGGTGTGCAGGGCCTCGGTCATCGGGTTGGCGCTCGTCTGCCCGAACGCCGAGAGGTCACGCACCCCGGCAGGCTTCTCGTCCGAGGTCGCGAAGCGGCGGAGACCGGTGGTCGCCTCGGTCTCGGGCAACAACCTGCCGACGAGCCCGGCCACGGTTGCTCGATCGAGCTTGGGCAGGTCGACGTACTGCGGATCGTGGCGTGCGGCGACCACGAGCGCGTACCCGCCCGCCTTCGCCGCGGCGAGGTAGACCAGAGCGCCGTCGCCGGTCTCGGCGATGACGTCGTCGTAGTCCACCGCGAGGACCAACGGGTCCGCCCCGGTCACCGCGGCGACGCGCTGGGCGACGCCACGCAGGTGGGCCCAGGCCGGCCGGAGTTCGGCGGACGGCTGACGTTCCCGCTCGTCGAACTCCTCGATCGCACGTCCGTACTCGTCGGCGAGGTCGGCACGACCGGCGGCGAACAGCCGATCGATCACCGCCGTGTTGTCCCGTCCCAGCACCTCGGTCAGACCCACGGCCCGCCCGCTCTCCAACGCGAGAACGGCCTCCCGGTACCGCCCGGTCCGGGCCAGCCAGTAGCCGGCCTCCTCGGCGTACTCCTGGGCGGCGGCCAACACCCGTCGCTTCGCGCGGGCGCCGTACCGCGCCGCAGCGTCCTGTGCCGCGAGGGCGACCAACTGCTGGTACGCCTCGGCGGCGAACTCCGAGACACCGGTGCCGGCGGCCCACTGCGCCCATGCCGCGGCCAGCCGGGCTCTCGCCGGGGTGCTCCAACCCCCGTTCACCGTGTCGCGCCACGCCCGGTGCCGTTGCTCGTCGTCGGGGCGACCGGCGAGTGCGTCCCGGGCGACACCCGCCTCCTGGAGCAGGAGCTGATCGTCCGCATCGTGGCGGTGCCGGCGACAGCGGCGGCGGATCAGCCGAACCGCCTCGTGCACGTCGTCGGATGCCTGACCGGACGGCGTCTCGGGCCGCAGCGCTCGCCACAGCAGCAGCCGGGCCAGGCCGGGGTCGGCCGGGGTGGTGCGTCGCCACCAGCGCAGGCCCGCCCGCCGACCGGCTCGGCAGCGCTCGATGCCCACCTCAAGGTCGTTCGCGTCGATCCGCACCAGGAGCAGGCCGATGGTGGCGAGGAGCTGCGGTCGCAGCCGACGGGCGAGCCTGTCGTCCGCCCGTACACCGCGCTCCAGCTCGCCGACTGCCGCGTCCAGGTCGCCGACCACGACCTGCCGCCGCCCCCGCAGCAGCTGGGTGAGACCGGACGAGGTGCCGGCGCGGTCCAGGTGCCGGACCAACTCGTCGAGCGGACCGGTGTCGTCGTGGATCTCCGCGATGGTGATCGCCGCGTCGGCGAGTGTCACCGCGCGCCTCGGATCGAGGTCGGAACCGGCGGGAATGTCGTACGGGTCGTCCGGGACACGGGGCCCTGCGCCGAATGCCAGCGCCGACGAGACGGACGGAAGGCCAGCCAGGGCAACTGCCGACGACCGGCGGCTGCGCACGATGGTCGCCCGGGTGCCATCGAGCGCGCGGATCTCGGCGACGCGACGAAGTCCCTCGTGCTGCTGGTGGATCAGCACACCCTCGATGCGGCCCGCGACGTCGCGCATCGCGTCGTGAAGTTCCGCCTCCCGCGGATGACCGATGGAGGACGGGCACTCCAGCAACACGATGCACATCGACACGAAGGTGCGCGAGATGGTCCGCCGGGTGTTGTCGTCATCGACGTCGCGGGTGTCGACAAGCGGATAGCACTCCAACACGTCGTCCATCGCGGGATCGAGATCGGCGAACGCGGCGGCGAGCCGCACCATCTCGAACATGGACGTCGTCGTCATCCAGAAGCCGTCGGCCTCCGGCCACCGCGGTGGCCTCGCCCGGCGGTACGCCCGCCACGCCCGGTCCGCCGCCCGGCGATCGTCGCGGAAACACGCCTCCTTGTACGCCCAGACATGCTGCTCCAGTCGCGCCATCTCCCGCACGTACCGGTCCGCGCTGTGCAGGCTGTGCTGGATCTTGTAGCCCCTGGCCTCGTGCGCCCACGGCTCGTCGAAGGTGGCGTCGGCCGGCCTGCGACACTCCCGACACGGGTACGGCCAGGACGGCGGCGCCGGCCGGTCACCGGTCCCACAACCGTCGTTGTTGCACTCCCAGCCCAGCACCCGCGCCTCGGGTGGCGCGAGGTACCCGTAGGAGGTTCGTGGCGGCCGTCGACCCACTGCCGAACCGTCCTCTCGCCGAAGCGCCAGACACCGCGGACTCCTCCGGCGGCATCCGCCCTGTCCTGACGGACAGCGGTCCGTCAGGACGCGGCATGGGCGTCTTCAGGCGAGCACCTCGATCCCCGTTCCCCGACGACATGTTCGGTTGGCTGGAGGTCTTCGGCCGGTACGAGTTCGACGCGCACGGCAGCGGCATCGACGGCGGCCCTCTGTGGCAACGCGTCGCGCAACTCCACGGGTACGCGACAAGCGACCGGGAGGGCTTTCTGGCCGAGCTACAGGCCCTCGTGGCGACAGACCAGGGCGGTTTCGCGACGTTCGGCGCGGCCCGCCTCGCCTGGGAGATGTACGGAAGTGACGTCCTCGGAATTCCCGCCGCGCTCCCGCTGATCGACGGCGGCATCGAGTTCAAACGGTCGCGTGGCCTGCCGACCGCCATGTTGACCGGCTACGAACTGCAGCGTGTCGACCAACTCCGCCAGCAGCGTGGTTGATTTTCCTCCCGTGGTCGCTGATGACCGTGTCGATTCGTCAGTCCAGAAAGGGTGGCCATTGTGGAAACGGTTCTCTGTCTTGCCGTCGTAGCAGGTCTGGTCGGCTTCGCCGTCTGGCAGCTTGCCCAGACCCGCAAGGCGGTCGCGACAACCACGACCGAGACCGCGTACGACCCGGCGGAGGCCGCCCAGATCGTGCGCGACGCGTTCGGCGGTGTCCGCGCGGTGCTGTGGACCACGGCGAGCGGGCCGGGCACGATCAACATGCGCCGGCGTGGCATCCACGGCGGCATCACCATGTCCGTCACCATCACGCCGCGCCCGGCCGGCGGCTGCCGGGTCGCGATGTGGGCCTCGGAAACCACCGTCTTCTTCGGTTTCCTGGTCAACTTCGCCGGTGAGGTCAACCGCCGCAAGACCGTGATCGGCCGTCTGCTGGAGGCCGGGTAACAAACCCTCGGCCCGGCTGACGACCCGCACGCGTCTGCCTTCGGTCGGTGTGCGCACGCCGGCCGCGCCCTACCGGCCGCGGGGACGAACTCCAGGAGGAACGACACCTTCAGCGCCCCGGGTGGGGCTGCCCCGCGCGGTGCGATCCGGCCAGGAATCTTCTTGTCGCCCAGACGTGGAATGCCAGTCCGACACCCCAGCCGAGGATCGACCACACCGGCCAGAAGAAATGGTCGGGCGTGGCGAACCACCACACCACGATCTGGGCCGGGTTGGCGATCACGTAACTGAGAACGTGGAGCCGCAGGCCCAACGTCATGGCCGCTTCGCTCTTCATCGACGTCATGATCGCAGATTAGGTCGACGGACTTGACGAAGACGGAATTGGTCGACAAATCGGCCGGCGGCATCGTTCAGTGCTCGTCAAGTAATGCGATCTAGGTTGGGCCGCAATCACGACCGAGAACGATTATCGAAAGGTCCACCTCAATGACGACAACTCGTCGATCGTTGCTTGCTGGTTCCGTTGCCGCCGCGACCGGCGCCGTGCTCGGGGCGCCCGCCGCGCAGGCCCACCCCCGACCCGGTGACCAGCCCAGGCCCACTGTGGTCCTCGTGCACGGCGCCTTCGCCGACGCGTCCGGCTGGAACGACGTCGCCACCCGGCTCATCCGCGAGGGCTACCCGGTCCTCGCACCGGCGAACCCGCTGCGCGGCGTCGCCTCCGACTCCGCCTACCTGGCCAGCGTCCTCGCCACCCTGGGTGGCCCGATCGTCCTCGCCGCGCACTCCTACGGCGGAATCGTCACCACGAACGCCGCGGCCGGCAACCCGAACGTGAAGGCCCTGGTCTACGTGGCCGCGTTCGCGCCCGATCAGGGCGAGACGCTGCTGGGTCTCCAGACGAAATACCCGGGGAGCAAGCTCAGTGAGGCGGCACTCGACTTCCGGCTGTACGCGGAGGGCCTCGTCGACGGCTACATCAAGCGGGAGTTCTTCCGGGAGGTGTTCGCGGGTGACGTGCCGAAGGCGACCACCGAGCTGATGTGGGCCGGGCAGCGGCCGGCCGACGCGCGCACCCTCGGGGAGCCCTCCGGCGCCCCCGCGTGGAAGGCCATCCCGTCCTGGTATCTCGTCGCCCGCAACGACCAGGTGCTGCCGGCCGCGGCACAGCGGTTCATGGCGCGGCGGGCCGGTGCCCAGGTCCGGGAGGTTGGCGCGTCGCACGTCGCGATGATCTCGCAGCCCGCCGTCACGGCCGACCTCATCAAGCGCGCCGCGCGCTGACGCGACGCGGTCGCGACACGATGCACCAGCACGCGTACGAAGGCCAGTGCACCGCCGAGGAGGCTCGGCACGCCTCCACGAAGCCAACGATCAGACATCCGAAGCTGACGTTGCTCGCGTTGGCACTGGGCACCTTCGCGATCGGCACCGGAGAGTTCGGCAGCAACGGCATCATCCAGCTCTTCGCGTCCGACCTGGACGTGTCCATCCCCGTCGCGACGTACGCGATCACCGCCTACGCCATCGGGGTGGTGCTGGGCTCCCCGGCGATCATCCTGCTTGCCGCCCGGGCCAACCGGCGCACTCTGCTGATCGGCCTGATCGTGCTGTTCCTGGTCGGCAACGGGCTCTCCGCGCTGGCGCCGAACATCGCGCTGCTCGTCGTCTGCCGATTCGTCGCCGGCAGCGTGCAGGGCGCCTTCTTCGGTGCGGGAGCCGTCGTCGCCGCCTACGTGTACGGGCCGGGCCGCGGCGGCAAGGCGTTCGCCACCGTGATGGGCGGCCTCACCGTCGCCACCATCGCCGGATCACCGCTGGGCACTCTCATCGGTCAGAGCGTGGGCTGGCGCGCCACGTACTGGACGGTCGTCGCCGTCGGTCTGCTTGCCGGCGCCGCCCTGGTCGCCTGGCTACCGCGTACCGACGACCTGCGTGGCAGTTCGGTCGCGAACGAGCTGAGAGCGCTGCGTCGGGGCAACGTCTGGCTGATGGTCGCCGTCGCGGCGCTCGGCATCTCCAGCATCTTCGCCGTCTACACGTTCATCGGCCCGTTCGTCACCGACGCCGCACGGCGGGACGCCTCGCTCATCCCGCTCGCGCTCGCCGTCTTCGGCCTCGGCATGGCGGTCGGCAACCACCTCGGTGGCCGCGTCGCCGACCGGCACGAGAACCGCGGTCTCATCTGGGGTTACGGCGCCGTGCTGGGACTCCTCGTGCTGATCGGGCTGGCCGGCGGCAACCTGGCGGTTCTGCTGCCGTGCCTGTTCGGCGTCGGCGCGACCATGATGTACGCGATCCCCACCATCCAGGTGCGACTGACCGGCTTCGCACCCGACGCCCCGACGCTGATGGGGGCCCTCAACCTGGCTGCCCTCAACCTGGCCAACTCTCTCGGCGCCATCGGCGGAGCGGTCACCCTCGACGCCGGCTGGGGAACCCTGTCCACCGTCTGGGCCGGTTTCGTCCTCACCGCCGCCGGTCTGCTCCTGTACGTCGTGGCCGTCGTCCGGCGCGCGCCGGCTCCCCCGACCGGCCCGGCTCGGCCACGACGTCGGCAGACGATCGGTTCCGGCTCGACGGGACCTGGCGGATCCGCGTGAGCGACGGCGCGGCCCGCCGCTGTCGGGGGCCCGGTCGCCGGCGGGCCGGCCCCGGCCACGTCGGCGGCCGGGCCCCCGGCTTGCCGTAGAACTTGGTGAGTTTCAGGTAGCCGGGAGCAGCTCGTGGAGAGACTGCGGGTCGGCCTGGAGCAGCTCGTGGAGAGCCTGCGGGTCGGCCTGGAGCAGCTCGTGGAGAGCCTGTTCCAGGCCGTTGCCCCGGCGGGGCCGCTGTGGTCAGCGTGCGGTCTCGTGGGCCGCCTGCTCGATCAGGGCGACCGCGGTCTCCGGGTGCGAGACGAACACCAGGTGCGAGGCGCCGTCGACCACTCGCACCGTGGCCCCGGCCCGCTTGGCCATGAACTCCTGCGTCTCCGGCGGGATGATCAGGTCCGCGCCACTGATCAGGGTGAAGGCCGGGATCGTGCTCCACGCCTGCGGCCCGGCCGCGGGCTCGCCGAATGCCGCCGCGGCGGCCGGGCGCTGTGCGATCGCGTACACCGCCGCGTCCTCGGCGGGCACGTCGGCCGCGAAGCGGGAATGGTAGACCGCCGGGTCGATGTACAGGTCGACCTGGCCGTCCGTCAGCGGCACCGCCTTCAGGGACTCGTTCACCGTGCTGCCCGGGAACCTGGTGACCAGCTCACCGACCGCCTCACCGGTGTCCGGGACGAACGCCGCCAGGTAGACGAGCGCCCGCACCTGGTCGCTGCCGGCCGCGGCGGTGGAGATGACGGCACCGCCATAGGAGTGGCCCACCAACACCACCGGCCCCTCGATGCTGCCCAGCAACGCCCGGACGGTGGCCGCGTCGGAGGCGACGCCGCGCAGCGGGTTCGGGGCGGCGACCACCGGGTACCCGTCGGCCAGCAACCGCCGGACGACCGCGTCGAAGCCGCTGCTGTCCGCGAACGCGCCGTGTACGAGAACGATCGTCGGCTTGTCTTCCCCACCCACCATGGCATTTCCCTTCGTTGATCCCTCGTGCTGTCGCGTTCGACCGTAGGCACCGGGCGTGGACAGGGACTGAACGCGCCGATCATGGGGGCCGCCGGACCGTCCAGCGCCCGTCAAGTCGACCCCGGCGCGTGGCGGCGTCGACGTGTGCGCACGGTAGAATCCGCGTGGTCCACGTACGTCGTGCAGGTGGGCGCAGGCGACGGTCGAGTCATGTCCATTCGGGGTCGGGAAGCGTGGCGGTGTCAGTCCATTCCATCCCGCCCGGCGGCGCGGAGGTGCCGGCTCGCGGGTCCTCGGTGCGCCTGCAGATCCTCGGTCCGCTCCGGTTCTGGCGCGACGGCGTCGAGCTGAATGCCGGGCCCCGGCAACAGGCCTACCTCCTGGCTCTGCTGCTGGCCCGCGCCGGCAGGCTGACCAGCACGAGCGAGCTGATCGACCTGGTCTGGGGCGATGACGCCCCCTCCAGCGCCCTCAACGTCATCCAGAAGTACGTGGGCGCGCTACGACGGCTCCTCGAACCCCAGCTTCCCGCCCGTGGCACCGGCTCGTTCCTGCATCGTCGCGGCAACGGCTATCTGTTCGCCCCTGCTCCCGGCACATTGGACCTGATCGACTTTCGCCAGCTCGTCGACGCGGGCAGGGCCGCGCTGGCGCAGCACCACCACCAGGCCGCACTCGATCACCACGTCGCGGCGCTCGACCTGTGGCGTGGCCCCGCCGGCGGCGGCATCGTCGGCGGGACAGGCGCGACGGCGGTCTTCGCCGCACTCGACGACGAGTTCCACGACGCCTGTGCGGCAGCGGCCGAACACGCGGTGGCACAGGGCCAACCGGAGCGGGTGCTTCCCGCGCTGCGACTCGCGGCATCGATGGCACCGTTCCACGAGCCCGTGCAGGCCGCGCTCATCGGAGTCCTCGGCGCCGCCGGGCGCCAGGCGGAGGCGTTGACGGTCTTCCAGACCGTCCGCGGACGACTCGCCGACGAACTCGGCATCGACCCGGGCCAGGCACTGGACGACGCACACCGGCGGGTTCTGGCGCAGCTACCGGCACCGCGGCCACCCGTCGGCACCGACGGCGAGGCGGGGGCGACCACGGCACCCGGCCTGGTCGGCCGGACCGAGGAACTCGCCGTGCTGCGGCGCACCGTCGAAGGTGCGGTCACCGGCGGCACGGCGATCGGCATCATCGAGGGAGAACCGGGCGTCGGCAAGACCCGCCTGTTGGAAGAGGCCGCAGCCGTGGCGGACCAGCTCGGCGTACGTGTCGTCTGGGGCCGCTGCCTGGAGGGCGACGGCACACCGTCGATGTGGCCGTGGGAACAGGCGCTGGGCACGATCGTCGACCAGCTACCCCCACCGGACCGGAGTCAGTGGCTCGCCAGCGAGTTGGGCGGCCTTCTCGGGCGCGGGGACGGCGCCAGCCGGGCGGTTCCCGACAGCTTTGCCCAGTTCCGGCTCTTCGAACAGGTCGTCGCCCTCGTCCGAGAGGCCTCGGCGGCACGCCCGACGCTCCTGATACTCGACGACCTCCAGTGGGCCGACGGCGCCTCCCGGCAGTTGTTCGGTCATCTGACCAGCCGGCTGCCGCAGCACACCGCCATCATCGGCGCTCTTCGTGACCGCGCGCCGGTGCTCGGCTCGGGCCTCTCCCAGGTTCTCGCCGCGGTCAGCCGGCTACCGGGGCACCGCAGGTTCCGGCTCGGCCCGCTCGGTCTGGCCGACGTCGCCGAACTCGTCCGCCACGAGGCCGGCCAGCGCCTCGACGACGCCGCCGCCCGGGACATCCACACCCGTACCGCCGGTAATCCGTTCTTCGTCCGGGAGCTGTCCCGGCTGCTCAGCGAGGGCGGCGCGCTCGGTGCCGGGTCCGCACCCGCCGGGGTTCCGTCCACCGTGCGCGACGTGGTCCGCGACCGGATGGCCGGGCTCGACGACCACGCCCGCGACCTGCTGCACGTCGCCGCGCTGATCGGCCGTGACATCGACCTGCGCCTGCTCTCCCGCGCCGCCGACGTGGACATCGCGGACTGTCTCGAACGCCTCGAGCCACTGCACGCCCTCGGGCTCCTCGAACCGGGACCGGAGGATCCGTCGTCGCTCCGCTTCGCACACGACCTGGTGCGTGAGTCGGTCTCCGAGACCACGACGAAACAACAGATCATCCGGTTGCACCTGCGCGTCGCGGACGCGCTCGAACGGACCCACGGCGACGACGAGGATGTCGCCGAACGGCTCGCGTTCCACCTGTGGGCCGCCGGCCCCCTCGCCGAGCCGGTCCGCACCGCGCAGGCGTTGACGCGCGCCGGGCGCCGCGCGGCGTCCAAGCTCGCCTTCGAGTCCGCCAACCGGCAACTGCGCTTCGCCGTCCAGGTCACCCGGGCCGCCGGCCTGATGGAGCTGGAGTTGTCCGCGCTCACGCTGCTCGCCATCGTCGTCCGGCGGCAGTCGGGGTACGACGCGTCGACGTTCGACCTGCTGGAGCGTGGTGAGTACCTCGCCCGTGTCCTCGGCCGGGAGGCGGAGGCCGCGGACTTCCTCTTCATCCGCCTGATGGGCGCGTACACCTCCATCGAGAAGGGCCGCGACAGACTGGCCCGCCGGATGCACGAAGAAGGTCAGGCCTCCTCCGATCCGACCATCCGCCGCTACGGGCGGCTGGCCTGGGGCCTGCACCAGTGGGACATCGGCCACATCGACGGGGCCTACCGGTCCTTCACCACGGAGGAGCGCACGTCTCCCGGCGGTGCCGTCGCACCGGACGAGGAGACACCGCTTCGGCGCGACGGCAGCATCCCGGGGGAAGGGCCGGGGTGGCGGGCCGTGATGACCGCGCTGCACGGCGACGTCGACACCGCGCTGGCGTTCGTCGACACCTGGGACGTGCCGGGTGATCCGTACGCGGCCTCGGTGTGGGTCTACTACACCAGCATGATCGCGTCCATGGCCGGAGACGCGGCCGTGGCACGACGGGCTGGTGAACGGTGGGTCTCCGCCGGCCTCGGTCGCCTCGGTTCCCAGATCGACCACTACATCCGGCAGAGTTGGTGCTGGGCCCGCGCCCTCACCGGCGACGACCCGGCCGGGGCCGCGGCCGAGGCCGAGGAGCTACTGGTCGCCAACCTGCTCGACCCACCACAGTGGGGTGTCGCCTTCCACCACGCCCTGATCGCCGAGATGTGGCTGGCGGCCGACATGCCCGAGCAGGCCGGCGCCGCCCTCGACCGGGCGGACCAGGCCATCTGGGACTACGGCCAGCGTTACGCCGAAGGGCTTCTCCTGCTGCTCAGGGCGCGGCTGCTACAGGCACGCGGAGAGCACCTCGCCGCGGTCCGGGCGGCAGACGAGGCGCACGCCCGGTGCACCGCGACCGGAGCCCATCTCTTCGCGCGACGCGCCGAACGATTCCTCGCCGAACGCGACGAGACGCTACCCGGGCGCTGACGCGGCCCCGTCCAGTTCCTGTTCCGTGCCTGTTCCGTGCCTCTGCCTAGCGTTGGCCCCGTCACATTCCCATCCGAGGGGAGCCCGCGGTGCACACCAGCGTCAATCGGCAGACTGTCGACCTGTCGTCGTATCCGGACCTCGTGGTCGTCTATCTGGGCATGCGCGTCAACCGGCTCTACGGCCTGCGGACGCTGCTGGGCTACGGCCCGCAGATCGGCCGATCCGCGACCGACAAGCCTGAGGGCCTGCTCCAGCACGAGTCGCTGCTCTGGTCGCTCTTCCCGATGCACGTCGGCATCCGCCAGTACTGGCGGGACCTGCCCGCACTCCTGTCCTGGGCACGCTCGGAGCCGCACCGACTCTGGTGGCGCAACTTCCTGCGCGACAGCGGCGGCACCGGCTTCTGGCACGAGACCTACCTGCTGCGCGGAGGGATGGAGGCGGTCTACGACGACATCCCGAAGCGGCAGGGCTTCGCCGCCTTCGCCCCCGTGCAACCGGCACGTGGGCCGCTGTTCGGTTCGGCCGCGCGGGTCGGGCGACCGGAGGACACCATCGCACCTGTCGTCACCGAGGAGGAGCTCTACACCCACGAAGCCGGCAGCTGAGTCAGGAAACCCCGAACTCCCAGAGTGAGTAGCCGTACTGGCTGACGCGCTTGGTGCCCGTGACACGGACGAACCGTCCGGGCACCTTGTCACCCGGGATGAGCACGGGGCCGGGCGCTCCCGACGTCGTGGTGAAGATCCTCTTCCAGGAGGCGCCGTCGGCTGAGACGTCGACGTGGTAGGCGGTGGCGTGTGCGTGCTCCCAGTTCAGGGTCACCGTGGTGATCGCGTACACCTCGCCGAGGTCGACGGAGATCCACTGCGGGTCCGAGTAGTCGCTTCCCCAGCGGGTCGTCGCGTCGCCGTCGACCGCGTACGCGGGGCTCCACCAGTCCTTCTCGAAGCTGGAGGCGGAGGCCGGGCGGTTCAACGCGAGGTTCCTGCCCGAGGGGTTCGCCAGCCCGGATACGGGGCCGTTGGTCTTCGGCGCCGAGCCGCCGGGAGGGTTCGCGGCGCTGCTGGCGGCGGTGCGGCTTGTCGCGGGCGGTGCCGGTACGGGCGGTGCCGGTACGGGTGACGCAGACCCGGACGGCGCCGCCGGGGCCGATGCCGACCGGGTGGGCGCCGTGTTGGGCGGGCCGCTCCCGGGTGGCAGCGGCGGCCCGTAACCCGGACCGGCGGTGATCACGAACCCGCCGTCCCCGGGCGGGGTTGTCGGGTCATCGGCGCGATCGTCGGGCAGGCGGCTGCCGAGCGTGACCGCGGCGACCGCCACCAGCCCGACCAGGAGGAGCGACACGGACCAGGGCCGGAGCAGAGTAGCGAAGGGGCGGCTTCCGGTCGTGTCACTCTGCTGCTCGGGCTCGGGCTCGGGCTCGGGCTCCGGCGCGGGCTCCGGCACGGCGGGCGCGGCGGGCGCGGCGGGCGCGGCGGGCGCGGCGGGCGCGGCGGGCGAGGGCGGTTGGGCGCGCGGCGTGTCGCCAGCAGCGGATGCCACGTCGGCCGCCGACCTGTCGACCGGGACCGCCAGCGGAGCCGCCGACCTGTCGACCGGGACCGCGAGCCGAGCCGCCGACCTGTCGACCGGGGCGTCCGGTTGGGCTGCCGACTGGCCGGTGGCAGCCTCCTGCCGAGCCGGCGGCAGGCCGATCGGAGCGGCCGGCACCACCGCCACCGGCGCTGGAGCCTGCGGGAGGGTCGACGCCGGTGTGACCGGCCGGGGCGGCCGGAGCACCGTCGGTGCGGTATCCGATCGATCTTCGGCGGGCCGGCGCGCCGGCATCCGGGTCCGGTCGGCGATCGGGACCGGCGGCGCGGGCCGCAGAGCGGCGGCAGGCGGTGGATCGGCGGGCGGCGCCGCATAGGGTGGCAGTCCGCTCAGCGCCACCGCCCGCTGCACGGGGGGTCGGCGTTCGCCCGGGGCCGGTGACACCTCCCCGCCCGAGCCCCGGTCACCGGCCTCCGGCAACGGTTGGCGCGCCGTCGCCGGGCCATCGCCGGCGGAGCCGGATTCAGGAGTCGACCCTCGCTCAGGACTCTTCATGCTCGTGACTCTCCCGCTCCGTGAGGCTTCCGCGCCCGTCCTGGCCGGAATCACCCTCGCCGCCGTCGACACGCGGTGACACCGTGCACCACCCGGACGCCAGCGCGGCCGGCGGCGCGTCCTGCACCAGCCCGGCCCGTGCGCCGACCGGGCAGCCGAGGTAGTTGGCGAGCAGTCGCAGCAGGGGCTCCGTGAGCTGACCGGCCTCCACCCAGACGACCTCCCGCCCGCCGACCCAGCCCGGCCGTCGGTCGGCGACGACAGTGGCGAAGTCCCAGGCGCTGACCGGCCGGCCCGCCAGCAGGAACGGCCGCCGCCAGTCCGGGCCGCGCGCCGCCACCACGGTACGGAGACCGGCCTGGTGGGTGCGTTGCCGGATGTCCGCGCCCTCGGGAATCCGGGCCAACGCCAGCAGTGGTTCGTCGTCATCCGTGCCGTCCTGGACCCGCGGCGGCGTGGACCGGGCCGGTGCCAGCAACACGGTCAGGTCCTCCTCCCGGAAGGGAAAGGACGAGGCGAGGCGCAACGCCGGGCGGGGCGTACGGTCCACCCGGCGAGGCCGGCTGGCCCACCAGCCGTCCGTCCGTCGACCGATCGTCACGACCTGCATCTGGTCAGCCACCTGCTGCTCGATCTCCGGGGCGACGGGCGCGGAGGAGACCAGCAGGACCGGACGCGGATCGAACTCCCGGTACGCGGCGATGATCTCGCCCAGTTGCCCGGGTTCGACCTCGCCCGCATCGGTGTGCACCGTGCCGGTGCGGGCGTCGGCGGTGAGCAGGACCGCGAAGAGCCGGCTGTCGCGGCGCCACCAGCGCGGCGGTGTCGAGCGCTGTGCCGCGAGCACCACGTCGGGCCGGTCGACGGGGTCGGGTGCCAGCAGGTGGCTCAGCTCCTCCGGGACGAACCGCGTCCGGGCCCGCACGCCTGCCGGCAGGCGGTTCAGCAGCAGGTGCAGAATCGGCAACACGTCGTCGGGCAGCGGCAGACCCGGCAGGCCGACGGCGATGGTGAACCACTGTGGATGCCACGGACGACGGCGGACGTCACCGGTGTGCTGGCCGGCGAAGGGGGGTCGCACCCACATCCCGAACTGGGTGGGCTCGACCACCCAGCGCTCGTCGAGCCGGAACGTGCCGGGGCCGGCCGGTCGCAGGTCGGCGAGGAAATCGACAGGCCCGATCGGCATCGCCGGGGCGCCCGGAGCGCACCGCAACCGTGCCACCGGGGGCGTCCACCAGGTGTCGCCGTCGGGGTCGACCGCGACCGACACCAGCCGGTGCTCGTCGTCCAGGATCGGCAGGCCGGCCGCGACCTCGACCGGCCGGTCCCAGCGGTCGGCGATCGTGGCGGCCAGGCGCATCGCCTGGTCCGCGGCCTCGCCGTAGGGTGCGATGACCATCGAGGGATCCAGCGCGTCGAGGATCGACAGCGTCGCCTCGACGCCGGGCGCGGCCGCCCCGGGACGCCCGAGCACCACCGTCACCCGGTCGGCGTCCATCGGCACCGCGAACGCCAGGTCGTCCGGGCTCGGGGCCGGCAGGTCCGGAGCGTCCGCGTGCAACCACAGGCCGGCCGGTACGCAGTGGGCTCGGACGCCCGCGCCGACGTGCCGGACCAGGGTGTCGACCTCGGCCTCCCAGTGTGGCGGCGGATACCGGTGGCCACCGTCGGAGACGCTGCCGTCGGCCCGGAACCAGCGCCAACCGTCGACGGCGAACAGGCCACCCCCGGGCACGAGCAGGAGCTGACCGCTCGGCGCGTACACGTCCGCCTGGAGCTGTCGGGCCAGGGCCGCGGCCGGGGGCGGACCGGTCGTCGGGATCGTGCCGGTGCCGCTGACCGCGAGGCGGGCAGCCGCCCCGGGCGGAACCGCGATCGGCAGGACCTCGGTGATCAGGGCCCAGTCGTCCGGGTCGACGATCTGGCCGACCACGGTGACGACCCCGGGCTCCGACGGCAACAGGCGCGCCAACGCGACGATGGTGCCGCCCGGGTCGGGCCCGACGACCGCGAGATTGTCCGCGACCCACCGCAACGCGGTCGCGGAGCCACGCCGTGGGCCGCTGCCCAGCGGCGCCGACGCCGCGGACATCATGGACGGCATCCGGGACCACTCTGGAGCAACCGATGGGACCGCTCCCACGCGAGGCCCACCAATCCTGTCTCATCTCGTTCCACCCGCACCCCACCCCGAGATCCACCACATAGTTGACTCGGGACAACGAAATTGTCAATCGATGCGGCTGCCTTCGGCACGCCGGACGCGACGCATTCTGGGGAATGATAGGGCCTCGGTGTTTCCGGCATGCTGCCTCGGGTGGGCCGTTCCTCACGCCTCCGCGACGCCCACAGCGATGACGGCGGTCGGCAGGTCCTCGGCGGTGAGCAGCGCCAACTCGGCGGTCGTCACGTCCGACGCGGTCGCCAACCGGGACGCCTGGAGGTCCGCCATCCGCTCGAAGACCTTACGGGCCTCCCGGCCGTTGCCGAAGGTGCCGTCCTTGGGGATCCGGTCGAAGTGGGTCAGCAGCGCCGACGCCGCGGCGGGGTCCAGCTGGTAGTCGTGCCGGACACACTGGTTCTCCACGATGGTCACCAGCTCCGCCGGCGTGTAGTTGGCGAACTCGATGGTCCGGCTGAAGCGTGACTCCAGACCGGGGTTCGCCTGGAGGAAGCGTTCCATGTCCGCGGAGTAGCCGGCGGCGACGACCACCACCTCGTCCCGGTGGTCCTCCATCAGCTTCACCAGGGTGTCGATGGCCTCCCGACCGAAGTCCGGCCCGGTGCCGCCACGGCTGTTGCTGAGGGTGTACGCCTCGTCGATGAAGAAGACACCCCCGAGGGCCGAGTTGAACGCCTCGGTCGTCTTGATGGCGGTGCCGCCGATGATCTGCGCGACGAGGTCGGCGCGGGCGACCTCGACGAGGTGTCCCTTGCGCAGCACCCCCAGCTCGGCGAGGATCCGCCCGTACAGCCGGGCGATGGTGGTCTTGCCGGTGCCGGGCGCACCGGCGAAGACCAGGTGCCGCGCCATGGGCGGGGCGGACAGGCCGGCCTCCAGGCGGCGCTTGGACATCTTGTTGAGATTGATCAGTGACGTCACCTCCTGTTTCACCCCGTGCAGTCCGACGAGGGACTGCAACTCACGCAGTGGGTCGGAGCCGCGGGCGACAATCTGCCGCTCCCCCTCGGGCGTCGTCTCGGCGGCGGGGGCGCTCCCGGCGGTGGCAACGGCGGCCGTGCCGTACGCGTCGGGGAGTCTGTTGCGGGAGCTGACGAGTTCCTCGACCGTCAGTTGGCTGTCCGGCACGGTCTGCCGTACCCCGGAGCCCTGGTTGTCCCGCACCACGCAGCCGATCAGCCGCACCGAACCGCCGGTCCGCACCGCGATGCCGTCGCCACCGCTCGCGGTGAACTCCGAGTCGGTCACCGTCCCCCGCGACCCGTCGCCGAAGACGCATCCGTCGCCCTCGGCGGCGTGGACCCTGCACCCGGTCAGCGAGACGTCCCCACCGGCGCCCACCGATACACCGTCGCCACCCGCGTCGGCGATGTCGCAGTCACTGAACGAGGCGGTCGCATCGGCGACGACCACACCCGCGGCGGCACTGCCCCGCATACTCAGACCGCTCAGCGACGGCTGGGCACGGCCGCTGACCGAGATGCCGACGCCACCGCAGCGCTCGATGGTGAGATTCTCGAACCGACCACGGGCACCGCCGACGACCTCGACGGCCGCTCCGTCACAGCCGTGCACCTGCATCCGTTGGAAGAGCGGGTCCGCGCCGCCGTCGAGGTGCACCCCGACCTCGGTGCAGTCGCTGACCACCAGGTCGGTGAGTTCGGGTGTGCCACGGTCGCCGACGCTCACGCCGACGCCGTCGATCTTCGTGGCGACGCACGCCTCCAGCCGACCGCCCGCACGACCGGTGAAGCGGAACCCAGCGCGCCGGGCTCCACTGACCCGACAACGGCGCAGGACCGGTGTGCACCGCTCGTCGGTGAAGACCCCGTCGGCGGCGCAGCCGTCCACGGTGCAGTCCTCCAGCAGGCACGCCCCGGCGGTGGCCAGGTAGATGCCGACACCGTTGGTGTCACGGATACTCAACCGACGCACGGTGGCCGCGGACTGCTGCTCGGCGGCGAGCGCGGGCTTGCTCGTACCGATGATCTCGGTGTCCTCGATGGAGATCCGGCCCTGGCCGTTGAGGCAGATGCCGTTGCCGCCGGCGTCCCGCACGGTGCAGGCACGGACCCGTAGCTCGCCGCGCTCGGCGACGACGACGCCCGAGGTGCCGAGCCGCTCGATGCGGCAGTCGTCGAGCACGCTGCCGATGGAGGAGGTCACCACGACCCCGGCACCGACCTCGTTGCGCACCAGGCTGTCGCGCATGGTGAGCGAGCCGCTGTCCCGGACGAAGACGGCGGCCCACGACGACGCGACAAGCTCACACTCGGTGACGCTCAGTTGGCCCATCACCAGGGCCAGTGCCGGGCTGTCGGCGTCGGTCGCGATGATCGACAGCCCGGACAGCGCAGCCGACTCCGCCGCGAGGACGACCGGGACGCCGGACGGCGCGGTCAGTTTCACGGTGCCCGGCCCGTCCTCGGCGGTGATGGTGACGATCTTCGTCAGCACCAGGTTCTCGGTGTAGCTGCCGGGCTGGACGCTGATCACCGACCCGTCCGACGCCGCAGCCAGCGCGTCCGTGAGTGTCCGGTAGCCGGAGACCGCCGACTGGGTGACGGTGATTCGCCGCTGGTTCACGCTCGTCCTACCTCCACAGACACCGAGACTCCCCGATGCGGCTGGTTACGCGGACCTACGAAAGGTTGGCGCTGTTGTCTTTGTCCTGGTCCACGAGCGCGTCGACGGCGCCATGCCCCTCACGGGCCAGCTCCCTGATCCCGTCACGCACCGTCGCGACGTAACCCAGCGTCTGTTCGGCGTTGGGCTCCCGCTGCTGCGCGAATTTGCGACCGTGTTCGTCAGTGCCCCACGGCTCGTTGAGGCTCGCCCGGATGTTCCTGACCCGCGTCAGGGCCTCGTCGATGTCGTCGGCGACACTGCCGACCACCTTGAAGAGGTGGTGGGCCCCCTCCGGGTCGATCCTCGTCTCGTCAGCCATCGGCCCGGCCCGTCTCGCTCTTCGCGGCCCGGACGATCGACGGCAGGTCGATCGCGGAGGTCATCAGTGATCCGACGACCACGTCGAGATCCACCTTCCCGCCGGCCAGGTCGCTGAAGGAGACGCCGGGCACCACGTCCCGGCCGGCCATCTCGTCGATCTTCCCGAACGCCTCGGCGCGGCCCCGACGCAGCGTCTCGACCAGCAGGCTGCTCAGCTCGTTGGGTGCCATGCCGCGGTACTTGGTGTTGTTGAACGTCAGCTTCACCAGCTCGCCCCGGCCGTCGAACACGGCGCTGAGCATCTTGTTGGGCGACTCGACGGTGGTGCTCGCCGCGCGCATCTTGGCCTGGAACTCATCCAGTTTGCGCCGCTCCTCGGCGAGCACGGCGAAGACCGCGTTCAGTCCTGGACCGCCTGGCCCGTGGTCGGTCTGGTCAGCCATTCCGGTCACCCTTCCTCCCGTCCCCGAGCTCCTTGCGGAGCCCTTCCCGAATGTGCTCGTCGACCCGTTCGCTGCGCCCGAGCACGTTCCACCCGGCATCGGCGTCCTTCCACACCGTCGGGTCGCCCTGGGCGAGCGTGCTGCTGCGACGCTGTCCACCGGCCTCGCTCTGCATGCCACCCATGCCGCCCATACCACCCATGCCGGCCCCCATGCCGCCCATCGGCATGAGCGGCATCATCGGGAGGCCGCTGCCGCCTGCCCCGCCACCACCGCTGGACGGCGGAGCGGCAGCGTCGCCGGGTTGACCCGCCCGGACCGTCGGGGCCGCCGGGCGGAAGAGGTCAGCGGCAGCGGAGTCCGCCGCGAGCACGACCCGCGGCGGGTCGTCCCGCGCCGCCGCGGAGAGGACGTGGCGGATCCCCGGCTCGTCGGCGGTCTCGGCCGTCGGCGGGTGCTGGCCGCCGAGTCCGAGGCCGACATCGCGGTACGTCTCGGCGAGGCCCTGGAGTACGACCCGCGCCCGGCGGTCCCACTCGTCGTCGGAAGGACCGCCGTCCGCGGCTCGCTGCACCTGTAGGTCCCGCACCCGCGCCTGCCCGACACCTAGCGCGTTCGCCGTGACCCGCAACTGCTGTCCGCACTCGGCGTCGTCCAGGCGGTGCACCAACTGCCGGGTACGACGTGACGGTTCGCCAAGTCGGACAACCGTGGCCTGGGTGCTGCGCCACGCGTCGTCCAGCTCACCCAGCGCACGGTCGAGCGACTCGGCGATCGCCCGCAGGCCACTCCGGGCCTCGTCGAAGAGTCGGGCGGACGTCTCCAGGTCCGCCGGGGACGCCGCGTCGAGAGCGTGGGCGATGTCCTGCAGTGTCTGTGGCTGCCCGGTCGGGCCTCGTCTCGCGCTGCCCACGGATCAGTTCCTCCCCACGGCCTTGCTGGAGACCGCTTCGCCGTCGTCGCCCCACATGCCGTCCTCGCCGACGAGCCAGGTGTTGCGTTCGCGGTCCCGATCGCCCTGGTTGCCCATGCCGCCACCCATCGGCGGGGACATCGGCATTCCGGACCCGGCGCCCTGACCGGCCTGAGCGCCGGCCGACAACGCGGACGACGGAGAGTTGCCGGGATCCGCCGAGACCACCGGCGCCAGCTCAAGTGGGGCGGGCAGATTCTCCCCACCCTTGTCGCCGCCACCGCCGGAACCACCGCCATCGCCACCACCGCCGAAACCGCCGCCCGAACCACCGCCCGAACCACCGCCGGGACCGCCACCCGAGCCGCCACCGGGACCGCCGCCCGAGCCGCCGTCCGCGCCGGCGGTGGACTTGCCGCTGAGGTAGTCCGAGATGGACGACTGGCCGCCGGACTCGTCGATCAGGTCGTCGATGGCCTCGTCGGCGGCCTCCTTGGCGTCGGTGAGCGCCTCCACCCGTGTCTCACGCTCGGCCGGAGTGTCGCCCTCACCCTTGCCGGCCCGCTCGTCCTCGATCATGTCGTCGAGTGCGTCGGTGACGGAGTCCTTGGCCTCGACGAGGGCGCTGTCGCGGGCCTTCTCGGCGGTCCCGTCGCCCTTGCCGTCGCCCCCTTCGGACTGGCCGTCACCCTTGCCCGGCTGGCCGTCACCCTTGCCCGTCAGGTCCTCGATCGCATCGTCGGCTGCTTTCCGGGCGTCCGCGAGGGCGTCCTCGCGGGCCTGCTCGGCCTCGGTGTCCGCGCCGCCGCCCGTCGTGCTCTCGCCGTCGAGATCGTCGATGGCGCCGTCCACGGCTTTCTGGGCCTCGTCGAACGCCCGCTCGCGCGCCTCCGTCGGGGTGGTGTCGCCCGCGTTCTCGACCTTCAGGTCCTCGATCGCCTCGTCCGCCGCCTCCCGGGCGTCCTCCAGCGCGTCCTTGCGGGCGGCGTCGACCTCCGGATCACCTGTCGGCTTCTCGATCAGATCCTCGATCGCCTCGTCGGCCGCCTCCTGCGCCTGCTCCAGCGCGTCGTCGCGGGCCTGCTCGGCGACCGGATCGGCGGTCGAACCGCCCTGCAGATCCTCGATCGCCTCGTCGGCCGCCTTCCGGGCATCCTCCAGCGCGTCCTTGCGCGCCTCCTCGGCGACCGGGTCGGCAGACGACGTCGGTGGTGTCCCGTCCTTCGAATCGCCGCCGCCAGCCCCGCCCGACAGGCCGTCGATCGCGTCGTCGGCCGCCTTCTTCGCATCCTTCAGGGCGTCCTTGCGCGCATCCGCGGCGGGCACCCCACCCGAGCCGGGGCCGCCGCTCGTGGGGGGCGCACCAGCACCCGCCGAGCCGAGCCCCTGGATCGCGTCGGACGCCGCCTTCTTGGCGTCCTCGAGCGCGCGGTCGCGTGCGGGGTCACCGTTCTTGAGGTCATCGATGGCATCGGTCGCCGCGCCCTTCGCGTCACTGAGCGCCTTGTCCCGCGCGGCGTCACCACCGGAGGTCCCACCGCCGGTCGGCGCACCACCGCCGAACCCGGAGGGCGCTCCCCCGCCGGAGGGCGCTCCCCCGCCGGAGGGCGCTCCCCCGCCGGAGCCGGAGGGAGTTCCCCCGCCGGAGGTCAGTGGAGCCAACTCCCCCGGGGTCGTGATGCCGCTGGTCGACGGCGCCCCACTGCCGGACCCGTTGGACAGGCCCTCGATCGCGTCGGTCGCGGCCTTCTTCGCCTCGTCGAGCGCGGCGTCATGCGTGGGGTCACCGTTCTTCAGATCGTCGATGGCCTCGGACACCGCGCCCTCGGCCTCGTCGAGGGCGTTCGAACGGCCATCGCCACCGTTGCCACTACCACTACCACTACCACTACCACTACCGCTGCCGCTGCCACTGCCGCTGTTCCCGCCGCCGCCGCTACCGCTACTACCGCTACCGCTACCGCCGCCGCTCTCGTTCTTCTCGTCGTCCTTCTCGTCGTCCTTCTTGTCGTCCTTCTTGTCGTCACCGCTGCTGGTGTCGATCGGCTTCAGCACGGCGATGTCGAACGGGAGCAGCCGGCCGCCGATCTCCTGGTACGTCGTGGACAACTCCATCAGCCGGGCCCGCAGGTTGGACATGATCCAGCGCTCGCCGGCCTGGTATGCCTGGCCCAGCCCACGCTCCAGGTCCGCCTGCTTGGAGCTCTGGTCGTCGACTCCGGTGTAGATCCTGTCGATCTCGGAGGTGACCCAGTCCCGCAGCCGGTCGGTCAGACGGTGGCCGGTGTCGATGATGTCCCAGAAATCCCGGCGGAAGCTCACGATGGCGTCGCCGACGTCGCCGATCTTGGTGCCGTAGGCGTTGCTGTCGAGGACGTTGTAGACGCCCTTCCTGCTCTTTGCGACCACCTCCGCGACATGGGTGTCGAAGGCGGCGGCGGCGTCTCCGGCGAACGCTGGTTTCGCCCCACCGGTCAGCTCTTTGGCCAGCTTGTCGAAATCTTCCAGGACGAGGTCGAGTTCGACCTCCGCCTTGTTGAACGCCTCCTCCGCCTCGGCCCAGCCGCCCTCGGCGTTGAGTCCCGGCTCGGTGATGTCCGCGACGAACGGGCCGATCTCCGTCCACACTTCGTAGTTGCGGAACGTCTCTCCCGTGGGTGGGCTCTTCTCGTCGAAGGACCCGACTTCACCCGTTGGCACGATTCCCCCACCGCTCGGACTCGTCACGATCTGCCGGAATGCGCCGAGGAGCCCGCGGGCCCCCCGGCGTCACCTCGAAACGCTCAGCGGTTGCCGAACCGGTTGCCGGAGCGGATGTCCTGCTCCTTCATGTCGTCGGCACGAATTCCCAGTTCCTTGGCCAGCTCCGCGACGATGGTGTTCATGTCGGCGAAGTTGTCCTCGATCTGCTTCGAGAGCTGGTTGTAGTTCGCGGCCGCCGGCCCCGTCCAGGCGTCGAGCGCGTGGCCGGTCTCCTGGGACAACTTCTCGATGTAACCCTCGACGTCGCGGTTGACCCTCTGCATCTGCGAGATGCCTTCGAAGATCTGGTCGTACTGGTAGCCGATGAGGCCGTTGTCGGGCATTGCCGGGTCCCTTTCCGATCAGTTGTGCTGGCTCAGATGTCCTTGAGGATGCCCACGCCGATGGCGCCGACCTGGCCGGCGTTCGTCAGGTCCTGCTCGTCGAAGTCCTGCACCGTGCCGTCCACGTTGCCGGCCATCTCGGTGAGGTCCGCGACGATGCGGGTCACCTCCTCCATCCAGTCGTCCCGCGCCTCCAGCAACGCCTTGATCATGGCGCCGTCGCAGTAGTCGTCCATCAGGTCGACCGCGGCACTGAACCTGCTCTTGGCGCTGTCGACGTCGCTGGCCGTCTGGCGGTGCTCCGCCGCGACACGGTTGGCGGTGCGCGGATCGAGGGTGGTATTACCGTTGGCCATGGCTTCCTCTCCCTGCTGTGGACCGTGGTGATCCGGTATTTCTCGCCTGGTGGGGCTCATGCAACCAGCGGGTCTGGCGACAACACCGCCCCAGCGGGCCCACCGGTCCCTTCGCGGGGAAAACCCCCGTCAACCACCCCAGGTCTCGCTCACCAGCGCCGCGGCCGGGTCCAGTGCCGGACCGGTGGGCAGCAGTTCCAGCAACTCGGAAGGGACGTCGACGGGCGTCGTGCCGGCGTAGCCGAGCGCCTCCGCACCCCTGGGCGGCAGCGGGAACTTCACCCCGTACTCGGAGACGAGATAGAGCGCCCCACCACCGCCCGGCGCGTACGGGTTGCGGGCGAGCACCCCCGTGCCGGCGGCGATCAGGATCCGGTCCACGATGCCGCCCGCCGCGACAGCGGTCCGTGGCACCGGCAGGGCGGACCGCGCCGCCGACGTCGAGATCCTGGTCAGGGTGACAGTCACCGCGTCCCGCGCGGGCCGGAAGCCCACGCAGGGCAGCACCGACGCACCGCTCACCGGTTTCGGCGGGTCGGGCGGATAGCCGTCCACGAACTCGGTGCTACTGGCAACCGTGGCGCCCGCCAGTTCGTCCGGCCGCGCGGGAATCGGCGCTACCCCACCTCCGGGGTACGCCGCCTGAATCGCCGGATCAGCCAGGACCAGGGCGGCGGCGGTGCGGCTCAGCCGCACGAATCCGTCCGAGCGGGACAGGAACAGCTCGGGTGCGTCGCCGACCGGCTTGCGTACCTCGTACACCTGGCCGAGCAGGCTGACCCGCCCGCCGATCGACGGTCCCGGCCTCCCGCGGTCGCCCACCGCGGGAAAGGCGAGGTCCCGACCGGCCGGGATGGGGTTGAGCCACGCCGGGGTCACGAACACCGGTTCGACGGCCGCGTAGCCCAGCGCCACCGCGGCCTGGTCCGCCAGGTGGTGACGGCGTCCCTGCCAGACCAGGTATCGCTGGCGGTCGGTCGTCTGGACCAGAAACCCCTCCCGGTCGGTCAGTGCGACAGGCCTGGCGAGGTCACCCAGGAGCAGCGTGGTGGCGGCCGCACCCGAGGGCTCGGGCGGTTGGGCACACACCGTCCACGCACCCGAGTAGAGCCGGGCCGCCACCGGCACCGTGTCGGGTGCGCCCGGTATGCCGATCGGGGCTCCCACCGGTACGCCCCGCAGGGAGTTGCGAGAGACCTGGACGAGGCGTGCCGGGCTGCCGCTGCCCAGCACCAGGCGGGCGGTGGCGTAGTTCAGCACCGGTCGGAGCTGCCCCTCGATCAGCAGGTACCGCGCGCCGGTCTCCTTCACCGCGATGACGACACCCACCTGCCGCCACGAGGAGTCTCCGCCGGGTCGGAAGATGCCGTAGATGCCGAAGCCACCGGCGACGACGATGGCCAGCAGGATCCCGATGACCAGGCCGAGGATCGGACGCTGGTTCGGCGGCTCGTGCGGGTCGGGGCGGCCCTGCATCACCGCCGAGTTGAGGCGGCTGACCGTGTAGAAGTAGGCGTGTACCTGATCCTTGCGGGACTCCATCAGCTGGCCCAGGCCCGGACCATCTGGTAGATCCCGAGCACCGCGCCGAGCACCGGGATCAGGGCCACCGCGAGGAGGATCTCCAGCACGTCCACGGTTCGCGCCCAGTACGGCCGCAGCCGACGGCCGGGCAGCGTGGACGCCGCGGTCAGGAACGCGCCGGCGACCGCCACCACGGTAGGCACCAGGACGGCGGCCCGCGCCACGGTCCCCTGGTCCGCGGCGTACCGGAGCAGGGTGAAGAGGACAAGCGCCACGGCCGGGGCCATCGTCGCCCAGCGTGCCACCAGACCGCTCAGGTGCCGGGCTCGCATGCCCAGCAGGGTGGCCGCCAACAACGCCAGGATCATCTCCCAGCGCCCGCCGGCCACCAGCAGCGCCGCGGCCATCAGGACCTGCGCGGCGCCCACCCCGATCGTGAGCGCGGCCAGGTACGCGAGACCCGCGCTTCCCCGTTCGACCACGATCCGGTGCGGCTCGGGGTCGATGTCCTCGGACAGTTGCTCGGGCTTGCCGGGCAGCAGCGGCAACGTCAGCCCACCGAGGCGGAACGCGGCCGGCGGCAGCATCAACGCCCCCACCATCGAGAAGACCAGCCCACACGCGGCGGCCTCCGGCGGGGTCACCGGACCCGCCGCGGTGAGCAGCGCCGGAACCGCGACGCTCACCGCGAGGGCGAGCGCACCGGTGAAGAGCAGGCCGGCGTCGGCCACCGCGGAGAGCCCGGCGGCGAGCGTCACCACCGCGGCCAGTGCCGCCAGGCAGATCCGCACCGAGAGTGCCGAGTGCGGGGCGATCGCGACCGCCCCGAGCCAACCGGCTGTCGCCGAGTATCCCGCCGCCGCCATGGCCAGCAACGTCCCCGTCTGCGGGTCCGGGACCGCCCGGCTGACCAGGCCGGCGGCGGCGAGGAGCACGACGGTCAGCGCCGCGGCGACGGTGGCACGCACCACCGCCGGCCCGCCGAGCCAGAGCACCACCAGGCCCACCGCCAGCAGCACCGCGCCGTCGGTGAGCAGCATCGCGCGGGTGCGGGCAACCGTCCAGCGCCACGGGCTGGTACGCGCCTGCTCTCCCACGCCGTCGACCAGGTCGTCGAAGTCGATCGGCGGCAACTGCTCGGCCCGGGGCAGCAGGTGCAGCGTCTCGCCGTCGAGCAGGTTCAGCTCGACGGCCGACTGTTCCTCGTCCAGCGGCGGTTCGCCGACGCGCTGCACCACCCACCCGTCATGCTCGGCGCCGTGGTCGGCGGCCTCCGGGTTGAGTTGGAGCAGCACCGACGGCAGCAGATCGACGAGCGGCGCGTCCCCGGGCAGGGCCACGTCCACGGCACGTGAGCCGAGCACGAACCGGAGACGTACGGGTACCGAAAGGCGCTGCGTGCTCAACCGTTCCATTTTGGTGGGTCAGTGCTTGTACGGACGGTAGTAGCGGCCGTCGTAGGTGTAGGGCTCCAGGTTCAGCCACCAGATCTTCTGGCCGTCCGGACCGGTCTGCTGCTTGCCGTCGATCTCGTAGTACCGGTACGTGTCGCCCCGGAAATCGTCGTCGTTGGCCGGGTTGTGGACGACCTTCTCCCCCGACGGCTCGTGATGCGGATCGAAGTTGTCACCGGTGGGGAGCGGCTTCTCGTCCGGCTTCTTCTCGTCCGGCTTTTTCTCCTCCGGCTTCTCCTCGGCACTCTCCTCGCTGAGCCGCGAATCAGGATAACCGTCCGTGTCCTTGAGCAGCGGGCTCTCGCGGAGGTCGAGGTTCGTGTCGTCCTTCGGGCCCACGCCCTTGATGTCGAGGAACTCGTCCATGCCCTCGATGTCGCCCGGCTTGAAGGGCTTGATCAGGTCCTTCCCCGGGTCGATCGTCGACTTGTCCACCTCGGAGCCGTAGTCACCGGTCTTGTAGCTGGACTGCTCCTGCACCTTGGTCGGCTCGAACTCGGCGTCACCCATGCCGCCGACCACCTTCTTGGCGTCCTTGTTGAACGTGGACACCGCGTCGGCGTTGCTCTCGTCGATCCGCTCGTAGTCGTCGGCGATCTGGTACAGGCCGGTGTTGATCTCGTCGAATGCCCGTTGCAGGTATTTCACGTGCTCGACGATTCCGTCCCGGCGGTCGACGAAGAGATCCTCCAGCCAGGTCGCCGCGTCGAACTTGCCGGCGTTCGGCTCCATCTTCGCCAACTTGTTGAAGACCGACTGGTGGTCTTCCAGAAGGGCGCCGATCTTCTTGCCGATCTCCCGCAACTGATCCGGGGTAACGCGTGTCTCCGCCACAATCGCCCCCTCCTGCTATGGTCACTGCTGTTCGTTTCTCCGGTGCCGGGTCTGCCTCCACAAGCGAGACCGCGGCCTCCGACATCGCTCCCGGGTCGAGCGCCGAATCCCCAGGACGATAAGCCCGCTGCCGCGCGCCCGACGGGTGCTCGGCAGGCGACCGGGCCGATCGGAGGGAAACCCCTCACCGAAGGAGACGAACGTGGGCACGGTGCCGTACCTCCGCAGGGCTCGCCGCGCCGGTCCGGTCGCGCCGGTCGAGGAGATCGCGCTCCAGGAGCCGCCGGTCATCCCCGAACCGGCCGAGCGGGGCCTCAGCACCGTGTTGATGCTGACGCCGATGGCCATCGCGTCGCTCGCGATGGTGCTCATGTTCCTGCGACCCAACGCGGGCGCACTGGCCTATGTGGGCGTCTGCCTGATGGTGCTCTCGGCGATCGCAATGTTGATCGTGCCGTTGATCCGCAACGCCGGGCAGCACAAGCACCGGCTCAACGGTGAGCGCCGCGACTACCTGCGCTACCTCGGCCAGGTTCGGCGCAAGGTGCGCGCCGCGCTGACCGAGGAGCGGCGTGCCGCCCGCTGGCTGCACCCGGACCCGGGCGCGCTGTGGTCGATGGCGCTCAGTCAGCGGCTGTGGGAGCGGCGTACGGCGCACAACGACTTCGGCGAGGTACGCGTGGGGCTCGGCACCCGCCGCTCCACGGTGCGGTTGGCCGCACCGAACAGTAAGCCGCTGGAGGATCTGGAGCCGTTGGCCGCGCATGCCCTGCGTCGCTTCCTGCGGGCCTACTCCACCCTGCAGGACGCGCCGATCGCCATCTACCTGCGCGGCTTCGCGCGGATCGGGTTCGGCGGCGACGTGTCGGTGGCCCGGTCCACGGTGCGCGCGATCCTGGCCCAGCTCACCGTCGCCCACTCCCCGCAGGATCTGTTGGTGGTGATCGCCGCCGCCCGGGGCCCGGAATGGGAGTGGGCCAAGTGGCTGCCGCACGTGCAGGACGACACCGTCCCCGACGTCACCGGCACCCGGCGGAGGTTCGCCACCGACGGGACCGAGATCGAGGAGGCCCTCGCCACGCTGAACGTGCAGGACCGCCCCGGCTACGAGCCGGACTCCCCGGTCACGGCCATCGAGCCGTTCGTGGTGCTCGTCCTGGACGGGCCACGCCTGCCGGCCGGCCACCGCCTCGGCATGGAGGGCTATCGCAACGTGCTCACGCTGGACGTGGGCGCGACGCTGGGCTGGGAGGCGCACCCGCACACCCTGCTGGTGCGGGCCACCGAGCAGCAGTTGGACATCGTCTCCTTCGACCACCTCGGCAAGTCCAGCAGCAGCCGACTGTGCCGCCCGGACCGGTTGGGCGTGGTGGCGGCAGCGGCGCTGGCCCGGTCGATGGCCCGCTACCGGGTGGGCGCGGGCACCGACACCGAGGAGCCGCTGGCCACCGACTACGACCTGGCCGGCCTGCTCCAGCTCGGTGATCTGACCGCCCTGGACCTGACCGCCTACCGGGCCGGGCGGACGGCGGCGCAACGGCTGCGGGTGCCGATCGGCATGTCGGCCACCGGCACCCCGATCGAGCTGGACATCAAGGAGGCGGCCGAGGGCGGAATGGGCCCACACGGGATGCTGATCGGCGCAACCGGTTCGGGCAAGAGCGAGTTGCTCCGTACGCTGGTGCTGGCGCTGGCCGCCCGGCACACCTCCGAGGAGCTGAACCTCGTCCTCGTCGACTTCAAGGGCGGGGCGGCGTTCCTCGGCTTCGAGCGGCTGCCGCACACCTCGGCCGTGATCACCAACCTGTCCGAGGAGCTGGAACTCGTCGACCGCATGCAGGACGCGCTGACCGGTGAGTTGAACCGTCGCCAGGAGCACCTGCGGGCGAGCGGATACCCGTCCCGACGCGACTACGAGAAGGCGCGGACCGAGGGCGTCGTGCTGGAGCCGATGCCGGCGCTCTTCATCGTCGTCGACGAGTTCAGCGAGATGCTCAGCAGCAAACCCGAGTTCATCGACGTCTTCGCGATGATCGGCCGGCTGGGCCGCAGCCTTGGCGTTCATCTGCTCCTGGCCAGTCAGCGCCTCGACGAGGGGCGCATCCACCAGATCGAGACCCACCTGTCGTACCGGATCGGTCTGCGGACCTTCTCCTCGATGGAGAGCCGCAGCGTGCTGGGTGTGCCGGACGCGTACGAGTTGCCCAACGTGCCGGGCAACGGTTACCTGCGACCGGACACCCAGACTCTGATCCGGTTCAAGGGCGCCTACTGCTCCGGGCCGTGGCGACCGCCGCACCAGCGCCGCCTCCAGGCGGTCCAGGGTGGTCTCGTTCCGTTCGGCACCGACTACCTACGCCCCGAGGTGCCGGTGACGCCGGAGCCGGACGAGACGCAGGAGAACGAGGAGAAGCCGCCGGTCATGGCCGACGTGCTGCTGTCCGTGCTGCACGGGCACGGCCCGGCCGCGCACCAGGTGTGGCTGCCGCCGCTGACCGAGACCACGACGTTGGAGAAGCTGCTACCTCCGCTGATCGACCACCCCACCCTCGGCCTGGCTCCGGTGGGCGGGTACGGCACCGGCCAGCTCGTCGCGCCGATCGGCCTCGTCGACCTGCCCGCGCAGCAACGGCGGGAGCTGCTGCTGGCCTCCCTGGCGGGCAGCAAGGGCAACGTCGGCGTGGTGGGCGGACCACAGAGCGGCAAGAGCACCCTGCTGCGGACGCTGATCAGCGCGTTGGCGCTGACCCACACCGCCGCCGAGGTGCAGTTCTACTGTCTCGACTTCGGCGGCGGCGCGCTGGGGGCACTGTCGCGGCTGCCGCACGTGGGCAGCGTCGCGGGCCGGCTCGACCGCGACCGGGTGACCCGTACCGTGTTGGACCTGACGAACCTGATGGCCCGCCGGGAACAGATCTTCGCCCAGCACGGCATCGACTCGATGACCAGCTACCGGCGGGCCCGGCAGGCCGGCGGATACCAGGACGAGGACCCGTACGGAGACGTGTTCCTGGTGATCGACGGGTGGTACACGGCGCGGCAGGACTTCCAGGAGCTGGACGACCGTTTCGGTGAGATCGCCGCGCGGGGCCTGAGCTTCGGCGTTCACCTGCTCGTCTCCGCCGGTCGGTGGTCGGAGATCCGACCCTGGCTGCGGGACGTGCTGGGCACCCGGTTCGAGCTGAAGCTCGGCGACCCGGTGGAGTCCGAGGTCAACAGTCGGGTGGCGGCGACCGTGCCGGCCATCCCGGGCCGGGGCATCACCCCGGACCGGCGGCACTTCCTGACGGCCCTGCCCCGCATCGACGGGATTCCGGAGACCGAGGACCTGGCCGAGGCGACGGCCGAGCTGGTCGAGGCCCTGGACGTGCCCACCGCACCGCGCGCACCGCAGGTACGGTTGCTGCCGGAGGTGCTGCCGGTCGCGGATCTGCCGGTCGCGACCGCGCCCACCCGCGAGGCCGAGATCCGCGTTCCGCTCGGTCTCGACGACGTACGCCTGGCGCCGCTGTGGCACGACTTCGACGCCAACCCACACCTGTTGATCTTCGGGGACACCGAGACCGGGAAGACGAACCTGCTGCGGCACATCGCCCGCAGCGTCGCGGCGCACCACCCGCCCGCCGAGGCACGGGTCGTCTTCGGCGACTTCCGCCGCGAGCTGCACGACGCGATCCCGCAGGCGAACCAGATCGGGTACTCGATGTCGGCGGAGCGTCTCACCGCGACCATCGCCGAGGCGGGCCAGGTGCTGACCGGCCGGCTGCCCGGCCCGGACGTCCCACCGAGCCGGCTGCCCCGACGAGACTGGTGGACCGGCGGCCGGCTGTTCATCATCGTCGACGACTTCGAGCTGATCGAGGGCGGCCGGGACTCGCCGCTGCAACCCCTGCTGCCGCTGTTGCCGCACGGCGCGGAGATCGGGCTGCACCTGATCATCGCGCGGAGCACCGTGGGCGCCTCCCGGGCGATGATGAGCCCCGTGCTGCGTCGGGCCTGGGAGTTGGGCTCTCCCGCGATCCTGTTCTCCTGCCCCCGGGAGGAGGGCACCTTCCTCGGCAACATCCGGCCGCGGACGCTGCCCACCGCCCGCGGCCAGTACATCGACCGCCGACGCTCGGTCCGCCTGGTGCAGACCCCCGAGGTGCCGGCACCGGACCAGCCGGCGCAGTAGGTGCCAGCGCCGACCAGCCGGCGCAGTAAGGTGCCAGCACCGGACCAGCCGGCGCAGTGACGTCGTACCGGGGCCTCAGGTCGTCGGCGGTCGGCGGACCTCGACGACGCGGCCGGGCCGCCAGCGGCGTCGGTGCCCGGCGGGCATCAGCACGGTGAGCAGGGCGACGAGCCCGGTCAGCACCACGGCGAGCCCCGCGCCGAGAGTGACCAGGTAGCGCCCGATCGGGTCGGGGGTCGGCAGGTCGGGGTGGCGAGCGGCCGGCATGGGCAGGCCGGGCCGGGCGGCGTCCTCCTCCGGCAGCACGGTCGCCACGGCGGCGGCCGGGTTGACCACGCCCCAGCCGTAGCCCGGGTGCGGCAACGCCACCGCCGGGTGGTCGGCCGTGACCAGCAGCCGGTGCCGCACCTCGGCCGCCGTCAGAGCCGGCCGGTACGCCCGGACCAGCGCGGCCACGCCAACCACGAACGGTACGGCGTAGCTGGTGCCGCTGCCCTGCCAGTGGCCCGGCCCGCCGGGGCCGATGCTCACCACGTCCACACCTGGTGCGGTCAGCCCCAGGTGCCGGCCAGTCTGCGAGAACCCGGCGAGGGCGCCGGTGGCGTCGATCGCGCCGACGGCCAGCACGGTGGGCAGCGCCGCCGGGTACGCCACCTGCTGGCCGTGCTGGGCGCCGTTGGCTGCGGCGGCGACGACCACCACGTCCCTGGCCTCGGCGTACGCGATGGCCTCGACCAGGCTGGGCTCCGGGGCCTGCGTGCTGGCGGAGATGTTGATGATGTCCGCGTCGGCGTCCACCGCCGTGCGGATGCCCTTGGCGAGCAGCGCCGCCGTTCCGTCGTCCGTGCTGGTGGCGACCCGGATCGGCAGGATCCGCGCCTCGGGTGCGATGCCCACGAAGCCGGTGCCCGCCGCCGGCGCCGCACCGATGATGCCGGCGATGAACGTGCCGTGCCCGAAACAGTCGTCGTCGGCGCGCGGCTGGCCGGCGGCGGTGAGGTCGACGCCGGCGAGCACCCGGCCGCCGAGTTGCGGGCTGTTCGTGGCCACGCCCGTGTCCACGATCGCCACGGTGACGCCCTGACCGCGCGACAGCGGCCAGGCTCGCTCCACGCCCAGCCGTTCCTGCGCCCAGGGCACACCGGTCTCGACGGTCTCCGGCGGACGCAGGCAACCGCCGGCCCGCGGCGGCGGGGTGGGCGCGGCCACAGCCACCGGCCAGCCGGTGACGATCGTGAACGCCACGACCACCGCGCCGGCCAGGCCTCCCGCCACGGCTAGCGCGGTGTCGCCGACCGCGACGCCCGGTCCACGACGGCGACGACCGCCAGGGACCCGTCGGCCGCGGTGACGCTGAACCGGTCGAGTCGGTCGAAGGGCACGGGGCAGCCGCGGGCAACCTCCTGCCGGAAGTCCGTACCGGTCACCGCCGCCAGCTCCCAGCTCTGCCCGTCGACGTCGGTGACGAACAGCCGATAGGTCTCACCGACCCGCAGGCCGGCCAGGGTCGCCCGCAGGTTCACCGCGCCGTCCTGCTGCGAGACGACCACCGACAGGGTGGCACCGCTGGGCGTGTCGGTGGCGTTGGTGACGAGCGTGACGACGGTGTTCCCACCGTTCGGGACCGCCAGGTCCGGGGTGGTCGTGGGGGTGCGCAGCGACTGGCCGACAAGCAGACCCGCGAAGACCAGAGCCACCACGGCGAGGCCGGCACCCGCGAGTCTCAGCCGGCGCCGACGCCGCTGGCGGCCGGGCCGGGTGGTCGCCGTGGACGTCGTACGCCCCGGGCCGGTGCCTGCCCGGCTCGCGGCAGGACCACCTGTCGCCCCCGCCGCACGTGCCGTGTCCAGCGGAGCGGACCGCCCGGCGGGAGGCGCCGGCGGTGGATCCAGGTCTGGTTCCCGCTCGTCGACCGGCTCCCGACCGGCCACCACCGGGATCGGCGGTACGCCGAACTCGGCCACCAACTCCCGGCGGTCGAGATCGGAGAGCAGGGCGAGCATCGCCACCGCCTCGCCCAGCGCGTCGGCCTCGGCGGAGCACGGGGCACAGGTGGCAAGGTGGCTCTCGACCGCGTCGCGCTGGTCCTCGGCCAACCCGCCGGCCAGGTACACGCCGAGCGCGCTGCGGAGCTGGGGCTCATCGCACACGTCGTCAGCCATGTCGCACCAAGTCCTCAATCCCTCGCCCGCGCGGCTGGTCGCCCGCGGTCCCCGACCTTCTAACAACGGAACTGCCCAGGGGGGAGTTCACGACCGGGGACGTCTGTGCTGTCACGAAACCGACAGCCGCTCAGTGTGCACCGGTGAGCGTCGGCTGACTCGGCTGTTCGTCGGGCGTGGTCCCCGCCGGCCAGTCCGCGTCCAACCCATCGTCCTCGCCTCCGGTCTCCGTCTCGGCCCGCCGTACGCTGCGGCGCAGGCGAATCACGAGCAGCGCGCTGAGCACGAGTCCCGCCAGTACGGTCAGCAGGAACGCGACCCGGGTGCCGTCGCCCCCGGTGCTCTGATCGGAACGCCGACCCGTGGACACCTGCGTCGCCTCCTCGGGCAGCTCCCGGGTCACCGCAGCCTCCGGATTGATCATGCCACCGCCGTACCGGGCATCCGGCTGCGCGTCACCCATCTTGTCGGCGGTGGCCAGAACCCGGTGGGCGACCTGCGCGGCCGACAGGTCGGGGTGGGCGGCACGCACCAGGGCGGCCTCGCCGGCGACCAGAGCGACCGCGTACTGCGTGCCGCTGCCGACGAACTGCTTCGTGCCGTTGATGCCGATGCTGGAGACGTTGACCCCCGGGGCCACCACGTCGACCAGGTCCGCGGCGTACTCCTCCAGGAGCTTGCCGTCCACGCCCACGGCGGCGACGCTGATCAGCTCCGCCGGCGGTGCGGCGGCGCCCGGACCGGCCGGAGCGCCGGCCACCACGACGATGTTGCGGCTGAGCGCCGCCTCGATGGCCCGCAGCACGCCCTCGGCGGTGACATCCACGTACGAGCCGAGCGCGATCACCGTCGCCCCGGCGGAGACCGCCACCTCGATCGCCGTCGCCTGGGCGACCGCGTCCGCGGACGGCACCTCGGTGACCACCCGCACCGGCATGACGACCGACTCCGGGGCGACACCCGCGAACGCGTCCCCGTCCACCGGTTGCGCGGCCACCAGGCCCGCCATCGCGGTACCGGTGCCCAGGCAGTCGCTGTCCCCGCGGCCGTCTCCGGTCACGATGTTGGCCCCGACCGACACCCGGCCGGCGAGTTGAGCCGCTCGACCGTCCACACCGGAGTCGACGATCGCGACGAGCTGCCCGACGCCCCGGGTGTGCGGCCAGGCCAGGTCGGCGGCCAGCCGCACGGTGGCCCAGTTCGACGGCGCGCTGGCGGCGGTCGCCGTGACGCACTTTCCCGGCGGTGCGGGTGGCGGCGGCGCGGACGGTAGCTGCGCCGGGCCCGGTGTCAGGGTGGGGATCGGCTGCGTTCCGCCGAGAGGTGCGGCTGGAGCCGACGGCCTGCCCGGAACTGCGGGAGCGCCGGGAACGCCTGGTGCCTGCGGCGTGGACGCCTGCGGCGGGACGCCCGGAGCACTCGCGGCTGGTGCGGCGGCGGGAGCGGTACTGGGCAACACACCGTGCTGGAGACCCGCCCCGACCGCGTCCCAGGGCACGACCAGGTACCAACCGGCATGGAGGGTGTTCGGGTCGGTGAGCGCGCCGCCGTCCGGCTGCCGTCGTGCGGTGTTCAGGTTGAAGATCTCGGTGGAGCGCGACGAGTTGCCCAACAGCCGGCCGGCGATCTCACCGAGGTTCTCCGGCTTGCCCTGGTAGGCCGAGGTGACGGTGTAGTAGAGGACGTACTCGTCGACCGCGGCCCGCGCCGGCCCGGCGGGTGCGCCGGCGGCGAGCACGACCGCCGCGACGATCGCCCCCACCCAGCCCCGCACGCCGCGTGAACCCGTGCCGCGCCTCCGTGTCATCTGCTGAGCACCCAGCGCTGGTCGACGGCGTAGCTCTGCCGACCCCATTGGGTGATCGGGGTGCCGTTCTTGCCGCAGCAGTCGTCACCGAGGATGTCGAGTGCCTTGCCGGAATTGCGGTTGATGATGGTGACCCACGTGCCACCGTCGATGAACGACCACTGCTGGCTGGGGTTGTCGAACGCCGGGTCGACCTGCACCAACTCGGCGGTGTCCTTGATCGAGCCGCCGCGGATGCCGAGCGCCTTGTTGTTGAACGCGTTCGTGATCACGACGTACTTAGGATCGGCGGCCTTGGCGATGTGCCAGTACTGGTCCTTCTGGTGCAGGTTGTCATTGAGCTGGATGGTCGTCCCGCCGGTGGTGACGTTGTCCTTCCCCGGCACCTCCATGACCCGGCCGCTCAGGACGTTGGTGAACTGGTAGGAGACAGCCGGGTCCCATTTCGCCGGCAGGGCCGTGACCGGCGGCGGGGGCACGGGCGACGGAGTCGCGGCGGGCGTGGGTGGCGCGGCCGGCTTCGTCGGCGAGGGGGTGGGCACCGTCGAGGGCGACGACGACGGCGGCGAGGACGACGGGGCCGAGGACGACGGCGGCGGGGCCGGGCGGCTCGCCGATGGTGACGGGAACGCGTCGGCCAACCGGCTGTCCGAGGTGTACGCGGGGAGGTAGAGGTCGACCGTGTCGACGAGCTGCGGAACGGCGGCGCCGCGCGGCACTCCGCCCTTGGCCCGCACCGCGGTGACCCCCCACTGGTACGCCGCGAGCGCCAGCGAGTAGGGGTCGGTCTCCTCCCCCGACTGGCGCAGATTCATTCCGGAGAGCTGGTTGCGCAGGTCGCACATCGCGGTGGCCAGGGTGGGGATGGCCACCTGGGGGTCCCAGACCGATGCGCTGTCGGAGGGCTTGTACTCCTCCCACAGCGACGGCGTGAACTGGGCGATGCCCTGGCCGCCGCCGCTGCCCTTCAGGTTCGGGTTGAAGGCGGAGAGCGACCTCAACTGCGCGGCGATCCGGGCAGCGGACACTGTCGACGGGCAGACCTGACCGGCCTTGACCACCGCGTCGACGTACTCCTCGGGAATGTCCACCTTGTCCGCGGCGGGAGTGGTGGACGGCCGTGCCGGCTTCGTCGCACCCGAGAACTGCGGCTGCTTGGCGTACCAGTTGGCGTACCCGGCCACCGTGTCGACGTGCTCCTGGGCGGACGTCGGCACGCCCTTGGCCTTGACCACCGCGTCCAGACCGACCTTGTCGGCCGCGACGGCCGCCTTCCAGAGGTCGCCCCCGGCACCGCCGGCCCGGACCTGGCCGATCGTCTCGCAGGTGCGGTGCGCCAGCGCGAGCACGTTGGCGCGGACGTCGGCTCGCTGGGCCTGCTGCCACGGCGCCCACGTCTGCCAGGCCCGGGAGTCCAGTCCGGCGATGCCCTCGCCGGACTCGGACACGGCCGTCGCCTTGAACCCCGAGGCGGCCATCAGTTGTGCGGCGAGTCGCGGCCCGGTCAGCGCCGGGCAGGAGGTGGCACCGACGACGATTGCCGGCAGCACGTCGGCGGGGACCGGCTCGCCCTCGACTGTGGTCTCGGCCAACGCCGGCCCGACCTGGAGGCCGGCCGCCACGACGCAGACGACGGCCGCGGTGAAGGCGACCCCGGCCTCGATCCGCTGACGGGTCGTCCGCAGTGAGCCCCATGCGCGCCGGCCCGAGGTGTGCAGGTTGGCCAGGCGTCCGATCACCGATCTCAGTGTCACGGTTGCTTCCCTCTCCGACGGGTGTGCGCTGTGAACGAGCCGGGCGACCGGTTGGTTCACGGTTGGGCGGGCCAACTTCGGAACTTCTGCCGGCGGGCCACTCAGTTGCTGAACCCCCGCCCGGCGAGGTCCTCACGCAGCGCCCGCAGCGCGTAGAACGTCCGTGACTTGACCGTCCCCTCGGGGATCGAGAGGTTGCGCGCGGCCTCGGCGACCGTGTGTTCCTGAAAGTAGATCTCGATCAGCGCGCTGCGCAGCCGCTCCGGCAACCTGGCCACGGCGTCGCGCACCTCGCGGCCGTTGAGCAGGCGGTCGATGTCGTCCACGGCGGCGTGCCGCTCCTCGATGCGCTCGTCAAGCTGCTCGGACGGCCTGCCCCGGGCCGCCCTCAGGTGGTCGATGGCGATGCGTCGGGCGACGGTGAACAGCCAGCCCCGGCTCCACTGACCGTCGGTCGTCCGCGCCTCCGGATGGTGCCAGGCACGCACCAGCGTCTCCTGGACGATGTCCTCGGCGAGGCCACGATTGCCCATCGTCAGACGCAGGAGGTAGTTGAGCAGAATCGGCCCATGTGTCTCATAGGCGAGCCGCAGCGCGTCGTCGTAGGTCGGCTCTGGCGACGACGCACCCGAGAGCATGTTCCCCGCGGCCTGGTTCATGGCAGCGATAACGAGTGCATCGGTACCCGCGTTCAGTGTTCGTGGGGGTTTTCCCGAGGAATCTTGGCAGACCCTCGCGGGCCGACTCGGCGTCGGAACCCCATTGCGTACGCTGACCTGCCGAAACATCGCAACGGACGGCGCGACCCGGTGCGGTCGCGATAGGACGGGTCGTGCGTCGGCTGGACTCACGTCGGATCCGGTCCCCCGTCCGGTCGCGGCGATCCCTTGACCACGTCGGCCGTCACCAGAATCCCGCCGTCGGCCTGACGGACGCTGAGCTGACTCAGGTCGTCCACCGACACCGCGACGTCACCGGCGTAGCCGCCGCGGCCCGGGTTGCCGTTCAGCCGACCGAGCAGCAACTCCTCGCCCGCCGTGGTGAGTGCCCACAGCTGGTACGACGCCTCCGGCGTCAGACCGTCGGTCGAGACCCGCAGGTTGACCTGACCGTCGTCGTCGTAGAGGACCGCGGAGAACTCCACGCCGCTGACGCCGTCGTCGGTGGTCGCCACCGCCACGACCGGACCGGGCGAGTCAGTCGCGTTCCAGGGCTCGATGAGCAGTGTCGTGCTGAGCGCGACGGCGAGCAGGCCGGTCAGGCCCACCACGCCACCGATGCGCCGACCGCGTGATCTGGGGCGGCGGTGCGAGTGCGGGCCACGGGACAACGGGCCCGTCGCGGGTCGTGGGGGCAGGAAACCCTCACCGGGTCCGGCGCGGTACCGGTCGGCCAGACCAGGCGGGTGGACCCGGGTCACCGGACGGACGTCGTCGGGGACGCCGAGACGGGGCACCGCGCGGGTCTCGCGCACGATCACGACCGGAGCCTCGGCGCGGGCGGGCAGGTCCCGCGCCGGCACGGCGCCGGGTGCGCCGAAAAGATGATCACCTTGCGGGGTACGGTCCGGCTCGGCCGGACCCGCCCCGAAGTCGGCGATCAAGCGTCGTACGTGTGCGGCGCTGAGCAGGCCGAGAGTGTCGACGGTGTGATCGATCTCCTCCCGCTCGGCCCGGCAGCTCGCGCAGTGGCCCAGGTGAGTGGTGACGTCGTGTCTCTCCACCTCGGACAGCAGACCGAGCACGAGCATGCAGACACTTGTCCGCATCGTCGCGTCGACGCAGGTGGACGTGACCATGGGAGGTCACTTCCCGCGGGGGGCGGTGGCAGCGGACATCAGTCGCCACCCGCTGCCGATCCCCCGTGCCCGGCGGAAAGGCCGGGCGTGCGCTCGGACCACGTGGTGCCGACAAGGTCCGGCAGGGTGATCCGCACCGCGTCGCTGATGATGCCCAGCACGCCGGTCGGGCCGAGCAGACCGTCCGTCGCGATGGCCCACTCCTCCGCCGGATCGAGGTAGTCGTGGCTGTCGGCCCACCGCGCCCGCGTCGGCTCCAACTGCTCACGCAGCGTGGCGAGCCGCCTGGCGACATCGGTGGCCAGCGCGTTGATGGCCGCCCCCGGGTCGGCCGGGTCGCCCGCACCGTCGGGGACCGGTGCCCACTCGGTGGGGCTCATCGGGACCCACCGGCGGCGAGCGCCAGATCGGCCGGCCGGAGGTCGGCCGCCGCCTGCAGGTCACCGGCGATGTCCTGGAGCGCGTCGTCGAGCATCCGGGCGTAGATGTCGTACCCGGTCAGCAGCGCGTCGCGACGGGAGGCGGACATCCGCAGGCGTGCCGGGTCGAGGCTCGCCAGGTGGGCGCGTAGCCGGTCGAGTTGCGTACTGATGCCGGCTGCGGCGTCGCGGCACGCGTCGGCGATGTTGCCCTGGCCCTGCGGATACGGTGTAATTCCCCTCATAACGCCTCCGATCTCGGGAGAACAACCTGAGAACGACGGGTGGCACGCCCCGGTTCACCATTCCTCCGACGATCCTTGGATCGCGGCAGCACCCGACGACCCCGGCGAAGGACGATGCCACGATGAGACGACGGCTCGCGGTGCTCGGCCTCTGCCTGCTCGTGCTGGGCGTCAGCACACAGGTGATCGCTCCGGCGGCCGTCGCCGCACCCACCTCCCCGACGCTGCGCGCTGCGGGCGAGACCGGCAAGTACTACGTCGTCGGACCTCCGGTCGACGGCCAACGGGAATATCTCTTCGCGATCGCGGCGAAGACACTGGGCAACGGCAATCGGTCCCCGGAGATCTTCGCGCTCAACGAGGGGCGACTCCAACCCGACGGCCGTCGGCTGACCGACGCGACAAGCCTGCAGCCCGGCTGGATCCTCGTCCTGCCCCGGGACGCGACGGGCCCCGGCGTCCAGACCGGCGCGCTTCCGGCACCGACGCCAGCACCGACAGCGGTGTCACCGTCCCCGCCGTCGACCGCGTCCACGGCATCCGCCGACCCGCCGGCACCATCCACTGTCACACTGCCGCGCCTGTCCGTCCTGTGGTCCCCGACCGGGCTGCGGGTGGCGTTGATCGCGCTCGCCGTGCTCCTCCTGCTCTGGGCACACGTGGCTCTGCGTGCACGGCATCGACCCGCCCGTGGCGACGCCGCGCCGGCCAGCAGGCCGGTCCGGCCCGTCCCGACGACGACTCCCCCGGATCCACGGCCCGCACCGGTCACCACGCCACCAGCGGAGCAACCACCTCCCCCGACGCCCGCGGAACCAGCCCTCGTGATGCCATCCCCGGTCGCGACCGAGCCGCCCACACGGCCGCTCGTGGCGGTCACGACCAAGCCACCCGCCCAACCACCCGCGTGGGTCGCGACCGAGCCGCCCACCCAACCGCCCGCGGCAGTCGCGACCGCGACACCCGCGGCAGTCACGGCCAGGCCACCCGTCCAGCCGCCGGTGGCGGTCCCGTTGCCGCGAGCCGCGGATCGCACCCCGGCTCGGGCGGTGCCCGACGGCCGGGCTGCCGGCCTTCTTCCGCTGGCCCGCCCCAACCCGTTCGCCACCCTGGTCACGGATCTGACCTGCGGCCCGGACCGGGCGACCGTGCGGCTGGTCGGCGCGCGACCGGCGCGCTGGGGATCCCCCTACGGGTGGCTGACCGACGGGCAGCGACCTCCACCGTCGAGTGCGCCTCTCGTACTGGGCGACCGGGACGGGCGTCGACTGTGGATCGACCTCGCGGTCGCTCCCGACGTACTCAGCCTCGGCGGTGACCTGGCCGCCTGCCGCCGACACGCGCTGGCCCTGCTGCACCAGTTCGACGCCGACACGGACGTGGTGGTGGTCGGCGACGTGCTCGGCGACGCGGCACCCGAGGGTTGCCGCCGGGTCGACGCCGTTGCCGAGGTGGCAGCCGAGGAACCGTCGACGAGGGTACGGGTGGTGGTGTGCGCGGGCCCCGCTGCCGGGGCAGGGTGGGGCCCCTTCCGCGCGTTGTCGCACAGCCCCCACCGGACCGTACCGATTGTCGTCGGCGCGGGACCCGCGGCACGGTGGTCGTTGCGGCTGGGTCCACCGGTCGCGGCCCAGTCCGGACGATGAGCTGGCACAGCACCGGGCGTACGCCCAGAATGGACGCCTTGTGGCCGGTGCCGGCCCGAGGCGGGACACAGAGCGAGGACTACGTTGCGACCCAGCCGACAGCGCACGCTCGGGGCAGGCCCGGAGCAGGTTCCCCCGGTGGATCTGCCGCTACCCGTCGACGGCCTGTGCGACCTCGTGCTGGTCCGCACCGGGGACGGCAGGTTGGCCCGGCCAGCGGATGACGACACGGCACTGACCGCGGACGAGATCGCCGACTGCGCGCGGGCGCTCGGAGTCGCCGGGCGGGACCTTCGCGTCCTCGTCGACGACGGTGCCCGTGACGCGGCCCTGTTCGGGCAGGTCGCCACCGCGCTGGGCTGCGACGTCCTGGTCGCGCCCGCCGGAGCGACCGTGCGTCGCCGGACCGGCCCGGGCCTCGCCGGCCCTGCCGAGGTGGTCCCGCTCGACCGGATCAGCGGGGCGGTGGTCGACTGGGTCCTGGTGCAGCCCACCGGACTCCAGACCACCCGACCCGGGTGGTTCGACCTGGCCGGTGGCCTGGTGCTGCCGAGGACCGGGCTGGCGACACTGCCATTGGCGGGCGGCCTGGAGTTCGCCAACCGCGAGGACTTCGTCGTACGCCGGGCCGCGGCGGCCCGGCTCGGCGACGGTCACCCGGACCTGGTGACGGTGGCGCTCGCGACTCGCGCCGGCCAGTTCCGGCTCTCGACGTACCGGCAGGACGCCGCCGGGGAGAGACCGGGCCGGTACTCCGGGCAGGACGTGGCCGCGGCCCTCTCCGCGACGTTCCTGTACGGCGGTGACCTGCGCCTGTGGTTGCGCTGGCCGGACGATCCCGCACAGTGCGCGCGCCTCGACGCCGAGGTGACGGCTCTGGCCGAGGCGACCGGCGCGACGGTGTGGACCCCGGAGGTCGGCGGCGAGGCGGTGCTGCTGCGCGGCTGCCTGGACCTGGCCGCCCGGGACCGCTCCGGCGCGGTCACCCGCTGGCGGGAATACCGCCCCCCGCACGCACCGGGCGCCGCTCGCTTCGCGACCGATCGTGACGGACGGCTCGTGCCCGATGGCGGGCCCACGGTCAGCGCCGCCGGCGGGGTCGCGCTGATCAGCTCGGAACGGCCGTCGGAGGTCACGTTCCTCGAACGGTACGCCGATCTGTCGGCCGAGCCGGGCATGACGCTCGTCGACCTGACCATTCTCGACGGAGGGCGCCTCGCTCTGCGGTACGCAGATGGCAGCCACCTCGCGGTGGGCGCGGTCGAGCTGCGGGCACTGTTGACGAACGCCGGGTGGCAGGGTGCCGACCTCCAACTGCTGACCCCGGTGGCCGACGAGTGGACCGAGGGCCTGCGGGAGCACCTGAGCGTGCTGGAGTCGGACCTCGGCGTCGAGATCTGGTCGCTGGCCCCCGGCGCCGTCGTCGTGGTCCGCGACGGCCTGGCCCGGGCCGTCGACGAACAGCGACGCCCGGCGCGCTGGTTGCGGGCCGCCGATGCGGATCTGCGGGCCGAGACCGGTCGGTGGCGCAACGACGATGGTTGGCTGATCCCGCGTCGGCGGGGCGCGGATGGGCCGTCGACGCCTGCGCCGGGGCCGTCGCCCGCCGAACCGGCGGCCGGGCCATCGCCCGCCGAACCGGCGGCAGCCGAGCGGTCGCCCGCCGAACCGGCAGCCGGGCCATCGCCCGCCGAACCGGCGGCAGCCGAGCGGTCGCCCGGCGGACCGGCAGCCGGGCCATCGCGCGCCGAACCGGCGGCAGCCGCGCCGCCGCCCGAGCGGGTGTTGCCGGCACCGGGCCCGCGCCCCGCACTGACCGTTCCCGCACCCGGCAGCCGGCCACACGGTCTGCGGTGGTTGCCGGACCGCCCCGAGGTGAACGCCGACCCCGTGCGGGTCTGGCTGGCCAGCCCGTGGTCGCCGCAGCGGGTCGCGGTCGAGGGTGTGCCGTCGGCCGACCTGTTCCTCGTCGGCGACCTCGACGGCGAGCGGGTCGCCCGTGCCCACCCGTACCAGCATCTGCTGTGCCTGCGGGTCGAGGCCGGCGCCCTGGTGGACCTGGACCGGGTCGGTGACCTACCGGCGGACCTGGGCCGCCGTGTTGCCGGGGCGGCGGGCAGGTTCCTGCTGCCGGCGGGTTGGCTCGACCAGGCGCGGCTGCAGGCGGGCTACGACATCGACGACGCCGGGCGCCCACAGGAGGAGACCGAGCTACCCGGACATGACGTCGTGCTGCGCTGCACCGGGGCGCGACACGGCACGGACGGTCTCCCGGACGATGTGGTGCGCTGGCCCGCAGGCGGGCGGGGGGCCGGCGTCTGGGCGCTGATCCCGGCTGCCGGGGACGAGCCGACCGACGACTTCCTGCCGCTGCACCAGGGCCGACCGCCGGTGCGCGACGGATACCTGTTGGTGCGTCTTCGGGTGGCGGCGGGCCGGGCGATCGACGCGCGGGCCAGCGCCGCCGCGTTGGCCGCCCACACCTCGATTCGGTCGCGCCTGCCCGAGTTGGTGGCCGACGGTGTGACGCTGCTGTTGCCGCCGGGGTCCTACGACGACACCCGGGTGGAGCAGGTGCTGCACACCGACGGCGGGCGCTGGCGGCAGCGGGCGAAAGGAGTCGACCTGGCTCTGCCGAACCTTCTCGGGCAGCGACCCGCGCCAGACGTGTGGCGTCCTCAGCCGATGCGGTAGTCGCCGAGCAGCACTGCCGTGGCCAACTCCACCCGGGACCGGTAGCCGGTGCGGTTGAACAGTCGGGTGAGCCGGCCCTCGATGCTCTTCGCGCTGTTCTGCGTGGCGGCGGCCAACTGTCGGTTCGACAGTCCCTCCGCGACCAGGGCGGCGAGCAACCGTTCGCCCTCGGCAAGGGTCTGCGCCCGTCCCGGCACCGTGATGCCGTGGTCGCGCATCGCCTGGCGGACCCGGGACCGGTGCAGGATCGCGCCCAGGTCGCCGAGGATCTCGTACGCCTCACCCAGCAGCTCGACGCTCCGACCGGTCCAGCGGACCGCCCGCTCGATCGCCCTGGCCACCTCGTGGGGCTGACCGACGACCCGGGCCAGTGCCACCAGCTCACCGGGCCGCACCCGGTCCGGTCGAACGATCAGTTGGGCGGTGGCGACCCGCAGGGCGCCGATGGCGGTGGTCTGGTCCGCCGCCGCCACGGCGGATGCGGCGGCGCTGCGTGCCGCTTCGCCGTCGCCGCGTACGATCGCGAGTTCCGCGGCCACCAGCCAGAGTTCGTCCAGGCCGACGACCAGCCCGTGCCGGGTGGCGGCGGCCAGGGCGTCGCCGACGACGCGTTCGGCGGCCGACGCGTCGCCGAGGAGCCACTCCGCCTCGGCCGCCACGGGTGCCAGCAGGTACGGCAACGGGGCGGCGTCGGCGCGGGCGGCGTCGAGCAGCGCTCGGGCCCGCACCGGCCAACCGCGGGCGAGCAGTATCTCGGCCGCCGCCCGATGCACGGTGCTGTGTGCCACCGGCCGGGTCACGGGGAGATCGGCTGCGATACCGAGCAGCGCGGCGTCGTTCGCGGCATCCCACCGGCCCGCGCGCCAGTGGACCAGGCACCGCTCGGGCGGCGGCAGATCGTCCACCGTCAGACCGGCCTCCGCCAACTCACGATCCGCCCGGTCCAGCGCGCCGACGACCGCCGCCAGGCTGACCCGCGCGACGGTGTCCGCGAAACGCCGGCGGGCAGCGCCCCGAACCGACCCGCCGAGACCCGAGCCGTCACCGGCCGGAGCGCCGGCCACCGGGACGCCGGCGGTGCCGGCGGTGATCGGCGCGCCGATCAGTAGTTCGCTGTCGGAGCGGGTCGAGTCGGACGGCAGCAGGCTCGCGGCCTCGGCCCAGCGGTCCAGGAAGCAGAGCGCCGCGGCCCGGGTCGTCCGGGTCGGCACCGGACCGTCGGGCAGCCAGGGTTCGCCGGCCGCGACGGCCTGCACGTCAGGCGCCGCACGCATGCCACGCGCGCTGGCGAGGGCGAGCAGTTCGGCCTCCTGCCGGGCGGCGTCGGGCAGGGTGTCGGCGTACTCGCCGAGCAGGTGGCGCACCTGCGCCTGGGCGACGGCGTATCCGCCGATGCCGACTTCGGCGACGGTTCGGGCCAGCAGGGCCTCGGCACGGTCCGCGGGATCGCCGCTGAGGTCGGCCGCGCCGGCCCACCAGCGTGCCGCCACGGCGGGCGTGCGTACCGCCGCGTCGTCCGCGTGCCGGCGCAGCAGCGCCGCCGCCGGCTCGGCGTCGACCAGGCCACCGGCGGCGGCGACCTGATCCGGCAGGTACGCCGGATCCGCGCACCGGGCGGTGCCCGACCAGAGCGCCTCGACCGCCACCTGCGCGAGCCGGCGTCGTTCGTAGGGGCCGAGACCCGCGCGCAGGGCCAGTGCCAACGCGGGCACCCGGATCCGCCAGCCGCGCCGATACTCCCGCACGAAACCCTCCGCGCGCAGGGCATCCAGGTGCCGGTGTGCCTGCTCCGGTGTGGTGTCGAGCGCCTGCCCGATCAGCCCGGGGACGGCCGCGCCCAACGGTTCGAGCACTGCCAGGGCGCGGGCGACCGTGTGGGTGGCCGGGCCGAGCTGGCGTACCGGCCGGGTGAGGTCGTGCTCCGCGGGGATCCGGGGTGTGCTTGTCGCATCGGTCAGGTAGGCGCGGCGCTCGACGATCCGCAGGGCCGCCGAGGCGCGGTAACCCTCGACGACGGCGAGCACCGCGGCGGGCACACCCCGGCCGAGTCGGTGTAGCTGCGTCGAGAGGGAGTCGTGTGGCGTTGCCTGCAACGCCTGGCGGGCGAGCGCGTCGACGTCGGCCCGGGACAGCGGCCGCAGCCGCTCGATCCGCACGAGCCCGCTCTGGCGCAGGCGGTCGAAGGCGGCCGACTGGTCCGGATCGGCACCGACGGCGTCGGAGCGCAGGGTGGCGACGCACCGTACGGGCACCGGGTACTCCTCGTGCAACACGTTCCGCAGGGCATCGACGGACTCCGCGTCGGCCCACTGGGCGTCGTCGACGAGCAGCACCAGGCCGGAGTGCCGCCGCAGGACGCGGGAGAGTGCGTGCGCTGGCGGCTCGCCGGTGCGGGCGTGGCCACGACCGGCGGCCAACCGGGTGGGGGTCGGGATGAGCGCGGCAAGGATCCGCCCGGCGAGATATCCCGCGTCGTGCCGACACTCCGGCGCCAACCGCAGGTCGAGAACGGGCCTTCCGGCCTGCGTGGCGGCGTTGCGCAGCGTGCGCAGGGCATGGGTGCGACCGATGCCGGCCGGACCGGTGAGCACGGTCAGGGTGGGCCCGTCGAGGTCGACCGGGAGATTCACTGCGACGCTCACGACGCCGTACCGAGGATGTCCGTGGTGAGGCTCACCGCGGCCAACTCGACACGCGAGCGGCAACCGGTACGCGCGAATAGCCGGGTCAGGTGGTTTTCGACGGTCTTCTCGCTGATCCGCACCTGCGCCGCGATCTGCCGATTGGTCCGTCCGTGACCGATCAACTCGATGATGTGCGTCTCCACCGGGCTGAACCCCGTCCGGGGCGTACGGGTGCGGGGCTGGCGGACGTCGCGCTCCCGCATCGCGGCGGCGACGGCGGACCGCAGCCAACCAGAGGTCATCGTCTTCGCCACCGCCTGTGCCTCGATGAGCCACGGCCGAGGGTCCTCGGCGACCCGGCCGAGCGTCAGACAGGCGTACGCGAGGGCGAGGCGGTTCCCACCGGCACGGACGAGATCGACACCGCGTGCGGCGGCGGTCGCGTCACCCCGGCACAGCGCCTGGACCAGCAGCGTCGTCTGCCTGCTGAGCCGACGCCGAGGCTCGGCCGCGTCGGCGTCGACCACCGCCGTCAACCAGGCCGTCTGCTCGCCGAGACCGAACCGTGCCGCGAGACCCGCCGCGCGTACCAGGAGGTGCTCGACGCCGATGCGGCTGCCGTGGTGCCGGTGGCTCTCGTACGCCCGTCGCCCGTCACCCAACCGCCGGGCCGCCTCCTGCGCCGTCTGGGCCTCCCCGGCCGGCCCGTTCGCGGCCCACCACCGAAGTGCCGCGTACGGCGGTTCCTCCGGGACCGAGCGCAGCCAGGAGGGCGCCTCCGTGGCTCGACCCAGCAGGCCGAGCGCCTCGGCCGCCCAGAGCCGGGCGAGACAGCGCGGCAGGGGCGCCTCGGCGCCGGTCAGGTCCAGCTCGCGGGCGGCCGAGAGCAGGCCGGAGAGGTCGCCGCCGGCCTGGCAGGTGTGCAGCCGGTGGTACGCGGACAGGAGTCCGTCCTTCGGCACGCCGTAGCGGTGCGGTCCCAGGACCAGCCTCAGGAGTGCGGCCAGGTCCCCCGTCTCGCCGGCCAGCAGCAACTCCTCGCGCGCCGGGCCGGCATCCGCCAGTCCGGGGCCGACGGCGTCGGCCAGGACGCCGAGTTCCGCCGGGTGCAGCAGCGATCCGCTGTCTGCGTGGGCTGCCGGCGGCATCGGCGCCGCGGGCGGTACGCCGGTGCGCCACCAGTCGGCGAAGGCCACGGTTGCCGAGGCCACCGGTGCTCCCCGCAGAGCGGACCGGATGGTGGCGGGCACCGGCTCTCCGGTGTGCACGGCGACGAGTGCGGCGGCAGCCGCGACGTCCGCTGCGTGCCGGGACGACGCGCCGTGGCCTCGCTGGATGGCCGTGTCGACCACCTCGCCGAGGCGGGCGACCTGGCCGGTGCGCACCAGCAGCCGCAGCAGCCGGGCGAGGATGTCGTCGCCGGCCCGCCCGCCGCCGGAGTGCCAGAGTGCGGCGCGCAGCCAGTGCGCCGCCCGGTCCGGCGCACGGTCGCTGTTCTCGTCGGCCGTGGCGGCGAGGGTCACCGCCGTACGCCTGTCGAACGGCAGGGCGACGCCCGCCGAGGTGACCTGGTCGGCCAGGGCCGCCCCGTCCGCCGGCCGGCCGGACGCGGCCCGGCGGAACATCGCCGCGGCGCAGGCGCGGTGCAGGCGGGCCACGGCGTCCGGGCCGGCATCGGTGATCAGGCGGGCGGTGAGCGCCGGGCTCTGCGGGAGGATCCCGCCCTGCGGCCCGGCGACGAGCAGGCCGTCGTCGATCAGTTCGTCGATCATCCAGCCGTAGTCGGACAGCCGGCCGCGGGTGGCGTCGGCGAACAGCGGCAGGTCGTCGATGCCGAACCGGGTGACGGCGGCCATGGTGGCCAGCCGGACGGCGACCGGGCCGCGCGCCCGCAGCGCGGCGAGCAGGCTGTGGTCCGTCGGCAACGCGATCGGGGCGTGCGGGTCCAGCAGGCACAGGTGCCCCCGCACGACCGCGAGCCGCCCGGCCCGGGTCAACTCGTGTGCGATCTCCAGCACCGTGCCGGGGTGCCCGGCCAGCGGCCCGAGCGCGGTGGACAGGGCTGCGGGCACCGCGTCGTCGAGCGGCACGGCGTACCGGCGGGCCAGCATTGCGCGTACGGCCTCGGCGCTCAACGGCGGCAGGTCCACCACGACGTCGGCGAGCGTGCCGAGTCGGCAGTCGCCGGGTGGTGCGGCGGCGGCCACGACGAGGCAACCGGCGCGGACGGCGGCGGCCAGTGCCGGGGCCAGCGCGGGACTGGCGTCGTCAGCGATCAGCACCGTCGGCGCCCGTCGGCCGATCAGGGCGAACGCGGCGGCGGCCTGCTGGGCCAACGCGATGCCACGTCCGGCGTGCTCGCCGGCGGGCATGTCGCAGAGCGCACCGAGCGCGCTCAGCGGGCCGGCCAGCGGCGGGTCGGCCAGCAGCTCGTACTGGTCGCGAACGGCGTTCAGCAGCGCCGCGAAGCCGGCGGCGGTGTCGCCCGGTGCGGCAGGTGCCACCCGGAGCACCACCACCCCGGCGGTACGCCAGGCACTCGCGGCCGCGTCCAGCAGCGACGACCGGCCGCTGCCCGCCGGACCCCGGACGAGTGCGAACCGGCCGCCGATCGCGGCGGCCGCACGGGCCGCGTCGAGGGCGTGCAACTGCGCCGCACGGCCCACGATCGTCCGCCGTCTCGGGATGGCTCCCGGCCGCACGGTGCGTGGTCGCGGCACCTCCGGCGCGGTCATCCGACCGCCGCCCCGACGCCGGCGCCACCACGCCCACCCGCTGCCGCACCGACGGCGTCCTGCCGGATCACCAGGAAGATCTCACCGGCCACGGCCAGCGAACGTACGTAGGACTCCTCGTCCTCGGTCTCCAGCCAGATGATCCGCCCGCCCGCCTCGCGGGGGCGATCCGCGTCGGCCTCGGCGAAGTGCGCGTCGATCAGCACCAGCGGCACCGGGGCCGACCACCGCTGCGGGACCCTGCGGTTGGCGCGGTCGTTGAGCAGGACCTGCATCTCCTCCGAGTCGCAGTCGAAGGAGTCGTAGGCGTCGAGCACCCGCCGCTGGATCCGCCGCAGGGACAGCTCGGCGTGCTCCGTCCGGACCGCCCGGCGCCTCCCCTCCGGCACGGCCTGGTATCCCGGGATCAGGTCGGCGAGCAGCGCCGCCGGGTCGTCGGCGGTGACGCTGCGTTCCCCCGCCGCCCACACCATCCGGTAGCGCCGCTCTTCGTTCCCGACCCGTGCCACGTGCTCGCCTCCATCCACGCCCGACGGTGTGCCGGACGTGCCTGTTCAAACGAGACGCGGCCCCGAGTCGTTCACGGTGTCTCCGGTGCGTCGGCGATGAGCAGAATCAGCCGGTCCACCTCGGAGAGACCGAAGGGGCCGCGTTCAGCCAGCTGGCCGAGTCGACGGGTCCAGTAGGTCCGGGACGGGGAGTCGAGTTGGTGCAGTGTCTGCTGAATGATCAGCTCTGCCGCGTCGACGTCGTTTCTGGCGGCGTGACCGAGCGCCGTCAGCATCGCGACGTCGGCCGCGGGCGGGGCGGCCACCTCGACCAGCGGACGCAGCCGGTCGTACTCATCCGGGTCGGCCTTGGCCACCAGGTCGCGCAGCGCGTTCCGACGGGCCTCGGCACCGTCGGCGGCGAGCAGCGCCAGCGCCTCGTTCCCGACGCCCGCACTGGCGAGGTCGATGACTGCGGCCGCGGCCTGACGCGCGGCCTCGCCGCCACCGCCGACCGTCTGCCAGGGCGGGTCGTCGAAATCGTCCGGCAGGAGATTCCCCTGGAGGAAGGGCACCAGCTGCCGGCCGCCGTCGACGGCGAGGATGTCGTTGAGTGGTTGCCACTCCCGCGTCGCGGTTGCCCAGGTGGGCGCGCGCAGCCAGAGGCTGATCAGTGGCAGCGTGATCTCGGCGGCGAGACCCAGCAACGGATTTCCGGCTCCCGGGCCGTCCGCCACGATCCGCGTGTGGTGCAGCGACGTCAGCTGCCTGGCCCACTGGGCCCGCTGTCTGACCGTCAGGTGCCGGCGGGCCGGCTCAAGCGCGTCGAGCGCGCCCGGCAGGTCGTCGGCGAGAGCCCGGCTGACGGCTTCGAACAGCGGTGCCGTGACCGGGCGCGCCTGCGCGGTGGTGGTCGGCCCTGCCTCCGGCAGCGGTTCGTCCCGCAGCGGTGGCAGGTCCTTCGCCTCCAGGTACAGGTCGCGAGCCAGCTCGGCGAGTTCCTGATACCACACGCGGGCCTGCGCGACAGTGCCCCGACGGGCCCCGTACGACCGCACCTCCACCACTCCGAGCTCGACCGAAAGGCTGCCGTCCGCCGTGTCGAGCCGGTCGTGCGTCGTCATCCCGGGGAACACGTCCTCCTGGTCGATGATTCTCCCGTGCAGCGCCGACAGCAGGTACACCATCGGCGACACAAGTGGACTGGAGCGGGACGCCGTCCAGGGCTGGTGGCCGCTCGGCAACTGCACACCGACCATCGCGCCGGCCACGGTTGCGAGCCGGTCCAGGTAGCCGTCGTTGTGGTCGAGGTAGAACCGCGCGAAGCGGTTGTGGATCGCGTCCGCCTGGTCGCTCAGGTAGAGCCGCGCCCACCAGGGCAACTGTCGCACGTACAGGCCCAGCGCGGGCCGGGACAGGGCGGCGACGTGTGCCTTGGTCAGGCTCATCGGGGCGAGCAGGTACTCGGCGGCCCCGGCCGTGTGCGCGTACACCAGCGCGAGCACACCCTTCATCGCGTCGAGCACCCGGGCGGTGGGCACCCGGCCCGCCTCGGCGAAGTACCGCAGGAAGTGCTCTGCCTCGCGTTCGCCGAAGTCGATCCCGTCCTGCTGGTTCTCCTTCGAGCGGTAGGCGAGCGGGCCGAGCGGGGCTGACTCGTAGGTGACGGAGCTGTCGCGCCAGGTGCGCTCCGCGACGTGCGCCAGGAACCGCCGCAGGCCCTCGGTCGGCGTACCCATGGAGATGTGCCAGTGCCAACCACCGTCGTCACCGTGCGGCGGCCGGCCGATCGTCCCGCTGGCCAACGGTGCGGTCGCCACCTCGGCGGAGGCGAGGGTCGCGGGCAGGGCGGTCGTGGGCAGGCCCGGTGGCCCCTGGACCGCCTCGAACCGGTCCTCCAGCTCCTGCAGCTGCCGCCAGAAGTCCTCGGTGTCCTCGATCCGGCCCTGCTCGCCGGGAAGGTTCCTGATGATTCCGGTGACCAGCTCGGGGACGGCTATCCACACCGGGGCGCCGCCGGCCGGATCGCCGGGGAGCAGGTATCCGCGGGGCTCGCCGTCCTCGGCCTCCTGGGCCGCGTAGTTCAGCTGCTTCGTCTCCACCTCGATGTGGAAGCTGCCGTCGCGGGCACGGGCGATGATGCTGCCCGGTTCCGCCTGCGCCGGGGTGTCGCCGTAGAGGTCCATCGGCATGGTGCGTTCACCCTCCAGCCCGCCGCCGCGGTACCCCCTGCTGCCGACCGGATCCACCAGGGCCTCGGCCAGCGGCCGCCGGGACGTGTCCCCGCCGCGGACCACACCGTCGGGACCGATCACCAACGCACGGGCGTGGACGTCCGCGTCGTACTCCCCCGGTGTCTCCTGCGGCGCACCCACCCGCGGCACCGCACCCGGATCGGTCAGGTTCAGCCACAGGACACCCTCGTCCGCCGTGTGATACGCGGCGTACACGTGCCCGAACCCCGACCGCGTCCGCTCCACCAGCACCACCGCCACCGAACGCCGGCCGAGGTCATCCGCGCCCAGCCGCGCCGTCAGCCCGTCCCAGCCGTCGAACCGCTCCCAGTCCCGCCGATCCCCCAGCCACGCCTCCGCCGGCCGACCAAGATCCGTGTCGTCCCTCGTCCGAGGCACCCGGACCGCATGCGCCAGAGGGCCACCCGGAAACAGCCGCGACACCAGCGCCTGCACCACCGCGAGACAGTCCGCCACCGTCACCCGACCAGCCGGGTCGACGACGCGACCCGCGGCGACGACCTCGCCGAACAACCGACGCAGGCCGGCACCGGTCAGGGCCGGAGACCCCTCCAGGGGTACGGTGGCCGGCTCCGACCGCGTCTCGTCGTCCCGGCCGACCCGGCCGCCGAGGTGGAAGAGCCGGGCCAGGTCACGTCGGTGTGCCGGCCCGGCCCCGACCTGGTCGATCAGGGCCCGTGCGGCGGACGGGCGGGCAACGGCGCTGGGGCCCGGCGGTGCCACGATCGAGGTGTGGTCCACGGCCCGCACCGCCACCACCAGGGCGAGTTGCGCCTGGATGGTGCCGAGATCCAGCCGCGCGGCGGGCATCCGCGCGGTGATCGCGTCCGGCGTGAGCAGGAGGGCACCGGGCGCCGTGTGCGGATCGGCCGTGGCCGCCAGCAGCACGCCCCACTCGGCTGCGTACCCGTCGACGAGCGTGGCCAGGCCCTGCGTGTCGCCAGCGGAGTCGAGAGCGGCCTCGATGCCACCGTGCACCTGTCGTACGCCGGCGGAGCGCAGGTGGCGGACCAGCTCCCGCAGGTCGGTCCAGGTGTCCGCGGAGTCGTCGGTGATCCGCATCGTGACGGTGCTGCCGTCGGGCGCGATCGTGACGTTCCCCGGTCGACGCAGCCGCGCCGCCACGGCGACGCCGTCGATCAACGCACGCGCCGAATCCGCCGGGTCGAGGCCGAGGGTCAGGGTCAGCGCGGCGTCCGCGCCGGGCGCGAGGCCGGACAGCGCACCACGAGTGCGGTACGGGAGGGGATCGTCACCCACGTCGAGACGGTGGCGCACGTCGTCCTCGACGGCCCGGAACTCGTCGGGATTGTTGACGAACCCGTCGTCCGGCCACTGGGCCGGCGCGGCGGACCCCTCTTCGGCAGACGTCCCCGCCAGGACCGCGGTGGTGTCCGCCGCTGGCGGTGCGGCCGGCGGTGCGGTCGGATCGGGTACGCCCTCGGTGGTGGCCACGAACCGTATCCGGGACGGATCCGGGGGTGCCGTCGCGGGCTGGCCGGTCTGGTCGTCCCAGTAGGTGGCCTCGCCGTCGTCGTCGCGGAACACGTTGAACGCGTGCGCCACCTCGCCGTCGGCGCCGTTGACGATGACGATGCCGGCGGCGCCGTCCGCCGCGTCGCGCATCGCCTCGGTGACCGCGTCGAAGCCCGTGACGTCCCGCAGCGGATGCCCGGCGTACCAGGACAACACGCCCACCTCGGTCGGCACCGACTCCGGGACGACGAAGGAGCCCTGTCCTCGCGTGCGTATCCGCTGGTCCGTCACGATCGACGCGAAGACGCAGTCGGTCCGCGAGGTGGTGGGGTCCGTTCCGCTCCCGTGCAGATACGGGTGCCTGGTCAGCACCTCGCTCGCCACACGGGGCGGACCGACCTCGGTCCACCCGCCGCGGTCGGCAGGCGTCGCACCGGCCAGGTCACCACCCCCCGGCCCTGGGGTGGAGGGGCCGGTGGACGAGCCGGTGGACAAGCCGGCAGCCGCGCTGGAATCCTCTGGTAAGGCCCAGTGCACCCTCCGTTGCCGCCCCGCGCCACCGGCCTTCCCGCTGTCGCCGGCCTTCCCGCTGTCGCCGGCCTTCCCGCTGTCGCCGGCCTTCCCACTGCTGCCGGCCTTCAGGATGCCCCTGGGCTTCCCGACACCGTCGGCTTTGCGTGCGCCCTCGTAGGGCTGGTGGTCGGGCGGTAGCGGCCGGCTGGCCGACGGTGCCGTCAGGGACACCGGCTGCGACTCCGTACGGACCGGAGCCGGCGGTCGGGTGTCGGCGCCGTACCGCTCAGCCAGCACGTCGGCGAGGTTGTGCGAGGGAAGCTGCTTGCGGAACCGACCACCCTGGAACTCCTCCCAGTTGTGCGCCGCTCGCAGGCCCTCGCGGACCTCCTCGTCGGTGTAGCCGAGCACCTGGCCGTCCTTGTCGACCACGACATGCCGGTTGGCGAATACGGGACCCACCCACCCGCGAGACAGCTCCTCGACGAACGCCCGGTCCGTCCCGGCCAACACGACCAGGGGCGACCTCCGGGAGACGCCCGCCGTTTCCAACGTGTCCAGGACCTGCGCGGCCGTCCGGCCGCCGATGGTGGTCGTGCCGTCCACGGTGATGCCGCGGCCGATCACCATCGGCGCGTCCGGATGACCCCGCAGCCCCTCGATGGCGTCCACATGGGTGTCACGGTCGGCCGCGCCCGGCAGGTAGACGCCCGCGTCGACCTGCCTGCCGGGGTCCACCAGGGCGAACGGAATCCGGGTCTCCACGGTGCCGGCGATCAGCCGGGTCCGCGTGGTCTTGCTCCCCACGGGGGCATCCGGGCTCAGCCGCTCGGCGAGGGCGTCGATGGACCCGCCGAAGCCGAGCCGGTCCTCGACCCACTTGGCGGCGTCACCGACGGTCTGGCTGGCGTCGCGGACCGTGTCGACGATGCCCTCCCAGACGACGCTCGACACCGTCGAGGTCTCGCCGGTGATCTCCAGGAGCACGTCGCGTTGACGCAGTACGACCGGGTGTTTCTCCTCGTGGGAGCCGGTCGCGGCCGGCGCGAACCGCCGGCCGCGCCGGTCCGACCAGCGCAGTTGGGTGCTTGCGCCGATGGTCTCGGAGCCGATGAACGACACGCCCAGGATGGTGAAGTTGATGAAGCTCTGGCCACCCGGGGCCACACCAAACTCCGGCCGACCCGCCGAGCTGGTGCCACCGCCGCCGTCGCCCGACGCGTCGCCGGAGTCCAGTTGGCGCGACGTGACCGTGGGGTTGCTCGCCGCGCGGACCCCGTCGCCCTGGTTCAGCGAGACGAGCGGGGCCAGTGCCACGGTCACGCGTTGCTCGACCTGGCTGGTGGAGGTCAGGACCTTGCCGACGATCGGGAAGTACTCGAACACCGCGCTGGTGTCGTGGCCGGGCACGAAGTCGACAGGCACATCGGGGTCGCCGGGGTTGGGCTTGTGCTGTTCGGCGGGAAGCCGCCAGGGCGACGCGGCGATCGTCTTGATGGTCAACGTGCCGTCGACACCGACGCCCAGCCCTCCACTCGGGAAGGTCTGTTTGACTCCGCCGCGTTTGAGCAACGAGTAGAGGTTGCCGCCGCCGACCTCCCCGTCCACGAACCCGGTGAGCTCCCACTGGTTGACGCCGGGAAGCACCTCGAGCACCAGTTCCTGCAGCTTGGGGAGGCCGCTGAACCAGCTCACCCGGAACTCTGGTCCCAACCCCTCGGTGGGACGGAAGGACCGCAGCACGCCGAGGGTGAACGCGCCCATCTCGTTGACCCGGGAGGTCGGGTTGATCCGGACCCCGTGCAGGGTCTCCCGCCCCGCCGGGTCGCCGTGCAACACCGTGACCCCGGGCGGGCGTCCCGTACCGTCCGGCACCAGCGGCTGGGTGGAACCGTCGGCCGCCATGAACTCCAGCACGGCGCCAGCCTTCAGCCAGGACCGCTGACCCGCCTCGCCGGCCGGATTGGTCCAGAGCGACTTCGCCCAGGAGAAGATGGTCGGCGTGATCGCCGTCATCAGCCAATCCTTCAGTGTCATCACCTGCACGTCGACGCTGATCTCGAAGGGGTAGTACATGCGGGCCAGCCCACCCTTGGACTTGGTGATCACCCGCGGTTCCTGCCGGTCCCGTTCAAGGTCGGCCTCGCTCCGCTGCCGAGACAGCTCGATCTGCGGAGTCCCCCCGATCAGTCGCACCGGTCTGTTCCGCTGCGCCCTCGTGTGCACGGGGCCGGAGAGGCGACCGGTGTGCGACTTCACCCGTTGCCTCGCCTTGCCCCGGGACTCCAGGTGGGTACCGTGCATCTCCATGTCGGACTCCGGCGCGGGTGCCGGATCGAAGGGGCGGCCGTTCTCGTCGACGGCGCCGGTCGTGGAGGGGTCGATCTGGTGGGGGAGCTTCCGTCCGTGCAGCCGCAGCTCGTCGTGCAGTGGGTCGGGGCGGGCAAGCAGTTTGTAGTCGACCACCATGGTGCCGCCCAGGTGGGTGATCGCGCGTTGGAACCGCGTCACCACCACCGGATACGGGGACGGCCCGGAGCTGAAGTACCGGCGGATGTCGCCGCGCGTCACGATGCTCGACGCGTGCAGGGTGATCCAGTCGTAGAGCCCGGCCGAGTAGCTGTTGGAACCCAGGTCGGTGGCGCCGTCGGCGTCCGCCTTCAGGCTGCGCAGCGTGTGGTGCAGCAGCTCCCGACCGGCGGGAAGTCTGATGTCCAGCACCGAGGCGTCACCCAGGCCCATCCGCTGGCTGATCCGTCGTGGTGGGTACACGGCGTCCGGGCCCGGTTTCTCGCCCGGCTCGGGGGGCAACAGGTCGAGGGCGGCCTTGACCTGGGCGTGCAGCGCGGGGGGCAGCCCCGCGATGAAGTCGACAGGCCGCTGGAAGTCGGCCGGTGTGCCGTCGGTGTCGGCGAAGTGGTCGACGTCGGGCCAGGACCGTTCGAGATCCCGCCAGATTGTCGCCATGTCGAGGATGCTGACCAGCGCCTGGATGCCGTCCTCGACGTCGATCGCGCTGTCCGACGCCGTCGCCGGCAGTGCGGCCTCCCACATCCCGCCGAAGAGTGAGCGGAGGCTGCTCACCAGGTTGCGGGAGGCGCCGGTGAAGGTTCCGACCATCGTGACCGGGATGGTGATCGTGTAGACGCGGGCGCTGATGTTGTTGATCCGGTAGTCGGTGCCCGCCAGCGTCCTGGTCTCGCTGACGCGCTCACGCGTGGACGTGAGGTACGTGGCACTCGGCGCGTTGCCATGGGGGTGCACCACATTGGCGCCTCCACTGTGGTACCGCGTCTCCTCCCGGCTCCGGGTGAACGCGCTGGTGCCGGTGACCGGGATCCCGTCCTCCACGTAGAGCTCGTAGTCCCGGGGCTGTGGCACGTACCGGGGCACCTGATGGATGTAGGCCTGCAACTCGTGCCGGCCTTCCGCGTCGGCGAGGAGGCCCGGCTCGAATGCCTGCTCCGAGGAGTGCGCGCCGCGCAGCGCCACGTCCATCACCGCCAGCAGCCGCTCCTCGCTGATGAAGACCCGGCGGGTGTGCGCGGACAGGGTGGTCGGCCACCCGGGGTTGTTGCCGATCAGCTTCGACCACCGTGCGACGAGTATGTCCGGAAGGTTGCTGAGCCATTCCTGTAGCGGGGCGAACTGGCTCGTGGCGAGTTCCGCGAACATCTTGTCGAGCGCGGCGCTGCCGCGGACGGCGTCGATGCCCGCGAGGTTCGGCAGGCTGGGTCCGACGCTCAGCATGGCTCGGTCGAAGTCGGTCAGGGTCCGGTGACTGATCGGCTCACGCCGGGTCGCGGGTGCGCTCAGCACACGCATGTCGGGCACCCACGCCTCGTAGGAGACGGGTTGGTCCCCCGGTGCGAACGTCTCGTCCGGTGTGTCGTGGCCCTCGTCGTAGGCCTCGGCGCGAAGGTTCGTGGAGAGGACGAACTTGTGCATCGCCTGGTCCTGCTCGGTGTCCAGGACCACCGACCGACCAGGGACCTGGCCGTACCCGAGGGAGGTGGTGTTCTCCCAGGTCTTGCCGATCACGGTGCCGCTGAGCACCGAGTTCGTCCAGCCGGGCAGCAGGTTCTTCAGCCACTTCCGGACCGGCAGGCTGAGGTTGCCGTCGAGCGCGGCGCGTTTGGACCGGAACATCGACCGGAAGCTGTCCAGCCGGAAGAACGAGTCGATGGTCATGTTGGCGCCGAGCTCGTCGGTGAGGCCCTCGTACCCCACCTCCGGGTCCTGGTCGGCGGGGACGAAGTACTTGATCCATTTCCTGTGCGTCCCGGAGGCGGTGAGCTTGTCGTAGGGCACCCACAGGCCGGTGCCGCGCAGGGCACCGATCATGCCGATCCGGTGCGCGCCGGAGCTGGTCTCCAGCAGACGCCTGTGGTTCTTCGCCAACAGCTCGGTGGCCGGCGCGGTCTTCGGCAGGTACCCCTCGCTGCGCAGGTAGTCCTCCACCTGCATGTCCAGGTCCGGTCGCGGATCCGCGGCGGTCCCCTGGGGAGCCACTGTGAAGTTCTTGAAGACCGCCATGCCGGGCCCGTCACCGTCGACGACGCCGCGCGGTGGGTGGCGAACCTTGTCCGCGTCGCGCAGCGTGTACGGCAGGTATCGCACCCGGGCGCCATGGCCGGCGGAGTTCCCGGACCACGTACGGGAGGGCGGCGCTGCGTGCCGCTCCTTCCCGCCGGTGATCAGTTCGAGCTTCCACCTCATGCCGACGTCGGCGACCATGCCCCGTCGGATCGCCTTGGTGGCCGTGGGGTCGGGTGCCATGCCGGGGCGTTTCGGGTCGGGTTCCCGGCCGGACCGGAACCCGCGGCCCACGAACGAGACAGCCCCGCTGTTGTGGCCGATGGTGACACCGGTCCCCAGGCCGAGGGTGACCGAGGGGCCACCCGACAGGAACGTGCCGGGAGTCTTGGTCTCCTCGGTCGGATTCAGGAGTGTCACGCCTCCGCTGACCGGCAGGTCGAGAGCGTTGCGCAGCACGACCGATCCCCGCTCGGTCATCTGCGCCTCGGTCAGGAACTCCAGCGAGTTGTCGCTGGCCCGGCTGACGATACGGCTGGTGTCGTCCTTGAACGGCACTCCCGTCAGGCGCAGGACGCCGAGCAGCCTGCCGTTCGCGTCGTGGATCGGGTCGCTGTAGGCAGCCCCGTCGCGCACCCGCTGGAAGACGTTGTGCATGTTGCCGTGTCCGGCGAAGCTGAAAATGTGCTTCTGCGACCTCGTGTTGAGCAGCCCCGAGCGGTGCCCCCGCCGGGCACCGAGCCGGCGACCACGGCGGGGCGAGCGCACGGCCGGCGCGCCACGGCCGGCGCGCCGACCGCCGGCGTTCCTGCCCCCGGCGGCCCTGCTCCGGGCGCGCGCCTCCGCGATGAGACCGGGCAACTCGCTCAGGATGCGCAGCGGCAGCTCCGTTGGGTCGTGCAGCGTGTCCAGTGACATCGGGTACGAGGCGAGAGCCGCGTCGTTCGCCACTGTGGTGTCCTCCGGAGGATCCGGCACGGCGATGTGCTGTGGAAAGAACACCACCAACCGCTCGCGTACGCTGTTCGACTCCGGGTCGGCCTCGATGTCCTGCCACGGGTCGTCGGGATCGTCGAGAGTGGGTCGTCCCGGCGGCGTGACCAGCTGGGGCGGGCGGCTCGCCGGCTCCGCCGTGACCCTCATCTCCCAGGTGTAGAAGTGCGCCAGTCCTGGTTCCCGCAGTCGCTCGATGGTCGCCGGCCCCGTGCCGGTCTCGACGAAGGCGGTGCGGGTCTGCCGGTTGTGGGTCAGCCGGGGCACCGCCGACACGTTGAGCACCCGCAGCGGGCCGGTCGTCCCCAGCCCCAGGAACTCCTGGATGGGCAGCGGCAGGTCGCGGTAGTTGATGTTGCTGTGGCTACTGGTGGAGGAGACATCCGAGAAGCGCCTCTTCTCGCCCTGGCTGACCGCGGGCGGCGGGTAGTCCGGGGCGAGGTCCCGCTCGTCGTGTCGGGTGAGCGTCGAGTGGAACGTCAGCCGTACCGCGTGGCGGCCGCTTCCGACCACCTGTACCGAGCCGCTGCGCCCGGTGGAGGACGGCAGATCATCCACCAACGCCATGGGTGTGGTCAGGCGGGCGATGTCGCCCTGGATCTCCGCCTCCTGAGTCCAGCGCCCCAGCGGACGGACGGCAGCGATCGCCAGCTCCCGCATCCGAGCCGCGGCCTGCTCGGTGATCACGCCCTCGGCGCCGATACTCAGGTAGCTACGGTCGCCTTCGGCCTCGTCACGATCGCCGAAGATCGTCAGGTCCGACTCGCGCTCGTCGGCGATGTCCTGCCACTCGTTGAGAGCCTCTCGGGCATCGTCGGCCCGCGCCGTGGCCGTGTCACGCACCATGCCAGCGTCCCGGGCCACCCGGGTCAGGCGGGTCGTGGTGTTCGCCAGGTCCGTCTCGGAGGGCAGGCGCTCGACCTCGGTACGCAGCAGATCCCGTTGCGCGGCGGCCTCGTCGCGGCTCGCCGTGGCGGCCTGGGCGGTGGCCCTGTTCTCGGCGTGCTCCTCCTCGGCATGGCGCAGGCGTGCCCGCAGGCCGTCGTCCCCGTCCAGGGCGGCGCGCTGCTCGCGCAGGCTCTCCGTCACCGATTCCAGGCTCTTGTCCGTCGTGGTGATCGTGGCCCTGGCCTTGGTGAGGGCGGCGTCGGCTGCTCTGCCCCGGGCGCCCTGTTGCCGAGCCTCCCCAACGATCGCGTCGAGCCGTTCGTTGAGCCGGGCCTGTTCCGCGATGAGGTGGATGCGCCGCCGCTGACCGGCGACACGCTCATCCGGGGCGAACGTCGCGAGGCTCTCCTGGCTGAGGTTGTCGAGCTGTTCCTCGATCTCCTCCAACCGGTCCTGCGCCGTGTCCCGCTCGTCCTCCAGCCTGGTGATCTCGGCTCGCGCGGCGGCCCGGTCGGCCTCGGCTTCGGCCCGGGCCCGTTCGGCGTCCGCCCGCGTCTCCCGCAGGGCGTCGTGCTGCCGCTCGGTCTCTGCGAGTTGCTCGGTCGCGTCCGCCAGCGCCTTCGTTGCCGCGGCCACCTCGCCCTGGCTGACCTGCAGCGCCCCCACCGCCGCATCCGTCTGCTGCTGCCGGTCCCGCACCGTCTGTTCGGCACTCGTCAGGTCGTTCCTGGCCTGCGTCGCCGCCCGTACCTCGTCCCGGTGGTCCCGGAGGCTCTTGTCGGCCTTGTCGGCGAAGTGCTGGGCGTCCCGCTGCCCGGGTTCGAGCACCGAACTCAGGAGCAGCTTGGTCTCCCGGAGCATCGCGTGGATCTCCGGATTGGGGTAAAGCTCGCCGTCCTGGGGATGATCGGCGAAGGCTTCGGGAATACGCGGGGCAGGGGTGGATCCCTCACCGCCGTCCCGGCTAGCGCCCCGGCTGTCCGCGCCCTTGGCACCGCCCGGACTCGACGGCCCGCCAGCCCCACCGCCTGGACCGTCCGCGCCCTTGCCACCGCCCTGACTCGACGGCCGGCCAGTCCCACCGCCCCCCGTCGCCGACGAGCCCTGTCCCCCGGCGTCACGGGTGTTCGATGTCGCCTTGCCCTTCCCCTTGCCGGTCGGTGTGTCGTCGTCCGAGGCCGGCGACTCCAGCATCGCCTCGACCGGCGGGAGCAGGTCCCGGTCACCGGTCAGCGCCAGCAGTCGGCCCTGGGCGACCCGATAGTCGCGTACCAGGTCGACGAGGCCAGCCCTCAGCGTCTGCTCGGACATGCCGGCCATGCCCGCTTCCAGGGCGAAGAGTCGCCGGTCGAACGCGGTGACTGCGGACAAGGCGGCCGACGAGCCCGGCTGTCCCAGAGCGGTCCTGATGTCATCCAGCCGGTCGTCCCGGAGCGACACGAACGCCTGCACGATGTCCTGCGCGTTGCCCGGCAGCGCCGCCACCAGCTGCGCGGCGTCGTCGACACGGGCCAAACCCACGGTGTACGTCGGCAGCGCGCCGGACGAGCGCGGGGTCACGTCGGTGTCAGGTGTTTCCGTCGCCGCGCCCCGCAGGTGTTCCACCGTCGGCACGGTCTCCGCGCCGGTCGCCCGGTTCACCTCGTAGCGGGCATGGTCCACCTGGAGCAGCGCGTCGCGGAAGTGCTCGCGTGCCGGCCCCAAACGGCTCTGGTCCGAGCTGACCACACCGGCGAGCCCCTGCCGGGCCGCGTCGAGGACCGCCCTGGCCGTCTCCACCTGCTCGGTGCGGGCCGGGCCGTCCGCCGTGCCAGCCTGGTCAATCAGCGCCTCCCGCAACGCCGACTCGATCCGATCCGCCAACCCGCCGAGCTGGTCCAGGACCTCCTGTGCGGCGCGTCGCACGCCGCCGATGGTCGCCGGCACCAGATGGTCCACCCGGGCGACGGAGTTGGTCTGCACGCTCGTCTGCAGGTACACCCAGGGGTTGTTGGTGAAGCCGAACCTCCGATCCACGTCGCCGCGTTCCGGGGCGACCCCGTCCGACCCCTGCCCGACCGGGCCCATGCCGGCCGGCTCGCTGATCGGCTCAATGGCCGGCTCGTTGGCCGGCTCGTTGGCCGGCTCGTTGGTCGGTGACTGCGCTGGCTCGACCCGGTCGGCAGCAACCGGATGGGACAGCTGATCGGATGACGTCGGCACCGCCGAGCGGTCTCCGCCCACCACCTCCGGGCGGCTCGGGCCGACAAGCGTGTCGACCGACGGCAGGAGCGCCGCGCCGGCGACGCTGCGCACCTGTTGGTGCGCCGAGTCGTAGGCGGTCAACACCCTTGCGATGTCGGCCCTCGCCTGCTGCTTCGACAGGCTCGGCAGCGACTCCTCCAGGTGCGTCAGCGACTGCTGGACCGACCGGACGGCGTCGCGGGCGGCCGCCACCTCCGGGGCACGGTCCGGCGGCGACGCCTGGAGCGCGCCGATGATCGCGTCCCGCGCACCCTCGAACGCGGCGCGGGTGTTCGCCACCACGTGCGACACATCCTGGGTCGACGAGGCCAGCAGGCGCTCCACATCGCCGCTGCGGGGATCGCTCCTGCCCACCGAGGCCTCTGCGGACTGTGGCAGAGCCGGGTCCGCCCCGTCCGACCGGTCGGTGCCGGATCCCAGTGCCTGCTGAGCACCCGGGTCCGAAACGGTCCGCAGGTCGGTTGAGCTGCCCGGGTCCGTGGTCGCCCGGTCGGCCCCAGGAATACCGTCGCCCCCGACCACCGTGGTCGGAGACCCCGATCGGGCAGCGCCGCCATCGAGCGTCTGGCCCGCGCCCACCTGTGCGCGCTGTTGCCCCTCCCCTCGGGCACCGCCAGCGTCACCCACCGGTGACGCCGCACCACCCGACGACGCCACGCCACCCGACGACGCCACGCCACCGTCGACCTGCTCCGAACCCCACCCCGCACCACCCCGCGAGGTACCACCAGCACCATCGGTCTCCGGGGCTCCGGCCGCGGACTGGCCATTGGTGATCTGCTCACCGCCGACGCCAGCGCCGCCCCTCTCGGCGGCCTCGCCGGATTGACCACCAACCGTGGTCTCGGGCGGCAAACCGACCGACGAGCGGCCGGCATCCTCGTTCGAGCCGACAACCGAACCATCGCCGAGCCCGCCGCCCGACCGGTCAGCGACGCCGTCGCCGGTTGGCGTGGCCGCGACACCGCCGGCCACATTCGTCCCGCCCTGGCCTACGGAATTGCCGGCACCCTGCCCCGCACCCCCGTCCACCACGCCACCGTCCGCCGCACCCCCACTCGCCACGCCACCGTCTGCCCCACCACTCGCGGCACGGCCGTCCGCCACACCCCCACTGGCCACACCACCAGCCGCCACACCACCAGCCGCCACACCACCAGCCGCCGCACCGCCAGCCGCCGCGTGGCTGTCCGCCACACCACCACTCGCCACACCACCGTCCGCCACACCACTCGCCGCACGGCCGTCGGCCACACCACTCGCCGCACGGCTGTCCGCCGCACCACCACTCGCCACGCCGCCAGCCGCCGCCCGGCCGTCCGCCACACCACCACTCGCCACACCACCGTCCGCCACACCACCACTCGCCACGCCCCCAGCCGCCGCACGGCCGTCCGCCACACCCCCACTCGCCACGCCATCGGCAACCCCCGCCCCACGACTGACGGCCGCGCCCGCGTCGCCGTTGGACGACTGAACGCCGGAGCCTGCCGCACTACCCTCCGAAATGCCGCCGGTTCCCGCGTCTGTCGACGCCTGCTGATCCGCTGCGCTCGACGCGCCGGCGCCCAGCCCGGCGCCCAGCCCGGCGCCGACACCGCTGTGCCCGAGGAGGGACTGCCGAACCTCATCAATGGTGGGCGACGTGTCTCCGGTCCCGGCGTCACTCTTCTCGTCGCCGATCAGCTTCTCGTTGTCCCATCCGATGCCGCTGCTGTTGTCGTCAACGGAGTAGGCGGGTGGTTCGCTCGTCGGCTTCTCGTTGTCCCGGTCGATACCGCTGTTGTTGTTGTCGACGACGGAGTAGGGGGATGGTTCGGTCGGCGGCGCCCCCTTCTCGTTGTTGACGCCGGAGTCGCCACCGCCCTGCTGCCCGTCGCCGCCCAGAGGGGCCGCCTTGTCGTACCCGTTGCGGTACGGCAGATTGAGGCCGTCGGCCAACTGCCCCGGAGTAGAGGCGTTGCCCTCGTACAGGCCACCGACGAAAGCGCTGGTCGCCGTCCCCCACCGCCACTCGATCGGCGCCCCCACCGCAGCCTGTCCGGCGGCCTCGGCCGGCATCGCCACAGCCGCCTGCGCCCCGCCCTTCGTGAAGAGAGCGCCGGCCCGGAACACACCATCGGTGATGTAGAGCGTGCCGTCGGCACCCACCCGGTCGACCTTGGCGATCCTCCCCGCCGCCCAGTCGACGACACCCGAAGCAGCGGAATTGGTCAGACCGGCAGCCGCACCCGCGATCACCGTCTGAATCAGAGCCTTCTCGATCGCGTTCCAGTCGATGCCCTCCCGCACCCCATCGGCATCCTGCGCCGCCTGGATCACGATCATCAGCAGCGGCTCCTGAGCGATCTCCTGCCCGACCTCGACGAAGAGGTTGCGAAGAATCGCGGTGATGATGGCGCGAAACCCACCAACCACCAACGGAATCGCCAACGCCCCGAACAGCGACGCCATGAGCCAGGCCAACTGGATGGCCAACAGCGCCAACTGCACCACCAGCATGATCTTCTTTTCCTGAAGCTCGGCCGCACCGTTCTTCAGGTCCTTGCGCATGCTCTCCGCAGTCGACCGCAACTGGTCGAGATAATCGACGAGGCTGTCCAGCGACTCCGTGACGCCGTCGGCGAACTTCCCGCTCAACACGTCCGGCACCCGAGAACGCTCAGCCACGAGCGTCTCCCGGGCCGCATCCAGAACGTCCCGGAGGTGCTCCCACTCCCCGGAGTGCGCCCGCATCCCGCTCTCACTGCCCGTCGGCCAGGTCGCGCCGACGAAGAAGTTCAAGATGTGGTTCAACCAGTCAGGAATGGGGGTGTCCATGCCGGGCCGCTCCCGCTATCCGCTGCTCGACGACGGCGCGCTGGCGCACGCCGACCCATCGACGCTTCCCCGGCTGCCCACCGTCAGGTTGCCGCGCGGTCGCAGTGACAGCGTTCGCATCTCGGCTTCACCCCCCTGTCACACCCGCACCGGATGAGCATGCGACGGCGACCGCCGACGCGGCGGTTTCCGACGCCGTACCGGCGGAGTTGGGGGTTATCCCTCGTGACCGGAGGGTCAGTCGGTGCCGGCACCGGCGGACGCCCCGGCTTCCTCCACGTAACCGAGCGGTGGACCGAGCAGCCGCTCGATGGTGTGCGCGTCGGTGAGCAGGCGAGGCGAGGCCGCTCTCCGCCGGGTCAGCGCCCGTTCCAGGCGGCTCAGAGCGCTCCGGTCGGCGTCGTCCAGACCGGACGCGGACTGCTCGTCGGGCAACACCTCCCGCAACAGTACGGCGGTCGTCGGGATGCCGACCCGTTCCGCCGCCACCGCTCCCTCACGGACGGCGAGCACCTTGAACCGGGCACCGGCCAGAAACACCGCCTCGTCCAGATCCTGCTGTTCGGCCAGCGCGCCGGCCTGCCGCGCCGTACGCGACCAGACCAGGTAGTCGACGTCGGCACCCTCCACGGCGAGGTCGGTGGCGCCGCTGACACTGCGGAAGCCGGGCTCCACCAGCAGGCCGCCCTCGGGGTAGAGGTGTCGCGCCTGGTCGGCCACCCGACCCTGGCAGAGCATCGCCCGGCGGTACGGCGGCAGGCGACGCAACCCGGACACCAGGCACGGCAGGTAGCCAGGCAGGCTCGGTGCCCGCCCGGCACGCAGTCCCGCGTTGAGCCGGGCCGCCCCCGCCTCCGACCGGCCGAAGAAGACGTGCACGGCGACGAAGTCCGTCTTCGCCGACGCGGAGATGCCCTGCCGCAGCGCGGGCCACGCGGCCAGGGCGGCGTTGACGGTGGTGATCGAGTCGGTGAAGGCCGGGCCGAGGCTGGCAGCGAGATCGCGCTGTTCCGCTGCGGTGCTGGCCCGGTCCTCGACGGGGTCCGCCACGGCCGGCGCGTAACTGTGCACCGCGCGCCCTCCGGAGTACGTGCCGGGCGCGCCTCGAAGCGAGGGGGCGAGCGCTCCTTCGCCTGCCGAGGCGGGGGCGCTGGCGACAACCGGGCGTTCGGGCTCGCCCAGGTACGGCCCGGAGCTGGTGATCACCGGTGGCGGACCGGCGGCCGGCCGAGGCGGGGGCGGGGGCTCGCCGGTCAGGTCCTGCACGGCCGGTTGGCCGCCAGCGCTCGGCAGCGCCTCGGCAGCGGCTGCCGACCGTCTCGCGACCGGCAGGGACTCCACGCGTCGCCGCGCGGCGACGGCCGGGGCCGCCGGATCCACGAACTGGTGCGCGGTCGCTGGCGGCCAGCCCCGCGCCGGGGCCTCCGCTGACGTCACCTCGACCGCCGCCGTCGGCGGACGCGGTGAGAGCGGCACCGCCAGCGTCGCCTGGTCCGCGACGCTGCTCCGCCGATCGGTCGCCACGGAAGGCCGGGCGGTGCCCGTCGCCGAGGTCGCCCGGACGCCCACCGGCAGCCCCGTACGGGGTGCCGTCTCGGCGCGCAGCGCCGCTTCCAGGCGTACCCTCGTCGGCTCGCCGGTCTGCCCCACCAGGGTGAGGCCCGGTGCTCCGCCGGCCCCGACGAGCATCCGGCACAGTTGGTCGACCAACCGGTCGGAGTCGCGGACGTCGACCGCCAGCACCCACTCGGCGGGGTCGACGAAGGCCAGGCCGTCGGGCTGACGGGCACCAGCCGTGCGCAGCAGGACGCCGGATGGGACCACCTCGGCGAGCAGGTCCGGCACGATCGCGTGGCGGTAGAGCCGGCTGCTGGCGCGTACCCAACCGTCACTCAGCACGGGTGGTGACTGGCCGGACGCCCGTCGGTGCTGGCCCGGCTCGGGCACCCCGATCGGCTCGGCGACGGCGGCCGATTCGTCGAGGGCCGCCGCGAGTGCGGTCACCCAGTCGGCGCGCGGCGGCGGTGTCGTCGGGTCGAGCAGTGCGGTCTCGATCCGAACCATCGTCCGCGCCGGCAGGCCCGCGAAGATCCCGGCGAGCGACCAGGGATCCGGTGGTGGCTCGCCGACATGGCGCAGGAGCAGCGTCGGCCGGTGTCGGTCCACCGGCATGTCGTAGGCCGGGTCACCCACCGCGGCGGGTGCGGCGGCCGAGGCACGCAGCAGCACTCCGGCGGGGACGGGATCGGCCACCAGCCCGGGCAGCACCACCGCCTGGTCCGGCAACGCCGGCTCCCAGGACGGGACCGGGTAGCGGTTGCCGACCACCGGGCTGCTGGCGCCCGGCCGGAAGGACCGCCAACCCCAGGCGCCCGTGCCGCCCGCCGCGTAGAGGGTGCCGTCCGGTGTGGCGTGGACGGGACCGTCCGGGGCGAGCAGTTCGACGCCGGTGCGGGCCGCCAGCCGGGTCAGCCAGGAGGCGTACGCCTCGTCCGGCCGGCCGAGGCCGCTCGCGGCCACCCAGACCCGGCCGACGCCCCACTCCTGGGCCGCACCCTCGACCACCCCGCGCAGCACGCCACCGCAGGCGGCGCTGCGCACGGCGCGCTCGGAGGTCAGGACCAGCACGTCGTCGGACGCCGCGACGGCGGTACGCACCAGCTGCCACAGCAGCGACGGCGGATCGTCCCCGTGTGAGATCACCGCGGCCGAGCCGTGCCACTCCACGAAGAGTTCGTGGCCGGGGGGCGGTTCGACGCGGACCGGTCGGCGGAGCCAGCGCGGCAACCACAGCAGCGCCATCCGCCTCGGCCCCCCAGTTCGTCGGGGTCTCGAACCAGCCGCACCCCGATGTGCTGAGACTGACGCACCGTCGAGGCCACGGCGTCGGCCGCCGGCCGGCGGTGTCGGTTCCGGGGGAAATCCCCCGCCAGCGGGGCAGACCGCCGGAGACCCGCCCGGCAGCTCGGTCAGGAGTAGCGAACAGCCGACTCCACAACACGGAATAACCGACTGTGATCATGAAATCACTGCGCGCACACTCCCTCCGGCATGTTCTCGTCGAGTGGAGGAACAGATGCGTCTCCGATCGTTCGTCACCGCGGCACTGGCCGCCGTCCTGGCCGCCGGGGCACTCGCGCCGCCGGCACCGGCCGCGGCGGCCACCGCCGACCGCTGGGGCTTCGCGTACGTCAAGGACCCCACCGTCGCGGTCTGGACCGTGCTGGACACCAGCCGGCAGCGGGGTAGTTGGAAGACCGCGTTCCCGGCCGCCTGGGCCGACGGCATCAAGCTCGCGCCTGGCCGGTTCCAGGTGCGTTTCCCCCAGGTGGGTGCCGGCGCGCGGGGTGTGCCGCACGTGACCCCGGTGAACCGGACCGGGCACTACTGCGAGGTGGTCCGCTGGTTCCAGTCCGGCGCCGACGAGATCGTCGACGTGCAGTGCCACAAGCCGGGCGGTACGCGTGAGGACACTCCGTTCACCGTGCTCTGGACGACCAGCTCCGGCGTGCTACCGGCCGGCACCTCCCACGCGTACGTGCAGTGGGGCGCCGGCGCGCTGGTGCAGTCGTACAACTCCACGGGTGTGGTGAACACGGTCGGGCCGCTGGGCGTCGGGCAGTACCTGGTGCGGCTGCCCGGGGTGGGACTGTCCGGGGTGCTCGCCGGCAACGTGCAGGTCACCGCCGGGCAGCCGAACGCCGGTCCCCGCCGGTGCAAGGTCTACTCCTGGAACGCGGTCGGCACCGACGTGCAGGTGTACGTCTTCTGCTACGACCAGGCCGGTGCGTTCGTCAACACCGACTTCACCCTCTCCTACCACCGTCGGCGGCCGGTGATCGGCTCTCTCGCCCCACCGTCGTACTTCGGTTACCTGGGTACCGCCGTCGGCGGTCCGACGAACGACAACTCGGTGCTCGGTGTCGGCGCGAACACGGTGGCGCCGCTGGCGCCCGCCGGTCGCTACCTGGCGACCTTCCCGCAGATCGGCCTGAAGGAGACGCACGCCCAGGTGGTGGCGCAGGGCTCCGGCAGCAACTACTGCCACCTCACCCAACCCTGGCCGTACACCACGAACGCCGACGTCGACGTGATCTGCTTCGACAACGCCGGTGTGGTCACCCCACACCGCTTCCTGGCCACGTTCACCTCCCGGCTCTGACGCCGGGCCGTACCGGCGGCGACCCGTCCCCCGGGTCGCCGCCCGCCAGCGGTGACCGTCCCCGGATCGCCGCGCGCCAGCGGTGGCCGTCGGGTCACCGCTGGCGGCGGTACGGCGAGCGCGCACGCCGGTCGCGGTCCGGCCGTCGAGACGGCCGGTGTCCGCAAACCGTCGCTACAGGCCCAGGCTGCGCAGGGTCGGCACGGTCTGGCCCACCCAGGCGAGGTCGGCGTCCTCGCGGGCACCCTGGGTGCGTTGCGTGCCGGCCAGGAACCACAGGAAATAGGTGGTGTAGCCGGGTGCGCTGACCACCGTGTGGTAGCCCTCGGGCATCATCTGCATCACGTGGTCACGGATGGTGACGTTCTCCTCGTACCCCTCGTCGGTGTAGACCCGGCTGATGCCGAACCCGTTCGCCGGGCTGACGCGGTAGTAGTACATCTCCTCGTGTGCGGCCTCGGCGGGCAGGTCGTCGACCTTGTGCCGGTGTGGCGGGTAGGTGCTCCAGTTGCCCGAGGGCGTGTAGGTCTCGCCGACGATGAGCCGGCGGGCGGGCAGCTCCGGTTGGGCGATCTCGGTGAGGATCTGGTGGTAGTCGCGGCCGAAGTTGGTCGCTCCCCAACGGCCGGTCGCGACCTGCTCCGGCGCGATGACGTACGGGTCGGTGGCCAGGTCGCTGGGGGCGCTGGGGAGGGCGATCTCCACGTCGGTGACCGCCTCGACGGTGATCGAGGAGCCGGCCGGGAGATAGACCGAGTGCGGCTTGCCGGAGAAGACGTCGGCACGCTCGCCGACCTGCGGGAAGTGGTGGCCGGCGACTGTGAAGTTGGCCGTGCCGCCGAGGATGACGGCCAGGATCTCCCGGTCACCGGACTCGCCGGTCCAGGACTCGCCGGCCGACAGTCGCAGCAGGGTGAAGTCCAGCAGCCGGCAGGGATTGACGGGCAGCGTGTTCCGGCCCTCGGCGGCGGGAATGGTGCAGTGGTAGCGGTAGTCCATGGTCACCTTTCGGAATGCGGGGCGGTGCGGGTCGGTCGGGGTGGTCACCAGGGGCTGGTCCAGCCGGGGATGGTGGCGCGGGTGAGGGCTTCCAGGTAGAAGTAGTCGCCCCACAGGGTTCCCTCGTCGACGCCGATGTCCTTGGGCTTGTCGTACACGCCGTGCAGGAGCAGCGCGTTCGAGCCCGGCTGGCCGCCGGTGGAGTAGTGGTCGATGAGCGAGCGCAGGATCGCGGCGGCGGCCTTGCGGTACCGGTCGGCACTGGCCTGGTCGGTGAGGCCGTCGGCCAGTTCGACCAGGCCGCACGCGGCGATGGCCGCGGCGGAGCTGTCCCGCTCCTGGCCGCTGCCGTCGCCGAACTCCAGATCCCAGTACGCCACGTGGTCGTCGGGCAGGCAGGCGAGGAAGTGGTCGGCGCAGGTCCTCGCGGCGGCCAGCAGCGCGGGGTCGCCGATGTGCCGGTGGTTGAGGCTGAAGCCGTAGATGCCCCAGGCCTGCCCGCGGGCCCAGCACGAGTGGTCGGCGTGGCCCTGTTCGGTCTCCCCGCGCAGTGGCGCGCCGCTGTCCGTGTCCCAGTAGAAGGTGTGGAAGGTGGTGCCGTCCGGACGCAGGATGTGCTGGCGCAGTTGGGCGGTGTGCCGGCGGGCCGCGGCGGCGTAGCGGTCGTCGCCGGTGGTCTGGCTGGCCCAGAAGAGCAGCGGCGTGTTCATGAGGCTGTCGATGATCGTGCGTCCGCGTTGGCGGGGGTCGTTCAGGTCACCCCAGGCCTGGATGATTCCGGCGGGTTCGAGGACGCGCGTCATCAGGTGGTCGGCGGCGGCGAGAGCCGCGTCGCGGGCCCGCGGGTCGCCGGTACGACGGGCCGGGGTGACGCAGGAGAGGGTGTAGAGGAACCCGAGGTCGTGGGTGTCCAGGTCGATGCCGCGGTTCACCCGATCCGCGAAGCTGTCCACGTGCGACAGCGCGGCCCGCAGGTGGCGGTCGTCACCGGTCAGGTCGTGTGCCAGCCAGAGTTGGCCGGGCCAGAAGCTGGTGGTCCAGCCGACGTTGGCGCCCTCGGGTTGACCGGCGCTCGGTGGCCGCAGCGGGTAGCGGTTGGCGTCGGTGGTGTCCGCGGGGTACCGGTCGCCGAAGGTGGCGATGTTCGCGTCGACGGTGCGTATCGCGGCGGCCACCGCGGCGGCCGTGGCCTCTGCGTCGGAGCTGGGACGGACGTCGGTCGCCGTCATGGATGCTGTTCTCCCTCGTGTGTCCGGTCCGGTGCCGGGCAGGTGTGTCGTCGGCGTCCGGCTGGGTGGCCGGAACGTGGTGGTCAGGCGCGCTGGGGTGCGGCCGTCGGTGGGTCGAGGGCGGCGCGCAGGGTGAAGCGGCTGTTGGCCCAGACCACGTAGAGCAGCGGCGCGGCCGCGAGGCCGAGCGCGATCGCGGGGCGGGCCGCCAGGAGCTGGGCGAGCAGCACGAGCACCAACAGCGACACGGCGGTGAGGTACCACCGGCGTACCGCCAGGTACACGCAGGTACGGGCCACCTCGCGCAGCGGCGCGCCGGGTCGCTCGGCGATGGTCACCAACCCGAGCAGCGCGGTCGCGACGGTGAGGACGATCAGGGTCGCCAGCACCGGCAGGGCGAGTGCCCCGACCCGGTGGCCCCACGCGGCGCGGGCGTCGACGGCGAGCACCACCAGGGCAGTCATGGCCGCCGCCGTCCAGAGCATCGCCGGCCGGGCGGTGGCCCGCCAGGCGCGAGCGTAGGTGCGCGGCACGCCGCCGGTGTCGCCGGCCGAGTAGGCGGACATCACCGCGAAGGCAGCGCAGACCCCGGGCGCGCAGAGCGGTGCGGTCAGCGCGTACAGCGGCCAGGACCGCGCCGCGTCGGTGGTGAACGCGAGCGTCACCAGGGGCAGGCAACCGAGCACCAGCAGCAGGTTGGTGGCGAGCGCGGCGTAGATCCCGTCGAAGACGGCGGTGATGGTGTGGTGGCGCGAACGCACGGGCCTCAACCCTTCAGTCCGGTCGAGGCGACGCCCTCGATGAAGTAACGCTGGCCGAGCAGGAAGATGACCGCGACGGGCAGCACGGACAGCACCGAGCCCGTCATGATCAGCGCGTACTCGGCGTTGTACTGCGAGATGAAGGTGTTCAGCCCCAACTGGATGGTGCGCAGTTCCGGACTGCGCAGGTAGACGAGTGGGCCGAGGTAGTCGTTCCAGGTGGTCGTGAACATGAGCAGGGCCAGGCTGGCGAGCGCCGGCCGGGACAGCGGCAGGATGATCCGTCGGTAGATGCCGTACTCGCTGAGCCCGTCGACCCGCGCCGCTTCGCTGAGTTCCTCGGGGATCGTCTCGTAGAACTGCTTCATCAGGAACACGCCGATCGCGCCGAACGCCTGGATCGCGACGATCGACCACAGCGTGTTCGACAGGTGCAGCTTCGACATGAGGATGAACTGCGGGATCATGTACGACTGCCAGGGCACCGCGATCGTCCCGACGTACGCCAGGAAGAGCAGGTTGCGGCCGGGGAAGCGGACGCGGGCGAAGCCGTAGGCCGCGAAGCTGCCGGTGAGCACCTGCAGGAAGGTGACGATCACCGACAGCAGCAGGGTGTTCCACAGCCACGTCGTCATGTCCGAGCGCTGCCAGATGTCGACGTAGTTTCGCCACACCACCGGATCGGGGAGCCAGGTGATCGGGATGGTGAAGACGTCGTTGTTGGTCTTCAACGACGCCACCACCATCCAGAAGAACGGCAGCAGCAGCCCGGCCGCCGCGAGCACCAGAGCGGCGTACCCGAGGAGCCGCCCGCCCAGGGACCGGACCGGTCGGCGGGGCGCGCGACTGCCGGGCGCGGCGACGGCCGGGGTGGGCACGGAGAGGTCGGTCGCGGTCATCAGCTGTTCCTCCGCTTGTTGACCATGAACTGGATGACCGTGATGCCGAAGCAGATGGCGAACAGGACGATGGAGACCGCCGAGGCGTAGCCGAACTGGTTCTCCTCGAAGCCCTTCTGGTAGATGTACTGCGAGAGCACGAGTGTCGACTGACCCGGTCCGCCGCCGGTCATCACGAGGATGAGGTCGAAGACCTTGAAGCTTTCGATGGTGAGCAGCACCGTGACGAAGAAGGTCGTGGTTCGTAGCCCGGGGAGGGTCACGTGCACGAACCGCTGCCACGGTGAGGCGCCGTCGGTCTCGGCCGCCTCGTAGAGCTGGGCCGGGATGGTCTGCAGGCCGGCCAGGAACAGCAGCATGTAGTAGCCCATGTACCGCCAGGTGCCGACGATGATGACCGCCGGCATCGACCAGGTCGCCGACGCGGTCCAGCCCGGTGGATCGTCCACCCCGACGGCCCCGAGGAGAGCGTTGATCGGGCCGTACTCCGGGCTGAACAGCTGGTTCCAGACGACCGCGATCGCCACGATCGAGGTGATGTAGGGGAAGAAGGCGATGGTGCGGAAGAACCGTACGCCGCGCAGTTTGCGGTTGAGCAGCAGCGCCAGCCCGAGTGCCGCCGCGAGGGTCAGCGGGATGTGGAAGACCGCGTAGTAGACGGTGTTGCGCAGTGCGGTCCAGAAGCTGGAGTCGTCCCACATCCGCCGGAAGTTGGCGGTGCCGGTCCACTCGGCCACCCCGAAGACGTTCCAGTTGGTGAACGCCACGTAGAACAGCACGACGACGGGCAGCAGGGTGAGCAGGGCGAAGCCGAGGAAGTTGGGAAGGATGAACGACCAGCCGGCGACCGTGTTGCGCGACACCAGCCGCCGGTTCCTGGGTCTCGTGCGCGGCAATGTTGCCATAGGGAGTCTCCGGGAGCGTTCGGCCTGGGGGCGGGACCGGCGTGCGGCTCAGGCGCGCCGGGCCCGCCATCAGCTCACTGGTTGAGGACTTCGTTCTTGGCGCGGGTCTGCGCCTTGCTCAGCTCCGCGTCGACGCCCTTGCTGTCGGAGAGGATCGCCGAATGCGTCTCGTTCAGGAGGTTCTGCAGGCCGGCGGTGTGCTTCGACACCGGGTTCTCCGGCTTGATCGTGTGCTTGGAGTAGGCGAACTTCGACAGCTCGTCCTGCGGTACGCCGTCCAGCCCGAACAGTGACGCGGTGACCGCGTCGGTGACCTGGGCCGGGGTGATGCCGATCCCGGCCAGCGCCTTGCCGGCCTCCGGGCCGGCCGCGTACTTGAGGAAGTCCTTGGCCGCGGCGGTCTTGGACTTGCTGATCTTCGGGTTGATCCCCAGGCCGGTCGGGTCACCGAAGGTGACAGGCGTGGCGGAGGTGCCGGTGGTGGACTTGTCGAACTGCGGCGCCGGCGCGATGCCCCACTGGAACTTGTCGGCGTCACCGCTCTTGCGCTGGTTGAGCAGCGTGGCCACGTACCAGGTGCCCATCAGCAGCATCGCCGACTGCTGCTTGCCGAACTGCGCCTGGTAGGTGAGCTTGTTGGTCTTCGCGGTGCCGAAGGTCGGCTGCGCGCCGGACGCCTGCAGGTCCAGTGACTTCTCGTAGTACGGCTTGAGGAAGCCGAAGTTCCCGGAGAGCAGGTCCGCGTTGGGGGTCTGGGCGAGCGCGAACCCCTGCACCGTCGACTGGAAGGTGTGCTGGTACGCGCCCGTCGCGTTCGAGCCGGCGGCCTTCAGCCCGGTGTGCAGTCGCTTCGCCGCGTCGGTGTAGTCGTCCCAGGTCCAACTGCCGTCCGGGGGCGTCACCTTCGCCTTCGCGAAGAGGTCCTTGTTGTAGAACAGCACCCACGAGTCCTGCCGGTACGGCACCGCGTACGCCTTGCCGTCCACCTGGTACGACGCGAGCCCCGGAGCCGAGCCGAGACCGGAGGCGGCGTCGGAGACGTCGAGCAGCTGACCACCGCTCTGGTACGTGTAGAAGTTCTTGAGGTTCTTCATGACGTAGACGTCCGGCGCGGTGCCGGCGGCCAGGTCCGTGATCATCTGGGTGTCGTAGTCGTTGCCCGGGGCGTACTCCTTGAGCTCCACCGTGACGTTCGGGTGGGTCGCCTTGAAGCCGTCGGCGAGCGTCTTGAACTCCGGCGTGGACGACAGGCTCCAGCCGGCCAGGGTGATCGTCACGGGGGCGTTGGGGTCGACTGGCTCGTCTCCGCCCCCACAGCCGGCGAGAACAAGTGTCAGGGCCGTCGCGGCGCTGATGACGGCCGGTATCGCACGCTTCATCCTCTCTCCTTCAGGTCAAGGGGCCCGGACGGGCCCGCACTGCTACCAGGCCGCTTGGGTGGGCCTGGGATGCTCCGTGTCCAGACGGGTCGACGTGCTGATCCCGTCGGGCCAGTCGACCGCCACGTGGAGGCCGTGGCCGTCCTCGTCGACCACGGCCTGGCATGCCTGCCCGGCCGTGGCCACCGGCACCCCGGACAACTCGGTGAGGGTGGTGACCCATGCGCCCGGCCGGACGGGGTGGTCCAGCCAGGGCACGACCAGCCCGCCGGCCAGGGGCCCGCCGTGCGGGACCGCGGTGGTGCCGGCCGTTCCGCCGCCGTGCACGCTCTCGATCCTGCTGGTCAGGCCGGCGCCGGTCACGGTCGCCACCCGGTCGCCGACGGCTGCCGTCGCGTCCCCTGGAACGGCCCAGCCGCCGATCCGCAGCCGCAGCGCAGCCGCCTCGACGCCGTCGGCGAGGCCGTCGACGCGGGTCAGACGCAGCTCCCAGGGGCCCCGGACCAGCGAGTGAACCGTGAGGTGCCCGGCCGGGCGGGACCGGCCCACGAGGCCGCCGCCGTGATCGCGCTGCCCCGGCTCCGGCTCGACCCAGTGGGCGAGGGCACGTGACCCGGCCACACCCACGCCGTCGGTGTCGACGCGCACGGTCAGCAGGCGCATGCCGGCGCGGTGGGTGACCCGATCCGCGTCGTCGACGAGAGTGACGGACTGGTCGAGCGGGGTGGCCCAGCCGCTGTCGTCGAGGACGGGGGTGGTGGCGGTGGAGTAGCCCAGTCGGGCGTAGAGCGGGGAATCCGAGACGGTGGCACCCTCCACGGCGTGGTCGGTGCCGTGGTTGACGACGCGGACGATGCCGTCGGCACGGGTGCCGGAGACCAGCCAGCCGGGCGCGCGTATCGCCCGCAGCGTGTCCCGCTCCTGCACCGGCAGCGGCTCCTCGGGAGTCGTCCACACCGGATGGTCGGCGGGTAGCGCGATGCCGAGCAGACCCTTGCTGGCCCAGTACGGCGAGCCCGGCCCGGAGTACGACTGCGCCAGCCGAGGCCACGGCCCGTGCCAGCCGAGGGTGAGCAGGCCGCGTTCGTCCGGGGCGCCGTTGGCGACGAAGTGACGCACGATGCGGGTGGCCGCCCCCCGCAACCGGCCGAGGCTGACCGAGGGCACGCCGGCGATGGCGCCGACCCAGAACGGCGCCGCGGCGGCGAAACGGTAGGTCAGGCTTCGCCCCTGGATCAGCGGTGCTCCGTCGGCGCCCACCAGCGCGATCGCGTCGCCCAGGAAGCGGTCGAGGCCGGCCAGGTCCCGTTCGCGGCGCGGCGCGGCCAGGTCGGCGGCGCCGGCCATCCGGGCCCACAGCGTCGGGTAGAGGTGCAGGGCCCAGCCCACATAGTGGTCGTAGGCGCGGTCCGGCCCGTCGGACATCCAGCCGTCGCCGCGGACGAAGCCGTCGTGCGTGGTCAGGTCCTCGTTCATCTCGTCGAGCGAGTGCGGCCCGCCCACCGAGCGCAGGAACGTCTGGACGACAAGCCGGAACCAGACCCAGTTGATCCGTGGGTACGTGTCGTCGCCGACGGCCGGGCGCAGATAGTCCACCACCCGCTCGCGCACCGCGGACGGCAGCCGGTCCCAGATCCACGGGCGGGTCAGGTCCAGGACCAGCGCGATGGAGGCGGCCTCCACCTTGGCCTGGGGATGCTCGTCCAGGCGTACCCAGCGGTCCGGAGATCTCGGGTCGGTGCCGGCGGCGATGCCTGCGGTGTACCTGTCGACGAGCTCGTCCGTGCCCACTCCCCGGGCGCCCGCGATGCGGAAACCGGCGAGCAGGAAGGTGCGGGCGAAGCCCTCCAGGCCGTCGACGGCCCGTCCGTAGCCGCCCTCCGGCCCGGGAAACGTGACGAGGGCGTGCCCGGGCGACGCGAACGGCCGGGCGGCGGCGAGCATCCGGTCGGCGAGGGCCAACCAGTCGTCCCGGCTCCAGGTCGCGGCGAGAGTGGCAGCCGGGTGCGTCCCCGGTGCCGGCTGGCCGGTCGTCCCGAACGTCATCCGAGGTCCTGTCGCATCGATCCGTCTCCGTGGCAAGGTGGCGAGCGGGCGTGCCGCTCAATGTGACGCGCAGGCATCCGCCGGGTTTCCGAAGTAAAACGCTCACAACAGAGCAAGTCAATGCTTCTCTTCGACCGATGTGAACACACCTGATCAAAAGGACGCACGTTGCAGCCTCGACGTGGCGTCACCGCGGGCACTCGACTGCCATAAATGCTCTGATACGATCAGAATCGTTCAGACTCGCTCTACCAGTCCGAGGGGCCATGACCGTCGCAGAGCGCTTCGCGGGCCCTCTGGCTGCGGCCTGGCCGGGCAACCGCAGAGACCTGCTGGCCCGGGCACTCGCTCCACCGGACGGATCGTTGCCGGTGCCGCCGGCCGGCGAGCGTGCCGTGTGGACCCGCCCGCACGCCCCCACGATGCGACAGCTGCGCAGCCGCGCCGAGGGCGACATCGCCGCCCCCTGGCCACTCCCCCTCGCCCACCAGTACGCCAGGTACTTCCGCGACGGCGAACGCGACACGTACGAGCAGGTGGTCTTCGCCCGGCAGCGGCGCCTGACCCGGGCCGCCGTGCTCGCCGCGGTCACCCTCGACCCGGCCTGGCTGGACGAGGTGGTCGACGGCGTGACCCTGCTGTGCGAGCAGAGCAGTTGGTGCTGGCCAGCGCACGACGACACCCACGCCGTGCACGCGGCGGTGCTGCCGACCGTGACCGATCCGTATCTCGACCTCGGCGCGGGCGAGGTCGCCGCTCAACTGGCCTGGGTCGACCACCTGCTCGGCGAGCCGCTCGACGCACACGCCCGGGGCCTGCGGGCCCGGATCCGGCACGAGGTCGACAGGCGCGTGCTCACACCGTTCGCCGAGCGCCGCGACTGGCACTGGCTCGGCCTCGACGGCGACGTGCACAACTGGAGCCCGTGGATCCACGGCAACGTGCTCGTCGCCGCGCTACGCCTGGTGGCGGACCAAGCCCGGCGGGCCGGGCTTGTCGACCTGGTGGTCGAGGGGCTCGACCGGTACGTGGCGTCGCTGCCCGCCGACGGCGCCATCGACGAGGGCTACGGCTACTGGTGGAACGGCGCGTGTCGGGCCCACGAGGCACTCGACCTGCTCGCCCACGCCACCGGTGGCGCGCTCGACGGCGCGCCGGCCAGCGCCCTGCGGCACACCGTCGCGTTCCCCCACCTGATGCACCTGGGCGGCGACTGGTATCTCAACCACGCCGACGGGTCGGCCCGACCCTCCGGGGGCCAGCCCTGGCACGCGCTGCACCGGGCCGCCCGCCGGGTCGGTAACCGGGACGCGGTGGCGCACGCCGCGGCGCACCGCCGTCCCGACGCGCCCGTCGCGGACGAGGAACACGGCCTGGGCCGGCTGCTGCTGGCGTTGACCGACCCGGCGTGGGTCTCCGCCACCCCGGCGCCACCGCCGCTGCCCCGCGACGTGTGGCTGCCCTCCGTGCAGGTGCTGCTCGCCCGTGCGGCGGCCGGCAGTCCCGGCGGGCTGACCCTGGCGGCCAAGGGCGGGCACAACGGCGAACACCACAACCACAACGACGTCGGCAGCATCGTGGTGGCCCTCAACGGGGTGCCGGTGGTCGTCGACGCCGGGCGTCCCACCTACACGGCGCACACCTTCGGCCCCGGCCGGTACGACATCTGGACCATGCGCAGTGACTGGCACAACGTCCCGCACATCCGCGGCACCGAGCAGGCGCCCGGCAACACCCACGCCGCCCGGCACGCCACGGCCGACGGCGCCGACGCCGAGTTACGTCTGGACCTCGCCGGGGCCTACCCGCGCACGGATGTCCGGCACTGGTGGCGCAGCTCCCGACTGGACCGCCACGCTGGACGGGTCGTCGTCGTCGACTCCTGGGAGCTCGACCCCGGGGACCCCGACCCGGGCCAGGCCGTCCCGCCGACCCTCGTCCACCTGCTCGTCGCCGGCGAGGTCCGGCTCGGCGACGGCCGCGCCGAGGTCACCGCGTTGGACGGCGCCGGCCGACTCGGGCTCAGCTGGCAGCCGGCCTCGGCGCCCTGCGCCACGACGATCCGGCAGATCACGGATCCCCTGCTCCTCGACGTGTGGGGAGAACACCTGACCCGGCTCGCGATCGACGTCACCGCGGTCGGCCCGACCGGCGAGCTCGTCGTCGTCCTGCAAGAGCTCTCGCCGCACGAAGCGTTCCTCGGAGGTCCCCCATGACCAAGGACAATCCCGTCGTCACCACGACGGAGTCCTCCCGCGGGCCGCTTCAGGTCGTCCGCCGCCAGCAGCTGTTGGCCGCCCTGCAACGCGACGGCTCGATGCGCATCTCCGACCTGTCCCACGTGCTCGGCGCCGCGCCGGTCACCATCCGACGCGACATCGCCGAGCTCGCCGCCGAAGGGTTGGTCCGCCGGGTCCACGGTGGGGTCGCCCTGATCCTGCCGGACGACGCCCCGACGGCCGACGAGTCACCCGCCGCGGGCCAGGACCCGCTCGTCGGGCGCACCCTCGGCATGCTCGTGCCCTCGTTGGACTACTACTGGCCCGACGTGGCCCGCGGCGTCGAGGCGGCCGCCCGCGAGCTCGACATGCGTGTGGTTCTACGCGGTTCCTCCTACGACAGCGAGGACGACCAGCCGCAACTGGCCCGCCTGGTGGGGCGGATGGGCGTCGACGCCCTGATCATCGCGCCGAGCATGGACGCACCGAACGCCGAGCGCACCATCGAGTGGCTCGACCAGGTCGACGTCCCGGTCGTCCTGCTGGAACGGACCGCCACGGTGGGCAGCCACCACGCCGTCATGGAGTCGGTGGTCACCGACCACGCGCTCGGTGCGGCCATGGCGGTACGCCACCTCACCTCCCTCGGGCACCGCAAGGTCGGCCTGGTGCTCGACGCCAACAGCCCCACCAGCCAGCACGTACGGCGCGGCTGGCTCGACGCCACGAGCGAGTGCGGCCTCGACTCGGACGCGACAGTGGTGGCCGTGGTGCCCGACGCGCGGTCACCGGAACGGGACACCGTCCTGGACGGCGTCCTCGACAGGTGCCGGGCGACCGGGACGACGGCGCTGCTGGTGCACGCCGACGCCGAGGCGATCGCGCTGGTGCAGCACTGCGAGAAGCGACACCTGTCCGTTCCCGGTGACCTGTCCATCGTGGCGTACGACGACGAGGTCGCCGGGCTCTTCAGCCCGCCGCTGACCGCGGTCCGACCGCCGCGACGCTCGATCGGACGGGCCGCCGTACGTCTCGTCGCCGACCGGCTCGCCGACGCCGGCCGCCCCACCCACCGGGTCGTCATCAGCCCCGCACTGCGGATCCGGGGGTCGAGCGCGCCGCCACCCGCGTAACGGTCTCAACCCAATGTCGAACGTCCTCGGTCACCGGTGGCGGACATGGCACGATGGCCGTGTCCTGCGCCGCCGGTGGCCGGGCACGACACTGATGGAGTCCTGATGTCAGAGCTGGCCGGCGCGCCGGTGCCAGGATTGGCGAAGCTGTGGACGCACGATCCGGTCACCGCCGGCCCGTACCGGCTGGTCGGGCGGCTGGGCTCGGGCGGTCAGGGGGTCGTCTACCTCGGTGAGGACGACGCCGGTGACCGGGTCGCGGTCAAGATGGTCAACGTCGATCTGAGTGATCCACGGGCGCGGTCGCAGTTCGTGAAGGAGATCGCCGCCGCACGCCGGGTCGCCCCGTTCTGCACCGCCCAGGTGCTCTTCGCCGAGGTGGACGGCGAACGGCCGTACGTGGTCAGTGAGTTCATCGAGGGCCCGACCCTGCATCGGCACGTCCGCGAACGTGGCCTGGTGACCGGTAACGCCCTGCACCGGCTCGCGGTCGGCACCGTCACCGCGCTCGCCGCGATCCACAGTGCCGGCGTGGTGCACTGCGATCTGAAGCCGGACAACGTGGTGCTGGGCGAGGACGGTCCTCGGGTGATCGACTTCGGCATCGCCCGCGCGTTGGGCGTCACCGAGACGGCGTCCAGCCGGGTCATGGGGACCACCGCGTACATGGCGCCCGAGCGGTTTCGCAACGACACGATCGGTCCGCCCTGCGACGTCTTCGCCTGGGCGGCCACGATCGCCTTCGCCGCCGGTGGACGGCCACCGTTCGGCAACGACTCGCTCTTCGCCGTGATGCACCGGGTGCTGAACGATCCGCCCGAGCTGCCCGCGTTGCCTCCCGTTCTGGACGAGCTGATCCGGGAGTGCCTGGCCAAGGATCCGGCGGACCGGCCGAGCGCCGAGCGCGTGCTGGTGCGGCTGCTCCGGCAGGACGGCCGGGTCAGCGACCCGCTCCGTCGCGACCACCTGCTCGAGGCCGGCAACATGACCGCTGGCGCGCCGACACCGAACCACCCGCTGCCCCAGGTCACACCCCCGGCACCACAGCCACACCCGACGCGGCAGCAGATACCGACCCAGTCGACGGCTCCGGCCCAGCCGGCCTACACGCCGGCACCGACCCAACCGGCCTACACGACAATGCCGACCCAGCCGGCCTACACGCCAGCGCCGACCCAGCCGGCCTACACACCGATGCCGACCCAGCCGGCTCACGTGCCGGTGACCCAGCCGGCTTACGTTCCGGCAATGGCGCAGCCGGCTTACCCGCCGGTGACGCAGCGCGGCGTCGGTGCTGGTGACGGCGGCGCGTTGCGGCGGCTGCGTCGTGAGGCCCCGGACGCCTGGGGCATCTCGACCGCGCTCTTCCTCGGTTCGGTTGGCGCAGCCGCCGGTTACGTCGCGTCGAGCGAGGTCGGCCCGGCCGCCGCGGTCGGGGCTGTCGCCTTCGTCGTGGTCTACCTGGTGCGGCTGCTGGTCGCGACGGCGCTCGGGGGGCGGTCCGACCGGGGATGACAGATGCGGCGGGGTCGGGGTCACCGGCTGGCACCGGATCGATAGGTTGACTGCCACCGCCCCGCCCGCCGAGGAGGACGTCCCGATGCCCCCAACCGCCACGCGTCCGCGGCAGTGGTTGCCGTACACCGCCGCCGTCACCGCCGGCCTGGTGGTCATCGCCGGGGCGTTCGTGATCGTCCAACAGCGCGAAGCCGACTGCACCACCACGCTTGAGGTCAACTCCTCCACGGAGAAGGCGGCTCTGCTCGTCGACCTGGCCGAACGCTACAACCGCGGCGACCGGTCGATCGATGGCGGCGGCTGCGCCCAGGTGCACGTCAGCGCGTTGAACTCGGGCAAGGCCACCGAGGCGCTGGCCACCGGCTGGGCCAACACCGGCCTGCCGCAACCACAGGTCTGGTTGCCGACGTCGAGTCTCTGGACCGGCCAGCTCCGGCTGCTCGACCAGGCCGCCGGGCGGGAGCCGCAGACCCCGGACCGCTACCCGTCGATCGCCAACAGCCCGCTGGTGATCGCGATGCCGCAGCCCAAGGCCGAGCTGGTACGCCAGCGCGGGTCGCTGGGCTGGGGAGAGATCCTGGGCCTCTCCGGGCGGGACGGGTGGGCGAGCTTCGGCAAGCCGGAGTGGGGGCGTTTCACCTTCGGCAAGGACAACCCGAACCTGTCCACCTCCGGGTTGGCGGCGACCATCGCCACGTACTACGCGGCGGTGCAACGGTCCAACGACCTGACCCGGTCCGACCTGGCCAACCCCGCGGTCACCCAGTTCGTCCGCCGGATCGAGGCCAACGTGTCGCACTACAGCGACGACTCGGTCGACCTGCTGCGCGGCCTCGCCGAGGCCGACCTGGCCGGCGGGGCGGGCCGCACCGACGACATGAGTGCCATCGTCCTGCAGGAGGAACTGGTGGACCTCTACAACACGGGTGCGCTGAGCCCCCGGCAGGACGGGCAGCAGCAGGGTCGCCGGCCGAACGTCCCGCTTGTCGCCGTCCACCCCAGGGAGGGCACGTTCAACCTGGACCACCCGTTCGTCGTGCTGCCCTCCGCCGACAAGCGGCAGCGCGCGGCGGCGGCCGACTTCCAGAAATTCCTCACCGAGGACGACCAGCAGAAGAGCTTCGCCCGCCTCGGCTTCCGGGATCACAAACGCCGCGCCTCGGCGGAGTTGCTCGCCAGCGTCGGCGCCGAGCCCACCGGCGGGCTGACCTACTTCGAGCCCCCGGACCCGCAGGTGGTCGGCGCGATGCTGGACGGCTGGCGCACGCTCCGCAAGAAGGCCAACATCCTGATCGCCCTGGACACCTCGGGGTCGATGGAGGCGATGGTCGGGACCCGTACCCGGTTCCAGGTCGCCTCGGCGGCGGCGGGCAAGGGCCTCGCGCTGCTCAACAGCGAAGACCGGGTGGGGCTCTGGTCGTTCTCCTCCGAGATTCCGAGTCGGCCGAAGACGCCCTACCGGCGGGAGGTCCCACTCGGCGAGTTCGACCAGAAGCAGATCAACGCCAGGATCGCCGGCCTGCACGTCGAGGGCGCCACCGCGCTCTACGCCACGGTCCGGGCCGCACACCGAGAACTGCGCGAGCGGTACGACCCGCAGCGGATCAACGCGATCGTCGTGCTGACCGACGGCAAGAACGAGTACAGCCGGGACAACGACCTCCCCCGGTTGCTCGCCGACGTCGCCCTGGACCCGCAACATCCGGTGAAGGTGTTCTGCATCGCCTTCGACCGGGAGTCGGACTTCGCCACCCTGGACCAGATCGCCAAGGCCTCGTCGGGCAAGGCCTTCGACGCCACCGATCCCGCCAAGATCGACGAAGCGTTCGTGAAGCTGGTCAGCAGCTTCTGACGCAGCGCCACGGGTGCGGGCGGCGCCGGGTCAGCCCGGTCAGCACCGGAGCGGGTTGGGCGCCGGGCATTTCGGGAAGGGAGTGGTCCTGACCCGCACCCTCCTCATCGGACGGAGACGAACATGCTGGAAAACCTCGCCGTGGTCGGCGGTCCGAAGTCGCCCGTCGACACACCGGTGATGATCGGCTTCTTCGCCCTCGTCGCGGTCGCCATCGTGGTGATCCTGTTCCTCCGCGCGCGCAACAGGTAGCGCCGCACGACCGCGCCGGCACTGCTGCCCCACGGTCGTCGACCTGTGTCGTCAGTCCGGCACACCCGCGGCCACCGCGACGCGGCTGGCCACCGGGCGGTCGTCGGCGCGGCGGTCGACGATGGAGCCGAGAATCTCGCCGGCACGTACCGCCGCGTTGGACAGCAGGGAGGCGCTGATGCCGTGGGAGTGTTCGGTGCCGCCCTGGAGGTAGACGTTGGCCCGCACCGACGCGTCCGCCCGGATGCGGTAGTCGCGCTGCACCACGGCCCGGCCGAACTCGTCCCGGTGGTAGTACCGGGCCGCGTCGTCGAGCAGCGGGAACGGGTCGACCGGCTGGTAGCCGGTGGCGCAGATCAGGACGTCGGCGTCGAGGACCGACACCTCGCCGGTGGTCAGCGTCTCGATGGTGACGGCCACCCGGCCGTCGTGCTCGCGGGCCCCGGTCAGACGGGACATGTTGAGCAGGCGCAGCCGCTGGACGCCGTTGACCTTCTCCTGGTAGGAGCGCCGGTAGAGTTCCTCGATGAGGTCGGCGTCGACGACCGCGTAGTTCGTGTTGCGGTGGTAGTTCATCAGCATCGTCTTGACCTCCGACGGCGCGGTGAAATAGTCGTCCACGGCGGCCGGGTCGAAGATGCGGTTGGCGAACGAGCTGTCGTCGGCCGGGCTGTAGCCGTAGCGGGAGAACACGCCGCACACCTCGGCGGTCGGGAACCGCTCGTGCAGGAACGCGGTGACCTCGGCGGCGCTCTGGCCGGCGCCCACCACGACGAACCGGGACGGGTCGGTGCCGTCGAGCCGGTCGATGTTGGTCAGGAGGTCGCGGCTGTGCCAGATCTGGTCGGAGACCTGCACGCCGGCCGGGGTCTGCGGGAGCAGCCCGGTCGCGATGACGAGATTGCGGGCACGGTACGAGGTGACGCGGCCACCGTGGCGCACCAGCACGTCGAACGCCTCGACGACGCCGTCGCGGAGCACCGGGACGACCCTGGTGACCTCCTGGCCGTAGTGCACCAGGTCGCCGACCTTGGCCGCGGCCCACTCGAGGTAGTCGTGGAACTCGACGCGCAGCGGGAAGAAGCTCTTGTGGTTGACGAAGTCGACGAGCCGTCCCCGGTCCTTCAGATAGCACAGGAAGCTGAACTCACTGGTGGGGTTACGCAGCGTGACCAGGTCCTTGAGGAAGGACACCTGCATCGTCGCGTCCGACAGCAGCATGCCGCGGTGCCAGCCGAAACGGGCCTGGCGCTCCAGGAACACGGCGGTGACCGGGTCGGCCGCGGCGTCGCCGTTGTGTTCGTGCACGGCGACCGCTAAGGCCAGGTTGGAGGGACCGAAGCCGATTCCGAGCAGGTCGTAGACCGGAGTTGCGCCGTACGGAGCGGCCTGTGACATCGGCAGTCCTCATCGTCAGGTCGAGCGGGTCGACACCCTGCACGTGAAAGAGCCGCCCCCGGGGACGGCGCGAAGCTAGGTTAGACTAACCTAACTTTCGCTGAGTTGGATGGGCCAGGAGGAACCGTGCGGGTAGTCATGTTCGGGTACCAGACGTGGGGGCATCGGACCCTGCAAGCACTGCTGGACTCGGAGCACGAGGTCGCTCTGGTGGTCACGCACCCGCCGAGCGAGCACGCGTACGAGCGGATCTGGAGCGACTCGGTCGCCGACCTCGCGGCGGCGCACGGCATCCCGGTCGAGGTCCGCGACCGGCCCGACGACGATCTGCTGATCCCGTTGGAGAAGGCCGATCCGGACGTCATCGTGGCGACCAACTGGCGCACCTGGATCCCACCGCAGATCTTCGAGCTGCCCCGGCGGGGCACGCTCAACGTGCACGACTCGCTACTCCCCGCGTACGCGGGCTTCTCGCCGTTGATCTGGGCTCTGCTCAACGGCGAGAAGGAGGTCGGGGTGACCGCGCACATGATGGATGCGGAGTTGGACGCCGGCAACATCGTGTTGCAGCGGTCGGTGCCGGTCGGTCCGCGGGACACGACGACCGACCTGTTCCACAAGACGCTGGAGCTGTTCGGGCCGATCACCGTCGACGGTCTCGCGCTCATCGCCTCCGGCAAGACCGACTGGACGCCACAGGACCGCTCGAAGGCCAGCTTCTTCCACAAGCGGTCCGATGAGGACAACCGCATCGACTGGACCTGGTCGGCGGAGGAGCTGGACCGGCTGGTCCGGGCGCAGTCCGACCCGTACCCGAACGCGTACGCGTTCCACCGGGGACAGCGGCTGCGCATCACCGCCGCGTCCGTCTCGCGGGGCAACTACGGCGGTACGCCCGGTCGGATCTTCATCCGCGAGGGTGACGCCGTCGTCATCGTGGCCGGCGCCGAGGCCCGCCGCGGCAAGAGTCCCGGCCTCGCGGTCGAACGGGTTCGCCTGGAGGACGGCACCGAGCTGGCCGCGACCGAGTACTTCCGCACCATGGGCGGCTATCTCACCAGCCACCCGTGACGCGCGGGCGCTGATTCGTTCGAGCCTCCGGGGCTCGCGCCGACGGGCCGAGCCCCGGATCCGCTGCGCCTCTAATCCGGACATTTAGGCCAGCCTTACCTTACCGACTTCGACCGCCCCGGCCCTTCAGGAGCGACTGTATGCAGATCATCGGCGGCAGCACCGGCGGCACCGTGGCGGACCGGGAGGCGCTCTCCAGTGGCGGCCCGCTGACCGTCGCCCCGACCACCCTCCCGGACGCGTTCGCGCGGACGGTTCGACGTGACCCCGACGCGGTGGCGGTGGTCTTCGAGGACGTCGAGGTCACCTACGCCGAGTTGGACGCCAGGGCCAACCGGTTGGCGCACCTGCTCGTCGCCCGGGGTCTGGGCCCGGATCGGGTGGCCGGGCTCGCCGTGCCGCGCTCGGTCGACATGATCGTGGCGGAGCTGGCCGTGCTGAAGGCCGGCGGCGCCTACCTTCCGCTGGACCCGGCCGACCCGGCCGAGCGGCTCGCCTACCTGGTCGGCGACGCGCGACCGGTCTGCCTGGTCACCACCTCCGAGTCGGCGGACCGGCTGCCCCGAGCCGACGGTGTGCCCCGGCTGCTGCTCGATGCCCCCGAGGTGGTCGCCGAGCTGGCGAACGCGTCGACCGACGACCCCGAGCGGCCCGGCCTGCGGGTCGAGCACGCCGCCTACGTCATCTACACCTCGGGCTCGACCGGCCGCCCCAAGGGCGTGCTGCTCACCCACACCGGCGTGGCCAAGCTGCTCTCCACCCAGTTCGAGCGGTTCGGGCTCACCCCCGACGTCCGGGTCCTGCACTTCGCCTCGCCGAGCTTCGACGTGGCGTTCTGGGATCTCTGCCTGGCCCTGCTCTCCGGTGGGCGGCTGGTCATCGTCCCCGCCGAGCGCCGCGTCGCCGGGCCTGCCCTCACCGAGTACGCCATCCGGCACCGGGCCAACTTCATGATCCTGCCGCCGGCGCTGCTGGCCGCGCTGCCCCCGGAGTGTGACCTGCCACCGGGCATCCTGCTGGCCGGCACCGAACGGGTGTCGCCGGAACTGGTCGCCCGCTGGGCGCGGGATCGCCGCATGTTCAACGCGTACGGCCCGACGGAGGCCACCGTCAACTCCACGCTCGGCGAGTGTGACCCGGAGCGGATCGACGGCTCCTCGGTCCCGATCGGACGCCCCGACCCGGGCACCGACGCCTACCTGCTCGACGACGCGTTGCGGCCGGTCGAGCCCGGTGTGCCAGGTGAGCTCTACCTTGCCGGGCCGGGCCTGGCCCGCTGTTACGTCAACCGGCCGGACCTGACCGCCGAGCGGTTCCTCGCCGACCCGTACGGCCCACCCGGTCGACGGATGTACCGCACCGGTGACGTGGCGAGCTGGCGGGCGGACGGACGGCTGGACTTCCTCGGGCGGGTCGACGACCAGGTGAAGGTACGCGGATACCGCATCGAGCTGGGCGAGATCGAGTCGGTGCTGGCCCGCCACCCGAACGTCGGCCAGGTCACCGTGCTGGCCCGCGAGGACCGCCCGGGTGACGTGCGGCTGGCGGCCTACGTCGTACCGAGCGAGGACGCCGCACCGCAGGACCGGGCCGACAGTCAGGTCGCCGAGTGGAAGGAACTGCACGAACTGCTCTACCAGGCCGGCCGGGTCGAGCGCTTCGACGAGAACTTCACCGGCTGGAACAGCAGCTTCGACGGCTCGCCCATTCCGTTGGCGCAGATGCGCGAGTGGCGGGACACCACTGTCGACCGGATCCGGTCGCTGCGGCCCCGGCGCGTCCTGGAGATCGGCGTCGGCAGCGGGTTGCTGCTGTCGCGACTCGCCCCGGAGTGCGAGAGCTACTGGGGTCTGGACCTCTCCGAGCAGGCCGTCGACACGTTACGTGCCGCGGTGTCGGCGATTCCCGGGCTCGCCGAACGGGTCACGCTTCGCGCCCAACCGGCCCACGACCTGACGGGGGTGCCGACCGGCTGGTTCGACACGGTCGTCATCAACTCGGTGGTGCAGTACTTCCCGAGCGCCGACTACCTGAGCGGTGTGCTGCGCGCGGCGGCCGAGCGACTCGCCCCCGGCGGTGTGATCTTCGTCGGCGACGTCCGTAACCTGCGCCTGCACCGGATGCTGCACGAGGCGATCCAGACCAGCCGTGGTGTGGCCCCCGCCGCGTTGGACGCCGCGGTCGAGGCGGCGGTCCGCGCCGAACGGGAGCTGCTGCTCGACCCGGACTACTTCGCCACGCTGCCGACCGGATCGATCCGGGGCGCCGAGGTGTGGGTGAAGCGGGGCGGCTACGACAACGAGCTGAGCGGCTACCGCTACGACGTGGTGCTGACCACCGCGCCGGTGCCCGCGCCCACACTCGAGACGACGTACGCCTGGGCCGGGCACCTGGACGACGTCCGGAAGCAGTTGACCGCCGGCCGGCGGCGGCTGCGGGTCACCGCGGTGCCGAACGCCCGCCTGGGTGGGCACGACGCCCCGTCCGTCGAGGACTTCCACGCGCTTGCCGACGCATCCGGCTACCACGCCGTGGTGACCTGGGACGGCTCCTCGACACGCGGGGACCTGGACGTCGTCTTCGAACGCGGCACCGAGCCCCGCCACGCCTACCGTCGGGGCGCGGTGGTCGCGCACGCCAACACCCTGACCGCGGTCGCCGATCCGGCGGCCCTGGTGAAGTCACTGCGTCTGCACGCCGAGTCCTGGCTGCCCAGCTACATGGTGCCGACCGGATTCGTGCTGCTGGACCGGCTGCCGGTGCTGACCAGCGGCAAACTCGACCGGGCCGCGCTGCCAGCACCGGACTACGCCGCCCAGGCCACCGGCACCGCGCCCCGCACGCCCCGCGAGCGGGTGCTCTGCGAGCTGTACGCGGACGTCCTGGGCGTCCCCGGGGTCGGCATCGAGGACGACTTCTTCAGCCTCGGCGGGGACAGCATCGTCTCCATCCAGTTCGTGCTGCGCGCCCGCGCGGCGGGGCTGGTGTGCACCTCACGCCAGGTGTTCGAGCTGCGGACGGTGGCCGCGTTGGCCGAGGTCGTCACCGAACTCGACACCGGCGCCCGGGACCAGCCCGACGACGGGGTGGGCGACATCCCGTTCACGCCGATCCTGCGCTGGCTCGACGAGACCGGCGGCGACATCGACGCGTTCAGCCAGTCGATAGTGCTCGCCACGCCGGCCGGAGCCACCGAGGCCGACCTGACCGCCGTGCTGGACGCGCTCACCGACCGGCACGACCTGCTGCGCTCGCGGCTCGTCCGCGCCACCCCGACGACGCCGGGCCGGCTGCACGTCGCGCCACGCGGCACCACTCGGCCGTGGCTGCGGCGGGCCGAACCCGGCGCGGTGATCGAGGCCGAGGAGCAGGCCGCCGCCGGCCGGCTCGACCCCGCGCGGGGTGTCATGGCCCAGGCCGTCTGGTTCGACCGCGGGCCCTGCGCGCCGGGCCGGCTGCTGCTGGTCATCCACCACAGCGTCGTGGACGGCGTGTCGTGGCGGATCCTGCCGGCCGACCTGGCCACCGCGTGGGAACAGCGGGTGGCGGGGCGTACCCCGGTCCTGGAACGCACCGGCACGTCCTTCCGGCGGTGGGCCACCGCACTCACCGAGGCGGCCCGGCGGCCGGAACGCACCGCGGAACTGGCGCTGTGGCAGCGCATCCTGACCGGCGCGGACCCGGCGTTGACGCGGCGTCCGCTGCGGCCGGTGGACGACCTCGCCACGGTCACCCGGCACACCGTGCGGCTGCCCGCCGCGACCACCGAGCCGCTGATCACCACTGTCGCCGCCGCCTTCCACGCCGGCATCAACGACGTGCTGCTCACCGCGCTGGCCCTGGCGATGATCGACTGGCGGACCCGGCACGGGAAGGGCGCCGAGCGCTCGGTGCTGATCGCCCTGGAGGGGCACGGCCGGGAGGAGCAGGTCGTCGCGAACGCCGACCTCACTCCGGCGCTCGGCTGGTTCACCACAGTCTTCCCCGTCCGCCTCGACCCCGGTGACATCGACGTCGCCGAGGCACTGGCCGGTGGCCCGAGCGCCGGCACCGCGCTGAAGCGGCTCAAGGAGCAGCTGCGGGCCATCCCGGACCACGGCATCGGGTACGGGATGCTGCGCTACCTCAACCCGGACACCGAGCCTGAGCTGGCCGCCCGTCCCGCCCCGCAGGTCAGCTTCAACTACCTCGGCCGGTTCACCGCCTCGTCCGGCGACGACGGAAGCTGGACGCCGGTGGCCGGGCACGGGATCCTGGCCGGCGGGTTCGACCTGGGCATGCCTGTCGCACCGTACGCCTTGGAGATCAACGCGTACGTGCAGGACAGCACGGCCGGCCCGGAACTGGGGGTGACCTGGGCGTACCCGCGTGAGCTGCTGGACGACGCGGCGGTGGCCGACCTGGCCGCGACCTGGTTCGCCGCGCTGGAGGCGCTCGTCGTGCACGCCCGCGGCCCGGCCGCCGGCGGGCTCACCCCGTCCGACCTGACGCTGACGCTCAGCCAGGACGAGATCGACGAGTTCGAGGCCGAATGGGAGCTCTCGTGACCGCGACCGCCACCCCCGGGCAGGCCTCCGGGATCGCCGACATCCTGTCGCTGACCCCGCTCCAGGAAGGGTTGCTGTTCCACGCGCATCTCGCCGCGGACGGCCCGGACGTCTACACCGGACAGTTGACCGTCGCCCTGGACGGGCCACTGGACGCCGAGCGGCTGCGGGCCGCCGGGCAGGCCCTGCTCGATCGTCGGCCCAACCTGCGGGTGGCGTTCCGCCGCCGCAAGAACGGGCAGTCCGTGGCCGTGGTGCCCCGGCACGTGCCGCTGCCCTGGGCCGCCCTGACCCTGGCCGAGGACGACCTCCCCGGCTTCCTCGACACGGACCTGGCGACCCGGCTCGACCCGGCGACCGCGCCGCTGCTGCGGATGACCCTGGTCCAGCTCGGCCCGCACCGGCACCGGCTCGTGCTCACCCACCACCACCTGCTGCTCGACGGTTGGTCGGTGCCGCTGTTGCTGGACGAGCTGATCGCCCTCTACCGGGGCGACCTGCTGCCGGAGCCCGCCGACTTCCGCGACTACCTCGCCTGGACCGCCGCCCAGGACCGCCCGGCGGCCGAGGCCGCGTGGCGCGCGGCGCTGGCCGGGCTGGACGGGCCGACCCTCCTCGCCGGCCGCCCGCCGGCCCACGCGGTCGTTCCGCGGCGCCTCGTGCGTGACCTCCCGGTCGACCTGACCACTCGGCTCACCGCCCTCGGCCGTGCCCGTGGGCTCACCATGAACACAGTCGTCCAGGGCGCCTGGGGCATCGTGGCCGGCGCGCTGACCGGCCGCGACGACGTGGTGGTCGGCGCGACGGTCGCCGGGCGCCCGCCGGACCTGCCCGGCGCCGACACCATGATCGGCCTGTTCATCAACACCATTCCGGTACGCATCGCCCTGGACCCGGCCGCGCCGGTGGCGACAGTGCTACGCCGCCTGCAGGACGGGCAGGTGCGGCTGATGGAGCACCAGCACCTCGGGTTGGCCGAGATCCAGCGGCTGGCCGGGCACGGCGAGTTGTTCGACACCCTGACGGTCTTCGAGAACTACCCGCTGGGCGAGTCGCTGCCCGCGCCGGCAGACGGCGTACGCGTCACCGGCGCGGACGTCCGCGACTGCGCGCACTATCCGCTGACGCTTACCGCGCGTCCCGGCCACCGGCTGCACCTCGATCTGGAGTACCGCGCCGACCTGATCGACACCGACGCCGCCGCGACGCTCCTGGACCGGTTGACCCTGGTGCTGACCCGGATCTGCGACGCCCCGGACGCGCCTCTCGCCGCCGTCGACGTGCTGACCTCGGTGGAACGGGACCGCGTCCTGCGGGGCTGGAACGACACCGCCAGGCCAGTGCCCGACACCACGGTCAGCGCCCTGTTCCACGAGCAGGCGGCCCGGACGCCCACCGCCGTCGCCCTCGTCGCGGACGGACGCGAGTGGACCTTCGCCGAGGTGGAGCGCTGGGCCGCCGGACTGGCCGGGGCGTTGCGCGAGCGCGGCGTCACGCGTACCGACCGGGTGGCGCTCGCGTTGCCCCGGGCGCTCACCGTGCCTGCGGTGTTCGGCGTGCTCGACAGCGGCGCGGCGTACCTGCCGCTCGATCTGAACCAACCGGCCGACCGGCTCACCGCGATGCTCGACGACGCGGTCCCGGCGGTGCTGGTGGTCGCGGCCGGCGACGACCCGGCCCCGGCATGGACCGGTGTCCGGCTGGTCGTTGGTTCCTCGGTGCCGGAGGCGGTGCCGTTCGTGGGTACGCCGTCGGCGCAGGACCCCGCGTACGTGATCTTCACGTCGGGGTCGACGGGACGGCCGAAGGGTGTGGTGGTGCCCCACCGGGGCATCGTGAACCTGTTCGCGTCGCACCGGGGACCGCTGATGGCCGGTCCGCGACGTCGGGTGGCGCACGTGACGTCGTTCACGTTCGACGGGTCGTGGGATCCGCTGCTCTGGCTGCTCGACGGGCACACCCTGCACGTCCTCGACTCGGACGTCTACCTCGACGCCGCCGCGCTTGTCGGCCACCTGCGCGCGCAGCGGATCGACGTGTTGGACGTGACGCCCACCTACCTGCGGGAGCTGGTGCCGGCGGGCGTGTTGGACGCGGGCCTGAGCATGCTGTTCGTCGGCGGCGAGGCGATCGACGGGCAGTTGTGGCAACAGGTGTGCGCCACGCCCGGCTTGACCTGTCACGACCTGTACGGGCCGACCGAGACGTCCGTGGACGCCTACGGGTGGCACGGCCCGGACCGGTCGGCGTACCGGTTGGCCAACGTCCGCACGTACGTCCTCGACGCCGCCCTGCGGCCGGTGCCGCCAGGGGTCCTCGGTGAGCTGTACGTGGCCGGGGCGGGGTTGGCGCACGGGTACCTGAACCGGGCCGGGCTCACCGCGCAGCGGTTCGTGGCCGACCCGTTCGGTCCGGCGGGTGCGCGGATGTACCGCACCGGGGACCTGGCCCGGTTCAACTCCGACGGGGTGTTGGAGTTCGCCGGTCGCGCGGACGGGCAGGTCAAGGTCCGTGGCTTCCGGATCGAGCTGGGCGAGATCGAGGCCGCGCTCGGTCGGGCCGCCGTGGTGCTCCGCGACGGCCGGCTTGTCGCGTACGTGGTGGGTGGGCCCGTCGACCTGGACCGGCTGCGCGCCACGCTGCCGGACTACATGATCCCCTCGGCGTTCGTCGAGGTGGACGCGCTGCCCCGGACGGTCGCCGGGAAGCTCGACGTCGCCGCGTTACCCGCTCCGGACTTCGCCGCGTCGAGTGTGGGTCGGACCGCCCGCAACAGCCGCGAACAACACATGTGTGACCTGTTCGCCGAGGTGCTGGGCCTGCCGTCGGTGGGCATCGACGACGACTTCTTCGCCCTCGGCGGCCACTCGCTGCTGGTGATGCGCCTCGCCGGCCGGGTGCGGGCCGTCCTGGGCGTGGAGCTGCCGGTCCGCGCCGTGTTCGACGCACCGACCGTGGCGGGACTGCTACCGAAACTTGTCGGGTCGAGCCGAGCACCGCTGGTGACCGGACCACGCCCGGACCGGGTGCCCTTGTCGTACGCCCAACAACGGCTGTGGTTCCTCTACCGGCTCGAAGGACCGAACCCGACGTACAACATCCCGATCGCCTGGCGACTGCGCGGCCGACTGGACCCGGACGCGCTGGTCGCGGCGATCGGCGACGTGGTCACCCGCCACGAAGCCCTCCGCACCATCTTCGGTGAGCAGGACGGCGGCGAGCCGTACCAGCGCGTCCTGCCCGCCGCACCGGTCGCGGTGCCGGTGACGGACATCGCCGAGGCGGACCTCCCCGGGCGGCTCGCCGAGATCGGGGCGTACGGATTCCGCCTCGACCACGAGCCACCGCTGCGCGCCCAGCTCTTCCGGATCGCACCGGACGAGCACGTGTTGCTGCTGCTGTTGCACCACATCGCCGGCGACGAGTGGTCGGATGTGCCACTGCGCCGCGACATCGTGGCCGCCTACACCGCCCGCTGCGCCGGGCTGGTGCCGGCGTTCCCGCCGCTGCCCGTGCAGTACGCCGACTTCGCGCTGTGGCAGCGCGCCGAGTCGGGCGCGCTCACCGCGCAGGTCGACGGCTGGCGGGAGGCCCTGGCCGGGCTGCCCGACGAGGTGGACCTGCCGGCCGACCGGCCCCGCCCGGCGCAGGCCAGTCACCGGGGCGACGTGGTCGACTTCACGCTGCCCGCCGAGGTGACCGAACGGCTGCGTGCGCTGGCCCGGTCCACCGGGACCTCCATGTTCATGGTGGTGCAGGCGGCGGTGGCGGTGCTGCTGTCCCGGTTGGGCGCCGGCACCGACGTGCCGTTGGGCGCACCGGTGGCGGGGCGACCGGACGCCGCGTTGGACGACCTCGTCGGCTTCTTCGTGAACACGCTCGTGCTGCGCACCGACACCTCGGGTGACCCGTCGTTCCGCGAGTTGCTGGCCCGGGTGCGGGAGACCGACCTGGCCGCCTTCGACCGACAGGACGTCCCGTTCGAACACCTCGTGGAGGCGCTGAACCCGGTCCGATCGCTGGGCCGGCACCCGCTGTTCCAGACGATGGTCTCCTACCTCGGCGAGGCCGACGCCGCCTGGCACCTCGGATCGCTGCGCGTCGAGACCGAGCGGGTACGCCAGCACGTCGCGATGTTCGACCTGTCCTTCGACTTCTTCGAGACCCGCGGCGGCGTCCGAGGCGAGTTGGAGTACGCCACCGACCGGTTCGACAGTTCGTCCGCCCAGACCCTCGTCGAGCGGTTGCAGCGGGTCCTCGCCACCGTCGCCACCGACCCGTCGACGGTGGTGAGCAGGATCGACGTGCTCGCCCCCGCCGAGCGTTCCCGGCTGCTGGCCGTGCCGGCCGCCACACCGATCCCGCCGGGCTCCATCGTGGACCTGTTCGTCGCGCAGGCGGCGGCCAGCCCCGAGGCGGTGGCCCTGGTCTCCGGCGGGCGCGCCTGGACGTACGCCGAACTGGACGACTGGTCGTCGCGGCTCGCCGGTGCGCTGGCCCCGTACGCCGGGGGCCTCGTCGCGCTGGCCACCTCCCGCCCGCTCACCGTCCCGGCGATCCTGGGCGTACTCAAGGCGGGTGCGGCGTACCTGCCGTTGGACGCGTACCAGCCGACCGACCGGATCGCCGCGATGCTCGACGACGCGCAGCCGGCGATCCTGGTCACCACCGGGGACACCGACGTGCCCTGGTCGGGCCCTCAGCTGGTGGTGGGGTCGGCGGCGCCGGAGGCGGAGCCGTTCGTGGGTGCGCCGTCGGCGCACGACCCCGCGTATGTGATCTTCACGTCGGGGTCGACGGGACGGCCGAAGGGCGTGGTGGTCCCGCACCGGGGCATCGTGAACCTGTTCGCGTCGCACCGGGAGCGGCTGATGGCCGGCCCCCGGCGTCGGGTGGCGCACGTGGCGTCGTTCACCTTCGACGGGTCGTGGGAGCCGCTGCTCTGGCTGCTCGACGGGCACACCCTGCACGTCCTCGACGACGACGAGTACCGCGACGCGGGTGTTCTCGTGTCGCGGCTGCGTGACCAGCGGATCGACGTGTTGGACGTGACGCCCACCTACCTGCGGGAGCTGGTCGCGGCCGGGCTGTTGGACGCGGGCCTGAGCGTGCTGCTGGTCGGCGGCGAGGCGATCGACGAACGACTGTGGCACCAGGTGTGCGCCACGCCCGGCTTGACCTGTCACGACCTGTACGGGCCGACCGAGGCATCCGTGGACGCCTACGGGTGGCGCGGCCCGAGCCGGTCGGCGTATCGGTTGGCCAATGTGCGCACCTATCTGCTGGACGCCGCCCTGCGGCCGGTGCCGCCGGGGGTCCTCGGTGAGCTGTACGTGGCCGGGGCGGGGTTGGCGCACGGATACCTGAACCGGGCCGGGCTCACCGCGCAGCGGTTCGTGGCCGACCCGTACGGCCCGGCGGGTGCGCGGATGTACCGCACCGGGGACCTGGCCCGATGGAATCGCGACGGGGTGCTGGAGTTCGCCGGCCGCGCCGACGGGCAGGTCAAGGTCCGTGGCTTCCGCATCGAGCTGGGCGAGATTGAGGCCGCCCTCGGCCAGGCCGCCGTGGTGGTGACCGGCGGCCGGCTTGTCGCCTACGTGGTGGGTGGGCCCGTCGACCTGGACCGGCTGCGCGCCACGCTGCCCGACTACATGATCCCGTCGGCGTTCGTCGAGGTGGACGCGCTGCCCCGCACCATCGCCGGCAAACTCGACATCGCCGCGCTGCCCGCCCCGGACTTCTCCGAACTGGTCGGCGGCACGGCCGCCCGCAACAGCCGCGAACAACACATGTGTGACCTGTTCGCCGAGGTGCTGGGCCTGCCGTCGGTGGGCATCGACGACGACTTCTTCGCCCTCGGCGGCCACTCGCTGCTGGTGATGCGCCTCGCCGGCCGGGTGCGGGCCGTCCTGGGCGTGGAGCTGCCGGTCCGCGCCGTGTTCGACGCACCCACGGTGGCGGGACTGCTACCGAAACTTGTCGGGTCCAGCCGAGCACCGCTGGTGGCCGGACCACGCCCGGACCGGGTGCCGCTGTCGTACGCCCAACAACGGCTGTGGTTCCTCTACCGGCTCGAAGGACCAAACCCGACGTACAACATCCCGATCGCCTGGCGACTACGCGGCCGACTGGACCCGGACGCGCTGGTCGCGGCGATCGGCGACGTGGTCACCCGCCACGAAACCCTCCGCACCGTCTTCCCGGACGTCGACGGGACCCCCTACCAGCACATCCTCCCACCGGACGCCGTCCCGGTCGCGTTCCACGAGGGCGGCGACGTCGACGCCGCCGCCGAGCACGCGTTCGCGCTCGATCGCGAGCCGCCGCTGCGGGTCGACGTGTTCCGGGTGGCACCGGACGAGCACGTGCTCCTCCTGCTGGTGCACCACATCGCCGGTGACGAGTGGTCCGACGAACCGTTGCGCGCCGACCTCACCGCGGCGTACGAGGCGCGCCGCGCCGGCCACGCCCCGGCGTTCCGACCGCTCCCCGTGCAGTACGCCGACTTCGCCCTCTGGCAACGCGAGCAGTCCGTCGACCTGACCGACCAGGTGCAGGCGTGGCGGGAGGCCCTGGCCGGGCTGCCCGACGAGGTGGACCTGCCGGCCGACCGGCCCCGCCCGGCGGAGGCCAGTCACCGGGGCGACCTCGTCGACTTCGTCCTGCCCGACCCGGTTGCCCGCGACCTCCGGCAGCTGGCCCGATCGACCGGGACCTCCATGTTCATGGTGGTGCAGGCGGCGGTGGCGGTGCTGCTGTCCCGGTTGGGTGCGGGCACCGACGTGCCGTTGGGCGCACCGGTGGCGGGGCGACCGGACGCCGCGTTGGACGACCTCGTCGGCTTCTTCGTGAACACGCTGGTGCTGCGCACCGACACCTCGGGCGACCCGTCGTTCCGCGAGTTGCTGGCCCGGGTGCGGGAGACCGACCTGGCCGCCTTCGACAGACAGGACGTCCCGTTCGAACACCTCGTGGAAGCGCTGAACCCGGTCCGATCGCTGGGCCGGCACCCGCTGTTCCAGACGATGGTCTCCTACCTGCCCGGCGGGGGCGACACCTGGACACTCGCCGAGCTGACCGGAGCGCCCGAACCCGTCGGACACCGTACGGCGATGTTCGACCTCTCCTTCGACTTCGCCGACGCCCCGGACGGCGGCATCGAGGGAAGCCTCGAATTCGCCACCGACCGGTACGACCGCGCCACGGCGCACACACTTGTCGAGCGGTTGCAGCGGGTCCTCGCCACCGTCGCCGCCGACCCGTCGGCGGTGGTCAGCCGAATCGACGTCCTGAGCCAGGACGAACGGGACCTGCTGCTCGCCGTCGACGCCGACGCGACCACACCGCCGGGGTCCATCGTGGACCTGTTCGAGGCGCAGGCATCGACGACACCGGCGGCGGTCGCGCTGGTCTCCGGTGGCCGGTCGTGGACGTTCGCCGAACTGGACAGGTGGTCGTCCCGGCTCGCCGGCGTGCTGGCCGGACGCGGCGTCGGCCGGGGCGCCCTGGTCGCGCTCGCGGTGTCCCGCCCGCTCACCGTCCCGGCGATCCTGGGCGTACTCCGGGCGGGTGCGGCGTACCTGCCGCTCGACGCGTACCAGCCGACCGACCGGATCGCCGCGATGCTCGACGACGCGCAGCCGGCGCTGGTGCTCACCACCGGCGACACTCCCCTGCCGCCGGGCCACGCCCGCCTGCTGCTCGACGAGCCCACACTCGTCGAGGCGCCGATCGGCAACCCCGACCGCCCCCGGGCGGACGATCCCGCGTACGTGATCTTCACGTCGGGGTCGACGGGACGGCCGAAGGGCGTGGTGGTCCCGCACCGGGGCATCGTGAACCTGTTCGCGTCGCACCGGGAGCGGCTGATGGCCGGCCCTCGACGTCGGGTGGCGCACGTGGCGTCGTTCACGTTCGACGGGTCGTGGGAGCCGCTGCTCTGGCTGCTCGACGGGCACACCCTGCACGTCCTCGACGACGACGAGTACCGCGACGATGCCGCCCTGGTCGGCTACGTCCGCCGTCACCACCTCGACGTGCTGGACGTGACGCCCACCTACCTGCGGGAGCTGGTCGCGGCCGGGCTGTTGGACGCGGGCCTGAGCGTGCTGCTGGTCGGCGGCGAGGCGATCGACGAACGACTGTGGCAACAGGTGTGCGCCACGCCCGGGTTGACCTGCCACGACCTGTACGGGCCGACCGAAACGTCCGTGGACGCCTACGGATGGGACGGTCCGGACCGGGCCGCGTACCGACTGGCCAACGTGCGCACCTACCTGCTCGACGCCGCCCTGCGGCCGGTGCCACCGGGCGTCCTCGGTGAGCTGTACGTGGCCGGGGCCGGGCTGGCCCACGGATACCTGAACCGGACCGGGCTCACCGCAACGCGGTTCGTGGCCGACCCGTACGGCCCGCCTGGTGCCCGGATGTACCGCACCGGGGACCTGGCCCGATGGAATCGCGACGGGGTGCTGGAGTTCGCCGGCCGCGCCGACGGGCAGGTCAAGGTCCGCGGCTTCCGCATCGAGCTGGGCGAGATCGAAGCGGCGCTCGGTCAGGCCGCCGTGGTGCTCCGCGACGGCCGACTGGTCGCCTACGTGGTGGGTGGGCCCGCCGACCTGGACCGGCTGCGCGCCACGCTGCCCGACTACATGATCCCCTCGGCGTTCGTCGAGGTGGACGCGCTGCCCCGGACGGTCGCCGGCAAACTCGACGTCGCCGCGCTGCCCGCCCCGGACTTCTCCGAACTGGTCGGCGGCACGGCCGCCCGCAACAGCCGCGAACAACACATGTGTGACCTGTTCGCCGAGGTGCTGGGCCTGCCGTCGGTGGGCATCGACGACGACTTCTTCGCCCTGGGAGGCGACAGCATCGTCTCGATCCAACTGGTCAGCCGGGCCCGTGCGGCCGGTCTCGGCATCAGCCCCCGGGACGTGTTCCGGCACAAGACCCCGGCCGGGCTCGCCCAGACTGTCACCGTCGACACCACGGTGGCCGAGGACCCGCGCGAGGCGTACGGAAGCGCGCCGCTCACCCCGGTGATGCGCTGGCTCGCCGAGGTGCACGGCCCGACCGCCGGATACAGCCAGTCGATGCTGCTGCACGCCCCGGCCGGGCTCACCGCGGCCGGGCTCACCGAGGTGGTGCAGGCGCTCGTCGACCGCCACGACCTGCTGCGCGCCCGGGTGACCGAGGACGGTGTGCGGATCCCCGAGCCCGGCGCGCCTGTCGACGTCGTGCGGGTGACCTCGTACGACGAGAAGAACCTGCCCGCGATCGCCGCCGCCGCCCGCGACCGGCTCGACCCCGCCCGCGGCGTCATGCTCCAGGCGGTGCTGCTCGAACCCGGGCACGTGCTGCTCGTCGTGCACCACTACGCCGTGGACGGAGTGTCCTGGCGGGTCCTGCTGCCCGACCTCGCCGCCGCCTGGGCGGCCCGGCAGGCGGGCACCCCGATCACCCTCCCACCCACCGGCACCTCGTTCCGCCGCTGGGCCCGGGAACTGGACGGCCTCTCCCGCGACCCGCGGACCGTGGCGCAACTGCCGTACTGGACCGAGGTTCTGGCCGGGCCGCGCGCCCCGCTGGGCAGCCGACCCCTCGACCCGACCCGCGATCGCACCGGCACCTGCGACGAGATCACCATCGAACTGCCAGCGGAGGAGACCCAGCCGCTGCTCACCACGGTGCCCGCCGGCTTCCACGTCGGCGTCGGCGACGTGCTGCTGACCGGTCTCGCGTTGGCGCTGCGCGACTGGGCCGGCGGTGCCGGCTGGCTGGTCATGCTCGAAGGGCACGGCCGGGAGGAGCACCTGGTGGCCGGCGCCGACCTGTCCCGCACGGTCGGCTGGTTCACCAGCGAGTACCCGGTCCGACTCGACCTCGGTGCGGAGCATCCCGGTGACGCCCTGAAGACGATCAAGGAGCGGTTGCGGGCGGCGCCGGACAACGGCGTCGGCTACGGCCTGCTGCGCTACCTCAACCCCCAGACGGCAAGCGTGCTCGCCGGGTACGGCCCGCCCCTGATCGGCTTCAACTACCTCGGCCGGTTCGCCGCCGGGAACGCCGACGAGGGCCCGTGGGAACCGGCCGGCGAGGGCTGGGGCGGCGGCGCCGACAACGGCATGCCGGCCGACTACCCGCTGGAGATCAACGCGATCACCGAGGACCACGCCGACGGGCCCCGACTCGCCGCGACCTTCACCTGGCCGCGGGACCTGCTCACCGAGGAGCAGGTCCGTGAGCTGGCCCGCCGCTGGCAGGAGGCGCTGCGGGCGCTCGCCGCCGATCCGGGATCCGGGGGTTACACCCCGTCCGACCTGAGCCTGGTCGAGTTGAGTCAGGCCGACATCGACAGCCTTGAGGCCGAGTTCGCCGACCTCGAGTCCGAGTGGGAGACGCAGTGACCAAGAAGACCGGGCTCGAAGACGTCCTGCCACTGACGCCGCTGCAGGAGGGGCTGCTCTTCCACGCGCTCTACGACACCGACGCCCCCGACGTCTACACGGTGTCGACCGCGCTGGACCTGACCGGGCCGCTGGACACCGTCCGGCTCCGCGACGCCGGGCAGGCGCTGCTCGACCGGCACGCCAACCTGCGGGCCGGGTTCCGGCGTACGGCCAAGGGCAGCACTGTCGCCGCGATCCCCACCCGGGCCCGGCTGCCCTGGGCCGAGCACGACCTGAGCGGCCTGCCCGAGGCCGAACGCGCCGCCGAACTCGACCGGCTCGCCGCCGTCGACAGGCACCAACGCTTCGACATGGCCCGGCCACCGCTGCTGCGGATGACACTGACCCGACTCGGGAACGCGGTACACCGCCTCACCATCACGCACCACCACATCCTGCTCGACGGCTGGTCCGCGCCGCTGCTCGTGCGGGAACTGCTCGCCCTGTACGCCAAGCCCGGCTCGTTGCCGCCGGTCACCCCGTACAAGGCGTACCTGGCGTGGCTGGCCCGCTGGGACCGGGACGCGGCCACCGCCGCCTGGCGGGACGCGCTCGCCGGGCTGAACGAACCGACCCGGATGGCACCCGCCGGCACCACGCCCGAGCCGGTCGTCCCCGGCTCGGTGGAGACCGCGCTGCCCGCCGAGCTGAGCGGCCGACTCACCGACCTCGCGCGTACCCTCGGCGTCACCGTCAACACGGTGGTGCAGGCGGCCTGGGGTCTGCTGCTGGCCCGGCTCACCGGCCGCGACGACGTGGTCTTCGGCGCCACCGTCTCCGGGCGGCCACCGCAGCTGCCCGGTGTCGAGTCGATGATCGGCCTGTTCATCAACACCGTGCCGGTGCGGGTCCGCATCGACCCGGCCGAGCCGGCCCGCGACCTGCTCGTGCGCCTGCAGGACGAGCAGGCCGCGCTGATGGAGCACCAGTACCTCGGGCTGGCCGACATCCAACGGCTGGCCGGGCACGGCGAGTTGTTCGACACCCTCACCGTCTTCGAGAGCTACCCGGACAGCCCGGACGCCGCCGAGCCGGTGCCCGGGCTGCGGGTCACCGAGGCGCAGGACGAGGACGCCACCCACTATCCGCTGGTGCTTGTCGCCGAGCCGGGCCCGCGGATCAACCTGGAGATCCGGCACCGCGCCGACGTGTTCGACGCCGACGCCGCCCGCACCGTCCTCGACCGGCTGGTCCGCGTCGTCACCGCGCTGGCCGCCGACCCGGCCGCCCCGGTCGGCCGGATCGACATCCTCGACCCGGCCGAGCGTGCGACGGTCCTGACCGAGTGGAACGGCAGCACGGACGGCATCGTCGCCACCACCTTCCCCCGGCAGTTCGCCGACATGGTCGCCGCGTACCCGGAGAACATCGCCGTGATCTGCGAGGACGAGCAGGTCAGCTACGCCGAGTTGGCCGTGCGTTCGGACCGGCTGGCCCGGGCGTTGGCCGCCCGTGGGGTCGGCCCCGGCCAGGTCGTCGCGGTGGCACTCCCCCGCTCCGTCGACCTGGTCACCGCGCTTGTCGGCGTGCTGCGCTCCGGTGCCGCCTACCTGGCGCTCGACCTGGACTACCCAGCCGACCGGCTGCGCTACATGCTGGAGGACGCCACGCCGGCCTGCGTCGTCACCCGCGCCGAGCTGGCCGACGCGCTGCCCGGCGACAGTCCGGTGGTGGACGTGGCCGCGTCCGGCCCGGACGTGACGCCCGTCGCGCCCGACGTCGCGGACGCCGCGTACGTCATCTACACGTCCGGTTCGACCGGGCGACCCAAGGGCGTCGTCGTCACCCACGAGGGCGTCGCGAAGCTGCTCGCCACCCAGCAGCGCCGGCTCGGTGTCACGCAGGCCAGTCGGGTGCTGCTCTTCGCGTCGCCCAGCTTCGACCTCGCCTACTGGGAGCTGTGCCAGGCGCTGCTGTCCGGCGGTGCGCTCGTGGTGGTCCCGGCCGAACTGCGCGTTCCCGGCGCGCCGCTCGTCGACTACCTCACCAAGCACGAGGTCACCCAACTGGCCCTGCCGCCGTCGGTGCTCAGCGCGCTGCCCGCCGACTGCCGGCTGCCGCTCGGGGTCTCCATGCTCGTCGGCACCGAGGAGGTGCCCGCCCGGCTGGCCGAGCGGTTCGCCGCCGGCCGGCGCATGTTCAACGCGTACGGGCCCACCGAGACGAGCGTCAACGCGACCCTGTGGGAGTGCGCCCCGATCTCCACCGGCACCGTGCCGATCGGCTATCCGGATCCTGGGCAGTTGGCGTACGTGCTGGACAGCGGCCTGAACCCGGTCCCGCCCGGGATCGTCGGCGAGCTGTACCTGGGCGGTCTCGGCCTGGCCCGTGGCTACCACAACCGGCCCGGCCTCACCGCCGAGCGCTTCCTGCCCGACCCGTTCGCCGCGCCCGGCGGGCGGATGTACCGCACCGGCGACCTGGTGCGCTGGTCTCCGGACGGGGCGTTGGAGTTCGTCGGCCGCGTCGACCACCAGGTCAAGATTCGCGGGTTCCGGGTGGAACTCGGCGAGATCGAGGCCGTCGTGGCCCGCCAGGAGGGCGTCCGGCAGGCCGCCGTGGTGCTGCGGACCGACGGTGGCGTCAAGCGGATCGTCGCGTACGTCGTCGGCGGCACCGATCTCGGCCGGTTGCGGGCGGGCGTGGCCGCGACGCTGCCCGACTACATGGTCCCCGGCGCGTTCGTCGCCCTGGACGCGCTGCCGGTGTCGGTGAACGGCAAGCTGGACCGGACCGCCCTGCCCGCCCCGGAGTTCACCGCCGACAGCGGGCGCACACCCCGGACTCCCCGCGAGAAGCTGCTCTGCGACGTCTTCGCCGAGGTGCTGGGAGTGCCCGCGGTCGGCATCGACGACGACTTCTTCGCCCTCGGCGGGGACAGCATCATGTCGATGCAGTTGGTCGGCCGGGCCCGGGTCGCCGGCCTGGTGATCTCCCCGCGTCAGGTGTTCCTCCAGCGCACCCCGGCCCGGCTGGTGGCCGTCGCCGGCACCGTGACCGGCACCGACGCGGTGACGTCGAGCCTGTCCCTGGTCACCCTCACCGAGGCCGACCGGCGCGAACTGGCCGGCCTCGGCGTCGACGTCCGCGAGGTGTTGCCGCTCTCGCCGTTGCAGACCGGCCTGTTGTTCCACAGCCTGCTCGACGACGCCGGCCCGGACGTCTACACCGTCCGCATGGTGGTCGACCTGACCGGGCCGATCGACGCCGCCCGTTTGCGCGCCGCCGGTCAGGCGCTGCTCGACCGGCAGCCCAGCCTGCGCGCCTCGTTCCACCACCTCGGGTCCGGCACGGCGGTCAGCGTCGTCCCGGCCACCGTTGCCGTGCCGTGGACCGAGGTCGACCTGTCCGAGGTGGACACCGACGCGAGGGAGGCGGCCTGGCAGCGGCTCCTCGCCGAGCAGGGCCGCCGCTTCGATCCGGCTGTCGCCCCGTTGCTGCGCCTGGCCCTGGTGCGTACCGGCCCGGACTCGCACCGGCTCGTGCTCACCCACCATCACCTGCTGCTCGACGGCTGGTCCCGGGGACCGCTGCTGGCCGAGTTGTCCGCCCTGTACCGCGACGGCGACACCGCGCCGGTGACCGGCCGGCCGTTCCGGGACTATCTCGCCTGGCTGGCCGGGCAGGACCGGCGGACCGCCGAGAACGCCTGGGCCGCCGCGCTCGGCGGCCTGGCCGAACCCACACGCGTCGCGCCCGCCGACGGGAGCCGCGCCGCGCTGGCTCCCGAGGTGGCCGAGGTGGAGTTGCCCGCGGACCGGACGGCGGCGTTGACCGCGAACGCCCGCGCCCGTGGTCTGACCGTGAACACCATCGTGCAGGCCGCCTGGGCGCTGCTGCTGGCCCGGCTCACCGGCCACGACGACGTGGTCTTCGGCGCCACCGTCTCCGGGCGGCCACCGCAGTTGCCCGGCGTCGAGTCGATGATCGGCCTGTTCATCAACACCGTGCCGGTGCGGGTCCGCATCGACCCGGCCGAACCGGCCCACGCGCTGCTCGACCGGATCCAGGACGAGCAGTCCGCGCTGATGGAACACCAGTACCTCAGCCTCACCGACATCCAGCGCGTCGCCGGCCACGGCGAGTTGTTCGACACCCTGCTGGTCTTCGAGAACTACCCGGACGGCGACGCCGACGACGACGGGTTGCCGGTCACCGGCACCGACGGGCACGACGCCACCCACTACCCGCTCACGCTCATCGCCGAGCCCGGCCCGACCCTGCACCTCGCCGTCGAGTACCGGCCCGACCTGTTCGACGCCGCGTACGCCACCCGGCTCGCCACGGCACTCGTCACAGTCGTGGACGAACTGGTCAGCGGGGTGGACGCCCCCGTCGGCCGGGTCGGCCTGCTCGACCGGGCCGGGAGCGCGGCGCTCCGGACCGCCGGTACCGGCGAGGTCCGCGAACTGCCCGCGGCGACCCTGCCGGAGCTGGTGGCCGCACAGGTCGCGGCGACCCCCGACGCGGTGGCGCTGGTCGACCCGGACGGTGTCGAGATGACCTACCGCGAGTTGGACACGCGCACCGAGCGACTGGCCCGGGTGCTCGCCTCCGTCGGCGCCGGACCGGAGACAGTCGTCGCGCTGGCCCTTCCGCGTTCGGTCGAGCTGGTCGTGGCGATCCTCGCGGCCGGGCGGGCCGGCACCGCGTACCTGCCGCTCGACCTGGACCACCCGGACGCCCGACTGGCGGCGATGCTCGCCGACGCGCGGCCCGTCGCGGTGCTCGCCGTCGGCGGCACCGCGTCGCGCGTCGCCGGGCTGCCCCACGCGGACGCACCCATCGTGCTCGACGGACCGCTGGACGACCCGGACGTGCGGCTGCGCCCGCCCGGCCCCCGGCACCCGGCGTACGTCATCTACACCTCCGGCTCCACCGGCGTGCCCAAGGGCGTCGAGATCGAGCACGCCGGCATCGTCAACCGGCTGCGCTGGATGCAGCACGAGTACGGCCTCACCGTGGGCGACCGGGTGTTGCAGAAGACCCCGGCCGGCTTCGACGTCTCGGTCTGGGAGTTCTTCTGGCCGCTGAGCACCGGGGCCACCCTGGTCGTCGCCCGGCCGGACGGCCACCGCGACCCGGTCTACCTCGCCGAGGTGATCCAACGGGAACGGGTCAGCACCGTGCACTTCGTCCCGTCGATGCTCACCGCGTTCCTCGCCGAGCCGGACGCGGCCGGTTGCACCACTCTGCGCCGCGTCCTGTGCAGCGGCGAGGCGCTGCCCAGCGTCCTCGCCGACAGGTGCCGGGACGTGCTGCCCGGCGCCGCCCTGCACAACCTGTACGGCCCGACCGAGGCGTCGGTGGACGTGACGGCGTGGCCCGCCGAGCGCGGTGTCGGCACGGGCACGGTCCCGATCGGTGCGCCGGTGTGGAACACCCGGGTGAGCGTGCTCGACGCCGGGCTGCACCCCGTGCCGGTGGGGGTGCCGGGTGAGCTCTACCTCTCCGGTGTGCAGTTGGCCCGTGGCTACCGGGGCCGGCCCGACCTCACCGCCGACCGCTTCGTCGCCGACCCGTACGGTCCGCCCGGCACCCGCATGTACCGCACCGGCGACCAGGTGCGCTGGAGCGCGCCCGGGGTGCTCGAGTTCCTCGGCCGGGGCGACGGCCAGGTGAAGATCCGTGGGCTGCGCGTCGAGCTGGGCGAGATCGAGGCCACGCTGACCGCACAGCCCGAGGTGGGTTCGGCGGTGGTGCTGCTGCGCGAGGACCGGCCGGGTGTCGCGCACCTGGTCGCGTACCTCACCGGGGCCGGCACCCTGGACGAGGCGGCGTTGCGGGCCCGGCTCGCGACGCTGCTGCCCGCGCACCTGGTGCCGTCGGCCTTCGTCGTCCTCGACGCGTTGCCGGTCTCGGTCAACGGCAAACTGGACCGGGCCGCCCTGCCCGCCCCCGACCTCGCCGCCGCGGGCACCGGCACGGCCGCGCGCAACCCGCGCGAACAGGTGCTCGTCGACCTGTTCGCACAGGTGTTGGCGGTGCCCACGGTGGGCGTCGAGGACGACTTCTTCAGCCTCGGCGGCGACAGCATCATCTCGATCCAGTTGGTCGGCCGGGCCCGCGCCGCCGGCCTGTCGCTCAGCCTGCGGCAGGTGTTCCAGCTGCGGACGCCTGCCGCGCTGGCCGCCGCCGCCGGGTCCGCGTTCACCGCCGCCAGCGGCAGCGGTGCGCTCGTCACGCTCACCGACGCCGAGACCGCCGAGATCGCCGGGCGGGGCCTGGACGTGGCGGAGGTGCTGCCGCTCTCACCGTTGCAGACCGGGTTGCTCTTCCACGCCGCGTTCGACGCCGACGGCCTCGACCTCTACACCGTGCAGATGGTCTTCGACCTGCCCGGCAGCGTCGACCCGGCCCGGCTGCGCGCCGCCGCGCAGGCACTTGTGCAGCGGCACGCCAACCTGCGGACGTCGTTCCACCAACTCGACTCCGGCCGACCGGTCGCCGTGGTGCACCGTGGCGTCACGCTGCCCTGGGCCGAGGCGGACCTGTCCGATCTGGAGGCCGCGCGGCAGGAGGAGGCGTGGCAGCGCTGCCTCGCCGAGGAGGGCCGCCGGTTCGATCCGGCGGTCGCCCCGCTGCTGCGGATGATGCTGGTGCGCACTCCTGACGCGTACCGGCTGATCCTCACCCACCAGCACATGCTGCTCGACGGCTGGTCCCGAGGGCCGCTGTTGGACCAGCTCGCCGAGTTGTACGAGGGCGTCGACGGTGGCACCGCCCCGCCGCCGTACCGCGACTTCCTCGCCTGGCTGGCCGGGCAGGACCGGTCCGCCGCCGAGCAGGCGTGGCGGACCGCGCTGGCCGGGGTCACCGACGCCACCCGGCTCGCACCGGCCGACCCGCACCGCGAGCCGGCGGTGCCCGAGCTGGCCGAGCGGGAGCTGACCGAGGCCGTGACCGCGCGCCTGACCGGCCTGGCCCGCTCCCGGGGGCTGACGCTGAACACGCTGGTCCAGGCCGCCTGGAGCATCGTGCTGGGCCGGCTCACCGGCCGCGACGACGTGGTCTTCGGTGCCACCGTCTCCGGACGGCCGGCACAGTTGCCAGGCGTCGAGTCGATGATCGGGCTGTTCATCAACACCGTGCCGGTGCGGGTGCGCCTCGACCCGGCCGAGCCGGTGGCGGGGCTGCTGGCCCGGCTCCAGGACGAGCAGTCGACGCTGCTCGACCACCAGTATCTCGGGCTGGCCGACGTCCAGCGCCTGGCCGGGGTCGGTGAGCTGTTCGACACGCTGCTGATCGTCGAGAACTACCCGGAGCGTGCCGACGACGGGTCGGAGAGCCTGCTCGCCGCCGTCGACGCGGGCGGGCGCGACGCCACCCACTACCCGCTCACCTGGGTCGTCGACCCCGGCCAGCGGCTGCGGGTGGGCCTGGAGTTCCGTACCGACCTCTTCGCCCCTCCGGTGGCCCGGCGACTCGTCGACGCGCTCACCGCCGTCCTGACCGCGTTCACCACCGACCCGGACCGCCCGGTGGGCCGCCTGGACCTGGTGGCGGACGAGGACCGCACCGGCTGGAACCCGCCCCCGCCCGCCGGGAGCGACGACCCGACGGTGGCGGACCTGTTCGAGCGGCAGGTGGCCGAGTCACCGGACGCGCCCGCCGTCGTGTGCGGCGCGGTCCGCCTGACGTTCGCCGACCTCAACGACCGCGCCAACCGGCTGGCCCGGCTGCTGGCCACCCGTGGGGTCGGTGCCGAGGACGTGGTGGCCCTCGCCCTGCCGCGCACCGCCGACGCGATAACCGCGATCCTCGCGGTGCTCAAGTGCGGTGCCGCCTACCTGCCGCTGGACCCGACCTACCCGCCGGCCCGGGTCGCCGCGATGCTCGCCGACGCGCGGCCCGCCGTGCTGGTCACCGCCGCCGGGGTCGGTGTCGGCGCGGACGGGCTCGACCACGTCCTGGTCGACGACCCGGCGTTGGCCACGCTCGCCGGGCACGACCTGACCGACGACGACCGGGTACGCCCGGCCCGCCCCCAGCACCCCGCGTACGTCATCTACACCTCCGGCTCCACCGGACGCCCGAAGGGTGTGGTGGTGACCCACCGCAACCTGGTCAACCTGTTCCGGAGTCACCGTGCGCAGTTGCACCTGCCCGCCCGCGCCGCCACCGGCCGCCGGCACCTGCGGGTCGGGCACGCCTGGTCGTTCGCGTTCGACGCCTCCTGGCAGCCGCAGCTGTGGCTGCTCGACGGGCACGCCCTGCACATCGTCACCGAGGAGCTGCAACGCGATCCGGAGCAGCTCGCCGAGCTGATCCGGGCCGAGGGGATCGACTTCATCGAGCTGACCCCCTCGCACTTCGCGCAACTCGCCGACGCCGGCCTGATCCGCGACGGGCGCTGCCCCCTCGCCGTGGTCGGTGTCGGCGGCGAGGCGGTGCCGCCCGCGCTCTGGCAGCGTCTCGGCGCGTTGCCCGGCACCGAGGCGTTCAACCTGTACGGCCCGACCGAGGCGACGGTGGACGCTCTCGCCGCCCGGATCGGCGACACCGCCTCCCCGGTGATCGGCCGGGCCGTCGCGGGTGCCCGCGCGTACGTGCTGGACCGGGCCCTGCGGCACACCCCGACCGGCGTGGCCGGTGAGCTGTACGTCGCCGGGGCCGGCCTGGCGCGTGGTTACCTGGGCCGGCCCGACCAGACCGCCGAGCGTTTCCTCGCCGACCCGTACGGTGCGCCGGGCGAGCGGATGTACCGCACCGGTGACCTGGTGCGGTGGACCGAGGACGGTCGGGTGGAGTATCTCGGTCGGGTCGACGAACAGGTGAAGATCCGTGGCTTCCGGGTGGAGCTGGGCGAGATCGAGTCGGTGCTCGCCGCACAGCCCGGCGTCACCGAGGCCGTGGTGGTCGCCCGCGAGGACCGCCCCGGCGTACGCCTCCTCGCCGGCTACGTGGTCGGTGCCGACGGCCTCGACCTGGCCGCGCTGCGTGCCGCGGTCGCCGTCGAACTGCCCGACTACATGGTGCCGTCCGCCCTGGTCCGCCTCGACCGGCTGCCGACCCTGGCCAACGGCAAGCTGAACCGGGCCGTGCTGCCCGCGCCCGACCTCGGCACGAGCGGCGCCGGCCGGGCACCCCGGACCGACCGGGAACGCATCCTGGCCGAGGTGGTCGCGGCCGTGTTGGGTCTGCCCTCGGTGGATGTCGAGGCCGACTTCTTCGCGTTGGGCGGTGACAGCATCGTCGCGATGCAGCTCGTCGGTCGGGCCCGTGCGGCCGGCCTGCGGCTCACCCCGCGGCAGGTCTTCGCGGAGCGTACGGTGGCCGGGCTGGCCCTGGTCGCGACCGCGCTCGACCGGGCCGACGGCCGGATCGGCGACGGGGTCGGGTCGTTCCCGCTGACCCCGGTGATGCGCTGGCTGCGCGAGGTGGACGGCCCGATCGACGGGTTCAACCAGTCCGCGGTCGTGCAGGTCCCGGCGGGTCTCGGTTGGGAGCCGCTGCTGGCCGCGTTGCAGGCCGTCGCCGACCGGCACGACCTGCTGCGGGCCCGGCTGGACCGCACCGGCGACTGGTCGGTGACCGTGCCGCCGCCGGGCTCGTCGCGGGCCGCCGACTGGACGGTACGCGTCGATGTGGCAGACCTCGACGACCGTGGCCTGTGGGACGCGGTCGCCGCGCAGGCCACCATCGCGCAGGCCGGGCTCGACCCGGACAACGGGGCGATGATCCGGGCCGCCTGGTTGGACGCCGGCCCGCACCGGCCGGGCCGCCTGCTGCTGCTGGTCCACCACCTGGTCGTGGACGGTGTCTCGTGGCGGGTGCTGCTGCCCGAGATCGGCGCGGCCTGGCGGGACGCGGTCGCCGGCCGCACACCGCTCACCGCCGCGACCGGCACGTCGTTCCGCCGCTGGGCGACGGGCCTCGCCGAGCGCGCGTCGGACCCGGCCCGGGTGGCGGAGCTGCCGAGGTGGGAGCAGATCGTACGGCGCGGCGACCCGTTGCCGGTACGCCGTCCGCTGGACGCCGCGATCGACGTGGCCGGCACCCTGCGCGACATCACCCTGACCCTGCCCACCGACGTCACCGAGGCCCTGCTGACCCGCGTGCCGACCAGGCTCGGCGCCGGTGTCAACGACGTCCTGCTCGGCGCGTTGGGGGTGGCCGTCACCCGGTGGCGGGCCGCGCAGGGCGGCGCGGGCGAGGCGGTGCTCGTCGCGTTGGAGGGCCACGGGCGGGAGGAGCACCTGGTGGACGGGGCGGACCTGTCCGGCACGGTCGGCTGGTTCACCAACATCTTCCCGGTCTGCCTGGACACCGCCGGGATCGACGTGTCGGTGGGCGGTGCGGCGGTGGCCGAGGCGGTGGTACGGGTCCGCGAGCACCTGGCCGAGTTGCCGGACAACGGCATGGGCTACGGCATGCTGCGCTACCTCAACCCGGTGACCGCGCCCACCCTGGCCGCGCTGCCACATCCGCCGATCCAGTTCAACTACATGGGACGGTTCGACTTCCCGGAGGCCGCCGACTGGGAGTTCGCCCCCGAGGCGGAGGCCGCCGAGAACGGCGCCGACGACGCCATGCCCGAGACGTACGAACTGGTGCTGAACGCCCAGACCGAGGACCGCGCGACCGGCCCGCAGCTGGTCGCCACCTGGAGCTGGCCGGACGGCGTGTTTTCCGAAGGCTCGGTGGACGATCTCGCCCACCTCTGGTTCGACGCCCTGCACACCCTGGTAACGCACACCCGCACGAGGAGTATCCGATGAGTACGAACCCGTTCGACAACGCCGACGGCACGTTCCTGGTGCTGGTCAACGACGAGAACCAGCACAGCCTCTGGCCGGTCTTCGCCGAGGTGCCGGCCGGCTGGCGGACCGTGCACGGCCCGGCCGGTCGGCAGGACTGCGTCGACTACGTGAACGCGAACTGGACCGACATGCGCCCGCAGAGTCTGATCGACGCCGACCGCTGACCGGCGGCCCGGACCAGCGCGCTCAGTGCCGAGCGCGCTGGTCCGACCAGGCCCGCCACAGCGTGGCGTACGGGCCGTCCCGCTCGATGAGCTCGCGGTGGGCGCCGACCTCGACGATGCGCCCGGCCTCCATCACCACGACCCGGTCCGCGGTGACCGCCTGGGTGAGTCGGTGCGCCACGATCAGCGCGGTACGCCCCGCCAGGGCGGCGGTGGCCACCCGTTCGAGCAGGCGTGCCCCGGCGCTCCCGGCCTCCGCGGTGGCCTCGTCCAGGATCGCCACCGGCGGGTCGGCCAGGATCAGCCGGGCGAACGCCAACTGCTGGGCCTGCGCCGCGGTGAGGACGTGCCCGCCCGCACCGACCTCGGTGTGCAGGCCGTCGGGCAGTTGTCGCACCCAGTCCAACGCCTGCACCCGGTCCAGCGCGGCGCTGACCTCGTCGTCGGTGGCGTCCGGGCGGGCCAGCCGCAGGTCGTCGACGAGGGGCCCGGCGAAGACGTGCACCTCCTGGGTGATCAGTGCGACCTCGCCGGCCGGCACCGCGACGCTCCCGCCGCCGGGTTGGTGCACTCCGGCGATCACCTTGGCGAGAGTGGTCTTGCCGGCGCCGCTGCTGCCGACCAGGGCGACCCGCTCGCCGCGGGCGATGGTCAGGTCGACGTCGTGCAGCACCTGCCGGTCCGGCCGGTACGCGAAGTCCAGCCCGCGGACCACCACCGCGTCCGGACCGTCGCCGGGGCGGGCCCGCTGCCGTACCGGCGGGGTCAGGTCGGCGACCCCGACCAGCCGGTCCAGCCCGGAGGCGGCGGCCTGGGCGTCGTCGACCAGGGCGAGAGCCACGTTGATCGGGCCGAACAGTCCGTGGAAATACAGCGCCGCCGCGGTCGCCGTGCCGATGCTCACCGCGTCCCCGCGGACGAGGAAGAAGCCGGTGCCGAGGACGGCGGCGAGCCCGAGGAACTCGGCGACGTGCAGCCGGGCGTAGAACCGGGTCTGCAACGCGATACCCCGCAGCAGCAGGTCCACCGCCTGTTGGGACTTGGTGGCGACCCGCTCCCGGTGCTCGTCGGCGATCCGGAACGCGCGGATGGTCGACGCGCCGTCGATGGTCGCGAGCAGGTGGTGCTGCTGCGCGGCGACGGCGACCCGCTGCCGGGCGTAGAGCGGGACGGCACGGCGGGCGTACCAGCGCACGGTGTGCGCCTGCACCGGCACCGCGATCAGCGCCGCGACCAGGAAACGCCAGTCGAGCACGGCCATCCCGGCCAGGGTGAGCACGATGGTCAGCAGGGCGCGGGTGAACTCGGGGACCGCGCTGCGGGCCGCCTCCGCGATCACGGCGACGTCGTTGGTGACCCGGGAGGTGAGGTCGCCGGTCCCGGCGCGCTCGACCTGCTCCAGTGGGAGGTGCAGCGCCGAGGAGACGAACCGTTCCCGAAGTCGGGCCAGCACACCCTCGCCGACCTGCGCGAGCAGGGCGATACCGAACCCGGCCAACGCCGCCTCGACGACCGCGCCGGCCACCAGCCCCGCGCCGGCGAGAACGACGTCAGCGGTGCTGCCTCCGCCGGTGGCCAGGTCGACGATGCGCCCCAGCAGCGGCGGGCCCACCAGCCCGGCCGCGGTGCCGGCGACCAGCAGGGCGAGTGCCCCGGCGAGCCGGGACCGTTGCGGACGCACCAGCGCCCGCAACTGGGCCAGGGTGCGACGTCCGGTCGCGATCGGCAGCAACGTCGTCGAGTCGGTGGTCATGCGAGCACGGTCTCCCGGTAGGTGTCGTCCTCGGCGACCAGGTCGCCGTGGGCGCCGGCGGTGCGGACGGTGCCGTCGTGGACGACGATCACCCGGTCGGTCACCGCGAGCAGCGCCGGGCTGGCGGTGATCAGGATCGTGGTGCGTCCGTCCCGCATCGCCCGCAGGCGCCCGGCGATGCGGGACTCGGTCGCCGCGTCGACGGCGGTGGTCGGGTCGTGCACGACGAGCACCGGCGGTTCGCCGGCCAGTGCCCGGGCGAGCGCGATGCGCTGCCGTTGCCCGCCGGAGAGCGACCGGGCCCGATCGTCGAGCACCGTGTCCAGTCCGTCCGGCAGGCCGCGGGCCACCTCGTCGGCGTCCGCCGCGGTCACCGCGGCGTCGACGCTTGCCGGGACGGCCCGCCCGGCGAGCGAGACGGCGGTGCGGACGGTGTCGTCGAACAGGTCGGTCTGATGGTCGACGGCCAGCACCACGGCCCGCAGGTGGTCCGGCGCGAGGTCGGCGAGCGGTACGCCGTCCAGTGCGATCACCCCGGCGACCGGATCACGGACCCGCCCGAGCAGCCGCACCAACTCGGCCGCCGCGGCCGGGTCGGTGGCCACGATCCCGACCACCTCGCCGGGGGCGATCTCCAGGTCGATCCCGCGCAGCGGTGGGCTGTGCACCCCGCGCAGCGCGAGCCCGCCCCGGGCCGGCGTGACCGGGTTCGCCGTGCCCTCGGGCACCGCGACGGGCGCGTCCAGGACGGCGGCGACGCGGCGGGCGGACGCGCGACCCTGCGCGAGGTCGGCACCCACCCAGCCGAACGTGGACATCGGACCGACCAGGAACTGCGCCAGGCCGAGCGAGGAGATGAGCTGACCGACGCTGATCTGGCCGTGCAGTGCGAGGATTCCGCCGAGGACCGCGATGACCGCCAGGAACGTCCCGCTCAGCGTGAGCACCAGCCCCTGATACGCGGCCTCGGCGCGCGCCGCGCGTACGGTCGCCGCCAACGCGCTGCGGCTGCGCTGCGCGTACCTGTCGACCGCCGCCGTCTCGGCCCGCAGGCCCTTGACCACGCGCAGGCCGCTGACCAGGTCGGCGGCGATGCCGGAGGCGTGCGCGCTGTGCTCCTGCTCCGTTTCGCTGCGCTCCTCCAGCGGCTTGCCGAACAGGCGGGTGAGCAGCAGCAGCGGCGGGGTGCCCAGCAGCACCACCAGCCCGAGCGGCAGGGAGATGGACAGCAGCAGGACCGCCGCGAGGACCAGGCCGACGACCGCGGCCACGCCGGAGACGACGGCGATGGCGACCGCGCCGACCCGGGCCGCGTCGCTTGTCGCGATGGACACCAGGGCACCGGGCAGTCGGTCGGCCTCCGCGCCGCCGCGCTCGTGCAACACCCGCCGGGTCACCCGTAGCCGCAGGTCGTGCGCCGCCTGTTCGGCGGCACGTTCGCCGGTACGCTCGCCGTACCGGTAGCTGTAGCTCAGGCCGACGTAGACGGCGGCCAGCACACCCAGCCAGAGGGCCAGACTGCCGACGCCGCCGTCCACCGCCCGGTCGATGATCACACCGATCAGGAACGGCACCGCGGCCTCCCCGGCCTGGTGGCCGGTGATCAGAAGCGTGCTCAGCGAGATGAGCCGCCGCTGCCTGCCGAGCGTGTCGGTGAGCAGGCTGCGCCCGCCGGTCACGCGGGAACCCGGTCGACCGCCGCGACGACGCCGGCGCGGGCCAGTCGACGCCGCTGCCGCCCGGCCGGGACCACCATCGGGGTGTCCGTCTCCGGGTCGGTCATCACCCGGCAGGGCATCGCGAAGACCGTCTCCACCAGCTCCGCCGTCATCACCTCGGCGGGCGGGCCCTGGGCGAGGACCCGGCCCTCCCGCATCACGATCAGCTCGGTGGCGTACCGGCAGGCGTGGTTGAGGTCGTGCAGGACGGCGACCACCGTCCGGCCCTGCTCGTGCAGGTCGGCGCAGAGGTCCAGTACCTCGAACTGGTGTGACAGGTCGAGGAACGTGGTCGGTTCGTCGAGCAGCAGGATCGGCGTCTGCTGGGCCAGCGCCATCGCCAGCCAGACCCGCTGGCGCTGACCACCGGAGAGTTCGTCGACGAACCGGTCGGCCAGCTCGGTCACCTCGGTCTGGCGCATCGCGTCGGCGACCGCCGCCTCGTCCTGCGGCGACCACTGCCGCAGCAGGCGCTGGTGGGCGAAGCGACCCCGGGCGACCAGCTCCTCCACCACGATCCCGCCGGGCGCGACCGACGACTGCGGCAGCATGCCGAGCTGCCGGGCCACCTGCTTGGACGGCTGCGACGCGATGGTCTGCCCATCCAGGTAGACGGCACCGGACTGGGGCTTGAGCACCCTGGCCAGGGACCGCAGCAACGTCGACTTGCCGCAGGCGTTGGGGCCGACGATGACGGTGAACGACCCGTCGGTGATCTGGACGTCGAGGTCCCGGACGACCACCCTCTTGTCGTACGCCAGGGTCAGGGCGTCGGCCCGCAGCCGCGACTCGGTCATCGCTGTGCTCCTTGTCCGCCGTTACGTCGCTCGTGGAAGAGCAACCAGGTCAGGTAGATGCCGCCCAGGGCGGCGGTGACGAGACCGACCGGGACGTCGTCGTCGGGCAGGAGGCGCTGGGCCACCCAGTCACTTGCCGCCAACAGGGCGGAGCCCATCAACGCGGCCGGCAGGATCCCGGCGTTCGGCGAGCGGGTCAGCCGCGCGGCCAACGGTGGCGCGGCGAGGGCCACGAACGCGATCGGCCCGGCCGCGGCGGTGGCACCGGCCGCGAGCCCGACGCCGGCCAGCGCGAGCACCACCCTGCTGCGCTCGACGGGTACGCCGTGCAGCAGCGCGGACTCGTCGCCCAGGGCCAACATGTCGAGGTGCCGGCCGTAATAGAGCGCGACCGGCAGCAGCACCGCGACCGCCACGGCGACGAGCGTCACCTCGGTCCATCCGGGGCCGTTGACGCTGCCGATCAGCCAGACCTGGGCGGCGATCGCCTCGTCCAGTCGGCTGCGGTAGATCAGGAACGAGTTGAACGAGTCGAGCAGCGCGGCCACTCCGACGCCCATCAGCACCAGCCGGAACGGTTGCACCCCACGGCGGAACGCGAGCAGGTAGATGGCGACCGAGGTGGCCAGGCAGCCGACGATCGCACCGGCGGCGACCTGGAAGCCGCTGCCGTTGAACAGCAGCAGGACGATCAGCGCGCCGGTCGCCGCGCCCACCGTCAGGCCGACGAAGTCGGGGCTGCCCAGGGGGTTGCGGGTCAGCCCCTGGAAGATCGTGCCGCTCGCGCCCAGGGCCGTGCCGACCAGCAGCGTGATCAGCACGCGGGGCAGCCGCAGCTCCTGCACGATGAAGTCGGTGCCCGGGTCGCCCTGGCCGACGAGACTGCGCAGCACGTCGGGTACGGGGATCGGGAAGTCGCCGCTGGAGAGGTTGACGAGCGCGACACCCAGCGCCGCGAGCAGCAGCGCGGTGCCGGCGATCAGCGCGCGCAGGTGCACCCGCAGTGAGAGCCGGCCGCCCCGGCTGCGGATCACCAGGCGGGTGGTCCGTCCGGACGGGCGGAGCTGGAGCATCGGGCCGCTCACAGGGTGCTCAGCCGGCGTCGGCGGCACAGCGCGATGAACAGTGGTGCGCCCAGGAACGCGGTGACCACCCCGACCGGCAGTTCGGCCGGGGCCACCAGGACCCGCCCGAGCACGTCCGAGACGAGCAGCAGGGTGGGCCCGAGGACCAGCGAGTAGGCAAGGATCCAGCGGTGGTCCGAGCCGGTGAACATCCGGGCCGCGTAGGGGACGGCCAGGCCGACGAACCAGATCGGCCCGCAGGCGGCGGTGGCGGCACCGCACAACAGGGTGATCGTGATCATGCCGAGCACCCGGATCCGCCCCGGGTGTGCGCCGACCGAGGTGGCCGCGTCGTCGCCCATGCTCAGCGCGTTGAGTTGGCGGCCCAGCACCAGCGCGAGCAGGACACCGACCACCAGGAACGGCGCCAACTGCGTGATCGTGCTGCTCTCCCGGTCGGCGAGCGAGCCGACGTCCCAGTGCCGGTACCTGTCGAACGCCTCCCGGTGGGTCACCAGGATCGCCCAGATGCCGGCGCCGAGCACGGAGGTGAGCGAGACCCCGGCGAGGACCTGCCGTTCCGGGGTGGGTGCCCGGCCGGCACCGCCGAGCGCGAAGACGGCCGCCGAGGTGAGCCCGGCACCGGCGATGGCGAACCAGACGTACCCGTTCGCACTTGTCACCCCGAGCAGCGCGATGGCCAGCACCACGCCGGTGGACGCGCCCAGGCTGACCCCGAGCAGGCCGGGTTCGGCAAGCGGGTTGCGGGTGAGCGCCTGCATCACCGTGCCGGCCAGCCCCAGCGCCGCGCCCACGGCGAATCCGAGGATCGTGCGCGGCACCCGGAGCCGGTGCACGATCTCCGCGGCGGCGGAGCCGTCGTCGTGCCAGAGCACCTGCCAGACCGTGCCGAGCCCGAGCGAACGGCTGCCGACCGCGATGCTCAACGCCACGGCGGCGGCGAGGGCGACGACGCCGACGACGAGGCCGACCCAGCGCCGGCCGGAGCGCGACAACGACTCGCGCGGCGCCTTCTGGGGCGAAACGGTCCCGGGCTCCGGGCGGGTGCCGGTGCCTGGGGTCAACACGTGCTCCATCCGTCCACCCGTTCGCATTACTCAATTAGGTGAGGCTAACCTACACTCCCGTTCGAGGTCACCACCCTGGGGCCTCGTTGGCAGAAAGGAACAGCCGTGCGGCTTCCCTCAATCCGCCGGGGCGCGACCGTCGCTTCGACCGCGCTCCTGCTTCTCCTCGCGGCCTGCGGCGGTGGATCGGAGCCGTCGGCCCCCTCCTCCGGTGCCGCCACCTCCGACGCCTTCCCGGTGTCGATCGAGCACAAGTTCGGCACCGCCACCATCCCGGCGGAGCCCAAGCGGATCGCCGTGGTCGGCCTGGTCGAGCAGGACGCCCTGCTGTCGCTGGGCGTCGTGCCGGTGGCGACCACCGAGTGGTTCGGCGAGAAGCCGGGCGCCATCTGGCCCTGGGCCGAGGCCGCGTTGGGCACGGGGGCCAAGCCACAGGTGCTCACCAACACCGATGGCATCCAGTTCGAGAAGGTGGCCGCCCTGCGGCCCGACCTCATCCTCGGCGTCTACTCGGGGCTGACCAGCGAGGACTACGCCAAGCTGGCGAAGATCGCGCCGACCGTGGCGCAGCCGAAGGACTCCGTCGACTATGGCGTGTCCTGGCAGGACGTGACCCGTACCGTCGGCACCGCCGTCGGGCGCAAGGCCCAGGCGGACAAGGTCGTCACCGACGTCGAGGCCAAGTTCGCCGCGGTACGCACGGCGAACCCGGCCTTCGCCGGCGCGACCGGCCTGATGGCCACCACCTACGAGGGCTTCTACGTGTACGGCCCGCAGGACTCGCGCGGCCGGTTCCTCACCGACCTGGGCTTCGCCCTGCCGCCCGGGCTGGCCGAGGTGACCGGCAAGGAATTCGGCGCCAACCTCAGCCGGGAGCGCACCGACATGCTCGACACCGGCGTGCTGATCTGGCTCGTCGACAGCTACGACACCGACCGGGCGAAGGTGCAGGCCGACCCGCTCTACAGCAAGCTCAAGGTCAAGACCGAGGGTCGCGACATCTACCTGGAGAACGAGGAACTGGTCGGTGCCGCGACCTCGTTCATCACCCCGTTGAGCCTGCCGTTCCTGCTGGACAAGCTCGTCCCGCAGCTCACCGCGGCGGTGGACGGCAACCCCGCCACGGCGGTGCAGCGGGCCGCCGCCTGACGATCGGGGAGCTGCTGCTCGCCCTTCTGAGGAGCGGCGGCGACGTACGTCGGCGGTGAAACGAAGCTCCGGCCCGGGCGCGAACCCCGGGCCGGAGCTTCGATCTTTCCGACGGTCGTGCAGGTGCGTCAGCAGTTGGCGTTCAGGCCGGCCCAGTCGGCGCGGTCGTTGTAACCGCCGTCGCCGCCGTCGCCGACCAGCAGGTCGAGCACCCGGACACCGGTCAGGTCGACGTCGACCTGACGGACGTCGTCACGGGTCAGCACGCCGCTGTCGAACAGGACCCGCCCGTCGCCGACCACCTGGAAGGTCGAGGTGGCTCCCTCGGGACCGACGTTGCGGACCGCGTCGTCCAGGCCGACGGTCGCGGTCAGCCGGTCGCACCTGTCGCCCAGGTAGTAACGGACCGTGGAGGGTGCGGCGACGCCGAGGCCTGTCGCGTACACCTGGCCGACCATGCTGATCGGTGACCCGCCGCCGACGCTCTGGTCGACCGTCGGGGTCATCCAACCGCTGGTGGCGCTGACCCACGTGTGGTGGGACAGCACGACGGCACCGGTCGGCGGTGCCGGGGCGACCACCACCGTCGACACCGACGTCTGGCGCGACCTGCCGCGCCCCACCACCTCGTACGACGTGGTGGCGGTCAACACGGCGTCCCCGGCAGCGGCGGTGGCCGGCAGGGTCACCGTGAAGGCGAAGGTGGTGGACCGACCCGGGGCGAGCACGAGCGGCGCCGGGCCGAGTGCCCGAACCGTCCAGCCGGTCGGCGCGGCGAGACCGACCTGCGGCGTGAGCACGGGCAGCAGGCCGTCGTTGCGGACGACGACCTCGACCCGCGTCTGGTCACCGCCGCCGACCACGGGTGCGGTCCCCTCCGGCGTGGCGGAGTCACCGACCTTCGTGACCTGCGGAAGGCCGGCGGTCACGTGCGGGGCACCCGGCAGACCGCGCGCCGGGGCGACCCGGAGCAGAGCGGCACCGTGCGCCGGCACCGCGGCGCTGAGCGTGCCCGCGCTCTCGGTGACCTGGTTGGTCCACGCGTTACGCACGGTGAAGCGGGCGCCGGACAGGCCGACGGACGAGGCCTTCGCGGTGATGATCTTCGAGCTCTCACCGCGGTTGAGCAGCACCACGGCCCGGTCACCGTTGGCCAGGCGCTTGACCCAGGTCTCGGTCGTGCCGGCGGCGCCGACGCGGACGGCCTGGACACCGGCGGGGTCCTGGTTGATCGCCAGGACGTCGGGGTCGGTGAGCGCGTCGATCGACGCCTGGTTGAGCTTGCGGACGTCACTGCCGATCACCAGCGGCGCGGCGGCCGCGGACCAGAGCGTCATCTGCGTACGGAACTCCTCGTCGGACAGTCCGAGGTTGGGGCCCAGGTAGTCGGGGTCGTTGAAGTGACCCGGTCCGGCAACCTCGGGATGCCGCGCGTTCGCGTCGTAGTTGCGCAGCACGTCCTTGAACTTGATCTCGCCGACGAAACCCACGTCGGTGTAGGTCCGCCAGGACTGCGCGATCTGGGGGGCATAGCTCCAGGAGTACGTCGACTGCTGCTCCTGCGGGTAGTCGCCCCAGTCCGGAGAGGTCACCGGGTTGCACAGGTTGAAGATGATCGGCCGCTTGCTGGCGTTGTTCCGCAGCGCCTGGGCGAACTCGGTGTAGGCGGTCTTCGGGTCCAGGTCGGCGGCGATCCCGCAGAGGAAGTCGACCTTCACCGCGTCGAACTCCAGGGCGGCGAACTGGTTCGCGTCGCGCTGGTAGTAGCCGCCGCCGCTGCCGAGCCCACACTTGCCGGGGATGTACGGACCGGCGTCGGTGTAGATGCCCGCCTTCAGGCCCTTGGAGTGGATGTAGTCGACGAGCGGCTTGAGCCCGTTCGGAAAACGAGCCCGGTCGGCCCGCAGGTCACCGGCTGCCGTACGCGGCTCCGGGTCCTGCCAGCCGCCGTCCAGCCAGACGATGTCGTAGCCGGCCTTGGCCAGGCCACGGCTGACGATCGAGTCGGCGACCTCCCGTACGGACTCCTCGGAGAAGTCGCCCCCGAGGCCGAAGTAGGTGTTCCAGCCCTGGTAGGGCGTGGGGCTGAGCACCTGCTGGGGTGCGGGTTTGGTGGCGACCACAGTGCCGTTCGTGGCTGCGGCGTGGGCCGGGGCGGGCACGATCAGCAGGCTGGCCGTGACGGCGGTCAGGGTGGTGAACAGTTGTCGTCTCACACGGGGTTCCTTCACAGCAGTGGGACAGGCCCGTACTCCTGGGTTGTTTCGACCGATCTTGCAAGCCGTTACGCGCGCATGTCAATATTATTTAATAAATTATGTTCTCCGCCCCGGCGCCGCCCATCCGCAACAGGCCTGAAACTACCGGTTGAAAAACCTGGAACGTTCTGCCAGCCTGAAGGCCATCGATAAGTGTGAACGTTAACATGATCAATTCGGCACCGGACGCGGCATCCTGGCCACCGCTCCCCGAGCAGGGCCTTCGCCTCGACCAGTGACGAAGATTGTCCTATCTCGCCACCGGAGGATCCGCATGGTGTCCCGGACCCGTCCCACCGGGCGCACCTGACCACGAACGTTCGGTCTTTCCGGAACGGTCCCGAAAGTTCTGCCCCCACCCACCACCAGGAGGTACCGACAGTGCGAGGACATGCGCACCACCCACCGCCCTCGGGGAACACCCGTGGGCCCTCCCGTCTCCGCGGGCGGCTGTTCACGCTCGCCGCGGCCGGGATCGCGGCCGCGGTCGGGTTGTTCTCCCTGACGCTGGCGACCGGGTCGGCCTCGGCCGCCGACAACCCCTACCAGCGGGGCCCGGATCCCACCCGGACCAGCGTCACCGCCGTGAACGGCCCCTTCGCCAACACGTCGGTAAGCGTCCCGACCGGGTACGGGTTCAACGGCGGCAGGATCTACTACCCGACCGACACCAGCCAGGGCACCTTCGGGGCCATCGCGATCTCGCCGGGTTACACCGCGTTGTTCTCCGCCGAACTGGCCTGGATGGGGCCGTGGCTGGCCTCCCACGGCTTCGTCGTGATCGGCATCGAGACCAACAGCCGCAACGACTTCGACACGGCCCGAGGCACCCAGTTGCTCGCCGCGCTGGACTACCTGACCCAGCAGAGCCCGGTACGCGACCGGGTCGACCCCAACCGGTTGGCGGTCGCCGGCCACTCGATGGGCGGCGGTGGCGCGCTGAGCGCGGCCATCCGGCGCCCGTCGTTGAAGGCAGTGGTCGGCATCGCGCCGTACTCGCCCTCGTCGAACCTGGCCAACGACCGGGTGCCCACGATGATCTTCGCTGGGCAGGCGGACACGGTGGTCACCCCGTCCTACGCCACCGGCCTGTACAACAGCCTCCCGGCGACGACGGAGAGCGTCTACGTGGAGGTCGCCGGTGCGGATCACGGGTTCATGGTCGGGCGGTCGAACCCGGTGATGGTCCGGACCATGCTGCCGTTCGTCAAGATGTTCGTCGACAACGACACCCGGTACAGCCAGTTCCTCTGCCCGCTGTTGGACAACAGCGGCGTGGTCACCTACCGCAGCACCTGCCCGTTGCTGCCCTCGACGCCGACCAGCCCGACGGCGACCCCCACCAACACGCCCACCCCCACCAACACGCCGACCCCCACCACCTCGCCAAGCGTCCCGCCCACCTCCGCCAGCGAGATCGTCGGCACGCAGTCCGGCCGCTGCGTCGACGTGCCCAACGCCTCCCACAACAACGGCACCCGGGTCCAGCTCTGGGGCTGCAACAAACAGTCCAACCAGGCGTGGACCTACACCTCGGGCAAACAACTACAGGTGTACGGCAACATGTGCCTGGACGCGGCGGGCTCCGGCAACGGCGCGGCGGTCCAGATCTACGGCTGCCACAGTCAGACCAACCAACAGTGGAACGTCAACTCCAACGGCACCATCAGTAACGTGCAGTCCGGCCGCTGCCTGGACGTCTGGAGCACCGCCAACGGCGCCCAGATCCAGCTGTACGACTGCCACGGACAGACCAACCAGCAGTTCAGGCTCGCGCCCCTGGCCTGATGATCGTGTCCGGGTGGGCTCGGCGGCAGGCCGAGCCCGCCCGGATCGCACGGGTCGCCCCGCCGGGCGAGGCCGAATTTTAATCGACAACCGTCATTGACAGTCGAGTACAATTTTCGCGGGGTAGGTGGCACGGGTCGTTGGTGGGTGAGCGGAACACCGTCTGGCGTCGCACCGTTTGGGTCGGCGCTCACTCGCCACCCAAGGAGGACTCGTGACCGAGGCAGCCCCCCTCGACGGCACCGTTGACGATCATCTGGTTCTGGACGCCGACCAACTGGCGCAGCCACACGAGTTCTACCGGGTGCTCCGGGAACAACGACCGGTCGTGCGCATCGTCGTCCCGTCCGGGATCCGGGCCTGGCTGGTCACCCGCCATCAGGATGCCCGGGCCGTGCTCGCCGATCCACGACTGGCGAAGAACAGCGCGTCGCTCGTCCGCCTGATGGAACGCCACACCGACCCGGACAAGTTCCACAACGTGGTCAAGTCGGCCGCCCACCACATGCTCAACAGCGATCCGCCGGACCACACCAGACTGCGGCGCCTGGTCAGCAGGGCGTTCACCCCGCGCGGCATCGCGCACTACCGCCCGCGGATCGAGCAGATCGCCGACGAGTTGCTGGACGCCGTGCAGGCCGAGGCGGCCGGTAACGGCGGCGAGATCGACCTGCTGGACAGCTTCGCGTCTCCCCTTCCGATAGCCGTGATCACCGAACTGCTGGGTGTGCCACTCGAACAGCGGGACGCGTTTCGGGAGTGGTCGAACGGGATCCTGTCCGGCAGACCCTCACCAACGCGCAGGTTCGAGGACCTGGCCGCCTATCTCGGCGCGCTCATCAATGACAAGCGACGCCATCCCGGTCCGGATGTGCTCTCGATGTTCGTCGCCACCGACGGCACCGACGCGCTGTCCGACCAGGAGGCGCTCGACATGGTGCTCCTGCTCCTGATCGCCGGGCACGAGACCACCGTCAACCTGATCGGCAACGGCGTCCTCGCGCTGCTGCGCCACCCCGAGCAGATGGCCGTCCTGCGTGCCGACCCCACCCGCACCCCGCAGGCGGTGGAGGAACTGCTGCGCTACGACGGACCGTTCAACATGGCCACCCTCCGCTACACCACCGAGCCCATCGTGCTCAGCGGAACGACGATCCCCGCCGACGAGTTCGTCCTCGTCGCGCTGACCTCGGCCAACCGTGACGCCGATCAGTACCCGGACCCCGACCGACTCGACATCCGTCGAGAGGGGGGCAACCTCGCCTTCGGGCACGGCATCCACTACTGCCTCGGCGCCCCGCTGGCCCGTCTCGAAGGTGAGATCGCCCTCAACACGCTGCTGGCCCGATTCCCGCGGCTGACGCTGGCCCGGGAGCCCGAGGAACTCGGCTGGCGTTCCGGCACCCTCGTCCGGGGCCTACTCACGCTCCCCCTCCGCATCGGCGTCTGACCTCCGCGCCCGCACGTCGCACCCGCCCTGCCGCCGGCCCGCCGCCAGGTCGGTTCGGGGGCGAATCGTGGGCTGGAAACGGACGCAACGCCTCCGGCCAACCCGGGGGCGGAATTAACCGAAACTTTTCATAAATGGCGCTGCATCGCCTCCGGTAAATGCATTTCCTCCGGCAGAACTAAAAGATCCCCTAGCCCTCCGCACCGCACACTGTTACTCGGCGGCGCCGGGAATTCCCCCACACGCCGCCGAGTGCAGCGCTTCCGGAAGCACGAGTGCGAACGCACCGAGAACACGGGGGGCACAGTCGTGACGGCACGCCCGCAGACGATCAACGAGCTGCTCCGGCAGCGCGCCGAGCGCCAACCCGACCGCCTCGCATTCCGGTTCCTCGACCACGTGGGGTCAGCGCCGCCCGTCGTGCACGAGTTGACCTACGGCGGGCTCGAAGCCCGCGTCCGGGATGTCGCGGCCGCGCTCAGTCAGGCGGCGAAGCCCGGTGACCGGGTCCTTCTGCTGTGCCCACCGGGCCTCGACTACGTCACCTCGTTCCTCGCCTGCCTCTACGCGGGGCTCGTGGCGGTTCCCGCGTACCCACCTGTCGCCTCGGGGCGCCACGACCGGATCGAGGCGATCGCGCGCGACTGCGGGCCCGCCATCGTGCTGTCCGACGAGCCGCCACCGGACGTGACGCAGCCGAATCGCCTGCCGCCCGACCTGGCTGGGCAGGCCGGCTCGTCGTTGCGGCAGGCGCGTTGGCTGTCCGTCCGACAGGATGTCGCCGAGGGCTTCGGGCGGGACTGGCAGCCCGCCGGCACGACGGGTGCCGCACTGGCGTTCCTGCAGTACACCTCGGGCTCGACCGGCATGCCCAAGGGTGTGCGGGTCTCCCACGGCAATCTGCTGGCCAACGCCCGATCGACCGAGAGTCGCCTCGCCCTCGACCCCGACACGCACGGTGTCAGCTGGATTCCGCTCTACCACGACATGGGGCTGCTCTCGGGCCTGGTCTTCCCGTTGTTCTCCGGGTTTCCGTCGACACACCTGGCGTCGATGGCGTTCGTCCGGTCGCCACTGCGCTGGTTGGAGGCCATCACGCGGTACGGCGGAGTCGTGAGTTTCGCACCGAACTTCGCGTACCAGATGTGTGTCGATCGAATCGACGAACAGGCCAGGCAGCATCTCGACCTGTCGACCTGGACGCGAGCGGTCAACGGTGCCGAGCCGGTTCGGGTGACCACACTCGACGCCTTCGCGCGCACCTTCGCCGGCTGCGGTTTCCGCAGGTCCAGTCTCATTCCCGGATACGGCCTGGCCGAGAGCACTCTCGTCGTGTCGACGAACGCGGTCGGTGCCGACCCGGTCGTGCGCTACGTCGCCAAGGACGAGCTCGAAGCGGGTCGGCTGTTGCCGCCGACAGATCCGGCGCAGGCGCGTGCGCTGGTCAGCTCGGGGCGTCCGCTGTCCGGCACCACCGTGGAAATCGTCGATCCGGCGACCGGCCGCCGTGCCGGTGCGGGTCGGGTGGGTGAGATCTGGCTTCGCGGCAAGAGCGTGACCGGCGGGTACCTCGACAACCCGGAGGCCACCGCACGGGCGTTCCACAACACCATCGGCACCGGAAAGCAGCGGTACCTGCGTACCGGTGACCTCGGCGCGATGCTCGACGGCGAACTGTACGTCACGGGTCGTGTGGACGACATGATGATCTTCTGGGGACGCAACGTCTATCCCCACGACATCGAGGCCACGAGCATCGACAGCGATCCCGCGCTCGCCTCGACGCGGTGCGCCGCGTTCGCGGTCGAGGCCGCGGGCGAACCCTCGCTCGTGGTGGTCCAGGAGTTGCCTCGACGTCGGCTCGACCCCGCCGAGCACGGCCGGATCGCCGCGACCATCCGACGCCGGATCTCCGACGAACACCAGTTGGCCGCCGACGCGATCGTGCTCGTCCGGCCGGGTGCTCTTCCGACGACGTCGAGCGGCAAGATCCAGCGCCGCGCCGCTCGGGCCAGGTACCTCGACGGCGACTACCCGCCGCCGGTGCCCATCGCCACCGACGACGAGGGGGCCCGGCTGGGGGTGCCGGTCGACGTCACGCCCGCCGACGACGAGGTCAGGCCGCCCGCCGCGCAGTCGCCGGAGCACGTCACCGCCGGCGGCTCCGCCGCGCGGACCTGGACGCCGGCCGACATCGAGAGCCAGCTACGACTGCTGATAGCGGAGTCGGCGCACTGCGCCGTGCGGGACGTCTCACCGAACGAGTCGTTCACGTACTTCGGTCTGGCCTCGGTGCAGGCGGTAGGCATCGCGGAGAAGCTGTCCAGGCGGCTCGGCCGTGACGTACCCGCCACCCTCGCCTGGGACCATCCGACCATCGCCGCCGCCGCCCGCGCACTGGCGACGGCACCGACAGAGGCGCAGCGCGACGACTCCGCGCCCTCGGCGTCCGAGCCGATCGCGGTGGTGGGTATCGGGTGCCGCTTCCCCGGCGCCGACGGCCCCGAGGAATTCTGGCGACTACTCACCGAAGCCCGCACCGCCATCACCCCCATCCCCACCGACCGCTGGGACAACGACCGCTACTACCACCCCGACCCCGACACCCCCGGCCACACCTACGCCCGCCACGGCGGCTTCCTCACCAACGTCCGCGGCTTCGACCCCACCATCTTCGGCATCACCCCCCGCGAAGCCGCCGCCATCGACCCCCAACACCGACTCATCCTCGAAACCACCTGGCACGCCCTCGAACACGCCCACATACCCCCCCACCGCCTCCGCGGCACCAACACCGCCGTCTACATCGGAATGCGGTCCGGCGAGTACGAGCGGATGAGCACCGAGAGCCCCGACTCGATCGACGAATACACGGCGATCGGGGTGTCGGCCAATTTCGCGGCGAACCGGGTGTCCTACACGCTCGGCCTGGAGGGGCCCAGCCTCGTCGTGGACACCGCCTGCTCCTCCAGCCTCGTCGCCGTACACCTCGCCTGCCAGGCACTACGCACCGGAGAAACCGACACCGCCATCGCCGGCGGCGCCAACCTCATCCTCTCCCCCGACGCCATGATCGCCCTCAGCAAAGGCCGCATGCTCTCCCCCACCGGCCGCTGCCACACCTTCGACCAACACGCCGACGGCTACGTCCGCGGCGAAGGCTGCGGAATCATCGTCCTGCGCCGCCTGAGCACCGCCCTCGCGCTCCAGGACCGTGTCCTCGCCGTCATCCGGGGCAGCGCCGTCAACCAGGACGGTCGAAGCAACGGCCTGACCGCACCGAGCGGTGCGGCGCAGGAGCGTGTCGTGCTGAGCGCCCTGGCGGACGCGGGGATCGAAGGACACGACATCGACTACGTCGAAACCCACGGCACCGGCACCACCCTCGGCGACCCCATCGAAATACGCGCACTCACCCACACCCTCACCCCCCACCGACAACACCCACTCCACCTCGGCACCGTCAAAACCAACATCGGCCACCTCGAAGCCGCCGCCGGAATCGCCGGCCTCATCAAAACCATCCTCACCCTCCACCACCGCACCATCCCACCCCACCCCACCACCATCACCCCCAACCCCCACATCCCCTGGAACCCCCACCTCACCATCCCCACCACCCCCACACCCCTCACCACACCCACCCCCACCGCCGCCACCAGCAGCTTCGGATTCGGCGGCACCAACGCCCACATCATCACCCAACACCACACCCCACCCCACCCACCACCAACCACCCCCACACCACACCCCACCACCCACACCATCACCCTCTCCGCCACCACCCCCACCACCCTCACCACCACCGCCACCCACCTCCTCCACCACCTCCACCACACCCCCACCCCCCTGGCACACCTCGCCTACACCACCACCCACACCCGCACCCACCACCCCCACCGCGCCGCCATCACCACCACCAACCCCACCCACCTCACCCACGCCCTCACCGCCCTCACCACCAACACCGG
>NZ_JBICUF010000009.1:0-36400 GCF_043198035.1 Micromonospora sp. NPDC048898
CACCCGCTTCGACAAACTCGCCGTCCGCTACGAAGCCACCGTTCACATCGCCGCGATCAACGAGTGGCTGTAACCGACTTCGACACAGGCCCTAGTGCTGCGGGCCGGTATGAAGCTACCGTGCGTCTGGCCTGCGCTACGACCGTGCGGCGACGTGAGCGACGAACGCCCGCCAGGTCGCGGGGCCGAAGGTCAGGGCCGGGCCGGCAGGGTCCTTGCTGTCCCGGACGCCGATGACACCCGGCAGGTTGTCGGCGACCTCGACGCAGTTGCCTCCCGATGATCCGCTGCGTCGGGACTTGCGCCAGCTGGCGTTAGTGAGGTCCATGATGACTGTGCACTTCCTTCATCAGCTCGATGGACTGTCGGCGTGGGAGCGCTTCGTTCCGGACGTTCTCCCACCTCGCCTGAAGAGTATGTAGCCCATCGTCGTTGTTGACCACCATCCCGCCCAGCTGATTTTCGAGGTGTCCGACCCACGTGCCGTCGTTGGCGAGCGCCAGAGCGAACGGCCCGGACAGCCCGATGTGGAGGCCGGCGGCCGCCGGGATCACGTGGATGTGCACGTGCGGCAACTCGGCGACAGTGATGAGGTGGGCGATCTGTTCGGCCATGATGCCGACGTGCTCATCGCCGGTGCGGCGGAGCGTGGACTCATCCAGCACGGCCACCACCTGCGGCGGCGTGTCACCGGTCAGGATCTTGTGTCGGCTCATCCGAGCGCTTACCTGCTGGTCTACCTCGGTCGCCGACATGAGGTCGTTCAACCGCATCACCACGCGGGCGTAGTTCTCGGTCTGAAGCAGGCCCGGAATCAGCAGTGGCTCGAACAGACGCAGTTGTCGCGCGCCGCGCTCGGCGTCCAGCCAGTGCAGGAACCACGATGGTGCGCCGAGTTTCACAACCAGGCGTCCGAAGAACCCGTCGTTACCGAAGGCGCGGTCTGCTCCACGGATGAAGTCCATCGTCAGCGCTCGCGTACCGCTCTCCACGGCGCTCACGTGCGAAGCGCTGAAGCCCGCCGCCCGGCCGAACGCCTCTTGCGTCATCCCGGACGCTCCGCGAGCGCGACGGATCTCGCTCACGATGAAGTCCGCCAGGGGACTTGGCACGTCAGCCATTCAACGCTCCTCAAATCAGAGATCGACTACCCGGGGTGCCACACGCCCGGAGCCTGCTCCGCCAGCTCCGGCCCGAACACCAGGGATGCCTTCCGAGCGTAACGGTCTCCACAGCAGAGTGTCACCAGGTGGCGCGGCTGGTAGGCCCACGAGATCCGGCGGCCGCATTCGTAGCGGGGCCGCTCCCGACGGGCGAGCACTCACGGGAGCGGCCCCTTCCCAACGGCACAAGGGGGAGACCATGCCCGACGACGAGCCCGAGAAGCCCAACTCCAATCCGGCGAGCCGACCGCAGGCGCGGACTGCCCGGCCTGTGGCCACCCGGGACGAGCGTTCCGCCGTTCCGGCGTCGGCCGCGAGCCGCACTTTCACGTACCCCTGGGGGTTGTAGTGGTCGGGACGATGAAGGCCGGTGACGTGATCCTCTTGACCACCGCGGCGAGCGTGCAGTTCCTGCGTCCGATCATCGTGCGGGTCATCCGCGAGCTGCCGGAGCGGCACACGTACGACGGATGGATCTGGATTGAGGCGTACGAGCTGAACGCGGCGGGCGACGCGGTGGCGCGTCGCGAGTTGTACGTCATGCGTGCGGGCGTGCGGTTGCAAGCCCTACCCGTCGCGCCGACCAGGCCCGCCGAACGCCGCCGAGGCCCGGTGCGGGTCGGATGACCGCCCGCCGTCGCCCGCACCTGCCGATGCGCCCGGTGTGGCTGTGTCGCAACTGTGCCGCACCCTGGCCGTGCGGTCCGGCTCGGCTCGACCTCGCGGCCGAGTTCTACGGTCATTCGATCGCCCTGGCGTTCTACCTGGCCTCGTCGATGCACGAGGCGATCGATGACGTGTACGGCCTGGGTCTGTGCCCTGACCTGACCGCGATGCACGCCCGGTTTCTCGGGTGGTTGTCAAGGGCCCGGCGACCGGAGCGGCGCACAAATCAGGCTAGCCCCGAGCAATGAGGCCGCCGGACCGGCGTTCGCACAACCCGGCGCGGCAGCTCACCCGGCAGACGCCTTGACCTCGTGCTGGACGATGAGGCGGTGAGAGTACGGCAACCGTACTTCGACCGTGTTGTCCTTCTGTTCTTCGGAATTCTGCTGCTCACCGGAGCTGTCGGGATCGCGTACCCGCTGCTGGATGTCGCCTGGGTCGGCCTGTTCCTGGGCGCGGCGGCTGTGGCGCTCGGCCTGGCGACGGGTGGCCGGCTGGTGCGGGACGCGGTGTTGCCGTTCCGCGTCGATGTCGATCCGCAGGGCTGGTCGGTGCGGACCCCGAAGCTGAAACGCCACCTGCGGTGGGACGAGGTTGCCGCGGTCGTGCTCGTCGACGACCCGGCGGCCGTCGGACGACGCACCCTGCGGGGGCCGCGTCTGCTGCTGGTGCCCGCCGCCGGGGTGCGCCTGGGCGTCCCGCTGCCCGAGAAGAGCCCGGTGGACGGCCGGGCGGCCATCGAACTGTTCGAACTCCGCGAGGTGAAATACGAGGAGGATCAGTTCGCGCGGGACTTGGCGGTGCTGGCGGGTGAACTGTTGCACGACCTGTGTCGACAACCGGTCCGGCCGACCGACGCGGTTCCCCTGCGGCGCTTTCCGGACGAGCCCGACCGTGCCCGGCTGGTGCGGTGGCTGGACCGGCGTCGGGCCCTGCTGTTCGCCAGCTGGTACCTGTTCGTCCTCGTTCCTCCGCTGCTTCTGATCGAGGTGGCGGCACTGCGCAACGAACTGCTCGGCGTCATTGTGCTGGTCGTGTCCCTGGTGGTGGTCGGCGTTGTCACCAGCTTGGCTCGGCGATTCACCGAGAGTTGCCGGGACCTGGTCGACGGGGAGGCGATGATCGACGGCTCCGACCTCATGCTCGACCCTGATCCGACGGCGCCCCGGATAAGCCTGCTGTCGGGGATCGTCCGGGTGCGGCGACCGGGTCAGCTCAGCGGCTTCGGCAAGGCGTGGGTGCTCGCCCGCTCGGCTGACGAGGAACCTCCGGTTCCTCTGCTGCTCCTGGCTGATCCGCGCACCGGGCTGCTTCGCGATCGGGACGACCTGCGGGCGCTGGAGGCGGTCCTGCGTCGCTCCGCCGACGAACGGGACCGCGCCGCGGGTCGGCAACTCGACGAGTTGGCGGCGCGGGCGCCGGCATCCGTGGCGTCGCCCACCCTGCCCCCGTCGGGAGCCCTGTCGGCCCGCGCACACGCGAGCGCCGTGTGGGAGGCGGCGAAGGGGGTGGGGCGTGCTGTCGTCCTGCTCGGTGTCGTGGTCACCGTCATGATCGCGGGCGGCTGGGTGGTCGAGCAGACGACAGTCGTGGGGCCCGCCCTGCTCGCCACCGCCGCCGCCCTGTTCTTCGTGTGGCTCGTCTACGCGGTGTACCGCGTCGTCGTGCTGCTCCGGACGCTGTTCGCGATCGTCGTGCGCCCGTTCCGCTGAGCGCCACCGAGAACAGACCGCCGACCTGATCAAGGCCGGCCCAGGATGGGGCGGCGTGATCCTCAGAGACCGGTGCTGGGGTCCGGGACGGTGACCCGCGCCGGGGTCCGCGCCCCGAAGACGGTGGCGACCAGGTCGCTCACCGCGTGCACCCCCGCGTCGATCGTCTTGCCGGGTGGGAGTTGGTACATGATGGCGACGACATAACGCTGGCCGTCGCCGGCGAATCCCACGGTGTTGGTGACCCAGTGCTTACCGCCCGGGTCTGGCTCGATCGACCAGCCGTTCTTGGTGCCGGGCTGCTGTGCGGCGCCGGCCGCCCAGACGCCCCAGTGCTGGATCGAGCCGACCGAGCGCATCGCGTCGAGGAGGTAGGCCCGGTCGGTCGGGTCGAGGCGGTCCAGCACGTACGACATCAACCGCTGTAGATCGTCCGCCGTGCACTTGAGGTGTCCCCAGAAGCGCGAGTAGCCGGCGACGGTGGTCAGCCCGGTCATTCCGTAACGCTGCTGGAAGCGTTCGAGTTGGCTGTCGCGGCCGTAGCGGTTCCACAGGGCGGTCGCCGCGTCGTCGGAGGAGACGTGGAGCATGTCGGCGATCTGCCGACGTGCGGTGGCGTCGAGGGTGATCTCGCCGGCACGGGCACGCTCCAGCAGGCCCACGGCCATCGCGAGCTTGATGGTGGAGGCTGTCCAGATCGGATGGTCGGTGGTCCCTGCCTGCCAGAGTTCGCCGGTTCGCCGGTCGCGCACCAGGATGCCGAGGACCCCCGGTCTGGTCTTGAGCAGGGCGGCCGCCGCGGTGAAACGTCGGCGCTGCGCCTCGTCGGCGCTGACCGACCCTGACTCGCTGGGCCGCACGTCCGGCGCCTGACCCAGCCCGCTCGTCGAGCGTGGCGGGGACGCCCCGGCGGTCGGCGTGCCGGCCGCGCCGCTCGAACAGCCGGCGAGCACGAGCACCGCGGCCAGCGCCGCGAAGAACAGTGAACGCCGGGCGGGACGTCGACCTGGCCGCGCGGCCGCCAGGTCGCCTCCACCGGTCTCGTCGTCCTCGAACCGTCTGACTGTCACGGCGGGTGATCATAGTCCGGCCTGGGGCTGAGTCCGGTTCAGCCCGCGTCGCCGGCCGGTTCTTATGACACAGGCCGTGAGCCCGCTCGGGGGTTCGCTGACCGGGCGGGTCAGCAGTGCGGACGGTCCAGCGGGCCGGCACCGGCGAGCGCCTCGACTGTCGCCGTCGGTGCGGCCGACTCCGTCGGGGTCGGCGAGGACGCGACGGTGGGGCTCGGTGGAGCCGAGGGGGAGGCGCTGGGCGGGACGGCACTGGCGAGGGCAACGGTGCTGCGTTGGACCTGCTTCGTGACCATCCGGATGCCGGTGGCGGTCGCCTGGCGGCCGTACACGTCGGTGACCCTGATGCGGTAGGGCCCGGGGCCGAGCCCGCCCTCGACGGTCCAGTAGTTGTCGATCTGCCGGGCCGCCTTGCGGAAGCCACCGCCCGGTCCCGCCGCCTCGACCGAGCGCAGTGGGTTGCCGTGGTTGCCGACCTGCACCGCGAACCAGTACCGCGAGGCGCCGCTCTTCATCCGGAAGGTGAGGCCGCCGTCGAGTGGCGGGTTCACCACCGCGCGGTACGTCACCGGCGCGATGCCCTGTGCCCGGTCGGCGATCTTGGCGAACGCCTCCTCGGAGAGGTCGATCTTGCCGGCGCCGCATCCGCCGCACTGGTCCATCACCAGGACCCGGACCTTGCCCTTCGGGCCGCTCACGTCCAGGTAGCTGCCGCAGGCCGCCGACCCGGCGTACGCGGACGCGCCGAGGGCCACGTAGAGCCGGTTCGCCGGCGGGCCCGGGAAGGAGCAGGTGCCGCCCGAGCGGCCCGCGTCGTAGAAGCTGGCCTTTCCCTTGTGGACGGTGTTGCCGGTCGGCGGGGCGGCGCAGGCCGGGGTGGCACCGCCGCGGACGGCGAGGGTGATGCCGAGTACGGCCGCCAGCGCGGTGACCCCGGCGCCGGCCAGCCAGTGTCTGACCCGCCGACTTGCCCGAGGTGTGCCGTTGTCGTCGTCGGGGGCCGTGCCTGGTGCCGTCACGGCGCCTGATGTTGCCGCATGGCGCGGGGGCAGCGCAAAGCCGTCCCAGCTGTCGTCACTCGGTGGATCGGCGGGGGCGCAGTCCGTTCAGGGCGGTGGTGACGACGAGGTCGGCGTACTCGGCGGTGAGCGGCCCGCCGCGTTGCAGCCAGCGGCTGAACACCGGCCCCCAGATCAGGTCCACCGCCACGTCGAGGTCGATGTCCTCGGCGAGTTGCCCGGCCTGCTGGGCGCTGCGCAGGCGCTGCCGTTTGGCCTCCTTCAACGGCCCGTCCAACCGTTCGGCGTAGACCGCCGCCAGCTCGGGGTCGTGTGCGATCTCGGTGGCCAGCGCGCGCATCGGCTGCTCGTACCGGGGATCGTTCATCTCCTCGACCGTGGCGCACAGCACCAGGGTCAGGTCCGCCGCCAGGTCGCCGGTGTCCGGCAGCGTCGGCGGCCCGCCCTCGGTGGCCTCGCTGAGCAGGAGGAAGGCGTCGAAGATGACCGCGCCCTTGGACGGCCACCAGCGGTAGATGGTCTGTTTGCCGACTCCGGCGCGCGTGGCGATGCCCTCGATGCTGACCTTCGCGTACCCGACCTCCTGGAGCAGGTCGAAGGCCGCGCCGAGGATGGCGCGTCGGGAGGTCTCTCGCCGGCGTGCCGTGTTGGGCGTCATGAGGTGGCACGATACCAGCAACGAGACGGACCGTATCGTCTTGACGGTCTCCCGTCCGAGGTCTACTCTTCTGGCATCACGAGACGGACCGTCTCGTCTCGTTCCGAGGGAAGAGAGACCCCATGCGTACCTGGTTCATCACCGGCGCCAGCCGCGGTCTGGGCCGCGCGTTCGCCGACGCCGCGCTCGACCGCGGTGACCGGGTGGTCGCCGCCGCCCGGACCATCGCGAAGGACAGCTTCGACGAGCGGCACAGCGACCGGCTGCTGGCCCTGACCCTCGACGTGACGGACCGGGCGGCGGTCATCGCCGCCGTGCACACCGCCGTCGAGCACTTCGGACACCTCGACATCGTCGTCAACAACGCCGGCACCCTGTCCATGGGCATGATCGAAGAGTTCACCGAGGAGCAGGCGCGCGCCCAGTTCGAGGTCAACGTCTTCGGCGCGCTGTGGGTCAGCCAGGCCGTGCTGCCACACCTGCGGGCCCAGCGGTCCGGCCACCTCGTGCAGATCTCCAGCATCGCCGCACTCGGCGGCTTTCCGAGCACCGGCCTGTACAGCGCCAGCAAGTTCGCCCTGGAGGGCATGAGCGAGTCCCTGGCGATGGAGGCGGCGGCCTTCGGCATCACCCTCAGCATCGTGCAGCCGGGCGGATACTGGACCGACCTCTACACCAGCCTGAGCGCCACCACACCCCTGCCGGCCTACGCGCCGCTGCGGGCCGAGTTGGAGCGGCAGTGGGCGGACGGCTCGATCGACAGCCCACCCCGGCTGGCCGCCGAGGCGTTGCTGCGCCTGGTCGACAGCGACGACCCGCCGCTGCGGCTCCTGCTCGGGAGCATGGTGTACGACCTGGCGTTCGACATCTCGCGCCGGCGGATGGACACCTGGGCCGGCTGGGAGCAGGTCAGCCGCGCCGCCGAACACGCCGTCGCGGCACCCGGACCTGAGCAGTGAGCGTGCTCCTCGTATCGCCACGAGCGACAGGTGCGGCGTTCTAGGCTCCGAGATATGGCGGCGGCGTGCCCATCTCGAATCGGCACACAAGTCCGGGCAGCGCCTGCACCCCATGTTTTCTCCTCACGAGGCGCGAACCCAGACGGAGAGGAACACGCATGGCTGTCAAGACCAAGACCCGTCCCGGTACCACGGAGATTCGGCCGTTCAGCGTCGACATTCCGCAAGCCGACCTCGACGACCTGAAGAGGCGCATCAAGGCGACCCGCTGGCCGGACAAGGAGACAGTGGACGACCAGTCGCAGGGCGTGCCACTCGCGACCATCCAGGCCGTCGCCCGCTATTGGGAGAACGAGTACGACTGGCGCAAGGTCGAGGCACGGCTGAACGCCGTACCGCAGTTCATGACCACCATCGACGGGGTGGACATCCACTTCATCCACGTGCGCTCGAAGCACGAGGACGCGCTGCCGCTCATCGTCACCCACGGGTGGCCCGGGTCGGTGATCGAGCAGCTGAAGATCATCGAGCCGCTGACCGATCCCACCGCCCACGGGGGCAGCGCGTCGGACGCCTTCCACCTGGTGATCCCGTCGTTGCCGGGCCACGGTTTCTCCGCCAAGCCGACCACGTCGGGGTGGAACCCGCAGAAGATCGCGACCGCCTGGACCGAGCTGATGACGCGTCTGGGCTACACGCGGTTCGTCGCGCAGGGCGGCGACTGGGGCGCGGTCATCGTGGATCAGATGGGCCTCCAGGCGCCCGCGGAACTGCTCGGCATCCACACCAACATGCCCGGTGCGATCCCACCCGAGATCGACCTGCTGTTCCAGGGCGACACCACGGGCGCGAACAACGCCATGGGCTCACTGCCGTCCGGTCTGTCCGCCGACGAGATGCGCGCCGCCGAGGAAGCCAACTACGTCTGGAAACACGTCGCGTACGCCCTCATGATGGCGACCCGTCCGCAGACACTCACCGGCCTGGCGGATTCTCCGGTCGGCCTGGCGTCCTTCCTGCTCGACCACGACGCGAAGAGTCTCGCCCTGATCGCACAGGTCTTCGACGGCGCCAAGGCGGGCCTCACCCGCGACGACATCCTGGACAACATCTCGCTCTACTGGCTGACGAACACCGCGGTCTCCGCGTCCCGCCTGTACGCGGAGAACAAACTGTCGTTCTTCGCCGCCAAGGGCGTGACCATCCCGGTCGCCGTGAGCGTCTTTCCCGACGAGCTGTACGAGGCGCCGCAGAGTTGGGCCGAGCAGGCGTACCCCAACCTCATCTACTACAACAAGCTCGACGTGGGTGGGCACTTCGCGGCCTGGGAACAGCCGAAGATCTTCGCCGAGGAGCTTCGCACCGCCTTCCGGTCGCTGCGCTAGATGGCCGTGCACCTGCCCCCGCTGAGCGGGGCGGCCGAGTGGCTAAACTCCGAGCCACTCGGCCCCGCCGACCTGGGCGGGCGCGTCGTCCTGGTCAACTTCTGGACGCTGACCTGCATCAACTGGCTGCGCCAGGAGCCGTACGTGCGTGCCTGGTCGCAGGCGTACCGCGACGACGGGTTGGTCGTCGTCGGGGTGCACACGCCGGAGTTCGGGTTCGAGCACGAGGTCGACTGGGTGCGGCGGGCGGTCGCGGCGCGATCGATCGACTACCCGGTGGCTGTCGACAACGACTACGCGATCTGGAGCGCGTTCGACAACCACTACTGGCCGGCGCTCTACTTCGTCGACACCTTCGGGGTCATCCGTGACGAGCACTTCGGTGAGGGGCGCTACGAGCAGTCCGAGCGGGTGCTCCAGCAACTGCTCGGCGTCGAGCGCGACCCCGTACCCGTCGAGGGTGTCGGCCCGGAGGCGGAGGCCGACTGGACCAACCTGCGCACGCCCGAGACGTACCTCGGTTTCCGGCGCGGCGACCACTTCGCGTCGCCGAACGGCCCGGCGCTCGACGAACGCCGCGCCTACCAGGTGCCGGAGAGCCTGGGCGTCAACACGTGGGCCCTGTCGGGGGAGTGGACGATCGGGTCGGAGAACGTCGTGCTCGACCGGGCCGGCGGTGGCATCGCCTTCCGGTTCCACGCCCGCGACGCGCATCTCGTGCTGGCCCCCGGGGCGGGCGCGTCGATCCCGTTCCGTGTGCTGCTCGACGGCGCGGCGCCCGGCCCGTCACACGGCGTCGACGTCGACGTCGACGGCAACGGCGTGCTGGGGGATGGCCGCCTCTACCAGCTCGTCCGCCAGGACGGCGTGGTCGGTGAGCGAACCCTGGAGATCACGTTCGGTGAGCCCGGCGCCGAGGCGTACGCCTTCACCTTCGGCTGACGTGCGCTGACCCCGGGATAGCATCGACTGCTGTGACGACGCCTGAGATCACCCTCGCCACGCCAACGGACCGCGACGCGGTGGTCGCCACGCTGGTTGCCGCATTCGTCAAGGATCCCATCCTGCGACATCTGTTCCCGGACGAGGACACCTATCCGCGTTACGCCGCCTTCTTCTTCGGGGACCTCTTCGACAAGCGGGTGCACAGGTCGTCGATCTGGACGATCGGCGGCGGTGCGTCCGTCGCCATCTGGGAGCCACCGGCCGCGCCGCCGGTTGACGCGCCGCCGGTTGACGCGCCGCCGGTTGACGCGTCGGCGGACGCCCCCGGCGTCGGCCCCGGGTCGCCGGAGGAGGCGCGATACCCCGCCGACGTGCTGGCCCGCGTGCGGGGCTACGACGAAACCGTGCACGCCGCCCTGCCGACGTACCCGTTCTGGTACCTCGGTGTGCTGGGCACCCACCCCGACAGCGCCGGACGCGGTTGGGGCCGTGCCGTCATGCGGGCCGGGCTGGCCCGCGCCGCCGCCGACGGCCTGCCGGCGATCCTGGAGACCAGTTACCCGGCCAACGTCGAGCTGTACCGCCGCGCCGGCTGGGAGGTGGTGGGCACCCTGTCGGAGCCCGTCCCCACCTGGATCATGCAACAGCCGGCCCGCTGAAGTCCGCCGGGCTACGACACGACGGCCGGTGCGGCCGCACCCGACCGATGCGGGCAGCGGATGTCGGGTGGGCCACCGGCCCCGCGACCTAGCGTCGGTGCTCTAAAGGAAGGGAGCCCCGGGTGCTGGAGCGGCTCAACGAGGCCATGGCGCACATCGAGCGGCACCTCGACCGCAAGGTCGAGGTGACCGAGCTGGCGCGGATCGCGCTGACGTCGGAGTACCACTTCCGTCGGCTGTTCTCCGCGCTGGCCGGAATGCCGCTGTCGGAGTACATCCGGCGGCGTCGGCTCACCGTCGCCGGCGCGGACGTGCTGGCGGGGGAGCGGACGTTGCTCGACGTCGCGGTGCACTACGGCTACGGGTCGGCGGAGGCGTTCGCCCGTGCGTTCCACGCCGTGCACGGCGTGGGGCCCGGAGAGGCGCGGCGTACGGGGGCAGCGTTGCGTGCCCAGCCCCGGATGACCTTCCGACTCACCGTCGAAGGGAGCGGCAGCATGGAGTACCGGATCGTCGACAAGGACGCGTTCGCACTGGTGGGACGCAAGGCCCGGGTCCCACTGGTGCACGAGGGGATGAACCCGGCGATCGTCGCGTTTGTCCGGAGCATCGACACGGAGACGGCCGGGCGGATCGAGGCGCTCTCCGATCAGGAACCGAAGGGGATCGTCAACGTCAGCGACAACCTCGCCGACGGCCGGCAGGAGGGCGCCGAGCTGGACTACTGGCACGGCGTGGTGACAGGTGCCGTGCCGCCGGAGGATCTGGACGCGCTGCCGGTGCCGGCCGGCACGTGGGCGGTGTTCACCACCTCCGGGGCGTTTCCGCAGGCCGTGCAGCACCTGTGGCGCGACGTGTTCACCCAGTGGTTTCCGTCCAACCCGTACCGCAGCCGACGCGGACCGGAGATCTCCCGGGTCCGGGTGTCCGCGGACGGCACCGAGGCGGACGCCGAGCTGTGGATCCCGGTCGAGAGGACCCCGACCCCTATGTAGAGTTTCGATATAGTGGCCGGATGCGGATCACCATTCCGGTCGCCAAGGTGCTCGCGGCGCTGCTCGCCGAGCCCGACGAGCAGCGCTACGGGCTGGATCTGATGCGACTGACCGGCCTGCCCAGCGGCACCCTCTACCCGGTGCTGCACCGGCTGCGAGGGGCCGGCTGGCTGGCCGCCGACTGGGAGTCGATCGACCCGGTCCAGGCTGGCCGGCCGGCCCGTCGCTACTACCGCCTGACCGCCGAAGGCGTGGCGCAGGCCCGGCAGGCGCTCGCCGACCTCCGTGCCGCGATCCCCGACGGTCGTCGGTCGTGGGGTGGCACCGAGCCCACCGGGGCGCCGGCGTGGTGACCCGCCGGATCGCCGAGGTGCTGTTGACGATGGCCGCGCGTCGGTGGCCGGCCGACGTCCGCGAGGATCTGCGCCGCGAGTGGGCCGCCGAGGTGCACGTGCTCGCCGAGACCGGTCGCTGGACGACAATGCTGGGCTTCGCGGTGAGCCTGGCGGTCAGCCGGGCCGGTGCCCCGGTCGTCGACCGCCACCTGCTGCGCGGTCGAGTCGGCCGTACCGCGGCGGCTCTGCTGCTGTCCCCGATCGCCTGCGTCGCCATCGTGATCGGCGGCGCGTACGCGCTGGACCCGCTTCAGCCCTGGCTGGCGGGAGTGGACTGGCCGGCGCGGGCACAGAAGCCGATCTGGACGGCGCTCACCGTCGTGTTGGCGGTGTTGCTGGCGATGGTTGCCGCGCGCTGGGCCCGGCACGGCGCACTCGACGGCCCGCTGCGCGTCGCGCTCGGCGTGGTGCTGCCCATCGGTGTGACAGTGGTCGTGCTCCTGTCCGCTCTCGTCCCGGAGGACCTGGCCACCTCGGTACCCGGGCTGCTGCTCTGGTTGGCCGGTCTGACGCTGGTCCTCTGGGCCGCGGCCAGCCTCGCCGCCCGCAACCGCCGCCGCGCGGCCTGGTGGGTGGGCGTCCTCGGCGCACTCGCCGTCGCCGACCTCGCGGTGGTCCTCGCCGTCGTCGACGCCATCGCGGCGGGCAGTCGCGCCGGCCCGGTCATCGGTCCGACGCCGGTGGAGAGCATCGACCGGATCTCCGCGCCGCTGTGGCTCCTCGCCGCCTGGACAGACTGGAACATCGGCCTGCCCCGGCCCGCCATCCCCTGGGAGATCTTCGGAATCATCATCCTCCACGTGCCGCTGGAACCGATGCTCTACCTGGCCTGCACGCCGTACGCCCTCGCGTACACCATCCGGGCGGCGCGGTCCGCGCCCACCGCGCCGGTCGCCCGCACGCCGGCTCCCGTGTGAACCTCAGTCGGGCACGTCGTCCCACGTCGTGCCCGGCTCCAGGTAACCGGCCACCTGGTTCTCGCGCAGCGCGTAGGCGATGACCAGCAGGGCGTGCTTGTCCAACTCGGGCAGCCGGTCCAACGAGAACCACCCCACGGCCAGCGACTCGTCGTCGTTGACCCGGGCGGTGCCACCCACCAGCCGGCACAGGAAGCCCAGGTTCAGGTATTCGCAGCGGTCACCGTTGGGATAGGTGTGCGGATGCGAGACGGCGCTGGACAGGCGCACCGGGGCCACGTCCAGGCCGGTCTCCTCCCGCACCTCGCGCACCAGCGCGGTGGCCGGCTGCTCGCCCGGCTCGACGAAGCCGCTGACCACCGACCAGCGGCCGTCGTCGGCACGTTGACCGAGCAGCAGCTCACCGGCGTCGTTGCGGACGACGGCGCTGACACTCGGCAGCCAGAGCAGGTCGTGACCGACGTGCTTGCGCAACCCCACGATGTAGTCCGGTGTCGCCATCGGGTGAGCATAGGCCGCGACCCCGCTGGCCAGCCGTCGCGTGAGCTAGCCCAATCGACCTATTTCGGGTGTTCTGCCCCGCCGGAGCCAATGCATATCTACTGTGGAGAGGGTCGGCGACTTGCGCGATCCGGTGGCGGCCGGTCGGTTCGCGGTGCACAGTGATTCCCATGAACGACAGCGAACGTGGTGGGCATTTCTACTGGTGCACCCGGCATCACCGGGTCGAGACGGACGCCGACGTGTGTCCGGCGAAGCATGTTCTCGGCCCGTACGACTCGGCGGCCGACGCGGAGAACGCCCTGCAACGAGTGCAGGAGCGCAACGAGGCGTGGGATGCCGAGGACGCTCGTTGGGCCGGGGAGGACAAGTAGACGGCGCGGGACGGCCCGTGCCGAGGTATTTCGTGCTCCGCGAGGACGCACGCGAGAGCACGTCCCCGAGGAGGGAACCACGATGGCCGAAGCACAGCAGGCCACCACCCGTCCGACCGCCCGCCGCACCACCGCGAAGAAGACCGCCGCGGCCGAACGGAACACGGCGGCGAGCCGGACCATCCCCGTGCGCAAGTCCACCGCGAGCGCCGCCGCGGCGAAGGCTCCGGCCCGCAAGGCTGCCGGCGGCGCGGGGCGCGCCCCGGCGAAGAAGACCACCACGGCGGCGAAGAAGGCCCCGGCGAAGAAGGCCGCGACCAGGACCGTCGCGGGCAGGACCACCGCCGCGTCCAGTACCACCGCCGCCAAGACCACCGCCGCCAAGGCCGGTGTGACGAAGAGGGCCGCGACCAAGACCAGCGTGGCGGCCCGGAAGGCCCCGGCGAAGACCTCGACCGCCACCCGCAGGACGACCACCGCCGCGAAGCGGGCCCCCGCGTCCACGGCACGCAAGAGCACCACCGCCGCGACCAGGGCGACGGGCACGGCGAAGAAGACCACGAGCGCCGCGAAGAAGACTACGAGCGCCGCGAAGAAGACCACGAGCGCCGCGAAGAAGACCACGAGCGCCGCGAAGAAGACCACGGCGTCGGCGGCGAAGAGGACCACCGCCGCGGCGAAGGCACCGGCTCGCAAGGCCGCGACCAAGGCGTCCGCGGTGAAGAAGACAGCCGCCAAGAAGGCCCCGGCGAAGAAGGCCCCGGCCAAGAAGACCACCGCGAAGAAGGCCGCTTCCACCCGCCCGAGCGGCGTCCGCAAGGCCGCCGCGAAGAGGGCGCCGGCCGCGAAGGCGACCGGCACATCGTCGAGCACCGCCCGCAAGGCGGCGGCGAAGAAGGCCCCGGCGAAGAAGACCACCGCGGCCAAGGCCCCGGCCCGCAAGGTGACCGCCCGCAGGTCGCCGGCCCGCCCGGTCGCCGCCCGAGCCACCGCCCCCCGGAGTACGCGCAGCACCGCCCGGAAGGCGACCGGCTGAGCACAGGACGCCGTCCTGCCGTGCCCCCCCGCGGCCGACCGCGACGCCGCTTCCGCGGTGGCGGGTCCGCACGCTGCTCGGAGCGGAGCAGCCGGCGAGGCGGTTCGGCGAAGATCTCGGCCGGTCACCGGAAGCGGATCACCGCCGGCGCTGTCAGGATTGACCCGTGGTCATTCGACGCGTACTCGCGCCCCGCATCGACTTCGGCGCACTGCGCCGCGAGTTCGGCCTGCCCGAGGGCTTCCCGGCGGCCGCCCAACGGGAGGCCGACGCGGCAGCCGCCGCGCCGCCGCGGCCATCCGTCGACCGCACCGACGTGCCGTTCGTCACGCTCGACCCGGCCAGCTCGCGTGACCTGGACCAGGCGATGCACCTCGCCCGCCGTCCGGGCGGCGGCTACCGGGTGCGGTACGCGATCGCGGACGTCGCCGCGCACGTCGAGCCGGGTGGCGCGCTGGAGGAGGAGACCTGGCGGCGCGGGCAGACGGTCTACCTGCCCGACGGTCACGTGCCGCTGCACCCGCTGACCCTCAGCGAGGGCGCGGCCAGCCTGCTGCCGGACGACGACCGGGCGGCCGCGGTGTGGACCATCGACCTGGACGCCGACGGTGGCACGGTAGCCGTCGAGCTGGAACGCGCCCTGGTGCGCAGCCGCGCCAAACTCGACTACACCGGGGTGCAGGCGGCGGCCGACGCCGGGCAACTGCCCGAGCCGATCGCTCTGCTGCCCGAGATCGGCGAGCGACTGACCGCCCGGGGGCTGCGCCGCGGCGCCATCAACCTGCCGCTGCCCGAGCAGGACGTGGAGCCCGACGGCGACGACTGGCGGCTGGTGCTGCGCGGGCCGGTGCCGATGGAGGAGCACAACGCGCAGATCTCCCTGTTGACCGGCATGGCCGCCGCCGACATCATGCTGGCCGGTGGGATCGGCCTGCTGCGGACGATGCCCGCCCCGAAACCGGAGGCGGTGCACCGGCTGCGGGCGGCCGCCGCCCCGCTCGGCGTGCACTGGCCGGACGGCGCGGGCCCCGGCGAGGTGATCGCCGGCCTGGACGCCACGCAGCCACGCTCCGCGGCCTTCATCGACCAGGCGGCCGAGCTGATGCGCGGCGCGGCGTACACCGCCTTCGACGGCACGCGACCGGAGCAGCCGGAGCACGGCGGTGTGGCCGCCGCGTACGCCCACGTCACGGCGCCGTTGCGACGCCTGGCCGACAGGTACGCCACCGAGGTCTGCCTGGCCCTGCACGCGGGCCGGGACGTGCCCGACTGGGCGCGCGACGCGCTGCCCCGGCTGCCCGAGGTGATGGCCAGCACCGACCGGGTCGCCTCGGCGGCCGCCCGGGGCGCCGTCGAGTTGGTCGAGGCGGTGCTGCTTGCCGACCGGGTGGGGGAGACCTTCGAGGCGGCCGTACTCGACGTCGACGCCCCACCCAACGGCAAATCCCGACCTCGCCCGCCCGGTGGCACGGTTGCCCTGGACACTCCACCGGTCCGTGCCCGCTGTCACGGCGACCTGCCGCTCGGCGAGCGGGTCCGGGTCCGCCTGGTCACCGCCGACCCGGCAGCCCGCACGGTGCTGTTCGAGCTGGCCTGAGCCGAGCCGCGGCGGGCCCGCCCGTTCCGGGGGCTGCGTCGCGGGCAGCGGGCCCGCCCGTCGCCGCGGGTGGCTGCGCGTGCGGCGGCCTCGCCCGCAGCGGGGATTGTCACAGCGCCTGCCGCTGCTGACGAACCGGACGGTTTGCGAGGATGAGCACATGGCATACGACGCGAGCACGCTGCCCGACGTGTCCGGGCTGACGGTCGGCATCATCGGTGGCACCGGCGATCAGGGTCGTGGCCTCGCCTACCGGCTCGCCCGAGCCGGGCAGACGGTGCTGATCGGCTCCCGGTCTGCGGAGCGGGCCGCCGAGTCCGCCGCCGAGATCGCCGCGCTGCCCCGGATGCCGGCCGACGTGCGCATCACCGGCGCGGCCAACGACGAGGTGGCCCGCCGCAGCGACGTGGTGATCATCGCGGTGCCGTGGGACGGGCACGCCGCGACAGTCGCCGCACTCGCCGAGCCGCTCGCCGGGACGATCGTCGTCGACTGTGTCAACCCGTTGGGCTTCGACAAGCAGGGCCCGTACGCGCTCACCGTCGCCGAGGGCAGCGCCGTGCAGCAGGCCGCCGCGCTGCTGCCCGACTCCCGCGTCTGCGCGGCGTTCAACCACGTCAGCGCCCCGCTGCTGGCCGACCCCGAGGTCGACCGGATCGACCTCGACGTGCTGATCTGCACCGAAGACCGCGAGCTCGTCGACATCGTCGGGGCGCTCGCGGCCCGGATCCCCGGAATGCGCGGCATCTACGCCGGCCGGTTGCGCAACGCCCACCAGATCGAGGCGTTCACGGCGAATCTGATCGCCATCAACAAGCGCTACAAGGCGCACGCCGGGATCCGCGTCACCGACCTCTGAGTCGAGCGGCGTGATCCACTCCGGTTTCATGAAAACGCGGTGTCCCGAGGTCAGGGACACCGCGTTTTCGGCAAAGCCGAGTGGATCATTCCTAGAAGGTGTGCTCCGCCGCCGGGAACTCGCCGCCACGGACCTCGTCGGCGAAACGGCGGGTGGCGTCGGTGAGGGCGCCGGCCAGGTCCGCGTACCGCTTCACGAAACGTGGCGCCCTGCCGGTGCGCAGGCCGGCCATGTCCTGCCAGACCAGCACCTGGGCGTCGGTGTCCGGGCCGGCGCCGATGCCGACCGTGGGGATCGCCAGTTCGTGGGTGATCCGCTTGGCCACCTCGCCGGGCACCATCTCCAGCACCACCGCGAACGCGCCCGCCTCCGCCACCGCCCGCGCGTCGGCGAGCACCTCGTCGGCGGTGTCGCCCCGGCCCTGCACCCGGTAGCCACCGAGGGTGTGCTCGCTCTGCGGGGTGAAGCCGATGTGCGCCATCACCGGGATGCCGGCACCGACGATCGCGGCGATCTGCGCGGCGCAGCGGCGGCCACCCTCCAACTTCACCGCGTGGCAGCCACCCTCCTTCATGAACCGGACGGCGGTGCGCAGCGCCTGGGCCGGGCCCTCCTCGTAGGAGCCGAACGGCAGGTCACCGACGACGAGCGCCTGCCGGGTCGAGCGCACCACGGCCCGTACCAGCGGAAGCAGGTCGTCGGCGGTGATCGGCAGGGTCGTCTCGTAGCCGAAGACGTTGTTCGCGGCCGAGTCGCCGACCAGCAGCACCGGCACGCCGGCCTGGTCGAAGATCCCCGCGGTGTACTGGTCGTACGAGGTCAGCATCGGCCACCGCTCGCCGCGCTCCTTGGCGGCGATCAGGTCGCGGGTGCGGACCCGACGGGTGACCGGTCCGCCGTACAGGGCGGTCACCTCGCTCGGAGTGGACTCCTCCACCATCTCTGTCTCCCTTCCTCGAGGCCGCCTGCGCGGTCCCCGGGTTCCGTCGCGATCGTCGCACCGCGAGACGGGGTGACGGCAGGGCCCAGTGCGAGATGTCACTCCACCGCGAAACCGCGAAACCGCGAGGCCCGCACCCGGCGGCCCCCGCGAGGCGGCGCCGGGCCGCGCCACCGACCCGGCACCCCCAGGTGTACGCCTCAGCCGTGCTCGCGCCACCGGTTGGTGATCGGCAGACGGCGGTCCCGGCCGAACGCCTTCATGGAGATCTTCGTGCCCGGTGCCGACTGGCGTCGCTTGTACTCGGCGGTATCCACCAGCCGCAGCACCTTGTCGACCACCGCCGGGTCGTGGCCCGACTCGACGAGCCCGTCACGGCCGAGGTCACCGTCGACGTACCCGATCAGGATCGGGTCCAGGACGTCGTAGTCGGGCAGGCTGTCGCTGTCGAGTTGGCCCGGGCTCAGCTCGGCGCTCGGCGGCTTGCCGATCGAGTTCTCCGGAATCGGGGCGGTCTCACCGCGCCGCTCCGCGTCCCGGTTGCGCCACTTCGCGAGCCGCCAGATCAGCGTCTTCCAGACGTCCTTGACCGGGTTGAAGCCGCCCACCGAGTCGCCGTACAGCGTGGAGTAACCCACCGCCAGCTCACTCTTGTTGCCGGTGGTCAGCACCAGGTGGCCCTCCTGGTTCGACAGGGCCATCAGGATCACGCCCCGGACCCGGGCCTGGAGGTTCTCCACGGCCACCCCGGACAGCGACAGGTTGGCCAGGAAACCGTCCACCATCGGCTGGATCGGCTCGACGCGGTAGTCCAGGCCGGTGCGCTTGGCCAGGTCGGCGGCGTCCTCCCGGGAGTGCTCCGAGGAGTGCTGACTGGGCAGCGACACACCGACCACCCGGTCCGGCCCGAGGGCGTCGACGGCCAGCGCGGCCACCACCGCCGAGTCGATGCCCCCGGAGAGCCCGAGCACCACCGACGGGAACCGGTTCTTGTTGACGTAGTCGCGCAGGCCCAGCACGAGCGCCTGCCACACCTCGGCCTCGTCGGCCACCGGCTCGATCAGCCCGCCGGTGGCGGCCGGGCCGGACGGCGCGGGCGGAATCCCGTCCACCGTGCGGTGCGCCACCCGCATGCCGTCCGCGACGACCTCGGTGGTCGGCGCCGTGGTGGCGGCCGGCAACTCGACGTCGTGCACGAGCAGGTGCTCGACGAACTGCGGAGCCCGGGTGAGCAGGTCACCCTCGGCGCTCACGATCATCGAGTCGCCCTCGAAGACCAGCTCGTCCTGACCGCCGGTCATGTTGACGTACGCGATGGTGGCACCCGCCTCGACGGCCCGGCGGCGGACCAACGGCAGCCGGATGTCGTCCTTGTTCAGCTCGTACGGCGAGCCGTTGATGTTGACCACCAGGCCGACGCCGGCCTGCCCGGCGGCGGCGAACGGACCGCCGGCCTGCCAGAGGTCCTCGCAGATGGTCAACGCGACGTCCACGCCGCCGATCCGCACCACGGTCAGCGTGTCACCGGAGACGAAGTAGCGGTCCTCGTCGAAGACCCCGTAGTTGGGCAGGTGGTGCTTGAAGTAGCGGGCGGCCACGGTGCCCCGGTGCAGCAGCGCGGCGGCGTTGCGGGCACCCCGGCCCGGCTCGGCGTCACCGCTGACCTGCGGCGGCCCGTCGGCGTCCAGGTAGCCGACCACGACCGGCAACTCCCCGAGGCCGTCGGCGGCCAGGTCCGCGGCGAGCCGCTCGACGGCGGCCTGGGACGCGGCGACGAAGGAGCGCCGGAAGACCAGGTCCTCGACCGGGTAGCCGGTCAGCATCATCTCCGGGAAGAGCACCAGCTGGGCACCGGCATCGGCGGCCTGGCGAGTCCAGCTGCGGACCAGGTCCGCGTTGCCGGCGAGGTCGCCGACGCTCGGATTGACCTGGGACAGGGCGAGACGCAGGGTGGGCATACCTTCATCTTGCCCCAGCCTCCGCGCGACAATCCGTACCCTCGGACGAGATTGCCGCCACCTGCCGCGACAGGCGCCCGGGAGGCCGCGACGGCAGCGGCTCGGCCGTCCTGCCGGCAAGGGCTCGGCCGTCCGGACGGCGGACGCGGGCGGCACCGCCGGGGGGCACGTGCTCGCCGGGCGGGACACGAGGGGACGACCGGCGGCAGTTCGCGTAACGTCTGCGTAACCAGGCCCGGTAAGACTGGGCGATCAGGTCGGGCGCAGCCCGGCCAAGGCGGACAAAAGAGTGTCGCGAGGGGTTGGGGAAGTGGACCGTCAGCAGGAGTTCGTCCTCCGCACGCTGGAAGAGCGGGACATCCGGTTCGTCCGGCTGTGGTTCACGGACGTGCTGGGCACGCTCAAGAGCGTTTCGGTGGCGCCGGCCGAGTTGGAGGCGGCCTTCGAGGAGGGCATCGGCTTCGACGGCTCGGCGATCGAGGGCTTCGCCCGGGTCTTCGAATCGGACATGGTGGCCATGCCCGACCCGACCACCTTCCAGGTGTTCCCCTTCGAGGGTGGGGTCAGCGGCGAGAGCGCCCGGATGTTCTGCGACATCCTGCTGCCCGACGGCGGCCCCTCCTGGGCCGACCCCCGGCACGTGCTGCGCCGCGGGCTGTCCAAGGCCGCCGAGAAGGGCTTCACCTTCTACACCCACCCGGAGATCGAGTTCTTCCTGCTGGAAAACGGCCCCCAGGACGGCTCGGTGCCCACCCCGGTCGACACCGGCGGCTACTTCGAGCACACCACCCACGCCGTGGCGCGCGACTTCCGCCGCCAGGGTGTGCTGGCGCTGGAACGCATCGGCATCTCGGTGGAGTTCAGCCACCACGAGGTCGCACCCGGCCAGCAGGAGATCGACCTGCGCTACGCCGACGCGCTCACCACCGCCGACAACATCATGACCTTCCGGCACGTGGTCAAGGAGGTGGCGCTCTCCACAGGTGTGCAGGCCAGCTTCATGCCGAAGCCGTTCACCGACCAGCCGGGCAGCGGGATGCACACCCACCTGTCGCTGTTCGAGGGGGAACGCAACGCGTTCCACGACGGCGGTGACCCGATGAAGCTCTCCAAGGTGGCGAAGTCGTTCATCGCCGGCCTCCTGGTGCACGCCCGGGAATACACGGCGGTCACCAACCAGTGGGTCAACTCGTACAAGCGGCTGTTCCCGCAGGCCCTGCCGGACCGGATCACCGAGAGCCCGGCGTACGTCTGCTGGGGTCACCTCAACCGCTCCGCGCTGGTCCGGGTCCCCGCGTACGGCAAGCCCAACTCGGCCCGGGTCGAGGTCCGCTCGTTGGACTCGGCGGCCAACCCGTACCTGGCCTTCGCGGTGCTGCTCGGCGCCGGCCTGAAGGGCATCGAGGAGGGGTACGAGCTGCCGCCGGGCGCCGAGGACGACGTCTGGTCGCTGACCAGTGCCGAACGGCGCGCCATGGGCTACGAGGCACTGCCAGAGAACCTCGCCGAGGCGATCGACGTGATGGCCGAGTCCGAACTGGTCGCCGAGGTGCTCGGCGAGCACGTCTTCGACTTCTTCCTGCGCAACAAGCGGGCCGAGTGGGAGCAGTACCGCCGCGAGGTCACCCCGTACGAGCGGCAGCGCTACCTGGCGCTGTAGTTCGCGGGGCTGACGCGGTTGCGCACTGCCGCTATCGTCTCGATCACCGCGCCGGTACCCCTCCGGGCGGAGAGTCGGGAGGCAGTCGGTGCTGGAGGATCTGCTCAGCGGTGCCTGGCAGAGCGTCGTGTTCGGGATCGTCGGCGTGGGGCTGATGGCGGCCGGCTTCGGCCTGGTCGACCTGCTCACCCCCGGGCGGCTGCGGGACCTGATCTGGGTCGACCGCAACGCCAACGCGGGGCTGCTGCTGGCCGCCAACCAGCTCGGCGTCGCCGGGATCGTCTTCACCGCGATCCTGACCAGCTACAGCGACTTCGGCAGGGGGCTCGCCTCCACGGTGCTGTTCGGGCTGGTCGGGCTGGCCATCATGGCGCTGGCCTTCGTGGTGCTGGACCTGCTCACCCCGGGCAAGCTCGGCGAGGTCATCTGCTCGCCCGAGCCACACCCGGCGGCCCGGGTCAGCGCCGCCACCCACTTCGGCGCCGCGTTGATCGTCTGCGCCTGCATCGCCTGACGGCGGTCGCCCGCCTAAGGCTTCCCAGGCGCTCGTCCGCGTCGCGTTCGCTGCGCGGGTGGCCGTCCGTTTGGCGCTCGCCGCGCGGGTGCTCGTCCGCGTCGCGCTTGCTGTGCGGGCGGTCGCCGCGGGGCGTCGTACCCCGGCCGTAGCGTGCGGGGCATGAACCGTACGGACCGGCTCTACGCGTTGGTCGAGGAGCTGCGGGCGGTGTCACCACGGCCCCGCAGCGCCCGCTGGCTGGCGGTCCGCTTCGAGGTGAGCAGCCGGACCATCGAGCGGGACATCGGCGCGCTCCAGGAGGCTGGGGTGCCGATCTGGGCCGAGCCCGGGCGCACCGGCGGCTACGTCCTGGACCGCAGCCGCACCCTGCCCCCGGTCAACCTGACCGCCGCGGAGGCGGTGGCGATGGCCGTCGCGCTGCACCGCCTCGACGGCACACCGTTCGCCGGGCCGGGCGCCACCGCGCTGCGCAAACTGGTGGCGGTGCTGCCGCCCGCCGACGCCGCCGAAGCGCACCGTCTCGCCGGCCGGGTGCACCTGGTCGGTGACGGGCCGGCCACGCCCGTCCCGGCCATCGTCGCCGACGCGGTCGCCGCGCGGCGGGTGCTGCGCATCCGGTACGCCGACCGCGACGGCGCGGACTCGGTGCGCGACGTCGAGCCCCTGGGCTACCTCGGCAACCCCCGACACTGGTATCTGCTGGCCTGGTGCCGGCTGCGCGACGAGTTGCGCTGCTTCCGTACCGACCGGATCCGCAGCGTCCAGGCGCTGCCCGACGTGGTGGTCCGGGAGCTTCGCCCGACGGACCTCGACATCCCCCGGGAACGGGTCCGGCCGCTGAGCCTGGTCTGAGACGGGTCGGCTGAGCCGCCCCGGGACAGGCCGTGCCGGGCACCGGCACCGAAACCCGTCGGGTGATCCGGAAACACCGACAGGACGGTGTCGCGGACGACCTCGAGACTGCTCCAGAAGACGGCCGAACGCCGGCTCGGAAACCTGGAGGCAGCAGATGTCCACAACGCCCGTCACGTGGTTCGAGATCGGCACCGATCGGCCGGAGGAGGCGGAACGCTTCTACGGCGAGCTGTTCGGCTGGACCTTCGAGGAGCAGGGCTCGACCAACGGTGGGTCCTACCGGGTGACCGGAGCCGGCGGCGACACCGGGATCGGTGGGGCGATCCGGGCCACCGACGGGGCGTCGCCGAACTACGCGGTGTTCTACGCCGAGGTCGCCGACGTGGCGGAGACCTGCCGGCGGGCCGAGGAGTCCGGCGGACGGGTGCTGGTGCCGGCGCGAACGGCCCCGAGCGGTCTCACGTTGGCTCACCTGCTCGACCCGGCCGGCAATCACCTGGGGGTCTTCACGCCCCCGCCAGCCTGAAGCCCGCCTGCCTGGGGCCCGCTGCCTGACGCCCGGGTGGGCCTGGTCGGTGTGCGTCGGGTGGTGATCGACTCGGTTTCATGGAATCGGCGGTGTTGGGCTGGCGTGGACACCGCGGGTTCATGGAAGTCGAGTGGATCAAGTCGGGGCAGGCCCGGTCTGGCCAGGGCCTGCCCCGGTGGGTTACTTGCCGGGCGTACCCGCTGGGCCGCCGTGGTTGCCCGGGCCGCCGTGACCGCCCGGCCCACGGTGAGCGCCCGGGCCGGGGAAGACGCCGGCCTCGATGGCCTTGGTGATGGCGTCGGCCTGCTCCTGGGTGAGCTTGCCGTCCTTGACCGCCTGGTCCAGGCGCGCCTTGAGCGCGGCCTGCCGTTCCTTGAGCGCGGCCTGCCGGTCCTCGGCGGACGGACGCTGCGGCCGATCGGCCGGCCGGTGCTGCTCGCGGACCTTCTCCAGCGCGGCGGTCACCTTGTCGGTGGGCACGCCCAGCTCCTTGGCGAGCGCTTCGGCGAACTCGTTCTGCCGGTCGGCCTTCGCCCCGGGGGCGGTGTCGGCCTTCGCCCCGGGGGCCGGGGCGGTGCTGGCGCTCGGTGTCGGCGTCGGGGTGTCCGCGGCGAACGCGATCGTCGGGGCGGCGATCCCCACGCCGAGGACGCCGGCGGTGGCGAGACCGGCCAGCAGGTGCTTCCTGGGGATGGTGCGGGACATGCTGCCTCCAGAAGGTCGGTGACGTGTGCTGTCATCACCGACAGTGACCAGGCTGGCTGGGCGTAAGCCGTGGCGAACCTGTCAGCGGGCTGACAATCCTGGCTGGCCGGCGGTCAAATCGATTGCGCCACCGCTTGGTGAACCGTCAGGGTTGGCGATTCACCGACGAAGGGACGCACGTCGAGATGACCGTCGAGATTCGGGAGATACCGCTCGTCGAGCAGGGTGCCGGCCCGTACGGCATCACTGCCGGCCCCGACGGCGCGTTGTGGCTGACGTTGGTCCACGCCGGCGCGATCGCCCGCCTGGGGGCCGACGGCGCGGTCCGGACCTATCCGCTGGATCCGCCGGGCGGCCGTCCGTTGATCATCACGGTGGGGCCGGACGACGCCCTGTGGTTCACCCGCTCGGCAGACGACCGGATCGGTCGGATCAGCACCGACGGCGAGCAGCGCACGATCGCCCTGCCGACCGGCGCCGGGCCGGGCGGTATCGCCGCCGGAGGAGATGGCGCGCTCTGGTACGCCGGGATGAGCTCCGACACGATCGGCCGGGTGGACATCGACGGCACGGTCACGGTGTTCCCGTTGCCGGTGACCGGCGGGTTCGCCCCGATGATCACCGCCGGCGGGGACCAGGCTCTCTGGTTCACCCTCAACCAGGCGAACGCGATCGGCCGAATCGACCTCGACGGCAGGGTGACACTGCACCCGTTGCCCACCCCGGACGCCGGCCCGGTCGGCATCACGCTCGGCGGCGACGGTGCCATCTGGTTCGTGGAGATCGCCGCCGGTCAGCTCGGCCGGATCACCCCCGATGGCGAGATCGTGGAGTTTCCGCTGCCCGACCGGGCGGCCCGTCCGCACGCCATCGTGGCCGATCCGGCCGGTGGCGCCTGGTTCACCGAGTGGGGAGCCAACCGGATCGGTCACCTCGATCCCACTGGCCGGATCGACAGCTACGCCCTACCCACTCCCCATTCCGAACCACACGGCATCACCCGCACCGCCGACGGCATCTGGGCCGCCCTGGAAACCGGCGCAGTAGCCCACCTGCCCCCCACCTGACAGCCACCTCCACCTGTCCCGGCGTTGATCATGACGTTATTGCCGCGACACGCCGGGCGAGCGACTACAACCTCATGATCACCGGGGGAGGGCGGGGATTACTGGACTGCGGGGGCCACTGTCAGGGTTCTGGTGTTGGTGTCGAGGGTGGCCTGGGTGCCGAACGGGACCGTCAGTTGGCCGTGGCCGTGGCCGATCGGCAGGCCGCCGAGCACCGGTACGCCCAGGTCGCCGAGGCATTCGGTGAGCACGTCGACGATCGTGGTGTCCCAACCGTCGCCACAGTCGGTGAACTGCCCGACCGCCACGCCGGCCAACCCGTCCAGGGCGCCGGCCCGGCGAAGCTGGGTGAGCATCCGGTCGACCTTGTACGGGGGCTCCTGCACGTCCTCGATCAACAGCACCGCACCGGTCAGGTCGGGCAGGTCCGGGGTGCCGATCGACGCGGCGATCAGGCACAGGTTGCCGCCGAGCAGGGTGCCGGTGGCGCGACCCGGAACGCGTACGCCGAAGGTGTCCTCGCTGGGCAGCGCGCTGATCGACACTGGCTCGGTCGTCATCAGCGCCGCGTGCAGGGACTCGGCGGAGCGCAGCGGAGTCCGCTCGTCCCGCCAGGCCGCCCCCGGGCCGTGCACTCCGGCCAGCCGGGCACCCCGCCACAGGGCGAACTGCAACGCGGTGATGTCCGAGAACCCGGCCACCACCTTCGGGTCACGGCGTACGGCGGCCATGTCGATGGCGTCCACGATCCGCTGGGCGCCGTAGCCGCCCCGGGTGCAGATCACCCCGCGGACCCGCGGGTCGGCGAACGCGGCGTTCAGGTCGGCGGCCCGCAGGTCGTCGGTGCCGGCGAGGTAGCCGTGGCGGGCGTACGCGTGCGGTGCCGGGACCGGCCGCAGACCCCAGCCGATGAGCAGCTCCATCCCCCGGGCCACCCGCTCCGGCGAGGTCGGCCCGGACGGTGACACCAGCAGCACCGTGTCACCAGGTCGCAGCACGGGCGGGCGGACGACGGCGGTGTCCTCGTTGATCACAACCGCAGAGCCTAGCGCCGGATCCAGGATCGACGGCCGGCGCGCATCCCGGTGGCGGGGCATGGCGGCACACGGCGCACCGGCTAGCCTCGACGGGTGGCAACCGCGCTGGTGATCGAGAACGACCCGACGGACGAAGCGCGCCGGCTGGGTGAGTGGCTGACCGAGGCTGGGCTGGAGCTGCGGGTGGTCCGCCCGCACGCCGGCGACGAACTGCCCGCCGACCTGGAGGGGTACGCCGCGCTTGTGGTGCTCGGTGGCGACCAACAGGCGTACCCGCTGCCGGACGGCTCACCCGGCGCTCCCTGGTTTCCGGCGGTGGAGGGCCTGCTGCGCAAGGCCGTCCGCTACCGGGTGCCCACCCTGGCGGTCTGCCTGGGCGCGCAACTGCTCGCCACCGCGCATGCCGGCCTGGTCGAGCGGAGCCCGTCCGGGCCGGAGATCGGCCCCGGTGTGGTCGGCCGGCGCGACGCCGCCGAGCACGATCCGTTGTTCCGGTACGTGCCGCTGATCCCGGACGTGCTCCAGTGGCACGCCGACGAGATCACCGAACTGCCCCGGGGCGCCACCCTGCTGGCCGCGTCCACCCGCTACCCGCATCAGGCGTTCCGGCTCGGTGACCGGGCGTGGGGGTTGCAGTTCCACATCGAGTGCGACACCGAGATGATCGCCGACTGGGCGACCGACTCGACCCAACTCGCCGAGCTGGGCTACGACCCGGAGCTGGTGGTGGCGGCCTGCGCCTCGGTGCTGGCCGACGTCGAGGAGGTCTGGCAGCCGTTCGCCGCCCGGTTCGCCGCGCTGGCCCTCGGCGAGTTGGATGACAGCACGATCCGGCGCGGCCTGCCTCTGCTCGGGCACTGATGAGTCGGCCGACCAGGGCACCGGGCCGCCTCGCCCGCTATGGCTTCGGCATCGCCGAGGGCGACGGCGGCGCGCGCGCCGCGGATCTGCTCGGCCCGGACGGGCTGCGGCTGTGGCGGCCGGAGGAGCAGGAGCCGGCCGACGAGGCCGCCGCGGAGCTGCTCGCCGCACTGTCCCGGGCCGCCGATCCGGACCTGGCGCTGCGGCAACTACACCGCATCGTGGAGACCGAACGCCGCACGAGCGCAGGCAGCGCCGGGGTCAGCCCGAGCAGCAGTAGCGCCGGGGCCAGCCCGAGCGCAGGCAGCGCCGAGGGCCGCACGAGCGACGGCAGCGCCGAATCGTCGCTGCTCGCGGAGCTGCACGCCGACCCGGGCCTGCGGCGGCGGCTGATCGCGGTGCTCGGCGCGTCGGCGGCGCTCGGTGATCACCTGGTGGCCAACCCCGAGCACTGCCGGGCACTGCGGACGGCCGCGGACGGGCTCGCGCCGATCGCCGAGGGCCGGCTGGAGCCGACCGGCGGTGGCAACCCGGTGGCGGTGCTGCGGACCGCGTACCGGCTGGCACTGTTGCGGATCGCGGCGGCCGACCTGACCGGCGGGCGCGGCCTGGAGCAGACCATGGCCGCGCTGTCCGCGCTGGCCGACGCGACCCTCGCAGCGGCGTACGAGATCGCCGTCACGGAGCTGGCGGACGGCACCGAGCGGCCCCGGCTCGCGGTCGTGGCGATGGGCAAGTGCGGCGGCGGCGAGCTGAACTACGTCTCCGACGTGGACGTCATCTTCGTGGCGGCCGAGGACGCCGACCTGCCGGCGGCGACCCTGGTGGCGACCCGGCTGATCCACATCTGCGGGTTCGTCGCCTGGCCGGTGGACGCCGCGCTGCGCCCCGAGGGCAACCGGGGCCCGCTGGTGCGAACCCTGGCCAGCCACCTGGCCTACTACCGCCGGTGGGCGCGCACCTGGGAGTTCCAGGCGCTACTCAAGGCCCGCCCGGCCGCCGGTGACGTGCCGGTGGCCCAGGAGTGGATCGACCAGCTCGCGCCGCTGGTGTGGCGGGCGGCCGAACGGCCCGAGGCGGTCGAGGACGTCCGCGCCATGCGGCGGCGGATCATCGACCACATCCCGCCGAAGGAGCTGGAACGCGAGATCAAGCGTGGCCCCGGCGGGCTGCGCGACATCGAGTTCGCCGTCCAGTTGCTGCAACTCGTGCACGGCCGCGTCGACGAGACGCTGCGCTGCCCCGGCACCATCCCGGCGCTGCGCGCGCTCGTCGCCGGTGGCTACGTCGGTCGGGCGGACGGCGAGGCGCTGCTGCGCGGCTACCGCTTCCTGCGCGGCGTCGAGCACCGACTCCAACTCCAGGGCCTGCGTCGTACGCACACCGTGCCCAGCGAGCCGGGCGCGTTGCGCTGGCTCGCCGCCGCGCTGGGCTTCACGGCCGCGCAGGGGCGCAGCGCCGTGGAGAGCTTCCGGGCCGAGTGGGTCACCCACGCCGCCGAGGTACGCCGACTGCACGCCAAACTGCTCTACCGGCCGCTGCTGGAGTCGGTGGCCCGGGTACCGGCCGACGGGTTGCGACTCACCCCGGAGGCGGCCAGCCACCGGCTGGAGATCCTCGGCTTCGCCGACCCGGCCGGGGCACTGCGCCACCTCCAGGCGCTCACCGGCGGGGTGAGTCGCACGGCGGCCATCCAGCGGACGCTGCTGCCGGTGCTGCTCAGCGAGTTCGCCGACGCGCCGGAACCAGACCGGGGGCTGCTCAACTACCGCAAGGTCTCCGACAAACTGGGCAGCACCCCCTGGTACCTGCGGCTGCTGCGCGACGGTGGCCCGGTGGCCCGGCGGTTGGCCCGGGTCCTCGCCCTGTCCCGGTACGTGGCCGACCTGCTCGCCCGGGACCCGGAGGCGCTGCGGCTGCTGGCCGAGGAGAACGAGCTGGCTCCGCGCCCGCCCGACGTGCTCCGGGAGGGGTTCCTCGCGGCGGCGGCCCGGCACACCGACCCGGTCGAGGCCACCCGCGCGGTGCGCGCGCTGCGACGGCGCGAACTGGTCCGGGTGGCCTGCGCGGACGTGCTCAGCCGGGCCGGCGCGCTCGCGCCCACGCCGAGCCGACCCGACGGCGCGAACCGGCCCGTCCCCGGGCCGCTCGACATCACCGAGGTCGGCACGGCACTCGCCGACGTCACCGACGCCACGTTGGCCGCCGCGCTGCGCGCCGCCCGGGCCAGCCAGCCGGCGCCGGCGGGGCTGCGGTTCGCGGTGATCGGCATGGGACGGCTCGGCGGGTACGAGTCGAACTACCTCTCCGACGCCGACGTGCTGTTCGTCTACGACCCGCCCGCCGGCGCCAGCGAGAGCGAGGCCAGCGCGGCGGCGCACGCGATCGCCGAGGAGTTGCGCCGACTGCTCGGCGTACCCGCTGCGGACCCGCCGCTCGGCGTCGACGCCGACCTGCGCCCGGAGGGCCGGCAGGGTCCACTGGTGCGCAGTCTCGCCGCGTACGCGCAGTACTACGCCCGCTGGTCGCGGGTGTGGGAGGCGCAGGCGCTGCTGCGTGCCCGGTTCGTCTGCGGCGACGCCGACCTGGGCGCCGAGTTCGCGACGATGATCGACCCGGTGCGCTACCCGGCCGACGGGCTGACCCGCGAGCAGGTCGTCGAGATCCGCCGGATCAAGGCCCGGGTGGAGACCGAGCGGCTGCCCCGCGGCGCCGACCCGGCCACCCACACCAAGCTGGGTCGGGGCGGGCTCGCCGACGTGGAATGGGCGGTGCAGCTCGTCCAGCTCCGGCACGCGGGCAGGGTCCCGGAGCTGCGCGGCACGCGTACTCTCGATGCCCTCGCGGCGGCCGAGCGGGCCGGCCTGATCGACCCGGCGGACGCCGCGGAGATGGCCGCCGGGTGGTCCCTGGCGGCGCAGGTCCGCAACGCGTTGATGCTGGTCCGGGGCCGGACCGGCGACCAACTGCCCCGGCACGGGGTGGAGCTGGCCGGCGTGGTGCGGCTGCTCGGGCGCGACGACCCGGGGGAGTTCCTCGACGAGTACCTGCGCACCGGCCGCCGCTCCCGCGCCGCCGCCCAGCGGGTGCTGGAGGCGTAGCGCGTCAGCTGCCGACTGTGTATTCGCCGGGGCCGGGCACGGTGACGGTGGTCCAGGCCCCGTCGGCGGTGACCGTGGCGGCGCCGGACGCGACAAGCCACCGGCTGTGCCGGACCCGGACCGCCACCGGGCCGGCGGCCGGGGCCCGGAACGTCACCGCCGCGCCGTCGGCGCGGATCAGCTCGGCGGGCGTGGCGACCAGCGGCGTCGGGTCGACCACCGCCCAGACCCGCCAGTGCGGCCCGGACCAGACCGGCGTCAGGTACGGCAACCCGCCCCGGACCAGCTCCGCCTCGGCCCGTCCCACCCAGGACAGCGGGGCGTCCGGCAGCGCCACGAACTGCACGGCGTTCTCCGCCAGCCAGGCCCGGTAGCTGGTCGGCGTCAGTGGCATGCCGGTGCCGGCCGCGCCGGGCACGGTGGTGAAGAACAGCGGGTTACGGTCGATGTCGGCCTGCCGCAGCCAACCCCGGGCCAACGGCACCTCACCGAGGCGGGCCGCCTCCCAGTAGTTGCGGGTCGGCGGCACCTCGACCCGGCCGGTGAGCCGTTGCCCGGCCAGGAACGCGCGCAGCGGCGCGTGGTAGCCCGGCGCGCTCGTCGGGTCGCCGATGCCGAGCAGGTCGGCGGGGACCACCGGCGGCTGCCACACGCAGACCGCCACCAGCAGCGCGGTCAGACCCATGCCGCCGCGCAGCCGCGCCGGCCGCGACCGCCCCGCCGCCGCGGACCCGGCTGCGGCGGCGCTGGTCGGGGCGGCGCTGGCTGGGGCGGCGCTGGCTGGGGCGGCGCTGGCTGGGGCGGCGCTGGCTGGGGCGGCGCTGGTCGGGGCGGCGCTGGCTGGGGCGGCGTCGGCCGGTGCGGCGCGCTGCGCCGGCCGGCGGGGCAGCCGTTCGGAGAGCCAGGCGGGCGGGCGGGCCGCGGCGGCCAACACCGGCAGCGCGAACATCGTCACCAGCCGGGTCGCGTTCAACCCCACAGGCGTGTGCACTGCGGCGGCGGCGAGCACGCCGGCGGCGGAGAGCAGCGCGCCGACCCGCACCGGCCGGCACGTCACCAGCGCCGCCACCACCAGGCTGGTCAGCACCGCGCGGACCGTGTCGGTGCGGCTGATGTTCATCCAGCCGCCGTCGCCGAACAGCAGCGCCGTCGCGGCCAACGGCACCGCCGCCGCCACACCGAGCGCCAGGCCGTCGACGTACCGCCGGGTGAGCAACAACGCGACACCCACCAGGCCGACGAACAGGCCGGCCACCGGGCTGGTCGCCGAGGCCAGCAACGCGGCGAGCGCGGCGAGCGCGAGCCGCCCCCGCCCTCTTCCGGGTACGCCTCGACCCAGCGCGAGCAGCGCGGCCAGCCCGAACGCCACGCCCAGGGCGTACGTGACCCGGCCGGAGACCAGGTTGCCGGCAAGCGTGACCACCCCGACCAGGCTGCCCAACAGCGGCCGGGGCACCTCGGCGCGGACCAGCAGCGCGGCCAGCGCGGCGGCCGATGCCACCAGAGCCAGCGCGCCGGTCACCCGCACGCCGAGCAGGGCCATCAAGGGCTGGGAGAGCAGGCTGTAGCCGAACTGCTGCACCCCCGCATACCACCGCAGGTCGACCGGGGTGGGCCCGTGGGCCGCGAAGAAGTCCGCCCGGGCCACCTGCGCGGACAGGTCCGACCCCATCAGCGGCAGGGCCAGCCAGAGCGCGCCGAGCACGACGGCGGAACCGGTGGTCACCGCCACCACCCGACTTCGCCGCATGCCCACCTCCGTACCGCGACCACCGTACTGGCAGCATGTCCGGCGTGCCTCACCACCTCGCGCGTTGGATCGGCCTGGCGGGATCGGCGTTGCTCGCCGTCGCCGCGTTCCTCGGCGGCGCACTGCCCGACTCCCCCCTGCGTTCCACCCCGGTCAGCATCTGGCAGGGCCCGAACGGTCCGCTGGTCCTCGCCACCTGGCTGGTCGGCACCGCGTTGCTGGCCTACGCCTGGTGGGCGCTGCGCGACACCGTGCCATCGACCCGCTGGGCGTTGACCACCGTCGGGCTCTGGCTGCTGCCGCTGCTTGTCGCACCGCCGCTGGCCAGCCGGGACGTGTACGCGTACGCCTGCCAGGGAGCCAGCTACGTCGCCGGGATCAACCCGTACGAGCAGGGCGTCTCCGCGTTGCCCTGCCCCTGGCTGGACACCATCTCGTACATCTGGCGGGACACGCCCGCGCCGTACGGGCCGCTGTTCGTGGTGCTCGCCGGTGCGGTGGTCAAGGCCACCGGCTCGCTGACCGGCGCGATCGTGGTGTTCCGGCTGATCGCGGTGGCCGGGGTGGCGCTGACCGCCGTCAGCCTGCCGGTGCTGGCGCGCCGCATGGGCATACCCGCCGGCCGGGCGATCTGGTTGGCGCTGGCCTGCCCGCTGGTCGCCGTGCACCTGGTCGCCGGCGCGCACAACGACGCCCTGATGGTCGGCCTGCTGGTCGCCGGACTGGCCGTGATCGCCTCCCGGCCGGGCCGCCCCGGCCCGCTGCTCGCCGGTGGCGCGCTGCTCGGACTGGCCGCCGCGATCAAGGTGACCGCGGCGGTCGTGGTGCCGTTCGCGGCACTTGTCGCAATCGTCGGCGGGTACTCGATCCGGGCCCTGCTCCGGCACGGCGGGTGGGTGGTCGGCGGCGCGGTCGCCGCGGTGGTCGGGGTGACAGTCGCGGCGGGGCTGGACTTCGGCTGGGTCAGTGGGCTGGCCAGCGGCGGTGACGCGATCGCCTGGACGTCGCCGTCCACCGCGATCGGCCAGACCGTCGGCTACCTGGCGGTGCCGTTCGGCGGGCACGTCGACGCCCTGCCGGTCACCCGGGGGATCGGCGTGGCGGTGCTGGCGCTGCTGCTGGTCTGGCTCTGGTGGCGGGCCCGCACCCGGGAGCCGTTGTGGCACGCCGCGGTGGCGTTGGCCGCCACTGTCGCCCTCGCGCCGATCTTCCACCCCTGGTACTGGATCTGGCCGTTGGCGCTGCTCGCGGCCACCGCCCGACGGACCGGATGGTTCACCGTCGTCGCACTCGTCGCGTCGTTCCTGGTGCTGCCCGACGGCACCGGCCTGCCCCGGTTCACCAAGACGGTCGGGGCGCCGCTGATGACGCTGTTGGTGATCGCACTGGTCGTCTGGTTGGTACGGTCGGCTCGGGTGGCCCGTCAGCCGGTCGCCGCCGATTGAGGGAAGGTGCGCCGGTGACCGCTCCCGGTCCGCCGCCTCCCGGTCCGCGGCCGTCTGGTCCGCCGGCTTCTGGTTCGCGGGCTTCTGGTTCGCGGGCGTTTGGTCCGCCGGCTTCTGGTCTGCGGGCGGCACGTCTGGTCCGATACGCGGGACTGGTCGGCGCGGTGCTGCTCGCCGTCGCCGGGTACCTCGGTGGGGCACTGCCCGACGCCCCGCTCGGCGCGACACCGGTATCGATCTGGCGAGCCCCCGACGGGCCGGCGACGCTTACCTGTTGGCTGGTCGGCACCGCGTTGCTGGTCGGTGCGTGGTGGTCGCTGCGTGAGGCAGTGCCGTCGACCCGCTGGGCGTACGGCACCGCCGGGCTGTGGGCGCTGCCGCTGCTTGTCGCGCCGCCGCTGGGCAGCCGGGACGTCTACTCGTACGCCTGCCAGGGCTGGACGTACGCGCAGGGCGTCGACCCGTACGCCGTTCCGGTGGCGGCTGCGGGCTGCCCGTGGCTGGACGCGGTGGCGCCGATCTGGCGGGACACCCCGGCACCGTACGGGCCGGTGTTCGTGCTGCTCGCGGCGCTCGCGGTCCTGCTCGGCGGCGGCCTCACCGGCACGTTCGTGGTGCTTCGGGTCATCGCCGTGGCGGGGTTGCTGCTGGGCGCGCTCTGCCTGCCCGGACTGGCACGTGCGGCCGGGGTGCCCACCCGGCGGGCGGTCTGGTTGGCGCTGGCCGGGCCGCTGGTCGGGGTGCACCTGGTGGCCGGGGCGCACAACGACGCGGTGATGCTGGGCCTGCTGCTGTCCGGGCTCCTGATCGTGGTCCGCCGACCGGGTCGGCCGTCGGCGTTGCTGTTCGCCGGGGTGCTGCTCGGATTGGCCGTGACGGTGAAGGCCAGCGCGGTGGTGGTGACGCCGTTCGCCGCGCTGGCCGCGGTGCGGGGACAACCCACCGTACGGTCGTTGGCACGCGACGGCGGCTGGCTGGCCGGCGGGTCGCTCGCCGCGCTGCTGGTCAGCTCGGCGGTGTCCGGGCTCGGGTTCGGCTGGGTGGGCGGGTTGACCCACAGCGGTGACTCGGAGCAGTGGACGTCGCCGCCCACCGCCGTCGGCCTGGTCGTGGACTATGCCGGCGCGCTGGCCGGCCGGGGCCCGCAGGCGGTGCCGGTGCTCCGGGCGGTGGCCCTGCTGCTGCTCGCCGTCGTGCTGGTGGTCCTGTGGTGGCGGGCCTGGCGGGACCTGCGGGCCCCGGATGATCCGGCCCTGGCCCGCCCCTGGGTCACGCTGCACGGCGCCGGCCTGGCCTTGGCCGCCACGGTGGTCCTTTCCCCGGTCTTCCACCCCTGGTACGCGACCTGGCCGCTGGTGCTGCTCGCGCTCACCGCCCGGCGGACGACGTGGTTCGTGTTGCCGGCCGCGGCGGCGGCGTTCCTCGCCCTGCCCGACGGCACCAACCTGGCCCGCTTCACCAAAGCGCCCGGCGCCCTGGCGATGACCAGCCTGCTCCTGGCGGCCCTCCTCCTGCGCAGCCAGCGCCGGCGATCCCGACCGCGCTGAGTCATGAGGTTGGCGGCGTCGTCGATCTCCGAAAGCGCCGCCAACCTCATGATCAACGGGGGAGAGGGCCGGCGCTGGGGGTGGAGCGGGAGCGGACGGCGAGCGCGAGCGGCAGCAGGGCGGGGCCGGCGAGTGTGACCAGGGCAGCCGTCGTGGCGAGCGCCGTCCAGCTCGGCACGAACTCGGCAGGCATGCTGTCGAACGCTCCCGCCAGCGGGTGCAGGGCCAGCAGGCCCACCGGGGTGAGCAGGATCAGCAGGGCCCAGCCGCCCCGGAGGTCGCCGCGCAGCGCCAGCCCCGCGCCGAGCAGCACCGCCACGGCGAGCACCGCCACGGCGGCGGTCGGCAGCACCATCGAGGAGTGGTAGCTCGACGCGAACACGTTCGGAGACAACAGGATCGCCCCCAGGACGCCGGCGCCGCTGGCGGCGACCAGCGGGGCCGCCCGCAGCGACGCCGGCAGCCCGTCGGCCGCGCCGAGCGCGACCAGGCCCAACCCGAGTTGGGGTAGCAGCACGAACAGCGGTGGGCGCGGCAGACCGGTCAGTGCGGCGACCGGGACGAGCGCGGCAGTGAGGAGCACCGCGAACGCGACGGCGCGTCGGGCCCACCGACCGGGTGCCAGGGCATGCACCAGCGCGGCCAGCCCCCAGGCGGTCCACGCCCCGATGCCGAGCGAGATGAACGGCCCGAGGGTCGGCGCGCCGAAGCCGGCGGTCGGTGCGGGGCGTAGTTCGAGCACCATCCAGACCCCGGCCAGCGCGGTGGCGGTGAGCAGGGCCAGAGCGGCCGCGAGGCGTACACCCGGCAGGAAGCCGGCCGCGCCGGTGGCGCGCACCCGCTGGCGCAGGCCGGCGCGCACGACGTCCGCGGCGTCCGCGGGCGAGGGCCAGCGCCGGCCCGGGTCGGCCAGTTCGAGGTACGTCCCGACGATCTCGGCGCCCCGGGAGCGCCGGTAGTCGACGGGGTAGGCGCGCAGCAGCCGCAGGTAGCGACGCTCAAGCTCGGTCATGCCAGCCCTCCGGCCACGCGCGGGGTGATCGGTCGGGCGGTGCGAGCCCGCTCGGCGAGCCGGGTGGTGGCGGCCTCGACGTTGCGACGTAGCCGCTCGGTCTCGGCGGTCAGGGTGGCGTCGCCGGTGGGGGAGAGCCGGTAGTAGCGGCGCAGCCGGCCATCCACCACCTCCTCCCGGTCGACCTCGACGAGGCCGGCGTCGACAAGCCGGTCCAGTGCCCCGTAGAGCGTCCCGGGGCGCAGCGACACGCGGTTGTCGGAGAGGGCGGCGACCTCGCCGATCAGCCCGTAGCCGTGCATCGGTTCGGCGGCGAGCGCGGTGAGGATCAGGAAGGTGGGTTCACGCAGCGGTGTGTCCATCGCTGCAATGTATCGGACGCGAAGGTATATCGGAAGGCGTTATAAGGCGGCCGGGGGGGGGGGGGGGGGGGGGGGGGGGGGGGGGGGGGGGGGGGGGGGGGGGGGGCGGGGGGCGGGCGGGGGGGGGGGGGGGGCCGCGCGCGC
>NZ_JBICUF010000009.1:36410-318866 GCF_043198035.1 Micromonospora sp. NPDC048898
CCCGCGCCGCGCGCCTGGGGCGGGGGGGGCGCCCCCCGGCCCCCCCCCGCCCCCCCCGCGCCGCCCCCCCCCCCCCCCCCCCCCCCCCCCCCCCCCCCCCCCGGCCGGTGGTGCAGTGACTGCTCAGCAGTCGGTCGTGCAGTGACTGCTCAGCAGTCGTAGTACATGGCGAACTCGTGCGGGGTCGGGCGCAGGCGCACCGGGTCGACCTCGTTGGCGCGCTTCCAGTCCACCCAGGTGGAGATCAGGTCCGGGGTGAAGACGCCGCCGTCGAGCAGGTAGTCGTGGTCGGCCTCCAGCGAGTCGAGCACGGCCGGCAGCGAGCCCGGCACCTGCTTGACGTCGCCCCACTCCTCCGGCGGGAGGTCGTAGAGGTCCTTGTCGATCGGCGTCGGCGGCTCCATCTTGCTCTTGATGCCGTCCAGGCCGGCCATCATCATGGCCGAGAAGGCCAGGTAGACGTTTGCCGACGGGTCCGGAACGCGGAACTCGACGCGCTTGGCCTTGGCGTTGCTGCCGGTCACCGGGATGCGGGTGCAGGCGGAGCGGTTGCGCTGCGAGTAGACCAGGTTGACCGGCGCCTCGTAGCCCGGCACCAGGCGGCGGTACGAGTTGACCGTCGGGTTGGTGAAGGCCAGCAGCGACGGCGCGTGGTGCAGCAGACCACCGATGTACCAGCGGGCCATGTCGGACAGGCCGGCGTAGCCGGTCTCGTCGTAGAACAGCGGCTCACCGTTGAGCCAGAGGCTCTGGTGGGTGTGCATGCCGGAGCCGTTGTCACCGAAGAGCGGCTTGGGCATGAAGGTCGCGGTCTTGCCGTTGGCCCAGGCCTCGTTCTTCACGATGTACTTGAAGAGCTGGAGCTGGTCACCGGCGTGCAGCAGGGTGGAGAACCGGTAGTTGATCTCGGACTGGCCGGCGGTGCCCACCTCGTGGTGCGAGCGCTCCACGTTGAAACCGGTGTCGACCAGACGACGCACGATCGAGTCACGCAGGTCGGCGTAGTGGTCGACCGGCGGCACCGGGAAGTAGCCGCCCTTGTACGCGGTCTTGTAACCGAGGTTGCCGCCCGACTCTTCGCGGCCGGTGTTCCAGGCGCCCTCGATCGAGTCGATGTAGTAGAACGACTGGTGCGCCGAGGTCTCGTGGCGGATCGAGTCGAAGATGTAGAACTCCGCCTCGGCGCCGAAGTAGGCGGTGTCGGCGATGCCGCTCGCCGCCAGGTACGCCTCGGCCTTCTTCGCGACGTTGCGCGGGTCGCGGCTGTAGGCCTCGCGGGTGAACGGGTCGTGGATGAAGAAGTTGAGCGCGAGAGTCTTTTGTGCGCGGAACGGGTCGATGAACGCGGTGGCGACGTCCGGGAGCAGGAGCATGTCCGACTCGTGGATCGCCTGGAAACCGCGGATCGACGAACCGTCGAACGCGAGGCCGTCGGTGAAGAGATCGTCGTTGACGGACTCGACCGGCAGGTTGAAGTGTTGCATCACGCCGGGCAGGTCACAGAAACGAACGTCGACGAACTTCACGTCCTCGTTCTTGAGGTATCGCAGCAGTTCCTCGGGATTGGCGAACACACATCCTCCTGGCACGTCCACGGGGTGGCTAGGCTTCTGGCGACGCTAGGGCCGGGGGGTTGCCCGGCCGTGTCTCCGTTGTTTCTGCCGTGTTACGTCCCTCGCGGAACGTGGGTGACGCTCCCGTCCACGCCTCCGGCCCGCCACGAGCGCCGTACCGACTGTGCCAGTGTAGTGACATCTGATGCCTTTGGCCCGAATCAGCACACCGTGGTGGCGGCCCCGGCAAGCCGTCGTGCCGACGCGGATACCCTTGACCGCTGTGACCAATCCGCACGCCCCGGCAGCGCCGGCCACCGACCCCAGCTTCACCCCGCCGAGCCTCGGCAAGCGGTTCGGTGCGCTGATCATCGACTGGGTGCTCTGCCTGCTGGTGTCCAACTTCTTCGCCGACCCGGTACGCGACGGCTGGGCGCCGGTGCTGGTGCTGGTGCTGGTGTACGGCGTCTTCCTCGGCCTGTTCGCCCAGACACCGGGCATGTACGTCACGAAGATCCGCTGCGTGAGCTGGCGCAACGGCGGCCGGATCGGCGTGCTCCGGGGGCTGATCCGCGGCCTGCTGCTGGCGCTCGTCGTCCCTGCGCTGATCATGGATGAGCGCCGCCGTGGCCTGCACGACCGACTCGCCGACTCGGTCATCGTCGACGCCCCCCGAGGCTGAGCCCGGCCCGCCGCCCCGCCCCGGCCCCGCCCGCCCTCGGCCCCTCCGCCCCCGCCCTCGGCCCCTCCGCCCCCGCCCAGCCCGCCCGCCCAAGATCGCGCTCGAACCATGATGTAGTGGTGTCCCAGCATCTTGAGGCCACTGGATCCAGGATCGAGCACGATCTTGACAGGCGACGGGGTCCAGGGCCGCCGTCCGGCGGCCCGCGCGTCCGCATTCGGGCAAGATCCTCACAACTTCGGGGATGTTGCTGCCTCCGGCGCGTCTGAGGCAGCAACATCCCCGAAGTTGTGCGGGGTGCGGGGTGCGGACGGGAAAGAGCCGGACCCGTGTGGGTCCGGCTCTTTCACGCGTACACCTGGGGGATCAGCGGCCCCGCGACTGGCGGAAGGCGCCTGGCGGCCGCATGTTCTTCGGGATTGCGCCCTTGGGCATCTGCGGACGGGCGGTGAGCGCCTTGAGTCGCTTGTCCAGCGAGTTGACGTCCTTGCCGGAGAGCGCGCGGGGCAGGCGCAGCAGAGTCGTGCGGAGTTTGCGGATCGGCAGCTCGCCCTCGTCCTGCCCGATCACGTAGTCGTGCAGGGGTGCGGAGCCGATCACCTTCGACAGCCGCCGCTTCTCCTGCCCGAGCAGGCCACGCACCCGCTGCGGGTTGCCCTCGGCCAGCAGGATCACGCCCGGGCGGCCGATCACCAGGTGGACCATGTCCATCTGGGTGGTCGAGCTGACCGCCGGGGTCACCCGCCAGTCGCCGCGCATGTTCTCCATGATCTGCGCCGCCGCGCCGGGCTGCCCCTCGGCGGCGTTCATCATCGCCTTGTTGGATCGGAGGTTGAGCACGATCAGCACCGCGAGCAGGACGAACAGGATGCCGATCGGCAGCCAGATCCAGCTCCAGAGGATGACCGCGACCACGGTGAGGGCGAGCGGGATGAGCACCGCGGCGGCGACCAACGGCGCGAACCACCGGTCCTGCTTGGCGGTGAACTTGAACACCATCCCGATCTGCTTCAGCCGCTGGCCGAACGAGACCTTCTCCTGGGGCTTTGCCATGCCGCAGAGTCTAGTGGTCGCCGCCCGCCCCGTTGATCCGCGTCCGGGTGCCGGCCGACCGGGTACCTGACGTCGCTCGCCGGTGCGGGCCGGGTGCGTCGTCAGGCCGACGGCAGGTAGATCCGCCAGCCGTCGATCGTGACGAGGTCCAGGCCGCCCGGGGTGGCGCGCAGCCACTCGTCGAGCGTGTGCGCCAACGGCGAGCCGGTCGGTGCGACCCAGACGGGCGCCGCCGCGCCGTCGACCTCCCGGCGGTACGCGGGGTAGCGGCCGAAGCCGAGACGCAGGGCGTCGTCGACGACCACGCAGACCACCTGCTCCGCCGTGGCGAAGGTGAGCCGGTTGCAGGTCCAGTGACCACCATGCGGGGAGCCCGCGCCACGCGGCTGCTGGCGTACGCCGAGGGTCATTGCACGATCATGACATCCGGACGCCGAACGGCCGCGCGGCGGCGCGAGCGGTCGTAGCGAACCCGAGGCTGATGCGCCTGGAAAGAGCGCTGCATCCGTCGGGCCGTCAAGCCTCAACGTGCCGGCGCAATGTCAGATCGCGCCCCCCACCGCAACCCCTGGTCGGCCAGATGATCAATCGAGTCAGTTGATGACCATGAATCTGACTCGCGGTTACCTGATCGCTACTAATCTTTCGGGGAGGAAGCAGTGGAGTCAGGTAGACGCGTGTGGGGTGCTCCGTCGCGTTTCTTCCGCGTGTCCCGTGGTCGGTGGGGGCGCGTGGTTGCGGTGGGGATGTCGGTGGTGCTGGCCGCGACGATGGCGGAATGGGTGGGGCCGGAGCCGGCTGCTGCGGCGCCGCAGGCGCCCGTTCAGCGGTCAGCGCCGAGCCCTCAGGTGCTGGAGCGGCCTGATGAGGCAGCCGCGTTGGTGACAGCGCGGGTCACGGGCAAGAAGGTGAAGATCACCAACCGGACGTCGGAGACGGCGGAGCATTGGGCGCTGCCCAGCGGTGAGATCGAGGCGTCGATGGATTCCGCCCCGGTGCGGTTCCGGGATTCGGACGGCTCCTGGCGACCGATCGACACGAAGCTCGTCGCGCGGGGCGATGGCCGTTTGCAGATGGCGGCGAGCCGGTTGCAGGTGTCCCTTGCCGGGCCGGCGGTGTCGAGCCGGGGTCGGTCGCAGCCGTTGGCGTCCGTGACCGTGCGTCCTGGTCGCACGTTCGGTTACAGCCTCGAGGGCGCGGCGAGCGTCGCCCCGGTGCTGGACGGCTCGACAGCCCTGTACCGGGACCTGTTGCCGCACACGGACGTGGAACTTGTCGCGTCCGGCGCGGAGCTGAAGGAGACGGTGATCCTCCGGTCACCACAGGCGGGCAACTCGTGGCTGTTCCCGCTCCAGCTCGACGGGCTCACGCCACGGATGGAGAAGGACGGTTCCGTCGCGCTGCTGGACACCGCCGGAAAGGCGGTGGCGTGGATCCCGCACGGCTCGATGCAGGACTCCCGGGTGAAGTTGCCGACCGGTGAGCCGGTGTCGTCGGCCGCGGTCGACTACAAGCTGGTGAAAACCGGGAAGGGTACGGCGTTGCGGGTGACAGCGGACGCCGCATGGTTGCGAGATCCGGCGCGGGTGTGGCCGGTGCGGGTGGACCCGACGATCACGACGCTGACGACCGGCGACGTGACCGCGGACAGCGACGCGGGAACGGACGCGGCCTCGCAGAACGGTCACTCGCTGGCTGCCGGGACGGACAACGACGGCGACGCGCGTTCGTTCATCCACTTCGACAATTTCAACAGCGACGGCCTCCTGGGCAAGCAGATCACGGCGTCGAAGTTGAAGTTGTTCCACACCTGGTCGTGGGACTGCACCACCCACTTGCCGTTCAACGTGCACAAGGTGACTCAGGCGTGGACGGTGGCGAACCTGTCCAGCGGGGTGTGGCCTGGTCCGACGCTCAGTTCGGCGATTGCGTCCTACACGATCGCCGACAACTACCCGGCGTGTACGAACACGTCGGCGAACCGGAGCACCGGCAAGTGGCACACGGTGACCCTCCCCACGACGACGTTCAACGAGTGGGCCGCCGGAGGTCTGAACGAGGGTCTGGCGTTGACCGCGTCCGAAACCGACGCGAAGGCGTGGAAGCGGTTCACCTCGGCCAACTACAACGCCGGCTCGCACATGCCGAAGCTGGAGTTGACCTATCAGTCGTACGCGACGGTCACGGCACGAACAACCGTCCCGTCGACGCCCTGCGCCACCGGCTCCGGCGCCCCGTACATCAACTCGAAGACGCCCCAATTGCGGGCGCAGGTCAACGACGCGGAGGGCTCGCAGGTGCGGGCCGAGTTCGAGTGGCTGACCGCCAGCGGCACGCGGATCGGTGGCACGACAGTCGGCCCCGGTTCCTCGGGTTCCTGGCTCGCCACCACAGTGCCGACCGGCACCTTCACCGAGGGCAGCACCTACTCGTGGCGGGTCCGCGGCAACGACGGTATCGCGAACGGGCCATGGACGGGCCTGTGCTCGATGATCATCGACACTACCGCGCCGTCGGCGGTGCCGGCGGTCTCCTCCACGGCATACCCCGCGGGCCAGTGGGCCGGAGCGGCCGGCACCGCCGGCACCTTCACCTTCGGCCCATCGGGCGTAAGCGACGTGTCTGCCTACGAGTACGGCCTCAACGTCAACCCGCCCAACCAGACCGTCAACGCGGCCAGTCTCGGCGCCACCGCCACCGCCTCGATCACCCCGACCGCTGACGGGCCGCAGACGCTGTACGTGCGCTCGCGTGACCGTGCCGGCAACCAGTCGGCGATCCAGGCGTACACCTTCAACGTCGGCTCTGGCGCGGTGACCTCGCCCAAGGAGGGTGACATCACCGCGGCGAAGGTGGCCATCACTGGCGTGGGCCAAGCGGCCGCCGCCGGTGTCACGTACCAGTGGCGGCGCGGCGACGCCGATGCGTGGGTGGACATCCCGGCTGGGCACGCCAGCGTCGCTGCGGGCGGCGGCGCGGTGACCTGGCCGCTGCCAACCAGCGGCGGAGGCAACTTCCCCAAGCTCAACTGGAACGTCGAGGCCACCCTCGCGGCAGCCGACGCGGAGTCCATCCCCCGCAGTGGTCCGCTCCAACTGCGAGGCACCTTCACCGGTGGCACCGAGGGCACCTCCAGTGCGGTGAAGATCAGTTTCGACCGGGACCAGGCGTCGGCGGCGGCCGAGGAGATCGGGCCCGGCTCGGTCAACCTCGTCACCGGCAACTACACGGTGTCCGACACCGACGTCTCCGTCGACTCGTTCGGCAGCGACCTGACAGTCACCCGCTCGTACAACACCCGGCGAGCGGGCGCGACGGATGCGGCGAACATGTTCGGGCCTGGCTGGGTGTCGGGCACCGTGGTTGAGGAGGCAGAGTCGCCCTACACGTCACTGACCGTGTATGGCTCACTGGTGCAGGTCGGTCTACCGGAGGGTGACACGATCGGCTTCACCAAACGCACTGCCACCGTCTTCGATCCCGAAGTCGGGGTGGAGTTCCTCAAGCTGACCTACAACGCCACCGGCGACTCGTACGCGATGACGGACGAGGACGGCAACACGGTGCTATTCACCCGGGTCACCGGGACTGCTGCGGGCAAGTACTTCCCGACCTCGGTGACCGTGCCGGGCAGCAACCAGACCACGACGTTGGGCTGGGAGAAGGCCACCGTCGACGGCAAGGAGATCGTCCGGCCGACCCGGATGCTGGCTCCGGTCCAAGATGGGGTCAACTGCACGACGCTGACCCGCGGATGCCGGGCGCTGACGTTCACCTACGCCACGACGACGACGGCGACCGGCACCGCCGAGTCGGCCTGGGGCGACCACACCGGCCGGGTGAAGGAGATCTCCTTCACCGCCTGGGATCCCGACCTGGCCACGCCGGCGATGCGGACTGTTCCGATGGCTCGGTACGCGTACGACAATGCAGGCCGGCTACGGGCGGTGTGGGATCCGCGGCTCGACTGGAACGACGCCGGCACCATGCGGCAGCTGCGGGAGACCTACGACTACACCGCCGGCGGCATTCTCAGCGTCATCAAGCCGGTCGCCGAGGAGCCGTGGCAGCTCAGCTATACCACCCTGCCCGGGGACCCGGGGGCGGGCCGGCTGCACAAGATGACCCGGTCGGCGTTGACCGCCGGCACCGCCACGCAGACTGTCGTCTACAAGGTTCCGGTGGCGGGCACCGGCGCGCCGTACGACCTGTCACCGGCGCAGACCAGCCGGTGGTCACAGGCCGAGGCGCCAACTGATGCCACAGCGGTCTTCCCGGCCAACCAGGTGCCGACCGGTGACCCGGCCGCCGGCACACTGCCGTCGTCCTACGAGCGGGCCACGGTCACCTACCTCGACGCGAACGCGCGCGAGGTGAACACCGCGACGCCGGGCGGGCACCTCGGCGCCACCTGGTACGACCAGTGGGGCAACACGGTGCGAACCCTGACCGCCGGCAACCGGGCACGGGCACTGGCGGTGAGTGTGACCGACGACGCGGCGGCGGAGAGCTTGCTCGCCCGCACCCGCTCCACGCTGAACACATACTCCTCCGACGGTCAGCGGCTGATCAGCACTCAGGAGCCGGAGCACGACGTCACGCTGCCCGACGGCGTCACGGTGCGTGGACGCCAGCACATCAGGAAAACCTACGACGAGGGTGCGCCGACCACCGGCGGACCCTACAACCTGGTCACCAAGCAGGAGACCGGCGTCCGCATCTACAACGCCGGCGGCGTGGAGAGCGACCACGACGTCCGGACCACCACCACGGCCTACGACTGGGGTCTGCGCCAGCCGACGGTGGTCACAGTGGATCCGAGCGGTCTCGCCCAGACCACCCGCACGGCGTACGACCCGGTCACCGGACTGGTTACTTCCACCACCGCCCCCGCCGGCGGCACCAGCACCACCACTCCGGCCACCCGGCAAACGATCTATTACCGGGCCACCTCCGGTTCCGGTTACGCCGAGTGCGATCTGCGGCCGGAATGGGCAAACCTGCCGTGCCGGGTGCAGCCGGGCGGGCAGGCCGCCAGCGGGCCGGAGCTGCCCGTCACGGTGACCACCTACGATATGCGCAACCAGCCCCGGGTGGTCACGGAGAAGACCAGCGCAGGGACGCTACGCACAACCACCACGACGTACGACAGCGCGGGACGGGCGTACGAGACCAGCATGGCGGCGCCAGGGCTGGGCACCGCGTTGCCGATCAGTCGCAACGTCTACGAGGCGGCGACCGGCCGGGTGCTGCACGTTCAGTCGATTATCGGCGGCTTGGCGACGGTGCAGGTGAGCAAGGGCTACGACGGCCTGGGCCGGCAGACGTCCTACACCGACGCCGACGGCATCACCTCCACCACCACCTTTGATCTCCTCGGCCGGGTGGCGACCAGCAATGACGGCAAGGCCACCCGGACCCACACCTACGACGGTGGTGCCGAGCGCCGGGGCCTGTTGACCTCGGTCAACGACACCCAGGCTGGCACCTTCACCGGCAGCTACGACGTCGACGGAAGTCTGACATCGGAGACCTGGCCGAACGGCGTAAAGGTCACCACGGAGACCGACGAGACCGGCACCCCGGTTGCGCTGACCTACACCAAGCCGGGCTGCGCGGCCACCGACTGCACCCTCTACACCGAGTCGTTGGTGGAGTCGGCGCACGGCCAGTGGCGGAAGCGATCGTCCAGCCTGTCGGAGCAAAACTACAGCTACGACCAGGTTGGCCGCCTCACCTCGGTCCAGGACACCATCGGGGGGCAGTGCATCACCCGGTCGTACGGGTTCAGCGCCTCGTCGAACCGCATCTCGGCCAACACCTACGGCCCGGGTACGGACGGTGTGTGCCAAACATCGACTGCGGCGTCGTCGCGGACCTGGACGTACGACACGGCCGACCGGGTGAACAGCGCCGGTTACGTTTACGACGCCCTCGGCCGCACGACGACGGTACCCGCTATCGACACTGCCATGGCGTCGGGCGGGAACGTGACCATCGCATACCACTCGACGGACCTGGTGGACACGATCACCCAGGGCGGGCGGACGACGGATTACGTCCTGGACGTGACCGGTGAGCGAGTTCGTTCGTGGACCGACAACGCCAGCGGTGTCGCCGTGCAGACGCTGCACCACTACGACGGAGATGAGGACAGCCCGTCGTGGACGCAGGAGACGGCGGGCCGGTTCACCCGACCGGTGTCGGGTTTGTCGGCGATGGCCGGCATCTTCGACAGTGGCAGCGCTGAGGTCGACTGGCAGATCACCAACCTGCATGGGGACCTGGTCGCGGCGATCCAGGGTGGCGACGAGGGCCTGTCGAGCACCAGCGAGGCCGACGAGTACGGCACACCGCGCGATCCACAGAACGTCGGGTCGCAACGGTACGGGTGGCTCGGCTCCAAGCAGCGAGCGGCGGATACCCCGTCAGGCATCATCCTGATGGGCGTTCGTCTCTACAATCCGAGCACCGGCCGGTTCCTCCAGGTCGATCCCGTCTATGGCGGTAGCTGCAACAGCTATGACTACGCATGCGCCGACCCAGCAAACCGCGAGGACCTAGACGGCAAACGCATCCGAAAGCTCTGCAAGTGGAGGGATTGGTGCGCGAGAAGTATCGGAGCGGCCGCTCGTGGGTTGGGCAGGTCCTTCAACAAATTTTCCAACTGGCAGATGAAGCAGGCTGCTCGGTTCGCCCTCAAAGCGAACGCCTTCCTGTTCGGCAGGAAGAGCGTCCACGGCCGGCAGGGGATTCTCAACCGGTGGAAGGTCGTTCGCATCGGTTGGAGCTGGAACAACAACAGGCAGAAGAATGTGTTTTCAATTCACGGTGGTTACGCCAAACCTAAGACCAGGTGGCAGCGGATGGTGCCGAGGTTCCACTACGATCTATCCTAGGAGCTGGTGATAATGGGGCGGGAATTCTTGGAGGATCTTGCTGAGCATGCCGGTACCGCTGTCGCGGGATCGGCCGATGTTCGCCTGCTCGGTGAAGGGGCGAAGACAGTGGTGGACGTCGTCCCCACGGACGATGCATCCTGTCGCTTCTCGGTCTTCTTGCAGGACGACGACGAGATGACGATCGAGTTCGGTGAGATGTCGGTTCTCGATTTTCACGGCGAGTCGCCGGATGAGCTGCGGGAAGCGTGCCGAGAGGTGGTGGATGCGATTATCGACGGCAGGGTGACGGAAACCGTCTATGTGCGAGACGGGGTTCCGGTTCGGGCTCTGGCTCGCATCGAGGTCCCCGAGCAGACCATTACGGTTCGCACCCGGCGAGGGCTGAAGCCGTTCGCCCGCAAAGCCCGAGTTCGTCAATACCAACCGTATGTCGGGACCGAGAAGTAAACGCTGATGGGGGCGGGGCGGCCGGAAGGGCTGCCCCGCCCCCATGTCTGGCACCAGCCGGGATGGTCCGGGGATCGGACCGGCTCAGCCCGCGGTGACGACCGGAGTCGCGGCGCGGGCGTCGAGCGCCTGCTTGTAGAGCCGACCCGCCCGGTACGACGAGCGCACCAGCGGCCCGCTCATCACCCCGGCGAAGCCGATCTCCTCGGCCTCCTCGCGCAGTTCCACGAACTCCTCCGGCTTGACCCAGCGGGTCACCGGGTGGTGTCGGGGGGTGGGGCGCAGGTACTGCGTGATGGTGATCAGCTCGCAGCCGGCCTCGTGCAGGTCGCGCAGGGCCTGGGAGATCTCGGCGCGTTCCTCGCCCATGCCCAGGATGAGGTTGCTCTTGGTGACCAGGCCGTCGGCGCGGGCCTGCCGGATCACGTCCAGGGAACGGTCGTAGCGGAACGCCGGCCGGATGCGCTTGAAGATGCGCGGCACCGTCTCCACGTTGTGGGCCAGCACCTCGGGGCGGGAGCCGAAGACCTCGGCCAACTGCGCGGGCACGGCGTTGAAGTCCGGGATGAGCAGCTCGACGCCGCAGCCGGGCTGCAGGGCGTGGATCTGCCGGACGGTCTCGGCGTACAGCCAGGCGCCGCCGTCGGGCAGGTCGTCACGGGCGACGCCGGTGATGGTGGCGTAGCGCAGCCCCATCGCGACCACCGACTCGGCCACGCGGCGTGGCTCGTCGGCGTCGAACTCGGCCGGCTTGCCGGTGTCGATCTGGCAGAAGTCGCAGCGCCGGGTGCACTGGTCGCCACCGATGAGGAAGGTGGCCTCCCGGTCCTCCCAACACTCGTAGATGTTGGGGCAGCCGGCCTCCTGGCAGACGGTGTGCAGCCCCTCGCGCGAGACGAGCCCGCGCAACTGGGTGTACTCCGGACCCATCTTGGCCTTGACCTTGATCCACGGAGGTTTGCGCTCGATCGGCGTCTCGGCGTTGCGCGCCTCGATGCGCAGCAGGCGCCGCCCCTCGGGGGCCGCCGTTGCGGTGCGCGCTGCCTGGCCGGTCATCGGCGCGGAGTGCTCGATCGTCACGAAAACGAGCCTACGCCGGACGGCAGGTGTCTATGTACGCCAGGCGACCGGCGTCACGCTCCAAACGTTGTGACGCCGGACACCGGCTGGTCGAAAAAGGGCGTCACACGCGTCGGGATCCGGTGCTACGGTCACCGCCAACAGCGACGACGGAGCCGAGTAGCGCCCCGACCCGCCAGTGCAGAGAGCCGCCGGTGCTGAGAGGCGGTCTGGCGCCGGTGCGTGAAGACCCTCCTGAGCTGCGGGAAGAACGGCACTCCTCACCCGTGCCCAGTAGAGCCCGCCCGGCTGGCCCCGGTCATCAGGCGACGAACGAGGCCCCCGCTGCGGCGGGGGTGAAGGTGTGGTGGCACCGCGAGGATCCCGCTCGCCCACACCTCCCTGGGGCTGATGCGACGCTTTCGCCGCCCCGGGGCGGCGAAAGCATGGCGATCGACCGAGGAGCCCGCCTTGCGACGAACCCTGTCCCACCACCTGCCCGCCCAGATCGGCACGACCGTGCGGATCGCCGGCTGGGTGCACCGCCGCCGACTGCTCAAGTCGGTGGCCTTCCTGATCGTGCGGGACGCCGCCGGCCTGGCCCAGGTGGTCGTGACCGACCCGGCCGTCCGCGCCGAGCTGGAGAAACTTCCCGAGGAGACGGTCGTCGAGGTCACCGCGACGGCCACCGCGAACGGCACGGCGCCCGCCGGGGTCGAGCTGACCGACCCGACGGTACGTCTGCTCGGGCCGCCCGCCGTGCCGCCCCCGTTCGACCTGTACCGGCCGACACTCACCGCGAGCCTGCCCACCCAACTCGACAACGCGCCGACCGCCCTGCGCCACCCGACCCGGTCGGCCGCGCTGCGGATCTCGGCGGCAGCCGTCGCCGGGTTCCGGGCCGCCCTCGACGCCCACGACTTCGTGGAGATCCACACCCCGAAGGTGGTCAGCTCCAGCACCGAGAGCGGGGCGAACGTGTTCGCCCTGGACTGGTTCGGCGGCCCCGCGTACCTGGCCCAGTCGCCGCAGTTCTACAAGCAGTTGATGGTCGGCGTCTTCGAACGCGTCTACGAGGTGGGCCCGGTCTTCCGGGCCGAGCCGCACGACACCGTCCGGCACCTCGCGCAGTACACGTCGCTCGACGCCGAGTTGGGCTTCGTCACCGACCACCGGGACGTGATGCGGGTGCTGCGGGACACGGTGGCCGGGATGCTGGGCACCGTCGGCGAGCGGGCCGGCGGCGCCCTGGCCACGCTCGGCGTCACACCGCCGCGGGTGCCGGCGGAGATCCCGGCGGTGCACTTCACCGAGGCGCTGACGATCGCCGGGGCACCCGCCGACGAGCCGGACCTCGCACCCGCCCACGAACGGGCGCTGAGCGAGTGGGCCCGCCGCGAACACGGCTCCGACTTCCTCTTCGTCACCGGCTACCCGATGGCGAAGCGGCCGTTCTACACCCACCCGGACCCGGCGCGGCCCGCGTACTCGAACGGTTTTGACCTGCTCTTTCGTGGTCTGGAGCTGGTCACCGGCGGGCAGCGGCTGCATCGGCACGCCGACTACCTGGCCGCACTGGCGGCCCGGGGCGAGCCGGTCGAGCCGTACGCCGGTTATCTCGACGCGTTCCGGCACGGCATGCCGCCACACGGCGGCTTCGCCATCGGGCTGGAACGGTTCGTGGCCCGCCTGGTCGGCGCGGCGAACATCCGGGAGGTCACCGCGTTCCCGCGGGACCTGCACCGGCTGACCCCGTAACTGGACGCACGGGCCGATGTCGTACGACGTCGGCCCGTGCGGCGTCACAGCCCCTTGAACAGGTGGGAGGTGGTGATCAGGACTGCCCGCTCACCGGCCGGAATGACGTTGCGTCGCCGTAGGACGTCGTAGGCAGCCAACACTGTGCAACTGCTGATCTCCCAGGTGTGCCCGTGTCGGCTCGCCCGCTCGTACCAACTGGTTGCCACGTCCTCCCGCACGACCACGACGCTGCCCGCACTACGGGTCACCGCGGCCTGAGCTTGGACGGTCGTGCTGTCCCCGGCGATCGAGTGGAGGCTTCCGGCGCTGTCGGAGAAGCGTGCGGCGATGTCCCGGCCGGCAAGCACGGCGGACAACCTGGGAAAAGGTTCGACCAGATGAAGGCGTGGCAGGTGGCCGCCTGTCAGGGCGGACCACTGGGCGAACCCGAGGTGGATGCCCCAGGCCAGATCGCCACGGCTCGACGGGATCACGACGTGGTCCACCCCGGCAGGAACGGCGGCTGCGATCTCCCAGGCGATGGCCTTGTAGCCCTCGATCCCGAAGCAGCTACTTCCGATGACGATGTCGGCGACGTTGGAGACGGCCAACGTGTCGTGACGGTCGGCTGCCTCCTTGACGTACCGGATGCGTTCCTCGTCGGTGTCGAAGGTGTGCAGCTCCGCGCCGAGCCTGCGCAGCGGCTCCGCGAACGATTCGGGCAGCCAGGTGAAGCCGGCCACCACGGCCCGGAGGCCGGCGGCGGCGGCGAAAGCGGCCGTGGCCAGCCCCGCGTTACCTGACGATCCGACGACGACGCGCTCGTAGCCCGAGGCCTTCGCGTGGGTCACCGCCATCGCCGCGAACCGGTCCTTGTGGGATCCGGTCGGATTCGCCGCCTCGTTCTTGACGAGCACCCCGCCGAGCCAGGGCAGCCCGAACAGCGGCGTGCGCCCCTGGCCCAGATCCGGAACGACCGGGTACGGCACCAGTTGGTCCTGGCGTACCGCCTCGGCCGGGTAACGGCAGAACAGGTTCGAGCCGTGGCCGGCGGCCGCGCAGGAGGGGCAACCGAGCGAGTAGTCGCCGACCGGATGGTGGGTACCGCATCGAATGCATTCGAGGGCCGTGACCGCGGTACCGGCCGGCGGTCGTACCGCGTCCGTCATTTTCCGTCCCAGATCTCGGCCGGCCTGCGGCTGGCCGGGACTCGGCCTCGGCTCGACCGCCCGATGAAACAGACGCTAGCCGTGGGCGGAGATGGGGTGCGCGTCGGCCGGTGCCGCAGTCAGACCGCGACGAGGGTGGACAGCCGGCGCTCGACCACCGGGAGCACGTCGGCGACGGTGATCGGGCGGCCCAGCTCGGCGGTGAGCGAGGTGACGCCGGCATCCCGGATGCCGCACGGCACGATCCGGTCGAAGGAGGTCAGGTCGCAGTCGCAGTTGATCGAGAAGCCGTGCAGGGTGACGCCCCGGGCGACCCGGATGCCGATGGCGGCCACCTTGCGGGCCGGCCCCCGGTCGTCCTCGGGCACCCAGACGCCGCTGCGCCCCTCGACCCGGCCGGCGGTGAGCCCGAACTCGGCGCACACGTCGATGAGCAGCTCCTCGGTCCGGCGGACGTACGCGACCACGTCCACCGGGTCGGGCAGCCGCAGGATCGGGTAACCGACGAGCTGCCCCGGCCCGTGCCAGGTGATCTTGCCGCCGCGGTCCACGTCGACGACCGGAGTGCCGTCCGTGGGCCGGTCCCAGGGCTCGGTGCGCTTGCCCGCGGTGTAGACGCTCGGGTGCTCCAGCAGCAGCACGGTGTCGCTGCGCTCGCCAGCGACAACCGCCTCGTGCAGGCGCCGCTGCTCGTCCCAGGCAGCCTGGTAGTCGAGCAGGCCGGCGCGGACGGCCGTCAGGCCGGGAATCGTCGTCGTCACGGCGTCCAGCCTAGTCCCGATGTCGGCAATCGTCCCTGGTGAGCCGCCTCACCGGTGGCTCCGCCGCATCGACTCGGGCCCCCGACGCCGGGTCGGTCGGGCGGCGACGGACGCGCACTACGCCCCGGTCGTTTTCGGCGCGGCTACCGGTCCGCCGCCGGGATGCGCCAGAGCCAGACGTCGTCGACCCGCTGTGGCTCGCCGAACAGGGCGGTGCCGGTACGAAGCAGCGCCTCCTCGTCCACCTCGAACTTCGCGCCGTGCACCTGGTCGGCGAGCACCACCGTCTCGATCCGCCAGTGCCGCAGGTCCGACTGGACCTCCCGGATCGTTCCGTCGGTGACGATCGGCACCAGCCCGGTCCGGCCGGCCTGGTCCATCAACGCGCTCAGGGTGCGGGGTACCGGGCCGATCCGGCCGCGCCCGTCCGGCCCGCCGGGGCCGAGGAAGAAGCCGCCGGGGATCTCGAACTCGCCCTGCCGGTGCGCCAACGCGTACGCCTGCCAGCGTTGACCGTCCGGGTAGATGTCCACGGTCAACGGCACCGGGGTGAGCACCCCGTCCGGTGAGACGTAGTCCCGCCAGGTGCCCGAGGTGATGAACCGTGGAATGGGCTCCCGCTCGTCGGTCAGCAGCGGGGTGGGCAGCAGCGGCACCAGGGCCACCGCGAACCCGATCAGCCAGGCCAACTCCGTGGAGCGGTGCCGGGGTGGTGCGGCGCGCAGGTGGTCGACCGCGTACGCGAGCAGTAGCCCGACCACCGGCGCCACCACCAGCGCCAGCCGGGCCGGCAGCGCGGCGTTCACCACCGGCAGGTGCCCGAGCAGGTCGAACGGCATGGGCAGGTCGGTGCGTCGCCCGTCGACCTTGGCGACCGGTCCGAAGGAGAGCACCGCGAAGATCAGCGCGAGGAGGCCCAGCGCCCAGAGGGTGGCCCGGCGGCCCGCGTCGGCCCACCGCCAGAGCGCGACGAAGCAGACCACGGTGAGCACCAGCAGCGGAACGCCGAAGAACGAGTTCTCCTCGGTCGGGTTCGGGGCCAACGAGGTGCCCAGCCCCGCCTCGCCGGCCAGCGAACGCCGCGGGAACGCGGCGAACGCGGCGATGTCCTCGGAGTGGATCACCGGGTCGAAGCCGGTGCCGTGGAACCGTTGCGGCCCGGCGAAGTGCAGCCACAGCGGGTACGACAGCAGCGCGCCGGCCACCACCGCGGTCACCCCGAGCCCGCGCAGGAAGGTGGGCAGCGCGGTGCGGGCCTCGGCCCGGTTGACCGGGTGCAGCGCCCAGACGGCGACGAACACCCCGAGCGCCAGCGCGGTGAAGAAGAGGCCCTCGGCGGCGATCGAGAAGGCCACCGCGACCAGCACGCCGAGGATCACTCCGTCGCGCAGCCAGTGCCCCGCTCGGCGCAGCGCGAACAGCCGCCAGATCAGCAACGGCACCAGCCAGCCGGCGGTCCAGTTCAGGTGGGCGTTGGCGTGCGAGACCATGCCGGGGGAGTAGGCGACGAACAGGCCGCCGACCCCGGCGGCCAGCCGACTGCCGACCAGGTGCCGGGAGAGCAGCCAGTACCAGGCCAGTGCCGTGGCCAGCAGGTTCAGGGTGAGGATCACCAGGAACGTGGCCGGCGGCCCGATCAGGTACGTCAGCGGGGCGAAGACCACCGCGTACACCGTGATCGAGGTGTTGACCGCGAGGTTCACGCCGTCCGGGACGTTGATCAGGTACGTGAAGAGCGGGTTGTCCCCGTGGGTGACCGCGTGCCCGCCGAAGGCCAACAGCCACTCGAAGAGCGCCTGGTCGCTGGAGTTGACGGTGATGGTGCGAACGTTCGGGTCCCGCCACAGCCCGCTGGTCACCCAGACGGCGAGCGCGAGCGACACCAGCACGACGATCAGGTCGGCCCGGCGGTCCCGGACGACGCGCGGCGGTGACGCGGATGCGGGCCCGGTGGCCAGCGACGGGGAGGACGGCACGCAGCGGACGTTACCAACCGGACCTGGACAGGCCGGTCAGACCTGCGAGGAGGGGACCGTTGTTGTCGCGTGAGGCTGGGGAGGCCACGCGTCGACGGTTCGGCGTACACCTCGGCGGCCGTGAATGTGTGAGCGCGCCCCATGTCAGGGCGGCGACACATCGTCGTAACGTCACGGCAATTCGACCGTGACCCAGTTCACAGTCCGCTGCCTCAGGAGGCCGCCGTGCGCCGCTCCTCGTCCATCCTCACCCGGCTGATCGGCGCGGGCGTCGGGCTCGTCCTCGCCGCAGCCGGCGCGGTCGCCATCGCCGCACCCGCCCAGGCCGCCACCCTCACCCAGGTGACCGGGTTCGGCTCCAACCCGGGCAACCTCGCCATGTACGCCTACCGGCCGGACAACCTGCCGGCCAACTCCCCGGCCGTGGTGCTGCTGCACGGCTGCACCCAGACCGCCGCCGGCTACTTCTCCGGTTCCGGCTGGCAGAAGTACGCCGACCAGTGGAAGTTCTCCCTGATCGTCGCCCAGCAGCCCGCCGGCAACAACGCCAACTCCTGCTTCAACTTCTTCGAGGCCGGCGACACCGCCCGGGGCCAGGGTGAGGCGCTGTCCGTCAAGCAGATGGTCGACCACGCCAAGGCGAACTTCGGGGTGGACGGCTCCCGGGTCTTCGTCAGCGGGCTGTCCGCGGGCGGTGCCATGAGCGCGGTCATGCTCGCCACCTACCCGGACGTCTTCGCCGCCGGATCGATCATCGCGGGCATTCCCTACCGCTGCGCCACCAGCATGGTCAACGCCTTCAGCTGCATGAACCCGGGCTCGGACCGGACCCCGGCCGCCTGGGGCGACCTGGTGCGGGGCGCGTACTCCGGCTACACCGGCCCGCGGCCCCGCGTGGCCATCTGGCACGGCACCTCGGACCCGACGGTCGCCCCGCTCAACGGCACCGAGTCCCGCGACCAGTGGACGAACGTGCGCGGCATCTCGCAGACCCCGACCAGCACCTCGTCCCTGCCCGCCAACACCAGCCTGGAGGTGTACGGCAACGACGAGGTACGGCTCTACCGGGTCTCCGGCATGGGCCACGGCACTCCGGTCGACCCGGGTTCCGGGGCCGACCAGTGCGGCACCGCCGGGGCGTACCTCCTCGACACCATCTGCTCGACGTACCGTGACGCGCTCTTCTTCGGTCTGAACGGCGGCGGCACCACCCCGACCCCGACCCCTACCCAGACGGCCGCCCCGACCCCGACCCCGACCACGCCCCCGACCTGCGTGACGGCCAGCAACTACGCGCACGTGGCGGCGGGCCGGGCCTACCAGTCCGGCGGCTACGCCTACGCCAACGGCTCCAACCAACGCATGGGCCTCTACAACACCTTCTACACCAGCACCCTCAAGCAAACCGCCCCCAACCACTGGGTAATCGGCTGCTAACACCCCTGCCCCCTGGCCCCCGGGGCGGGGCCGGTGGGGTTAGGGCCTGTGTCAAAGCCTTCGGTCGAGCCGAGGCGGAGTCCAGGCGGCGATCCGGCAAGGCGGAGATTGGTCCGGATACCGGTGTTGTATCCGGACCAATCTCCAACGCGGCCGGTCGTCGTCTGGGCCCGCCGCAGGCCGGCCAGGGGCTTTGACACAGGCCCTAGTCGGTCAGGGCCGTTTGCAGGGCTGTCGGGAGGGTGGGGTGTTGGTACGGGAAGGCCGCGCGGGTCAGGACGGCGGGTAGGACCCTGGTGCTGGTGAGGGCCTCGTGGGCGAAGCCGCCGAGGGCCACCTTGAGGGCCAGCGCGGGGATCGGGATGATCGCCGGGCGGTGCAGCTGCCGGGCCAGCTCGCGGGTGAACTCGGCGTTCGTCACCGGGTTCGGGCCGACCACGTTGACCGGGCCGGCGATGTCGTCGCGGTCCAGCAGGAAGAGGGTCGCGTCCAGCCAGTCGACGAGCGAGATCCACGGCAGCCACTGCCGACCGCTGCCCAACCGCCCGGCGATGCCCAGCTTGAACGGCAGCAACTGCGGCTTGAGCAGCCCGCCGTCGCGGTGCAGCGGCAGGCCGGTGCGCAACCGCACCACGCGTACCCCGGCGTCCTCGGCCGGTCGGGTCGCGGCCTCCCACACCCGGCAGACGTCGGCCAGGAAGCCCTCGCCGGCCGGCGCGTCCTCCTCCACGGCCCGGTCGCCGGTGTTGCCGTACCAACCCACGGCCGAGGAGTTGAGCAGCACCCGGGGCCGGTCCGTGGTCGGGAGCCCGGCGATGGTGGTCGCGAGCGTGGTGGTGCTGTCCACCCGGCTGGTCCTGATCAACCGCCGGTAGTTGTCGTCCCAGCGCTTGTCGCCGACGCCCGCTCCGGCCAGGTTGACCACCGCGTCCGCCTCGGCGACCACGGCCGGGTCGAGCTGCCCGGCGGCGGGGTCCCAGCGTCGCTCCCGGGGGTCGCGGGTGGGCCGGCGGACGAGCCGGGTGATCTGGTGCCCGTCCGTCGTGAGCCGTTCGGCCAGCCGAGTGCCGAGGAAGCCGGACGCGCCGGCCAGAAGGATGCGCATACCCCCATCTTCGTCCAGAACGCGCTTGACGGATGCATTGGGCCGGCCACGGTGGGGTGTTCCGGCAAGAAACCTGTGCCAGCACGCCGATCCGCAGGGAAAACGCAGGTCAAGGGGCGTCCCAGCCGCCGAAAAAGTGTGCCGCGCGCATTCGGGGTCACCGCGTTTCCGCAGGTCAGAGCAAACATGAATACGTTATTCGCAATTGCTTCCGGCACCGATCTGACCGACCATGAGCCAATCCGAGAGCGCTCCCGTGTGGCGGGGTTGGCTCGCCGTGCCCGCCGACGGGCGACCCTGAGGAGGAACCATGCCGATTCTGGTGACCGGAGCGACCGGCACGGTCGGAGGCAGCCTGGTCCGGCAACTGGTGGCCGCCGGCCACGACGTACGCGCGCTGACCCGCGATCCCGCGTCGCCGGCGGCCACCGGGCTGCCCGCCGGGGTGGAGGTGGTGGCGGGCGACTTCGCCAGACCCCACACGCTTGTTGCGGCTCTGCGCGGCGTGACGTGCATGCACCTGGTCGCGATGGACGGGTACGGGCCGCTGACCACCGGCGCCGAGATCCTGGAGCTGGCCCGACAGGCCGGCGTCCGCCGGGTCACCCATCTCGGCCACAACGATCCGAGTCGGGCGGACGACGACCCGATCGAGGCACCCCACCGGCCCCTGCACCGGGCCGTCGAGAACTCGGGCCTGGAGTGGACGCACGTCTTCCCGGGCGAGTTCATGGCCAACACCCGCGACTGGGCGGCCGGGATCCGCACCGAGGGGGTGGTGCGGGCACCGTTCGGGGACTGGAACAGCGCGTTGGTCCACGAGGCGGACATCGCCGCGGTCATCGTGGCCGCGCTGACCGAGGACGGCCACGCCGGCCGCGTCTACCAGCCCACCGGGCCGGAGCCGGTCCGCCGCCGCGACGCCGTCCGGATGATCGGCGAGGCGATCGGCCGCCCGGTGCGCTTCGACGAGCTGAGCCCGGAGCAGGCCCGCGAGCACTGGAAGGACCACTACCCGGCCGAGGTGATCGAGTGGTTCCTGGAGATGGGGCGCTACCCCGACGGCAGCAGCTGGGTCGCCCCGGACGTCGAGCAGGTGACCGGACGCCCCGGGCGCACGTTCCGGCAGTGGGCCGCGGAGCACGCGGACGACTTCCGGTGACGACGCCCGGGGCGTCCGGCCACCGCGGCGGTCAGGCCGCGTGGGCCGGGCGCAGGTCGGCGAGCAGTCCCTCCACCTCGGCGTACGCCTCGGCGCTCAGCGGGCCGAGCGCCAGGGTGGCCAGGTTCTCCTCGGCCTGCGCCACCGTGCGCAGACCGGGGATCGGGATGGTACGAGGGCTGCGCGCCAGCAGCCAGCCGAGCGCGCCCTGCGCGAGGGTGCGCCCGTCCGCCGTGAGCGCCGCGCGGACCTGCTCGACCCGGGCCGCCCAGCGTGGCGTCGGCCGACCGTCGGTGAACCACTCCAACCACTCCGGGGCGCGCCCGCGCACGTCGTCCGGCCCGACCGCCCGGGTCGACCCGGTGAGCAGTCCCATCGCCAGCGGACCGCGGTTGAGGCTGGCCAGGTCGTGGCTGTCGCAGACCGCCAGCACCGCCGGGTTGTCGCGCAGCACCGACTCGTCGTGCTGGATCGCGGCGCAGTGCCGGCCGGCGGCCGCGAACGCCTCCGCCGAGGCGGGGTTGTCGGTGCTCCAGCCGTACGCCCGGATCTTGCCCTGGTCGACGAGGCCCTCCAGGGTGTCGATCAGGTCGAGCGCGGCGGGCACCGGCAGCTCGGCGATGTGCAGCTGGTACAGGTCGACGTGATCGGTGCCGAGCCGGCGCAGTGAGTCTTCCAGGCTGCGGACCGCGTACGCCGGGCTGGCGTCGGTGCCGAGCGCCCGCCGGGTGGCCTCCTCGCTGACGTTGCCGAACTTGGTGGCGATCACCGCGCGGTCCCGCCGGCCGGCCAGGGCGCGACCGAGGATCCGCTCGCTGTGCCCGGCACCGTAGTTGCTGGCCGTGTCGAACAGGGTCACCCCGAGATCGAGCGCCCGGTGGATGGTGCGGACCGACTCGTCGTCGTCCACCTCGCCCCAGCCGAACGGCTGCGCGTCGTCGCCCCAGAGCGGCCCACCGATCGCCCAGCACCCCATCCCGATGGCGCTCACCGTGATGCCGCTGCGTCCCAGCGTTCGTGTCGTCGTCATGGTCACCAGCCTCCAACCTGGAGCGCACTCCAGGTCAAGCACTACCATCGCGGAGCATGAACGGTTACGCCCCCTCGGAGGCCGCCCGCCGCAGTGGCTTCAGCCTGGACACCCTGCGGTACTACGAGAAGATCGGGCTGCTCGCCGACGTGGATCGGACGGCGGGCGGGCAGCGGGTCTTCACCGACGACGACCTGGGCTGGCTGGTGCTGTTCCGCTGCCTGCGCGACACCGGGATGCCGATCGCGCAGATGCGCCGCTACGCGCAGTTGGCCCGCGAGGGCGAGCACACCGCCGACGAGCGGCGCGACCTGCTGCGCCACCACGCGGCGCGGGTGGAGGAGCAGATGCGCCTGCTCCAGCGCCAGTACGACCACCTGCGGGAGAAGATCCGCTTCTACGAGCGGCAGCTCGGCCCGGCGCCGCAGGAGTGATCGGCACTGGGCCGGGCCATCCGTCAGGTCGGCGGTGCGGTCAGGCCGAGGAGTTGCTCGGTCGTCCCGGGCCGGCCGGTGAGCGCATTCAGCGCGCTGACCAGCCGTTTTTCCTCGTAGCGGAAGTGCGACTCCAGTAACGCGGCCAACCCGTCCAGCTCGGCGCGCACCTGGGCGAGCGGCAGCGCCGGGTCGCCGGCGAGCAGCGCCTCGACCCGTGTCAGGATGCCGGCCACCACCTCGTGGTCGGTGATCAGGTTCGCGATGACCGGGCGCAGCTCGGGGACCTGGTCGGCGAGCAGCCGGAACGCGCCCGCGTCCTCACCGGTGTGGTGTCGGCCGAGTGCGGCGCAGAAGGTCAGGCAATGGGCCCGCAGGTCCCGGGATGCCCGCGCGTCGCCCGAGGTGTCGAGGTTTGCCCGAAGTCGGGCCAGTTCCGCGCTGAGCCAGAGGTGGATCTCGATCATCTGATTGCCGACGGCGGCGAGCCGGCCGGCCGGTGAGGTGCTCGGGTGCACGTTCGTCCCATGCTGTCCCCGCGCCTCCATGCCCACGGCGGCCTTCGAGCCGGGTGCACCGCGACGCTGCGCCGGAGTCTAACCCGACCGGGCCGCCCGGTCGCGCCCCGAACCCGGGAACGCCGGCGGTCACGGGGTGGTCGGCTCGTCGGTCTCCCGGACGTCGTGCCAGCGGGCGCGCCAGGCGGCCTCGTGGGCCTCGTGGCTGGTGCGCTCCTGGAAGACGGCGGCCCGCAACGCGTGTCGGGAGCCCGACAACAGCAGCACCTCCACGGCGACCAGCCCCACGCAGATCACTGTCGCGAGGGTGAGCGCGCCCAACCCCGGCAGGTGTTGGCCGACCGGCAGGGCGGCCGTCAACACCACGATGACGCCGACGCGGGTCCAGGTGACGGTGTGCAGGGTGCGTAGCTGGAAGAGCATGTTGACGGCGAAGTAGCAGATCAGGCCGCCGAACAGCATCGGCACGGCCGGGCCCTCGACCCGCTCGGCGATCCCGCCGGACGGGTCGGTGATCTTGTGCAGGATCTGCTCGTTGCCGATCGAGAAGAGGATCACCCCCGCGATCATCGGCAGGTAGAGGTACGCGTACGCGTCCCGGGCCATCGCCACCCGCGGGCCGCCCTCGGAGGAGTGCAGGGCGATCCGGGCGGCTGGCCCGATGAAGTCGAAGTGCGCCCACCAGAGGGCAGCCGTGACCACGATGCCGAGCGCGGCGGCCGCCACCGCCGGCCAGGTGACCGGCTTGCCGAGCAGGTTGCCGCCCACACCCGTGGAGATGATCGACTCGCCCAGCGCGATGATCAGGATGAGGTCGTAGCGCTCCGTCCAGTGTTCGGCGCTTGTCACCCCCCAGCCCCAGGTGCCGACGATGAAGCCGGTGGCGTACTGCACCACCACCACCGCGATCCACAGCGCGTCGCGGACCATGGCGGCCCGGTCCGGGTCGGTGATCTGCGGCGGGATCAGCGCGGCGGCCAGCAGCAGCACGATGCTCACCGCCAACTCCGGGGCGAACCGCCGCAGTTGCCGCCGCTCCTGCGGGCTGTCCCGCACCACGTGCTGATACAGGTACATGTGCACGGCCCGGACCACGACGTAGCTGATGGCCACCAGCATCGGGCCGCCGGCGCCGCCCTTCGGGTCGCTGAACGCCTGCGGCAGCGCCAACGCGAACGCGAACAGAGCCACCATGGCGATCACCATGAGCACCGGCACGTAGCCCTCACCGAGCCGGACCCGGGTGGCGACCAGGCTGTGCACCACCCAGATCCACCAGAGCACGGCGAGCACCAGACTGGCGTGCAGCAACTGTCGGCCGGAGATGTTCGCGGCGGTCGCCCGGGTGATGATGAAGAACGAGAAGACGAAGACCAGGTCGAAGAAGACCTCGAACTTGTCCACCCGGGCACCGGGGGCGATCGGGACGGCAGGGCCCAGTTGCCCGCCCCGCCGGTAACTGCCCACGGTCCCACTCTGGCAGCGTCTGCCCTGCTCGAAGGCTCGAACGGCGATGGCGGCCCGGTCGAGCGTTACCTCGGGCCCGGGGCGGGAAACCGCCCGGACCGGCCCTCGTCCGGTCCGGAGCGCCGTTCGGTCGGCGCGGAGGCCGGATCATGGCCGCCAACGGCCTCCGGCAGCGGGCCGGTCGGTCCGACCCACCGCGGACAAGGATGGATCATGACGACGAACAACCCGATCAGCACCTCGTTCGCCAGTCACTCCACGGCCATGGACGTGATCCGGGGCGTGGACCTCGTCCGGCGGCGGGCGATCGTCACCGGCGGGTCGTCCGGCATCGGCGTGGAGACCGCCCGGGCCCTGGCCAGCGCCGGCGCCGAGGTCACCCTGGCCGTCCGCGACACCGAGGCCGGGCAGCGTGCCGCCGACGACATCACCGCCACCACCGACAACGACCGGGTCATGGTCGCGCCGCTCGACCTCGCCGACCACGCGTCGATCGCCGACTTCGTGGCGAACTGGGACGGCCCGCTGCACATCCTGGTCAACAACGCCGGCATCATGGCCTCCCCGGAGATGCGCACCCCGCAGGGCTGGGAGATGCAGTTCGCCACCAACCACCTGGGGCACTTCGCGCTCGCCACCGGGTTGCGACAGGCGCTCGCCGCCGGCGACGGGGCCCGGATCGTCTCGGTCAGCTCCGCCGCCCACCTGCGCTCACCGGTGGTCTTCGAGGACATCCAGTACGAGCGCCGAGAGTACGAGCCGTGGCAGGCGTACGGGCAGTCGAAGACGGCAAACGTGCTCTTCGCCGTGGAGGCGAGCCGCCGCTGGGCCGACGACGGGATCACGGCCAACTCGTTGATGCCCGGCGCGATCCAGACCAACCTGCAGCGCTACGTCAGCGAGGAGGAACTCAACCGGATCCGCGCGGGCAACGCGGCGGCGTGGAAGACAGTCGAACAGGGTGCCGCCACCTCGGTGCTGGTCGCCGCCTCACCACTGCTCGACGGTGTGGCTGGGCGCTACTTCGAGGACTGTCAGGAGGCCGCCCCCGCCCAGCCCGGGGGGCGCACGGGCGTCGCGGCGTACGCGCTGGACCCGGAGGCCGCCGAGCGGCTCTGGAAGGTCTCGACCGACCTGCTCAAGGGCTGAGCGACGCAGACGAAAGGGCGCCCCGGTCGACGACCGGGGCGCCCTTTCGCGTGTTGGGCGGGATCAGGACAGGCCCAGCTCCGGCTCGAAGTTGCCGGCCTCCAGCCGCTCCTTGATCGCGCTCAGGAAGCGGGCGGCGTCGGCGCCGTCGATCAGCCGGTGGTCGTAGGACATGGCCAGGTAGACCATCGACCGGACCGCGACGACCTCGCCCAGATCCGGGTCGTTGACCACGACCGGACGCTTGACCACGGCACCCGTGCCGAGCATCGCCGACTGCGGCTTCGGCACGATCGGGGTGTCGAAGAGCGCGCCCCGGCTGCCCGTGTTGGTGAGCGTGAAGGTCGCCCCGGCGATCTCGTCCGGGCTGATCTTGTTGGTCCGGGTGCGCTCGGCCAGGTCGGCGACCCGCTTCGCGATGCCACCGAGGTTGAGGTCACCGGCGTTGTGGATGACCGGCACCACGAGGCCCCGCTCGGTGTCCACCGCGATGCCGAGGTGCTCCGCCGCCGGGTAGGTGATCGTGCCGCCGTCCAGGTCCAGTTGGGCGTTGACGATCGGGTACGTCTGCAGCGCCTCGACGGCGGCGAGAGCGAAGAACGGCAGGAAGGACAGCTTCACCCCGTGCCGCTGCACGAACGAGTCCTTCGCCTGCGCCCGCAACTTGGCGACCCGGGTGACGTCCACCTCGACCACCGTGGTCAGCTGCGCCATCTCGTGCAGCGACTCCTGCATCCGCTTGGCGATCGCCTTACGGATCCGGGGGAGCTTCTCGGTGGTGCCCCGCTTGCCACTCGGCTGCGGCTTCGCGGCCGGCTTGGCCGCAGCCGCCGACGGTGCGGCGGCCGGCTGCGCGGCGGGAGCGGGGGCGGCCTTGGCGGCCTTCGCCTTCTCGGCCGCGTCGAGCACGTCCTGCTTGCGGATCCGGCCACCCACACCGGTGCCGTTGAGCGTGGACAGGTCGACGCCGTGCTCACTGGCCAGCTTGCGCACCAGCGGGGTCACGTACCCGGCGGCCTCCTCGCCGGAAGCCGGCGCCGGGGCGGACGGGCGCGACGGTGCCGAGGTCGGTGCGGCCGGCTGCGCGGCCTGCTCGGTCTTCGCCGGCTGCGCCGAGCTCTCGGTCTCCGCGGCCGGCTCGTTGTACGACATGCCCGGCGTGGGCTCGTCGACCTTCGGCTCCTGCTTCGGCGCGGCCTCTGCCTTCGGCTCGGGCTTCGGCTCGGGCTTCGCCTGGGTGGGGGCCGCACCGGCAACGCCGATGATCGCCAGGTCGGCGCCGACCGCCGCGGTCTCGTCCTCGGCGACCTTGATCTCCAGCACGGTGCCGGCGACCGGCGAGGGGATCTCGGTGTCCACCTTGTCGGTGGAGACCTCCAGCAGCGGCTCGTCGACCTCGATGGTCTCGCCGACCTGCTTGAGCCAGCGGGTGACAGTACCCTCGGTGACGCTCTCACCCAGGGCCGGCATCTTCACCGCGGTGCCCTCGCCCGACGAAGCGGCGGCCGGAGCCGGTGCCTCGTCCTGGGCCACCTCGTCGGCGGTGCCCTCGGCGGCGGCCGTCGGCTCGGCGGCCGGCTCGACCGACTCGGCCGGCGCCTGCTCCTGCGGGGCGGCCTCGCCACCGCCGGTCGACTCGCCCTCACCGGCGATGACCGCCAGCTCGCTGCCGACCTCGGCGGTCTCGTCCTCGCCGACCACGATCCGGCTCAGCACGCCCGCAGCGGGCGACGGGATCTCGGTGTCGACCTTGTCGGTCGAGACCTCGAGCAGGGGCTCGTCGATCTCGACCGTGTCGCCCTCCTGCTTGAGCCAGCGCGTGACGGTGCCCTCGGTGACGCTCTCGCCGAGCCGGGGCATGGTGACCGATACCGGCATGTTCTCCAGACTCCTTCATTCCCCTGGGGGGATCTTCGCCCGTCGTCGGACGCCGCGGTTGTGGGTGATCAGGCGTGCGCGTGCAGCGGCTTGCCGGCGAGGGCCAGGTGCGCCTCGCCCAGGGCCTCGTTCTGGGTCGGGTGGGCGTGCACGAGCTGGGCGACCTCCGCCGGGTACGCCTCCCAGTTGTAGATGAGCTGCGCCTCACCGATCAGCTCACCCACCCGCGCGCCGATCATGTGCACGCCGACCACCGGGCCGTCCTCGACCCGGACCAGCTTCACGAAGCCGGTCGTCTTGAGGATCTGGCTCTTGCCGTTGCCACCCAGGTTGTAGTTGTACGTCTTGACCTTGTCGGCGCCGTACTGCTCCTTGGCCTTGGCCTCGGTCAGGCCGACCGACGCCAGCTCCGGGTCGCAGTAGGTGACCCGCGGGATGCCGACCTCGTCGATCACGGCGGGGGTCTGCCCGGCGATCTCCTCGGCGACGAAGATGCCCTGCTGGAAGCCGCGGTGCGCGAGCTGGAGGCCGGGCACGATGTCGCCGACGGCGTAGACGTTCGGCACGCTGGTGCGCAGCCGCTCGTCGGTCAGCACGTAGCCGCGGTCCATCTTGACGCCCTGCTCCTCGTACCCGAGGTTGGCGGTGTTCGGGCCGCGACCGACGGCAACCAGCAGCAGCTCGGCCTCGACGGTCTCGCCGCCGGAGATGGTCAGCTTGACGCCGTTCTCGGTCTTCTCGACCTTCTCGAACGGCTTGCCGACCTTAAAGTTGATCTTCCGCTTGCGGAAGGCCCGCTCCAGCGCCTTCGACGACTCCTCGTCCTCGGCGGCGACCAGCCGGGGCAGCGCCTCGACGATCGTCACGTCCACGCCGAAGGACTTCCACACGCTGGCGAACTCGACGCCGATCACGCCGCCACCGAGCACGATCACCGACGACGGCACCCGGTCCATCGTGAGGGCGTGGTCGCTGGTGATGATCCGCTCGCCGTCGACCTCCAGGCCGGGCAGGCTCTTCGCGTACGAGCCGGAGGCCAGGACGATGTTGCGGCCGGTGTAGCGCTTGCCGTCCACCTCGACGACGTTCTTGCCGACCAGCTTGCCGGCGCCCTCGACGATCGTGATGCCCTTGTTGCCCTTCAACATGCCTTGCAGGCCCTTGTACAGGCGGGCGATCACGCCGTCCTTGTACGAGTTGACCCCGGCCATGTCGATGCCGATCAGCTCGGCCTTCACGCCGAACTGCTCCGACTCGCGGGCCTGGTCGGCGATCTCCGCCGCGTGCAGCAGCGCCTTCGTCGGGATGCAGCCGTTGTGCAGGCAGGTGCCACCGAGTTTGCCCTTCTCGACCAGCGCGACCTTCAGGCCCAGCTGGACGGCGCGCAGCGCGGTCGCGTAGCCGCCGCTGCCACCTCCGAGAATGACGATGTCGAAGGTCGCTTCGTTCGGCTCGCTCACGTCCAACTCCCAGGTCGCGTCGCTGCATCGGGGGTCACAGAGGTGTAACAGGGACACACCCCACCTCGGTCATCTTGTCACCACTGAGCACAGGGTGCGTACCGAGGTGCCCAACGACACGTCATCGACACGTACCCTTGGCACCGTTGTCGATGACGCACGGTGGGGGAGAGATCCGGTGGGCTTGTTCCGGCGCCGCAAACAGGCGGCTGTGCCGAGCCGTGATCGTGCCGCCGATCGTGGCGACCTGGACCATCTGGAGAACTTCGTCCGGAGCCGGCGTGGCGTCGAGGCGTTCATCGAGCCGCGGACGACGGTGACCGAGACCACTGTCATCCTGATCGCCGACGACGGGGAGTGGACCCGGCGGCGCATCGACGGCCCGGACGGCGCCCGGCGCTTCGCGTACCGGATGGGCATCCCGGTGTACGACGTCCGGCTGATGGGCTACCCGCAGCGGATGCGCGACTTCAACGAACGGCGCAAACGCCGCCCCGAGCGGCACTGAGCCGCAAACGCCGTCCCGAGCGGCACTGAGGCGCGGACGCCGCCCCGAGCGGCACTGAGGCGCGGACGCCGCCCGAGCGGCACTGAGACGTGCGGAAGGGCCGCCCGCGGCGGCAGGCGGCCCTTCCGGGAGTTCCGTCAGCCGTTGGCGGCGACGTCCTCGACGAGCTGCACCAGCATGCGGACCGGGACGCCGGTGCCGCCCTTGGTCCAGTAGCCGGTCGGCTCGCCCGAGTGGTAACTCGGGCCGGCGATGTCGATGTGCGCCCAGGCCACGTCGTCGGTCACGAACTCGCGCAGGAACACCCCGCCCTGCAGCATGTGACCGGCCCGGTCCATCCCGGCGTTGACCTGGGAGATGTCCGCCACGTCGGACTCCATGCCCTTACGCACGTCGTCGGGCAGCGGCATCGGCCAGGCGGGCTCGCCGACCGCGTCGCCGGCCACCTGGACCCGCTCGCACAGCTCCGGGGTGCCCATCACGCCGGCCACCCGCTTGCCCAGCGCCACCACCTGGCCACCGGTCAGGGTGGAGGTCTCGAACAGGTAGTCGGTGCCGTCCGCGCAGGCGCGGGCCATGGCGTCGCCCAGGATCATCCGGCCCTCGGCGTCGGTGTTGAGCACCTCGACCCGCTTGCCGTTGAACATGGTGATCACGTCACCCGGCCGGTAGCTGGTGCCCGACGGCATGTTCTCCGCCATCGGCAGGTAGGCGCTGACCGCCACCGCCGGCTTCAGCGCGGCGATCGCCAGCATGGCCGCGCCCACCGCGGCCGCGCCGCCCATGTCGGACTTCATCTCCCACATGCCCTGCGCCGGCTTGATCGAGATGCCGCCGGTGTCGAAGGTGATCCCCTTGCCGACAAGCGCGACCCGCTTGCCGTTGCCACCGTTCTGCGGCGTGTAGGTGAGCTTCACCAGCCGGGGCGGGGCCTCCGAGCCCTGACCGACCGCGACGATGCCGCCGTAACCGCCGGCGGCCAGCGCCGCCTCGTCCAGCACCTCGACGCCGAGGCCCGCGTCCCGGGCGGCACCGGCGACCGCGTCGGCGAACGACGGCGGACGCAACTCGTTCGGAGCGCTGTTCACCCAGTCCCGGGTGAGCCGGACCGCGTTCGCCACCACCTGCGCCCGGGTGATCTCCGCCTGGGCGCCCGCGTCAGCGGCGTCCGGCACGGCGATCAGCACCTCGGTCACCGGCTCCCGCCGGGTCGGCTGCGGGCGGGTCTTGTAGCCGGCGAACCGGTACCCGCCGAGCAGCGCGCCCTCCGCGACCGCGCGCAGCTCGGCCGACGCGTCCGCGTCGTCCGGCAGCGGCATCGCCAGCGCGACCCTGGGCGCGCCCGCCAGAGCCCGGATCGCCGAACCGGCGGCCCGGCGCAGCGTCTCCGGGGCCGGGGCGGCACCCGACGGCTCCGGGCCGAGCCCGACCGCGGCGACCAGCGGGGCGGTCACGGTGCCCAGCGTGGCCAGCTTGATGACCTCACCCGGCCCACCGGTCGCGCCGAGCAGCGCCAGCGTCTCGGTCAGCCTTCCGTCGAACGCGGCGGCGATGCTCTCCGCGCCGCTGGCGAGCAGCAGGGTGCCGGCGAGGCCGCTCGTGGCACCCTGCTCTCCGGTCTGGCTGTGCACGCCGATCACGATCGCGTCGACGGCGAGCTCAGCCGGATCGGTGTCGACCAGGCTCAGGTTGGTGGTGCGGGGCGATGTCACTGAAGCTACTCCGGGCGGGCCGGGCCGGTCGCGGCGTCGCGTACCAGCGGTGAAGGTCTTCGGCGGAACGTACCCGCCGAACGTCATGGTTGTCCCGCCGACAGCGCCAGCGGGCTCCCGCCGATGCTAACCAGCGACCTGGCCCCCGGTAAGTTGCCACCCATGACCGACGTGACCTCCGACGCCGCCGCGACCCGGCTGCGTCGTTCCCCGCTGCACGAGCGGCACACCGCCGCCGGCGCCAAGTTCGCCCCCTTCGGGGGCTGGGAGATGCCGCTGGAGTACGCCGGCGGCGGGGTGCTCAAGGAGCACACCGCGGTGCGGACCGCGGTCGGGGTCTTCGACGTGTCGCACCTCGGCAAGGCCCGGGTCAGCGGCCCCGGCGCGGCCGACTTCGTCAACTCCTGCCTCAGCAACGACCTGGGCCGGATCGGGCCGGGCCGGGCGCAGTACACGCTCTGCTGCGACGACGCCACCGGTGGCGTGGTGGACGACATCATCGCCTACCTGTACGCCGACGACCACGTGTTCCTCATCCCGAACGCCGCGAACACCGCCGAGGTGGTGCGCCGGTTGCGCGCCGCCGCGCCCGCGCAGGTCACCGTCACCGACGAGCACGACGGGTACGCCGTACTGGCCGTGCAGGGCCCCCGCTCGGCCGAGTTGCTGACCGCCCTCGACCTGCCCACCGAACACGGTTACATGAGCTTCTCCGCGGCGAGCCTGGCCGGGGTGGAGCTGACCGTCTGCCGTACCGGGTACACGGGCGAACTGGGATACGAGCTGGTGGTGCCGGCGGAGCACGCGGTGACCGTCTGGGACGCGCTCTTCGCCGCCGGGGAGGCGTTCGAGCTGCGGGCCTGCGGCCTGGCCGCCCGGGACACCCTGCGTACCGAGATGGGCTACCCACTGCACGGGCAGGACCTCTCGGTGGACATCACCCCGGTGCAGGCCCGCTCGGGCTGGGCCGTCGGTTGGGACAAGCCGGCCTTCTGGGGCCGCGACGCGCTGCTCGCCGAGAAGGCCGCCGGCCCCCGGCGTACGCTGCGCGGCCTGGTGGCCGTCGACCGGGCCATCCCCCGCCCCGGCATGACCCTGCACGTGGGCGGCACCCAGGTCGGCGAGGTGACAAGTGGCACCTTCTCGCCAACCCGCAAACAGGGCATCGCCCTGGCCCTGCTGGACACCGACGCCAACCTCGCCGAAGGCGACGAGGTCGAGATCGACATCCGAGGCCGTCGAGCCCCCCTGGCCCTAACAAAACCCCCCTTCGTAACCCCCTCGGTGAAGTAACCCCCACCCAGCCGTCCCTGCCCGTCCCAACCGGGGCGGGGCGGGGGTTAGCGCTTGGGGGCGGGGGGTTCGCCGGAATCTAGGACTGCTTGGGTCCAGCCGCCTTCGATGACGCCTGTCGCGTTCAGGATGGCCCAGTCGACCACGTCTGTCGCCTCCACCACCACCGGGGCGCCGATGCGCACACTCGGGTCGGTGTTGGCGTCGCTGGCGCTCACGCCGACGATCCGCTCCGCGGCCTCCCAGGAGGTGACGCCCGCCCAGACGTACTCCGGGCCGTCGTCGCCGGGCAGGCCGTACTTGACCACCAGCTGTGACTCCGCGGGCAGCTGGCCGGCGACGAACCGGGCCCGCGCGTCACCCAGCGCCGCGCGGGCGGTGGCGACCGCCCGGCTCATCGCGTCACCGGAGCGGGCGTAGCGCACGTCCGGCTGGATCCCGGAGAACAGGGTCGCGCAGGCGGCGGCGTAGTAGCGCCCGTCCGGGCCCGGGTGGCCGGCGGGTGGGCGCAGGCTCAGGAACGAGTCGGCCTCCGGGTCGGTCGCCGGGTCCAGCTCCAGGCGCAGCAGCACCGGGGCCGTCGCGCCGTGTTGCTCCGGATTGCCGTACGCCACCGCGATGTCGTGCCCGGTGACCGTGGCGAGCACCGGCAGTTGCACGAACGCCGGCACCTCCTCGCCGGTGAGCCCGTCGGTCCAGTCCCGCAGCAGTCGACGGGCCGCCCCGGTCATCACCGCACCCCAGGCGCGGGTGAGGTGGTCGGGCACCCCCTGGGTCTGCAGTTCGAGCAGCCCGAAACGGCGCAGCCCCTTGGTGGTGAACCACAGCCCTTCCGTGTCGGACGAGTAGGGCACCAGCACCCAGTCGACGAGTCGGACGCGGCCCTGCTCGTCGGGGAGCGAGCGCAGCGCGGTCGCCGGGTCGAGGAACTGCAGGCCGAAGACGTCCACCACGTCGCTGTCGACGGACTCCGCCACGGCGGCCGCGACCGCGCGGGCCGCCCACTCGTGCGCGGGCGGCCAACCGGGCCGGTATTCGGCCTGTACGACCACCAGGTGGCTCGCCGCGGCCAGCCGGGCCAACTGCTCCTCGGTGGCGCCGAACGCGGTGAGCAGGTCCGGCGGCAGCTCGGGAAAGTCGGCGATGGGCCGGGTGTCGACGCTCATCAGCGGGCTGTCCAGCATCTGGCGGGCCAGCCCGTGCACCGGCTCGGCCAGCCGGCCGGTCAGGGCCGCCACCGCGGTCTTCGCGCTGACCTTCGGCAGCCCCGCCATCGGCACCAGGTAGGTCGCGCTGAGCGACTCCGGCACCGGTACGGGCAGGAAGTCGTCAGTGATGAGCATGCTTGTTTCCCTCGGTGGCCGTGCCGGTGCTGTCGAGCCGAACGCTACCCGGCCCGCCGTGCCCGGTTCAGGCGGACAGCACGACACCCAGGTAGACCAGCGTGGTGACCACCTCGACGGTCGCGCCGAGCACGTCGCCGGTGATCCCGCCGAGACGGCGTACCACGTGGGTCAGCAGCGCGAGTGCGACGGCGAGCGCGGTGGCGACGGCCAGCGGCCCCTGCCACGGGCGGCCGGGCACCGCGGGCACCGCCAGCAGTGCGACGGCGACCGCGCCGACGGTCACCGCCACCGGGCCGACCGTGCCGGCCACCAGCGCGCCGAGCCCGTCCGGTCGGGCCGCCGGCACTCCCCGCCGGCAGGCCACCGTGACGCCGAACCGCCCGGCGGCGGTCGCCGCGACCACCGCCGCGAGACACGCCAGCCCGGACCGCCCCGCCAGGTCGGCGAGCGCCGCCGACTGCACCAGGAGTACGACCACCAGGGCGACCACCCCGAACGGGCCGACGTCCGGCTTCTTCATGATCTCCAGTGCTGCCGCCCCCCGCCGGTACGAGCCGAGCGCGTCCACGGTGTCGGCCAGCCCGTCCAGGTGCAGCCCGCGGGTGAGCAGTGCGGCCGCGCCGACCGTCACACCCGCGGCCACCAGTGGGGGAGCGAACGCGCCGGTCAGCAGCAGCACCCCGGCCAGCGGGACGCCCAGCAGCGCGCCGACCACCGGGGCGAGTGCCATCGCGGTGCCGGCGACCGGGCGGTCGATCCGCCCGGCCCGCACCGGCAGCGTGGTGAACGTGGTGACCGCCAGCCGGGTGCCCGCGAGGAACCGCGACTCAGCCGGCACGCCAGCCCGACGCCGGCTGCTCGTCCGCCCCGGTGCTGGCCGGACCCGGGCCGGCCGGCTCCGGCTCGGCGTAGTCGGGCTCGGCGTAGACCGACTCCGGTTCGTCGAGGGTCGGGTCGGGCTCCTCGTCGCCCCCGAGCGACGGGTGGACCGGCAGCGCGGCGGCCAGGGCGAGTACCGAGCGCAGCAGCGGGAGCGCGACAAGGGCGTTCGCGCCCTCGCCGAGATCCATCCGCAGGTCGAGCAGCGGGGTGAGACCGAGCACGTCGGCGGCGAGCCGCACCGACGGGTGACCGCCGTGGTCGGCGAGCAGGCACCAGTGCCGGGCCTGCCCGGCCAGGTCGCGGCTGACCATGCCGGCGGCCACCCCGACCGGCCCGTCGAGCAGCACCGGCACCCGCCGGGCGGTGGCGCCGAGCAGCACGCCGGTGGCCACCGCCACGTCACCGCCGCCCAGCTCGGCCAGGATGTCCTTGGCGCCGCGTGGCGAACGGTGGGTGCGGTGCAGCGCGTCGCGGACCGCCGCGCAGCGGATCATCCACGCCGCGTCGTCGATCTCGCCGGCGTCGGTGATCACCCGGCCCAGCACGGCGGGCGGCTCCGCGCCCGCGGTCGCGGCGAGCACCGCCGCGGCCGCCGCCTCGGTGCCGGCGCCGCACGCCCCCAGCACCAGCAGCTGTACGCCGGCGTCGGCGGCCTGCTCGGCGAGCCGCCAGCCGTAGCGCAGTGCCGACTCCACCTGATCGAGCGAGAGCGCCGGTTGGTCCTCCATCGGCGCGGCGGTGGGAGTGTCCACCACCTGCAGGCTGGCGCCACTCTCGGCGGCGAGTCGCGCCAACGCGCCCCGGCCGGCGCGGGCCTGCGCGGCCCGGCGCGCCGACTCACCGGCGACGGTGCCGGCCGACGCCCCGCCGGCGTGGTCGCCGTGCAGCAGCAACACCCGTACCGAGCCCCAGGCCTGGGGGGTGGGGGTGCCCTGGGTGGTGGCGGCGAAGCCGACCACCCGGTCCAACACACCCAGCCCGGCGCCCGGTACGTCCAGCGTGGCCAGTCGGTCCACCGCCTGCGGGCCCGCGAACTCGTCGGGCATCGGCAGCTCCATGCCCGGCTGGATGACCAGCCCGGTGGCCACCATCGGCAGCGCCATGGTCGGGGCGGCCCAGGGGTTGCCGGGCTCCTGGGCCGCAACGGCCGGTGGCGTGTGGGTCAGCACGTCGGGCAGCTGCACCTCGGGGGTGGGCGCGGCGTCGGCCAGGCTGCCGGGGGCGGCTGGCTCGCTCGCGCTGCCGGGGGCGGTCGCGCTGGCGGGAGCGGTCGGGGTGGTGGCGCTGCCGGCGGCGGTCGGGGTGGTGGCGCTGCCGGGGGTGGCCGGGGCGGTCGTGTCGGCGGTCGGCTTGAGCCACACCGGCTGGCCGGCGACCACCAGGGCCACCGCGTCGCAGGCGTCGGCGACCGCGCGGTTGGCCGCGCCCAGCGCGTCGGTGAACGCCCGGCCCAGCGGGGTGGTCGGCACCAGCGACAGCCCCACCTCGGGGCTCACCAGCACCACCCGGGCCGAGCAGGTGCGGATCGCGTCGGCCAGCTCGTCGATCGTCGCCACGTCGTCGGCCGGCTGGTGCGCCGGGTCGAGCAGCACTGTCACCCAGCCGCCGAGGTCGTCGACGAGCAGCGTCTCGTTGGGCTCGGCGGACGCGAGCACATCGGCCAGCCGGCGCGGGTCCTCGGTGGTCTCCTCGGTGGTCCAGCTGCCCGGCCGCCGGGCGCGGTGCGCCGCCAACCGGGTCGCCCACTCGGTGTCCTCCGGGTCGCCCTCGGGCGCGGTGGCGAGGTAGCGGACCACCGGCGCGTCGGTGACCAGGGACTCGGCGAACTCGGACTTGCCGGACCGGATCCCGCCGAGCACCAGGACCGTGTTCCACCCGTCTACGGACATGCCCGTACCTTAGTTCGCCTCGTCCGAGTCCGGGCACGTCGCCCCAGCCCTGCCGAAGATCGAAAGCCCGCCCCGCCTCCCGCCCCGCCGATCTTGCACTTTCGGTCGCCGAGATGCGTGGAATGCCTTCTATGTCCAGGCAGAAAGTGCAAGATCACGGAAGGGGTGGGTGGTTCGGCTGGCTTGATCTTGCTGGGTTCCGCCGGGGCGAGCGAGCGGCCGTTGTGCTCTGGGCCGACTACGCTGGCGAGGGTTCGTCCCACGGGGACTTCAGCGGCGAGGGGAGACGCGGCATGGCGTGGAGCTGGCGGTACGAGGGCACGGACGGCCAGACGGTCGAAGGACCGGCGGAGTCGTTCAGCAGCCAGGCCGATGCCGAATCCTGGATCGGTCAGACCTGGCGGGAGCTCGCGGCGTCCGGCGTCACCTCGGTCGCGCTCGTCGAGGACGACCGGGTGGATTACCGGATGAGCCTGCTGCCCACGGCCGAGTGATGGCCTACGACCGGCCGGGCGCCGACGGGCTGGTCCTCGGCGTACCCAAGGCGGCGTTTCGGCCCAGCCCGATCTTCCTCGGCCTGGTCGCCCTCTTCGCGGTCAGCGGGGTGCTGGCGTGGAACGGTTACGGCAGCGTCAGGTTCAACGTGTTCCTGTTCGTGGTGTCCGGCTGGCTGGTCTCGCTGTGCCTGCACGAGTACGCCCACGCGGTGGTGGCCTACCGGGCCGGCGACCGGGACATCGCCCACCGCGGCTACCTGACGCTCAACCCGTTGAAGTACACCCACCCGCTGCTGTCGATCGTGCTGCCGGTGGCGGTGGTGCTGCTCGGTGGCATCGGCCTGCCCGGCGGGGCGGTCTGGGTGGACCGGCACGCCATCCCGGGCCGACTGCGGCACACACTTGTCAGCCTCGCCGGGCCGGCGACAAACGTGCTGTTCACGCTGGTGCTCGTGTTGGCGGTGCGGCTCGGCACCCAGTCGGGCGGGCCGGTGGAGTTCTGGGCGGGGGTGGCGCTACTCGCCTTCCTGCAACTCACCGCGAGCGTGCTGAACCTGCTGCCGGTGCCCGGCCTGGACGGCGGCAACATGATCCAGCCGTGGCTCAACCCGCAGTGGCGCAAGATGTACGACCTGTTCGCCCCGTACGGTTTCCTGCTGCTCTTCGCGCTGTTGTGGAACCCGCGCATCGGCGGCTGGTTCTTCGACGCGGTCTTCGCGATCGGTGACCTGCTCGGTCTGCCCTCGTGGCTCTACGCCACCGGCCTGGAGCTGATCCGCTTCTGGCAGAGCTGACCGCCCCGGCGACGGGCGGAGCTGATCGGCCCCGGCGACGGGGCAGGGCTGAGTTGACCGGACCCGGCCCGGTCGGCGCGAAACCCTCGCGCCGGCCGGGCCGGAACGCGTCAGGGACGCTGCGCGGGGGACTCGGTCTTCGCCGGGTCCCGTTCGACGATCGGCTCGACGATGTCGTCGATCGCCTTGAGCAGGCCGGCGTCGAGCTTCACCCCGGCCGCCTTGACGTTGTCGTGCACCTGCTCGGGGCGGGACGCGCCGATGATCGCCGACGAGACGTTCGGGTTCTGCAGGACCCACGCCACGGCGAGCTGGGCCATGCTGAGCCCGGCCTGCTCGGCGAGGGGTTTGAGCTGCTGGACCCGGGTGAGCACGTCGTCGTTCATGAAGCGGGAGATGAAGTTCGCACCCGACTTCTCGTCGGTGGCCCGGGAACCGGCCGGCGGCGGCTGCCCCGGCAGGTACTTGCCGGAGAGCACACCCTGTGCCATCGGCGACCAGACGATCTGCCCGATGCCCAGTTCCTCGCTGGCCGGGACGACCTCGGTCTCGATGACCCGCCAGAGCATCGAATACTGTGGTTGGTTGGAGACCAGCGGGATGTGCAGCTCCCGGGCGAGCGGGTGGGCGGCGCGCAGCTGGGCGGCGGTCCACTCGGAGACGCCGATGTAGTGCGCCTTGCCGGAGTGCACGACATCGGCGAACGCCTCCATCGTCTCTTCCAGCGGGGTGCTGTTGTCGTAGCGGTGGGCCTGGTAGAGGTCCACGTAGTCGGTGCGCAGTCGGCGCAGCGAGCCGTTGATCGACTCCATGATGTGCTTGCGGGAGAGGCCACGGTCGTTGCGGCCGGGCCCGGTCGGCCAGTAGACCTTGGTGAAGATCTCGAGGCCCTCGCGGCGCTCGTTCTGCAACGCCCGGCCGAGCACGTCCTCGGCCTGCGTGCCGGCGTACGCGTCGGCGGTGTCGAAGGTCGTGATCCCCGCGTCGAGCGCGGCCCGGACGCACGCGAACGCCGCGTCCTCCTCGACCTGCGAACCGTGGGTGATCCAGTTGCCGTACGAGATCTCGCTGACCATCAGGCCGGAACGGCCCAGGTATCGGAATTCCATGTACCGACCCTAGCTCTAGTGGATCACCAGCGGCAGGCGACGACTCAGAGCACCGGGTTGGCATCGGTGAGTAGCCGGTCGATCTCCTCCAGCACCTCGGCGCGATCACGGTGCACCGGGTCGATGAGCGGCACGCCGCGCCGGTCCAGCGCGCCCCACCGCCCGTTGCCGCTCTCGACCAGGAACGCCACCGGGTGGATGACGAGCATCGGGTGCGCCGGCGCGACCAGCACCGTACCGGTGCGGTCCACCACACCGCGCCGGCCGGCCACGTCGACCACGGCGAGCCCCTCGTCGGTGAAACCGTCGACCTGCCGGCCGTCGGCCAACTCGGTGACGAACCCGTGGTAACGCGTGGGCACGACGATCCGGCCGGTCCGGTCGACCGCCCCCCACCCCTCGCGCCGCACCGCGGCCAGCCCGCGGCGGAACGGTCGTACCTCGGCGAAGTTGGGCGCCACCTGCACCGCGCCGGTCGCGTCGATGGCCGTCCAACCGCCCTCGCCGACCACCCAGGCCAGGCCGTCGCTGAACGGGTGCGCGGCCCGGTAGGAGGGCGGGATCACCGTCGTACCGAGCAGGTTGATCAGCGACCACCGGTCCGTGTCCGGCCGGCGCACCCAGGCCAGCCCGTCGTGGAATGGCTGCGCTTCGGCGTACCGGGCGGGGATGACCACGTCGCCGTCCGGGCCGGTGTAACCCCACAGCGGCCCGTCCCGGTCCGGCACCGGGGGCCGGTCACGGTCGAGCACCTCGTCCCGACCCCGGCGGTACGGCCCGAAGCCGTCCGCCGTGGCCCGGACGGCGACCGCGTCGAGGGCCACCCGGATTCGGTCCAGCAGTTCGGCGTCGCCGGCGCCGCGCAGGTCCAGCGCCTGCTCGAAGTGCTGGCAGGCTTCCATGAGCCGCCCCTGGTCGTAACACGACCGTCCGGCGTGCTCGTGGAGTGCGGCCCGCAACCGGTCGGGTAGCTCGACCGAGTTGGCCTGGGCGAAGAGCTGGTCGGCCTCGGCGAAGTTGCCGCGCCAGCGCAGGACGTGGGCCAGCCGGGCCTGGGCCAACGCGGTCCGGCGCAGCTCGCCGGTGGCCTCGGCGTAGGTGAGGGCGAGCCGACCATCGGCCAGCGCGTCGTCCAGGTCGCCGAGGATTCGCGAGGTCACCGCGCGCAGGCTGAGCAGTCGGGCCCGGGCGCGGTTGTCGATCGCCGAGCCCAGCTTCTCGGTCAGCCGCCGCCGGATGGCCCGCAGGTCGTCCGGCTCCGTCAGCTCCTCACGCAGGGTGACCGGGTCCAACCGCCAGCGGTACGCCGCGAGGACCTGCTCCGGGTCGCCCGGGTCGGCCAGCGACGGGCGGATCGCCGCGGGCGCGGCGTCGCCGGGTGGTGCGGAGACAGGCGCGTTCTCCCCGCGCGAGCCGGTCCTCGGGCCGGGAACCGTTGAGGCGGGCGGCCCGGAGACGGGCGGTGCCGGGTCGGCGGGCGGCCCGGAGACGGGCGGTGCCGGGTCGGCGGGCGACCCGGAGACGGGTGGTGCCGGGTCGGTGGGCGGCCCGGAGACGGGTGGTGCCGGGTCGGCGGGCGGCCCGGAGACGGGCGGTGCGTAGGCCGCGTGTGTCGACGCGGGTGAGGTGGAGTCGGACGCCGGCTCTGTCGACGCGGGCGGTGCGGACACGGGCATGGGGGCGATCGGTGGCGCGGAGACGGGTGGCGGCACCGAAGGTGGCGGCGCGTACGCGGGCGGTGCATACGCGGGCGGTGCAGACACCGGCGGCGCGGAGACGGGTGCCCCGAAGGTCTGCTCTCCGGCGGCGGAAGGTGCGGAGGCGGAAGGTGCAGACACCGGCGGCGCGGAGATGGGCGCCCCGAAGGTCTGCTCCGCGGAGGCGGGCGGCGCGGCGGCGGAAGGTGTGGAGGCGGGTGGCGCGGAGACAGGTCGCGTGGCGGCCGGCGGCGCGTGCGCTGGCGGTGCGGAGACGGGTGCGGCGGGCGGCGTCAGAGTCGGCGGTGTGTGGTCGGCCCGGCCCGGTGCTCCCGGGATCCGTGCGCCCGATACTGGTGCATCGTTGTCATCAGACATTGCGGGCGGGGCTGGCAGTGCGATGTCGTCCGACCAGTCGTCGGCTCGCGAACCGTCCGTCGACCCGGTGGTGCTCGGGTCGTCTTCGACATCGGACGGCCGGGCGTACGGCGGGGCGTCGTCCGTTCGATCGCGCGTAACGGGATCGGTGTCCCCGACCAGGCGAGCGGCGGCCGGTTGGTCGTCGGCCTCGACTACGGCTTCGGGCTGGTGAGCCGGCGTGGCGGGGGCGCCGGAGCCGGGCCGGTCGTCGTCCTGCGCCGATTCGGGCCCGACAGTTGCCTGCGCGTCGTCGAGCGGGTCGGCGGCCCAGGTGCCGGTGGTCGGGCGACCGGGCGGCGCGGACACCGACCCAGGAGAGTCAGCCGCTGCCGACCTGCCTGCCTGCTCGTCGGTCAGATCACGACGGACGTCGGTGGCCGATGTCGGCAGATCTCGATCCACCGTGCCCGGTGCGGTGGACCGATCGGGTGCCGGTGCGGTGGATAGCCCGGGGTCGCCGGCCGTCGACTCCCTCTCGGTCGACTCGGACCGTTGCGGGTCATTGTCGGTCGGCCTGGACCGTTGCGGGTCATCGTCGGTCGGCCTGGACCGCTGCGGGTCATTGTCGGTCGGCTCGGACGGGCGCGGTTCGTTGTCGGCTGACTCGGACGGTTGCCGGTTCGGCGCGGGCTCGCTCGGATCGGGGTCGGCGGGCTGAGCGGGGCTGAACCACGCGTCCGGCCCGCGGGTGCCCACAACCTCGTCCGGGTCCGGAACGGGGGCGACCGACTCTTCCGAGGGAGGCGGCGGTACGTAGCGGCGCGGTGTGCCAGGGGCGAGCGGGAGTGCCGCCTCGGCGGCCGGCGCCGAGGGTTCCGGGGCCGCCGGCGTCGGGGCGGGCGGTGTCGTCGCCGGGGCTGGGACCTGCCAGGTTGGCGGTGGCGCGACCGCCGGTCGTGCGGCCGCCGGCGGAGACATTCGATCCGTGGAGTGCGGCCGGTCTGGGGAGTGCGGTCGGTCGGTGTGCGGCCGGTCGGTGGGGTGCGGCCGGTCGGTGTGCGGCCGGTCTGTGGGGTGCGGTCGGTCGGTGTGCGGCCGGTCTGTGGGGTGCGGGCGGTCGGTGTGCGGCCGGTCGGTGGGGTGCGGCCGGTCTGTGGGGTGCGGCCGGTCGGTGGGGTGCGGCCGGTCCGTGGGGTGCGGGCGGTCGGTGGGGTGCGGCGGCATGCGGTGGTCGGTGGGAGAGACGCTGCCCGACACGTCACCGAACTGGCGGCGGTCTGCGGTCGGCTCACCGTCGCGCCGCTGGTCCAGGGGGCGGTCCGCGGTGTTCGGGCCGGGGTAACGCGGCGGTGGGGTGGGGCGCACTCCGGCAGTCGGCGCCGGTTCGGCCGGTGCCTGGCGCGCAGGTGGCAGTGGGACGTCCGAGCGCTCGTCGGAGGTGGGTGGGTCCACCGGCGCGGGCAGGTACTCCAGCCGAAGGCTCGCGGCGGGTGGACCCGAGACGGGCACCTCGGAGGCTGGGGAGACCGGGGCAGCCGACACCGGTCGGTCCCGGCCGGGTGCGCCGGGGGAGACGGGCGATGGCGGCATCGTTCGCTCCGGCGGAACCGGCACGACCCGGCTGGACGGCGACGGAGCCGGCGCCGCTGGGCGTACCGGTCGCTCGTCGTAGCGCGACGGGGTGACCGCCGGTCGCTCGGGCCGGGCGTCCGGTCGCGTCGGGGTACCCGAATCGGGGGTGCGGTGCGGGTCGCCGCGGTGGCCCGGCTCCCGGGTGCGGTCCGGGCGCAACGGACCCGGCGGCGGCCAGGGCAGGCTGCCGTCCGGCCGTTGACCGGACTGCGGCCGAGGCTCGCGGTAGGCGTTGTCGTGCGCCCGTTCGTCGCGGTAGACGTGCTCGCGCGGCGGTTCCTCGCGGTACGCGTGGCCGTCCTCGCGGTTCGCGTGCTCGCGGTGGCCGTCCGGGCGGGCTTCCTCGCGGGGACGCCGGTCCGGGTACGCCTCGGCGCGGGCCGCGGTCTCGCGGGGCTGCTGCCGGTGCGGGTCGCTGTCGGCTCGACGACGATCGTCGTCGCGGCGGGGATGATCGGGCAGCTCCGGCTCGGGGCGGTGCCGTCGACCGCCGTTGGGTGGCGGTGGTGCGCCGGCTCCCTCGTCGGCGTGGTAGCGCCGATCCGGGCGGCGGGCGTCGTCGGCGGCGCGGTCCGGGTGCCCGTCGGCGCGGTATCGCGGGCGGCCGTCCACGGCTGCCCACTTGTCGGCTCCGTCGGCGATCCGGTCCTCGGCCGGCCGGCCGTCGCGGTCCCGGGTGGGTCGTCCGCCGTACCCGTCGCCGGGGTGGCGTTCGTAACCGGCGGCGGGTCGCTCGTGCGTGCCGCGCCGACGCGGTGAGTCGTCCGGCTCCGGCACCCAACCGGAGTCCGACCGGGGGGCGGGGGAGACCGGGGGCGTGCCCGGGTGGCCCCGGTCCCGCTCGGCGGGCTCGGGCCGCTGCCGGCGGCTGTCGTACCGCTCGGAGGAGGGCTGGTCCCGGTGCCAGGCGGCCTCCCGCGCCGGGCCTCGCTCGTCGCTGGGCCGTCGGTCGGACCAGGCGGTACGCCGGTCCGACTCGGGGTGGCGACGATCGTCGCGTCGGGGCGGTTCGGGGAGTGGCCGGCGGTACGGCTCATGGTCGTAGGTGCGGGGGGCGGTGCTGTCGTTCCGGCCGTAGGCGGACGTGTCGGCCGGGCGGGCGTCGCTCCGGGGTCGGCCGTAGGCCGGTGTCTCTCCCGGCTCGTCGTCCACCCAGGACCGGCCGTGGACCGCCGACTCCTCCGGTGGTTCGTCGGCCCAGGACCGGCCGAGGTAGGTGCCGTCCGGACGGGTGGGCGCGAGCGACGGCACCTCGGCTCGGCCGCTCACCGTCGCGCGACCGCGCGGTGGCGGCTGGTGCACCGCGCCGATGTCGCCGGGATAGCGCTGGCCGGGGAACTGGGGGTGCCACTCGGTGGTCGGCTCGACCACCCAGGACGGCTCGTTCGGGTCTGACCACCGGTCGGGGTAGCGGCCGCTCATCGGCCGAGCCCGTCGCCGTGCCCGGCCGCTCGGCCGGCTCCCGCCGGAGGCGAGCTTTCCGCAGCCGGGTGATCGCCGGGCGTCCGGTCGCCGCCTGCCACGCCCCGGTGGCCGGCTCGCGTCCGCTCGCTCACGGCGTTGTCACCTCGTTGCAAATTGTCGTGCGGGGGCCTTGCGTGCCGGTCAGGTCGCCCGCGCCGACGGGTCGTGGCTGCGGATGGAGGGTAACGGCGTGGGCTCGCTCACCGCCACTGTGGTGCCGCCCACGGGCGCAAACGTTATCCCAATGGTTTCGGACATTTGGTCCTATAACCCAATCTGGTCTTCGACCCTACCGCATTCGACTGCCGCCTGGCTCGGGCGAATCGTCGTCCGGTCAGGGATGCTCCAGGATGAGGACGGCGAACGTGCCGGGTGCGAGCGCCTCGTAGCGGTGTGGGGCATCGCCGGGGAAAGCCGCGTAGTCGCCGGGGTCGAGTTCGATCGGGGCCGTCTCGGGGCCGACCCGCAGCCGGCCGGCGGCGACCACCACGTGCTCGACACTGCGCGGGGTGTGCCCGTCCGCGGCGCGGGCCGCGCCCGGTTCCAGCTCGATCAGGTAGACGTCCCGGCGCAGGTGTGCCGCCCCGGCGCTGAGCAGTGTGCCGGTGAAGTCGGCCTGCTCGGAGCGGACCCGGGATCCGTCCCCGGCCCGGATCACCCGTACGGCGTCGTCGAGGGGCTCCACCAGCCGGCTGAATGGCACGCCGAGTGCCACACCCAACGCCCAGAGCGTCTCCACGCTCGGGTTGCCGGTGCCGGACTCCAGCTGGGAGAGGGTGGACTTGGCCACCCCCGCCCGGCGGGCAAGCTCGGTCAGCGAGACGCCCACCCGTTCCCGCTCCCGACGCAGGGCGGCGGCGATGGTGGCCAGCGGGGCGGCGGGTTCCGGAGGCATGCGTTCGCTCCATTGGATCAGCGTTCGTTGCGACGAACAGCAGCAGGTGCTTGCCAGCGTCCCCCTGGCCGAGCAAGATCCGCGCAACTAACGGGAAACTGCTGCCTCCGAGACGTCGGAGACAGCAGTTTCGCCGATGTTGTGGTGCGTGGATGGGGGCCGGGGTCAGACCTTGTCGCCGAGGTTGACCTGCGGGGCCGGGGCGCGCATCCGCCGGAAGGTGATCGACCGCATCACCGCGTAGAGGAAGAGCGAGCCCATCCGCTGGTCGGTCTTCGGGAAGCGCTCCCGGACCAACTTGCTGATCTTGCGGCAGATCAACACCGAGTCGATGACCACGCCCAGGGCCAGCGCGCCCCAGAGCACGTTGGAGATCAACCGGACCGGGTCCGGCATGGCCGCGTTCGACCCGATCAGCACGATCAGCGCTCCACCGAAGAACCAGGTGCCGACGGTACGCCGGGAGTCGACCACGTTGCGGGCCAGCAGCCGCTCCGGGCCGCGGTCGCGGGGGCCGCCCTCACGGCGGAACTCCGACGCGGCCTCGGCGCGCAGTTGGCGGCGACGCTCCCGCTCCTCCTCCTTGGTGAGGGGGCGAGTGGGGCCGGCCGGGCGACGGCCGACGGTTGGCCGCTTCGGCGTCTCCCGACCCTTGGCCGGGGTGTAACCCCGGGAACGCTCGGCGGTCTCCTCGGTGGTCACCGATGAGACGGCCTCGTCGACGAGGTCAGTGGACTTGCGGCGAAAGAGCGACGGCACGCGGCAAGGGTAGCCAACGATCCGCGCCCGGTGCACATCGCGGTGCACCGGGCGCGGATCGAGGTCGCCGCAAGTGCGGCCGTGTGACGAACGGGAGGTGTGCGAGGTTACGGACGCTCGGCGTGCGCGCCCAGGTCGGCGAGCTTCGCCTCGAAGTCCTCGTAGCCGCGGTTGATCAGGTCGACGCCGTACACCCGGGAGGTGCCCTCGGCCGCGAGCGCCGCGATCAGGTGGCTGAACCCGGCCCGCAGGTCCGGGATGACCAGGTCCGCGGCGTGCAGCTTGCTCGGCCCGGCGATCACCGCGGAGTGCTTGAAGTTGCGCCGGCCGAAGCGGCACGGGGTGCCGCCGAGGCAGTCCCGGTAGACCTGGATGTTGGCGCCCATCGAGTTCAGTGCCTCGGTGTAGCCCAGGCGCTGCTCGTAGACCGTCTCGTGGACGATCGACAGGCCGCGGGCCTGGGTGAGCGCCACGACCAGCGGCTGCTGCCAGTCGGTCATGAACCCGGGGTGCACGTCGGTCTCCAGCGCCACCGCGTTCAGCTCGCCGCCCGGGTGCCAGAAGCGGATGCCGCCCTCCTGCCCCGGGTCGCCCAGCTTCGGCGCGCGCGCGTCGGTGACCTCGTACTCGCCACCGACCGAGCGGAAGACGTTGAGGAAGGTCATCATGTCGGCCTGCTGCGCGCCGAGCACCTCGACGTGACCGCGGGTGGCCAGGGCGGCAGCCGCCCAGCTGGCGGCCTCGATCCGGTCCGGGATCGGCCGGTGGGTGTAACCGTGCAGCTTCGGCACGCCCTGGATCTCGATCACCCGGTCGGTGTGGACCTTGATGATCGCGCCCATCTTCTGCAGGATGCAGATCAGGTCGATGATCTCCGGCTCCACCGCGGCGTTGCGCAGCTCGGTGACGCCCTCGGCCATGACCGCGGTCAGCAGCACCTGCTCGGTGGCGCCGACGCTCGGGTACGGCAGGGCGAACTTGGTGCCGTGCAGGCCGTTCGGTGCGGACAGGTGCAGACCCTCCGGCCGCTTCTCGACCGTGGCGCCGAACTCGCGCAGCGCCTGGAGGTGGAAGTCGATCGGGCGCGGGCCGATGTGGCAGCCGCCCAGGTCCGGGATGAACGCGTGCCCGAGCCGGTGCAGCAGCGGGCCGCAGAACAGGATCGGGATCCGGCTGGAACCGGCGTGCACGTTGATCTGGTCGGTGCTGGCGCTCTCGACGTTCGCCGGGTCGAAGACGAGCTCGCCGTCCTCGGCGCCGTCGGTGACCTTGACGCCGTGCAGGCCGAGCAGACCCCGGACCACCTCGACGTCACGGATCTTCGGCACGTCGAACAGCCGGCTCGGGCTGTCGCCGAGCAGCGCGGCGACCATCGCCTTCGATACCAGGTTCTTCGCGCCGCGCACGCGGATCCGCCCTTCGAGCGGAGTGCCTCCGTGCACAACCAGGACGTCGTCGGTCAACGCAACCTCCAGCGCGTCGGTGCTGCCGTGTTGTTGGTGGGGCGCCTGAACGCTGTCGCTACCCCGGATGCGGCCAAGTCGAAACGGCCCGCGTATGTCGTCGCTCCGGCAGCATAGCCCTCGGTGACGAAAAAGGACTCGGTCACATCGGCGTGTGTGGCATTAATCGGTGATCCGGCGCTTTTGCGTACCAAGAGCACTACGGATCGTGATCAGGACGCCGCTGGCGGCGGGGTGTCCGCGCCGGGCAGGGCGAGCATCTGGTCCAGGGCGACCCGGGCGTGGTGGGCGGTGTCCGCGTCCACCGTGATTTGGTTGACGACCCGGCCCGCGACCAGCTCCTCAAGGGCCCAGACCAGGTGTGGCAGATCGATCCGGTTCATCGTCGAGCAGTAGCAGACGGCCTTGTCCAGGAACATGACCTGCTTGTCCGGGTGCGCCAGCGCGAGACGGCGGACCAGGTTCAGCTCGGTGCCGAGCGCCCACGCCGAACCGGCCGGAGCCGCCTCGACGGCCTTGATGATGTATTCGGTGGAGCCCACGTAGTCGGCCGCGGTGACCACCTCGTGCCGGCACTCCGGGTGGACCAGCACGTTGACGCCGGGCACCCGCGCCCGGACGTCGTTGACGCTCTCGAGCGTGAACCGGCCGTGCACCGAGCAGTGCCCCCGCCAGAGGATCATCTTGGCGTCGCGCAGCTGCTCCGGGGTGAGCCCGCCACCGGGCTTGTGCGGGTCGTAGAGCACACAGTCGTCAAGCGACAGGCCCATCTCCAGCACCGCCGTGTTGCGGCCCAGGTGCTGGTCGGGCAGGAAGAGCACCTTCGAACCCTGCTCGAACGCCCAGTCCAGGGCGCGCTTGGCGTTGGACGAGGTGCAGACCACGCCGCCGTTGCGGCCGACGAAGCCCTTGATGTCGGCCGAGGAGTTCATGTACGTCACCGGGACGGTCTCGCCGGCGATGCCCAGCTCGGTAAGCGTGTCCCACGCGGCCTCGACCTGGCCCAGGACCGCCATGTCCGCCATCGAGCAGCCCGCGGCGAGGTCCGGCAGGATCACCCGCTGGGCGTCGGTGGTGAGGATGTCGGCGCTCTCGGCCATGAAGTGCACGCCGCAGAAGACGATGTACTCCGCGTCCGGACGGGCCGCGGCCTCCCGGGCCAGCTTGAACGAGTCGCCTGTCACATCGGCGAACTGGATCACCTCGTCGCGCTGGTAGTGGTGCCCCAGCACGAAGACCTTGCTGCCCAGCTTCGCCTTCGCGGCCGTGGCGCGGGCCACCAGATCCGGGTCGCTGGGCGCCGGCAGGTCGCCCGGACACTCGACGCCGCGCTCGGTGTCGGGGTCGCTGCCCCGACCGAGCAGCAGCAGAGCCGTCGCGGTGTTGGAGGGTTCCACCCAGGTCGAAGTCACGTAGCCATGGTCCCACAGCAGGAGCGCGACGCAGCTTCGCTCGGTGTGGGCTGCCACACTGCTCGGCATGCGCGTGCTGCTCTGCCCGGACAAGTTCGCCGGCACCCTGTCCGCACCGGAGGTGGCCGCCGCGGTTGCTGCTGGTTGGCGTACCGTCACCGACCGCGACGAACTGCTGATCCGGCCGCTCTCCGACGGCGGGCCGGGCTTCGTGCAGGTGCTCGCCGAAGCCCTCGGCGGCCGGCGGGTGCCGGTGTCGACAGTTGATCCGCTGGGCCGGCCGGCGGCCGGTGAGATCCTGCTCACCGCGGACGGTGCGACCGCCTACCTGGAGAGCGCGCAGGCCTGCGGGCTGCACCTGCTCAGCACCGCCGAACGCGACCCGAAGACCACCACGTCGTACGGGCTGGGCCTGCTCGTGGCCGCCGCGGTGGAGAGCGGCGCACGGACTGTGGTGATCGGGCTGGGCGGCTCCGGCACCAACGACGCGGGAGCCGGAATGCTCGCCGCGCTGGGCGTGACCCCCCTGGACGCCACGGGCGCCGCGCTGCCGTACGGCGGGGCGGCTCTGGCCCTGGTCGACGCCCTCGACGGCGCGCCCCGGCTGCGCGGCGTCCGGCTCAGCGCCGCCACCGACGTGGACAACCCGCTGCTCGGCCTGCACGGCGCGAGCAACGTGTTCGGTCCGCAGAAGGGCGCCGACCGGGCGGACGTGCTGCTGCTCGACGCGGCTCTGGAGCGCTTCGCGGCCGTGGTGGAGCGGGATCTGCCCGGCTGCCCGGCCGGTCTCGGCGCGCTGCCCGGCGGCGGCGCCGCGGGTGGCCTCGGCGCGGCCGTCCTCGCCCTGGGTGGCGGCTGCGAGGCGGGCATCGACCTGGTCACCCGGGCCACCGGACTGGACGCCGCACTGGACAGCGTCGACCTGGTGATCACCGGCGAGGGATCGTTCGACCACCAGTCGCTGCGCGGCAAGGTGGTCGCCGGAGTGGCCGGTGCCGCCCGCGACCGGGGAGTGCCGTGCGTGGTGGTGGCCGGGCAGGTGAGCACCGGCCGACGCGAGGCCGCCTCGGCCGGGGTCACCGATGCGTACAGCCTGGTCGAGCACTTCGGTGGCGACCAGGGCGGCGGACTCGACGCCGCCCTGAGCCGGCCCGCGGAGGGGTTGCACGACCTGGGCGCCCGGCTGGCCCGGCAGTGGAGCCGCTGAGGCTCCCGAGCGTGCGCCAGTGGGGCCGCTGAGGCTCCCGAGCGTCGGGCAGTGGGGCCGCTGAGGCTCCCGGGCGCCCCCCAGCGGGGCCGACCTGCGGCGGCGATCACGCCACGCGGGTGAGCCCGGCCGGGGCGGCGTACCATCAGCGGAGGACCACAACCGGGAATCACTGGACGGCGCGCGGCGTTGGCCAGTGCGTCCGGACCCAAACCGCGCAGGGAGACTTCCACGTGACCACGCCAGCGCAGACCGAGTCGACCGAGGCCCAGGCCCCTACTTCCGTCGTCCTCACCGACGTCGCGGCGCAGAAGGTCAAGGCCCTGATCGAGCAGGAGGGCCGCGACGACCTGCGGCTCCGCGTCGCGGTGCAGCCGGGTGGCTGCTCCGGCCTGCGGTACCAGCTCTTCTTCGACGAGCGTTCGCTCGACGGTGATGTCGTCACCGACTTCGGCGGTGTCGGGGTCGTCGTCGACCGGATGAGCGCCCCGTACCTGTCCGGCGCGACGATCGACTTCGCCGACCGGATCGACGCCCAGGGCTTCACCATCGACAACCCCAACGCGGGCAACTCGTGCGCCTGCGGTGACTCGTTCAACTGAGTCACACCGATCCAGCACCAGACGGGGGCGTCCTTCGGGACGGCCCCGTCTGCGCTGGTGGGCTGGGAACGGCCCCGAAGCGGCGGTGACGCGGCCGGTCACCGAGGTCGCACCGAGAGGTCACCGTCAGGTCGCCGGGCCGGTAGGCTGACCGCGCCCTGCTCCCTACCCCGAGGGTTGATATGAAGATCGCCGTGACCGGCTCGATCGCCACCGATCACCTGATGAGCTTCCCCGGTCGCTTCGCCGACCAACTCATCGCCGATCAGCTGCACAAGGTGTCCCTCTCCTTCCTGGTAGACGATCTGGTGCTCCGTCGCGGCGGTGTGGCGGCGAACATCGCCTTCGGCATGGGGCAGCTGGGCCTGCGCCCGGTGCTGCTCGGCGCGGTGGGGGCGGACTTCGCCGACTACCGCTCCTGGCTGGAGCGCCACGGCGTCGACTGCGACTCGGTGCACGTCAGCGAGGTGGCGCACACCTCTCGGTTCGTCTGCACCACCGACACCGACATGTGCCAGATCGCGTCGTTCTACGCCGGCGCGATGAGCGAGGCCCGCAACATCGAGCTCGCCCCGGTCGCCGACCGGATCGGCGGCCTGGACCTGGTGCTGGTCAGCGCCAACGACCCCGAGGCGATGCTGCGGCACTCGGCCGAGTGCCGCACCCGTGGCTACGCGTTCGCCGCCGACCCCTCCCAGCAACTCGCCCGGATGCCCGGCGAGGACGTGGTGGCGCTGATCGAGGGCGCCGACTACCTGATGACCAACGACTACGAGAAGTCGCTGCTGCAGAGCAAGGCGCAACTGACCGACGCCCAACTGCTGGACCTGGTCAAGGTGCGGGTCACCACGCTGGGCAAGCACGGTGTGGAGATCGTCGGGCGGGAAATGGACCCCATCCACGTCCCGATCGCGCGCGAGACCCGGGCGGTCGACCCGACCGGCGTGGGCGACGGCTTCCGGGCCGGGTTCTTCACCGCGCTCTCCTGGGGCGTCGGCCTGGAGCGCGCCGCCCAGGTCGGCTCGCTGCTGGCCACGCTGGTGCTGGAGACCGTCGGCACCCAGGAGTACGACATCCGCGCCGACCTGTTCGTCAAGCGCCTGGCCGAGTCCTACGGCGACGAGGCAGCAGACGAGATCCGCCCACACCTCCTTCCGTGAGTGACCTCCTGGTTGCTCGCCGCGCTGCGCTCGCCGGCGCACCGCCCTGTGGAGCATCCACACCGCGTTGCTCGTCGCCCGTGGGCAACTGGATCTCACTGTTCAGGTGCGGGGACAGCGCCGCCCTGCACACCCGCGCACTGCAGATCCTGACCGCTGCCAGGCCGGCATAGGTCTCGAACCACTCCGGCAATCAGGTCGGCGTCGGTCAACGTTCGCCCACGGCGCGGGAACGTTGACCGGCGCGCGTGTGCGGATGACGATTAGCCTCGTGAGGGCGCGGGAGGTCGTACAACGAATCGAGCGCCTCGGTGGCTGGCAGGTTCGGCAGCGGGGATCGCACCGCATGTTCCAGGCATCCGCCGAACTGGAGGATGGCTCCAAGGTGACGGTGCGCACGGTGGTGCCACAGCACGGTGGGGATCTCCCGATCGGCACGTTGAGGGCGATCGAGCGGGACATGGCACCGTTGTTCGGAAAGGGGTGGTTGGGGTGAGCAGTCAGATTTATAGGGTTCGTGTTATTGGCGAGGGCGACAAGTGGTTGGCCGATGTTGATGGTCTACCTGAGGCACACACCTTCGCTGACAACCTGTCCGCTCTCGACGGCGCGGTACGAGAAGTGATCGCGCTCGTGGAGGATCTGCCGGAGGGCGCCGAGGACGAGCTGGAACTGGTCTACGACCTGGAGCTTTCCGGCGCGGATCTCGACGACGCCATGGAGCGGCTGAGGCTTGAGCAGCGTCGGGTGTGGCACCAGGCCGAGGCGCTGGAGCAGCACCTGACTGTCCTCCGGCGGGCCGTGCACACCACCGAGGCGCACCGGCAGGGGCGCGACGCCGCCTGAGCTGGATGCGGCAGGACGCGCCTCAGTGGGTGCGGCGGACGTCGTAGGCCGGGCCGTCTGGGCCGTTGACCGCGCCCATGAACTCCTGGCCGCGCATCCGGCACCAGGCGGGGATGTCGACCGCCGCCGCCGGGTCGTCGGCCAACACCCGGACCACCGTGCCGACCGGCACCTGCGGCAGCCGCCGGGCCGCCGCGATCACGGGCAGCGGGCACCGCTGCCCGCGACAGTCGATCACCTCGTCCGGCATCGTCACAGCCCCACCACCCCAGCCTCGGCCCGCAACCCGGCGACGATCCCCGGCAACTCGGCGAGGAACCGCTCGACGTCCGCCTCGGTCGTCTCCCGATGCAGGCTGACCCGCACGTTGCCGTGCGAGAGCACCCCCATCGCCTCCAGCACGTGCGACGGGCGCAGCGTCGACGACGTACAGGACGAACCGGACGACACGGCGAAGCCCCGCCGGTCCAGAGCATGCAACAGCGCCTCCCCGTCGACGTACAGGCACGAGAAGGTGACCAGGTGGGGGAGCCGGAGCACCGGATCACCCACCACCTCCACGTCGGGCACCTCCACCGCGACCCGCGCCCGGATCCGATCCACGAACGCGGCCAGCCGGGTCGCCTCCGCCGCCGCGTCGGCCGCCGCCGCGCGCAGGCTCGCCGCCGCCGCCACCACCGCGGGCAGGTTCACCACCCCGGGGGTACGCCCACCCTCCCGCTCGTCGGCCGGCCAGGGCGACTCCCAACGGGTGCCCTTACGCACCACCAGCACCCCCACGCCGGGTGGGCCGCCCCACTTGTGGGCACTCGCGGTGAGCACCGACCAGCCCGCCGGCAGGGGCACCCGGCCAACCGACTGGGCGGCGTCCACGTAGAGCGGCACCCCCACGTCGGCACAGTCGGCGGCCGCCTCGGCGACCGGTTGCACGGTCCCCACCTCGTGACTGGCGGTGATCAGCGCGGCCAACGCGACACCGGGGGCCCGGACCGCCGCCGACCACGCGGTCAGGTCCAGTCGGCCCAACCTGTCGACCGGCACCCCGGTGGCGGTCCCGCCCCTCGCGACGTGCCGCTCCGCCGCGTGCAACACCGCCGAGTGCTCGATCGCCGAGTGCACAAGCACCGACCCGACCCGGTGCCGCGCCGCCAGGCCGCCGAGCACAGCCCCGTGGGCTGCGGTCGTACCGCTGGGGGTGAACGACACCTCGTCGGCACGGGCGCCGAGGGTCACCGCGGTGGCCTCACGGGCGGCGTCGAGCAGTTGCCGCGCCCGACGGGCCTGGGCGTAGAGCTTGCCCGGGTCGGCCCAGCCGTCGTCGAGCGCGGCCAGCAACGCCTGCCGCGCGACCGGATGCATCGGCGCGGCGGTCGCCGCGTCCAGGTAGACCGGGGATGCGCTCACAGATCCGCCTTCGTTCGCGACTGCGGGGCTCGCAACCCCGGCTCACTCCTCGCGCTCACAGGTTGCAACGCTATCGCGGCGGTATGCCCAGGATCCCCCCGATGGGGGCGGACAGTGACCCCACCACGGTCGAGTCCGTCATGGTCGAGTAATCTGCGACCGTCGGTGACGCCTTTGCCGCCGGTGCTGAGGAAAGACGCACCGCGGCGCGCTAGGGAGGCAGGACCAGGTGGTCGCAAGGAGTTCGGAGGTACGGCCGTCGGCCGTACGGCACAGCGCTTCGCCAGGGGTCGGTGGACGCCGGGGGCGTGGTGCTGGTCGGTTGGCCGGGCTCGGTCTCAGTGGCGTGGCGCTGCTGATCCTGCTCACGGGCTGTGACGTGGGTCAGACCTTCCACGGCTTCGGCTGGCCGCAGGGCGGCATCTCGCCGGAGTCCAAGCGGATGTACGACCTGTGGATCGCCTCCTGCATCGCCGCCCTCGCGGTCGGCGTCTTCGTGTGGGGCCTGATCTTCTGGTGTGTCGTGCGCTACCGCAAGCGTGGCAACGCGCTGCCGGTGCAGACCCGCTACAACCTGCCGATGGAGTTCCTCTACACCATCGCGCCGATCCTGATCGTCTCCGTGCTCTTCTACTACACGGCGATCGTGCAGACCGACGTCGACAAGCTGTCGAAGAACCCGGACGTCACGGTCGAGGTCGTCGCCTTCAAGTGGAACTGGCAGTTCAACTACCGCGACGGCCAGGGCACCGAGGCCCGCACCACCGCGTCGACGCTCGGCACCAGCGAGGTCATTCCGGTGCTGGTGCTGCCGACCGGCCGGTCCATCCGCTTCGAGGAGACCAGCCGCGACGTCATCCACTCGTTCTGGGTGCCGGAGCTGCTCTTCAAGCGGGACGTCATGCCGGGCAAGATCCGCAACGTGTTCGAGGTCTCCAGTCTGGACGCCGAGGGCGCCTACGTCGGGCGCTGCGCTGAACTGTGCGGCAGCTACCACGCGTTCATGAACTTCGAGCTGCGGGTGGTCTCGCCGGAGAAGTACGACCAGTTCCTGGCCGCCAAGCAGAGCGGCAAGTCGACCCAGGACGCGCTGACCCAGATCGGCGAGCAGCCGTACGCGACGACCACGCAGCCGTTCGAAACCCGGCGGACGCAGGACAACTTCAACCCGGACAAAGCTCCGGCCGGCACGGGAAGCTGAGGCAGCCGCATGAAGACCGAGTGGCGTATCTTCCTGATCATTGCCGGGTTCCTCGCCGGTGCCACCATCCTCTACGGCGCCTGGACGCACGGAGAGTCTGGCGACGTCGAGTGGGTTGGCACCGTCGCCCTGCTGCTGTCGTTCCTGCTCTGCTCGATGTGCGGTGGCTTCTTCTGGTTCGTCTCCCGCCGCATCGATCTGCGCCCGGAGGACCGTCCCGACGCCGAGATCGCCGACGGCGCCGGTGAGGTCGGCTTCTTCAGCCCGGGCAGCTACTGGCCGTTCGGTCTGGCACTGGCCGCCGCGATCGCCGCGCTCGGCATGGTGTTCTGGCAGTACTGGCTGATCGGCGCCGGTCTGCTGGCGGTCGTCTTCTCCGCCTGCGGGCTGCTGTTCGAGTACTACAGCGGCACCCGGCGCACCGCCGAGCACTGATCCACCCGGTCGCCGTCACGGCCGACCCGTACGTCACGAAGGCCCGCATCCCCCTGGGAGCGGGCCTTCGTCGTAGCCCGACCCGGACGGTGTGGGGTGGTGGTGTGCCGCATCGGGTGGTGCGGTGCCGGTCGGGGCGGTGCGTTCAGGCGGCGTGGCGATGGGTGGGCCGCTGGCGTCGGCGCTCGGCCAGCCGGGTGACCGGGAAGGCGACAGTGGCGATCACCACGGCGGCGCCGCAGCCAGTGCAGATCAGCTCGGGACAGTCGGTGTCGTGGCCGTCGACGCAGGGCGGCGCCTCGAACGGCGCCACGTCCTCGCAGACATCGCAGTAGAGCTCGCGGTGCGACACGGGTGTCTCCTTCTCACTCCAGCTGAACCGCCCCCGGATGCGACAACGACGCACAACGGAAGCGGAGAACCACTCGCCTGTAGTTTTCCACGCGGGTCCGACAAATCTCCGGCCAGCGCTGGCCGGAGACGGGTTCATCGCCGTCCCTGCGGCTTGGCCCCGCCGCGTGATCCACTCGATATCACTGAAGTCGCGGTGTCCAAGGCCCCGTCGGACACCGCCGATTCAAGGAACCCGAGTCGATCAAGGGCTGGGCGGCCGTCGGACACCACGGATTCGAGGATTCCCAGTCGATCAAGGGCTGGGGAGCGGCGAACGGGGGCCGGGCCGCGGGTGGCGGTCAGACGGGGGTTGCGGCGAGGGCGGCGGCGGTCTTGATCCAGCGGTCCAGGGTCGCGGCGGCCGCGCCGGAGTCGATCGACTCCGCCGCGCGGTGCATCCCCGCGCGCAGCGCCTCGGTCAGGTCGCCGTCGAGCGGACCCTGGGTGGCCAGCGCCGCCGCGGCGTTGACAAGCACCGCGTCCCGGATCGGACCCGCCGCACCGGCCAGCAGGCGATGGGCCACGCCGGCGTTGTACGCGGCGTCACCGCCCCGCAGGTCTTCGAGGGTGGACCGGGGCACCCCCAGGTCCGTCGCGTCCAGCACGGCCTCGCGTACGGTGCCGCCCTGGGCCGCCCAGACGCGGGTCGGCGCGGCCGTGGTGAACTCGTCCAGACCGTCCTCGCCGCGCATCACGAGCACCGAGTCGCCGCGGGCGGCGAACACGCTGGCCATCACCGGGGCCATCCGGGCGTCGAAGCAGCCGACCGCGCCGGAGCGGGGGCGGGCCGGGTTGGTGAGCGGGCCGAGGAAGTTGAAGAAGGTGGGCACTCCCACCTCGCGGCGGACCGGGCCGGCGTGCCGCATCCCGGGGTGGTGTCGGGCCGCGAAGCAGAACCCGATGCCTGCCTCCTCGACGCAGCGGGCCACCTGTTCGGGGTCGAGGTCCAGCGGGATGCCGAGGAACTCCAGCAGGTCGGCGGTGCCGCACAGGGAGGAGGCGGCCCGGTTGCCGTGCTTCACCACGCGTACGCCCGTGCCCGCGACCACGAGCGCGGTCATGGTGGAGATGTTGACCGTGTGGGCGAGGTCACCGCCGGTGCCGACCACGTCGAGCGCGGTGCGGCGGGTCTCCTCGGGGAGCACCACCGGGACCGCGCGACCCAGCATCGCCTCGACGAGACCGGCCAGCTCGGCGGGCGTCTCGCCCTTGGCCCGCAGCGCGATGGCGAAGCTCGCTGTCCGCACCGCGCTCGCCGAGCCGGTCATGATCTCGTCCATCGCCCAGGCGGTGTCGGCGGTGGACAACTCCTCGCCGTGCAGCAGCGAGGTGAGCAGGTGCGGCCAGGTCCGATCGCCCATGGCGGGCCTCCCGAGCGTGCGAAGTGCGGGTGGGCTGGAACGGGCGTCGGCGGATCCGACGCCGTGACGGTGCCGGATTGCTGGGGACGTCAGGCGGGTGCGTGCGTCCGCAGCAGCTCGGCCACCGTGCCTCCGGTGGTCACCGGGTCGAGCGGGTGCACCAGCGTGGCGTCGACCTCGGCGAACGCGGCGAGCCATCGGTCGGCGGCGCGGGCGATCACGAGGCAGGTCGGGGGAGCGTCGTCCCGGTCGTCCTTGATCTGCCGGGCGATGCCGATGCCGCCACCCGGGCTCGCCTCGCCGTCGAGCAGCAGCAGGTCGATCTCGTAGTCGTCGACCAGCCGGATGGTCTCCGCGTAGGTCGACGCGTCGACGAACTCGATCCGCAGGCCGGGCGCCGGTCGGGTGCCGACGGCCAACCGCATCCGATCACGGACCTGCGGGTCGTCGCTGTAGAGCAGGACGGTGCAAAGACGATCGCTCATGCCGGCACTCCGCTTTCACCTGGTGGCTGCCCGCCGATCGTACCGGTCGGGGTGACGTAGCCGACATCCCGCCCGCCGCCACCCCTCGGGGCGTACCGTCCGGGCAGCTCAGGCGGCCGTGGCGTCGGCGGCGCGTTCGCGGGCCTCCTGGCGGTCCAGCTCGCGGTCGACCCGGCGGGCCTCGCGTTCGGACTGTTTGACCCACTGGACGACCAGCACCGCGAGCATGGTCACACTGACGAACTCGCCGCCGGCCCAGAGGATGCCGCCGGCGACCACCTGGTCCGCCTTGGGGTCGGCCCAGCTCAGGTTGAGCGACGGGTACCAGTCGCCGCCGAAGAGCGTGGTGCTCTGCATGATGGTGAGGCCGAGCACGGTGTGGAACGGCACCGAGAGCAGCATCAGCAGCGCCCGCGCCGGGTACGGCCAGCGGCCGGGCAGCGGGTCGAGGCCGAGCAGCGGCCAGAAGAACACGCAGCCGGTCATGATGAAGTGCGCGTGCACCAGCTCGTGCGCCCAGGCGTGCTCGAGGGTGAAGCGGTACAGGTCGCTGAAGTACAGCACGAACGGGTTGACCACGAAGATGGCGAACGCCACGAGCGGGAACGTGTAGACCCGGGCGACGCGGCTGTGCACGATCGCCAGCAGGCGCTTGCGCGGCCCGACCGGCAGGGTCCGCAGGGCCAGGGTCATCGGCGCGCCCAGCGCCAGGAAGATCGGCGCCACCATGGACAGCACCATGTGCTGGATCATGTGTACGGACAGCAGGGCGGTGTCGTACGCGTGCAGCCCGCTGACCGTGACCAGCGCGATGCCGCCCAGCCCGGGGCCGAGGAAGAACACGGTGCGGGCGACCGGCCAGCTGTCGCCCCGCAGGCGCAGCCGGTACACCCCGTAGAGGTACAGGCCGGCGGCGAGCACCAGGCCGAGGGCCAGCCAGCTGTCCAGCCGGGTCTCGGTCAGCACCGCGCCGACGGTGAACGGCGGCGGGGCCGAGGTGGCGGCGAAGATCGAATCGACGTGCAGCACGCTTTTCAGGCTAGGCCAGGCGAACCGGACCCTGACGGTCGGGCCACGGAAGGCGCAGGTTTGCCACCCCGCTGATCGCCGGCCCCGGTCAGGGGCAATAATGACGGCGTGACTGCGGCCCCAGCCATTGACAAGAGCCGGATCCACTCTCTGACCCGACCGAACATGGTCAGCGTCGGGACGATCGTGTGGCTCTCCAGCGAACTCATGTTCTTCGCGGCGCTGTTCGCGATGTACTTCTCGATCCGCGCGGCTGCGCCGGAGCAGTGGGAGAAGCACACCGAGGCGCTGAACATCCCGTACGCGACCACCTTCACGGTGATCCTGGTGCTGTCCTCGGTGACCTGCCAGCTCGGCGTCTTCGCGGCAGAGAAGGGCGACGTGCACGCGCTGCGGCGCTGGTTCACCGTCACCTTCGTGATGGGTCTGATCTTCGTGCTCGGCCAGCTGAACGAGTACCGGCACCTGGTCGAGGACGGCATCAAGATCAACGGAGACGGGTACGGGTCGGTGTTCTACCTGACCACCGGCTTCCACGGCCTGCACGTGACCGGCGGTCTGATCGCCTTCATCATCTTCATGGTCCGCACGACCATGGGCCGGTTCACCCCGGCGCAGGCGACCTCGGCGATCGTCGTGTCGTACTACTGGCACTTCGTCGACGTCGTGTGGATCGGGCTGTACGCCATGATCTACTGGCTTCAGTGATCTTGCGCGTCACATTCCGCGCTGCTGCTCCGTCCCCTGAGACAGGTCCAACCGGTTAAGGACACCGCTCATGACTTCTGACAACGACCGCCGACGCGGTCTGCTCGCGCGGTTGCGCGAGCGGCCCGCCGCGCGCAGCAGGGGCCGCCGCCGGCTGGGCGCCGCGGTCCGGCTGATCGCCGCGCTGATGCTGGCCGGCGGCGCCTACACCGTCTTCGCCCCCGGTGCCCAGGCGCAGGACAACCCGCAGCTGACCGGCGCCGCTGCCGAGGGCAAGGCGCTGTTCGACGTGAGCTGTGTGACCTGTCACGGCCGCAACGCCCAGGGCGTCGAGGGTCGCGGGCCGAGCCTGGTCGGCGTCGGCGCGGCCTCGGTCGAGTTCCAGGTCAGCTCCGGGCGGATGCCGCTGGCCCGCCAGGAGGCCCAGGCGCAACGCAAGCCCCCGGTCTTCACCGACGAGCAGACCCGTCAGCTCGCCCAGTACATCCAGGAGCTCGGTGGCGGCCCGGTCGTGCCCGCTGGCGACGACCTGCACGAGGACGGCAACGTCGCGTCCGGCGGCGAGCTGTTCCGGATCAACTGCTCGCAGTGCCACGCGTTCGGTGGTGGCGGCGGCGCGCTCTCCTCGGGCAAGTTCGCCCCGAGCCTGCACCCCGCGACCGACCGCCAGATCTACGCGGCCATGCTGAGCGGCCCACAGAACATGCCGGTGTTCGGCGACAACCAGCTTCGGCCGGAGCAGAAGGCCGACATCATCGCCTACATCCAGGAGACGCTGAAGCACGACCAGGACCCGGGCGGGTTCAACCTCGGGCGGTACGGCCCGTCCACCGAGGGCCTGGCGATCTTCCTGGTTGGCATCGTGGCGCTCGTCTTCGCCAGCCTGTGGATTGCGGGCAAGTCGTGACCGAGCGGATCATCCGATTCAGTGCTGTGGCGCCGCTCGGCGCCACCCGTAGCGAGGTGACGGCATGAGCACCCACACCGAGCACCAGGCCCCGCAGGGCCAGGAGCCGCTCGACCTGAACGACCCCAGGCTGACCCGGTTCGACATCGTCCGCGAGGGCGCGCGTCGGGACGACATCGAGATCGTCCACTACGAGCCGCAGGTGCTGCCCGGCACCAAGGCGGAGCGCCGGCTGACCCGCGTGGTCGCCGCGTTCTTCCTGATCACCGGTCTGGCCGCGACCGCCTTCCTGGCCATCTACATTTGGTGGCCGTGGCAGTACGAGCCGGGCCGAGGCGGCGACAAGTGGTATACGCCGCTGCTGGGTGCCACCCTCGGCATCGCGCTGCTGGCCGTCGGCTTCGGCATCCTGACCTGGGGCAAGAAGTTGCTGCCCAAGGAGGTCTCGATCCAGGACCGGCACGAGGGCCAGGTGGACTCCGAGGGCCGCACCATCACCGGCCAGACCATGCTCTACATGGCCGACGAGCTGGGCGTGAAGCGTCGTCCGCTGCTCGGTATCTCGCTGCTGGCCGGTCTCGCGCCGGTCGCCGCGGTCGCGGCGGCGCCGCTGGTCGGCGGTCTGATCTCCCAGCCGCACAAGAACAACCAGATGTTCACCACCGGGTTCGCCCCGGCCGAGGGTGGGCAGAAGATTCGGCTGGTCCGCGAGGACGGCCGCCCGGTTCGCCCGGCGGACATCAGCGCCGGTGGCCAGTTGACGGTGTTCCCCGGCATCGAGCACGGTGTGAGCAACATCCACGCCGACTCCCCGACGCTGCTGATCCACCTGCGGGACGCGGACGCCCAGAAGTCGCGGGAGGCCAACTCGCGGCCGAGCGTCGGCCACGGCGACTACATGTGGGGCAACTACGCCGCGTTCTCCAAGGTCTGCACGCACGCGGGATGCCCGGCCAGCCTGTACGAGCAGCAGACCAACCGGCTGCTCTGCCCGTGCCACCAGTCCCAGTTCCTGATCACCGACAACGCCCGGCCCATCTTCGGCCCCGCCAGCCGGCGGCTGCCGCAGCTGCCGATCGAGGTGGATTCCGAGGGCTTCTTCGTGGCGAAGTCCGACTACACTGAGACCGTTGGGCCTGATTTCTGGGAGCGGCCATGAAGCGTCGAAAGTTCGACCTTGCGGCGACGCCGGGCAAGGCCGCGGTGGGAGTGGACGACCGCTTCCAGGTGGCCACCCCGCTGCGCAAACTGCTGAACAAGGTCTTCCCGGACCACTGGTCCTTCCTGCTCGGCGAGATCGCGCTGTTCTCGTTCATCGTCCTGCTGCTGACCGGTGTGTTCCTCACCTTCTTCTACGAGCCGGCGATGACCGAGGTGGTCTACAACGGCAGCTACGCGCCGTTGCAGGGCACCCCGATGTCCGCCGCGTACGCCTCCAGCCTGGACCTGTCGTTCGACGTCCGTGGCGGTCTGGTGATGCGACAGATGCACCACTGGGCGGCGCTGCTGTTCATGGCCTCGATCGTCGTGCACATGCTGCGGGTCTTCTTCACCGGTGCCTTCCGCAAGCCGCGCGAGACCAACTGGATCATCGGTTCGCTGCTGTTCTGGGTCGGCTTCCTGGCCGGCTTCACCGGCTACGGCCTGCCGGACGACGGCCTGTCCGGCACCGGCCTGCGGATCGCCTCGGCGATCATGCTGTCCATCCCGGTGATCGGGTCCTGGGTCACCTCGTCGATCTTCGGTGGCGAGTTCCCGGGCACGATGATCATCAGCCGGATGTTCATCGCCCACGTGCTGCTCATCCCGGGTCTGCTCGTCGCCCTGATCAGTGTCCACCTGGGCCTGGTCTTCAAGCAGAAGCACACCCAGTGGCCCGGCCCCGGCCGGACCAACAACAACGTGGTCGGCGAGCGGATGTTCCCGCGGTACGCGTTGAAGCAGGGCGGCTTCTTCATGGTCGTCTTCGGTGTCATCGCGCTGCTGGGCGGTCTGCTCCAGATCAACCCGATCTGGCTGTTCGGCCCGTACGAGGCGTGGGTGGTCTCGGCCGCCAGCCAGCCCGACTGGTACGTCATGTTCCTGGACGGGTCGACCCGACTCATGCCCGCATGGGAGATCAACATCCCGATCGGTGACGGGTACGTCATCCCGCCGCTGTTCTGGCCGACTGTCGTGCTGCCCGGCATCATGGTGGGCCTGTCGACGATGTATCCGTTCCTGGAGGCCCGGCACCTCAAGGACCACAAGAGCCACAACCTGCTCCAGCGTCCCCGCGACGTTCCGGCGCGGACCGCGGTCGGCGCCATGGCCGTCGCGTTCTACATCGTGCTGACGCTCTCCGGCGGCAACGACGTGATCGCCGACAAGTTCCAGATCAGCTTGAACGCGATGACCTGGGCCGGCCGGGTCGGTCTGCTGGTGGTCCCGCCGATCGCGTACTACGTGACGTACCGGCTCTGCCTGGGTCTGCAGCAGCACGACCGGGAGGTGCTCGCGCACGGCGTGGAGACCGGCATCATCCGGCGCCTGCCGGACGGTCGGTTCGTCGAGGTGCACCAGCCGCTCAGCGCGTCCAACGGGCACGCGGACGGCCACGGCGAGTTGGAGTACGTCGGCTGGGTCGTGCCGAAGAAGATGAACCGGCTCGGGGCACTCGGCCCGGCCATCCGGGGCTTCTTCTACCCGATCGAGAAGCCGGTCGAGGCGCCGGTCTCACCGGGGCACCCGCCGGTCGAGCCCCGACCCGAGCGCGAGGAGATCACCAGCGGCGACAGCCGCCGCTGACCAGCCCGAACGCACCGTTACGTGGCGCCCGCCGGATCCCGGCGGGCGCCACGTCGTATCGGCACCCGCCACCCATCCGGCCAGGAGTCGGACGGCCACGGCGGGACCGGTCGACCCCGCGCGACGGGCGATCGCAGGAATAACCCCGGTGAGCCGGGTATCCGTGCGGTCCAACGTCTCAAGGGGGGGAAGCATGTTGGGTATCAAACGCCTCGGCCTGTTGGCCGCACTGGTACTGGTCGGGGTCGCGCCGGCTGCGGCCGCGCAGGCCGCGGCACAGCCGTCGACGCAGGACACCCAGTACCTGCAGGCGGTACACCAGGTCAACCTGTTCGAGATCACCGCCGGTGACCTGGCTCAGCAGAAGGGTCAGGACCAGGGGGTCAAGGACCTGGGCGCGATGCTGAAGACCGACCACACCCAGCTGGACCAGACGGTGCAGCAGACCGCGTCCCAGCTCGGCGTGGAGTTGCCGAACGAGCCCAGTGCCGATCAGCAGGCGGTCATCGACAAGCTGAACAACGCCAGCGGTGCGGAGTTCGACAGGCTCTGGGTGACAAGTGAGCTGGCTGGCCACGTCCAGGCCATCCAGGCCACCCAGACGGAGATCTCGCAGGGCTCCGAGCAGTCGGTGGTCCAGTTGGCCCAGAACGCCCTGCCGACGCTGCAGGCGCACTACGACGAGCTGGTGCAGCTCGCCAACAAGCTGGGCATCCCGGTTCCGCAGACCAGCGCCAGCGGTACGCCCAGCCCGGGTGGCACCGGCACCGAGTCGCCCGCTCCGGGTGGCACCGGCACCGAGTCGCCGGCTCCGGGTGGCACCACTGACTCCCCGGCACCGGGTGGCGGCACCACCGAAACGCCGGCTCCCGGCATGAGCTGACGTAGCGACAGCAGACGGCCGGTCCGCCCCGTGGGGTGGACCGGCCGCCGTGCGTGCGCCTGTCAGTCGGCGCTGGCGAGGCCGATGGCGAAGGCCTCCTCCAGGTCGTGCTGGGAGTACGCCCGGAACGCGATGTGCGACTCGGTGTTGAGCACGCCCGGCACCTTGGAGATGCTGCCGGCGATGACCTGGGCGATCTGGTCGAACTCGCGGACCCGGACGATGGCGATGAGGTCGACGTGCCCGGCCACCGAGTAGACCTCGCTGACGCCGGAGAGGCTGGCCAGGGTCTCCGCCACCTCGGGGATCGCGTCGGTGGCACAGTCGATCAGCACGATTGCGGTGATCACGGGACATTGCTCCGTTCGTCGGCGTCGTCGCCCATGCTAGATGTTCCGACGTGGCCTGGCGTCCTGGCCGTCGCCGTTGCCGCCCCACGGGCCAGCCTGGCGCTGTCGGCCAGGGCCGGTCAGCCGTGTGCGGTGGCCGCGACGGTGCTGCCGTCCGCGGTCCGGATCACGTCGCACAACCGCTCGCCGGCCGGCACGACCGCACCCGGCCACACCACGGTGCGGCACACGTCGCCGGCCACCCGCGCGCCCGCGCCGACGACCGACTCCACGCAACGACCGGTCACCGTGGCGGACCTGTCGACGAGGACGCCCCCGGCGGCGGCGTGCAGGTTGGCCGCCAGGTAGTCGGCGGGGGTGCCGGTGTCGTAGAAGGTGCCCCGGTAGGGCACCACCTCCAGGGCGCCCGCCGCCTCCGCCGGGCGCCAGAGGGCGCGGACCAGGTCGGAGAAGACGATCGGCAGATCGCGGACGAGCCGCCAGGGCAGCAGCGAGAACCCGCTGAAACAGTGCCCGGAGAAGGTGCCAGGTGCCGCCGGGTCCGCGGCGGGCTGGCCGAGCAGGCGTACGGTGTGGCCGTCCCACCCGTCGAGCAGGGCGGCCACGTCCGGGCCCGGTGCGGCCGCCGGGTCGGCGAGGTACGCGTCGGCGTTGCCGACCAGCACCGGCCGCCCGTCGATCCAGTCCCGCAGGTTGGCCACCCCGCCCGCGGTGCCCAGCGGATCGCCCGGCTCGACGGACACGTGGGCGCGGTCGCCGACGTGCGCGACCACCTGGTCACCGAGGTAACAGGCGTTTACCGCGACCCGGCCGGGGCCGGCCAGGCCGAGCCTCGCCACCCGGGCCAACGCCCGGTCCAGCAGCGGCACGTTGCCCACCGGGCAGAGCGCCTTGGGCACCCGCTCGGTGAGCGGGCGCAACCGGGTGCCCTCGCCGGCGGCGAGCACCACCGCGCACACCTCGGCCGGCACGGAAGCCCCGCCGGTCATGGCAGGTCGTCGGGGATCGGGGGCGGGTACTGCCCGGCCAGTGGCCCGATGTCGTAGTAGGCGAGCAGCCGGGCGGTCGGCCAGGTCAGCTTGGGCAGGTCGTCCAGGGGGTGCCACGCGGCCTCGAAGACCTCCGCGCCGTCGACTACCAGCTCGGTGTCGGACGCCGGCACCTCCGTCTCGAAGACCATGTCCACCCAGCCCTTGGCGTGCACGATGGCGTTCGGCACCGCCGGGCGTAACCGGGACGGGGGGAGTCGGACGCCGGATTCCTCGAACAGCTCGCGGGCCGCACCCACCACCGGGGGCTCGCCCCGATCCAGGAGGCCGGCGGGCAGCGACCAGCCCTTGCCGGGCGGCTGGCGCAGCATCAGCAGCCGACCCGCGCCCGTCGCCTCGGAATCGCGGACCAGGGTGACCGCGCCGACGATGTACTTGGGCATCGCCAGCTTGACCAGGCGCCGACGCACCGGCAGCGGCAGCCGGTAGAAAGCCTGGTAGAAGACGGCCCGACCGGTGGCGCGGGAACGGGGGATCATGACCCCAGGCTAGTGGTCACGAATGTCCCTCGGACGCGCTGGGCCGGCAGGGTCACTGTCGATGGTCGACCAGGTCGATGAGCTGGCGTACGACGGTGTCCGGTTCGATCACCCGGTCGAAGACCGCGACCAGCAGGGTCTCCAGGTCGGGGTAGCCCAACTCCTCGGAGAGGCGCAACAGCGGCAGGTCACTGGCGAGGCCCCGGTTGTGCTGACGCAGGGCGAGCCCGATGGTGGCCCGGCCGAGGCGGACCTTGTCGCTGATCGTGATGCCCGGCTCGGTGTGCTCGGCGAACCACCTGTTGATCTGCATCTGCGCGTGCGGCGACTTGACGAAGCTCAGCCACTCCCGGCGGGGGCCCCGCGATGCCACACCGGCCTCGAAACCGTTGTCGCCGTCGTTCTCGGTGAAGATCTCCACCACGTCGCCCTCGTCCAGCTCCGAGCTCAGCGGGGCCAGCCGACCGTTGATCCGCGCGGCGAGACAGTGGTCGCCCCGCTCGTTGCCCAGCTCGTACGCGAGGTCGACAGGGGTGGCGCCGCCCGGCAGCACGACCTGCCGCCCGTCGGCGAAGACCTGGATCTGGCCCTCGGCCAGGTCGCAGCGCAGCGACTCGTAGAACTGCGCCGGGTCGGCGGCGTCCGGCTCCCAGTCGAGCACGCGGCGCAGCCAGTCCAACTGCTCGGCGCGGGCCGCCGCGCTGCCCCGGCCCGACTGGGGGAAGCGGAAGTCGGCGGCGATGCCGTACTCGGCCGAGCGGTGCATCTCCTCGGTGCGGATCAGCACCTCCACGGTGCGGTCCTGGGGGCCGCAGACGCTGGTGTGCAGCGAACGGTAGAGGTTGTTCTTCGGTGAGGCGATGAAGTCCTTGAAACGGCCGGGCACGGGGCGCCAGGTGCCGTGGATGGCGCCGAGTGCGGCGTAACAGTCGGTGGCCGGGCCGTCGACCACCACCACGATGCGGGGCAGGTCGAACGGAGCGGTGTGGCCGCCGGCGATGGTGTCCTTCCAGATCGAGTAGAGATGTCGGGGGCGGGGGCTCACCACGGCGTCGACCCGGCTGCGCTTGAGCGCGACCCGGGCGCGGGTGACGACCGCGTCGAGGTACGTGTCCCAGCCGGGCCGGTCGTGCACGTGCCGGGCCAGCCGGGCGTGCTCGTCGGGCTCCAGGTGCAGCAGCACGACGTCGTCCAGCTCGCGCTTGAGGGTCTGGATGCCCAGCCGGTCACAGAGCGGGACCAGCACCTCCTGGGTCTTGCGGGCGATGCGTTCCCGCGACGACGCGGAGCGCACCCCGAGGGTGCGCATGTTGTGCAGCCGATCGGCCAGTTTGATGATCAACACCCGGACGTCCTTGGCGGCCGCCACGATCATCTTGCGGACCGTCTCCGCCTCGGCGGCCTTGCCGTAGAACGCCTTGTCGAACTTGGTCACCCCGTCGACCAGGTGGGCCACCTCGCCGCCGAAGTCCTCGGAGAGTGCCTGGAGGGTGTAGCGGGTGTCCTCCACGGTGTCGTGCAGCAGCGCAGCGACCAGGGTGGTGGTGTCCATGCCCAGCTCGGCGCAGATCTGCGCCACCGCGAGGGGGTGGGTGATGTACGGCTCGCCGCTCTTGCGGAACTGCCCGCGGTGCATGTTTTCCGCGATCGTGTACGCACGGCGCAGCACGGCGGGGTCGGTGCCGGCATGGATGCCCCGGTGGGTGCGCACCAGTTGGGTGACCGGGTCGGAGTCGGTGGTCGGCCAGCTGAGCAGCGATCGCAGTCGGCGGGTGAGCGGCAGCTCGCCCGGCTGTGTCGGCAGGGCGCCCCCCAGGGCGGCGCCGTGTCCGGCGTCGACGTCCACGAGGGACACCTCCTCACCCCGGCTCCGCGTCGCCGGCGGCCGGCGACAGGGAGCAGGCCCACGAATCGGGCAGGACTGCACTTCCTTAACAGCCTAAGCGAGTCGACGTAGTCCGATCGGTCAGTTGGTCATGAGCGTTCGGTCGAGAGTTGGTGGGACGCGCCGTTGTCGGCCTTCGCCAGCAGGTCACGGAACCGCGCCGCGCCTCTGACCGGCGAGGCCCAACCGGAGGACATCTCCACCAGTCGGGTCTCCGGTCGTTCCAACCAGGACAGGATCCGTTCGGACTCCTCCGCGGTGGCCGCCGGCACCGGGCCGTGCCCGCCCGACACCGTCTCGGCGGTGGCCCGGATGGCGGTCAGCGTGGGCCGCGGGTGTGCGCCGGGCGGGGACACCCCCGCGCCGGCCAGCCGGCCGTGCCGCACCAGCGCCAACTCCCAGCCACCCCGGGCGGCCGGCCGGGCAGCAGCCAGCTCGACGATCCCGGTGAGCGCGGCCAGCCGCTGCATCCGCACGGTGGCCCGCAGCACCGCGGCCAGCCGGGACCGCACCACGGCGGCCTCCTCGTAGCGCTGGTCGGCCGAGAGCACGTCGATCCGGGCGAGCAGCGCGTCCACCACCGGCTGCGGGTCACTCGTCGTGGCGGTGCGGAAGGGACGGGCCGCGCTGTCGTCGTACTCCTCGGGGGTGATCCTGTGCTCGCAGGGTGCCGGGCAGCGACCCAGCTCGGCCAGCGCGCAGGCCGGCGTGATCGTGCGCAGCGAGAGCCGGTGCGTGCACTGGCGCAGCGGCACGGCGTCGTGGAAACCGGCGGCGGCCAGCTCCGCGGCCCGCCGGGAGGTGAACGGCCCGAGGTACGCGGTGTCGGTGGGGGAGAGGGCGCGGACGATCGAGAGCCGGGGATAGGGGCCGTCGGTCAGCTTGAGCCAGACCATCCGTTCCGGGTATTTCGACCGCCTGTTGTACGGCGGGGCGTGCGCGGCGATCAACCGCAGCTCGCGGACCTCCGCCTCCAACGAGTGCGCGCACTCCACCGCCTCGACCCGCTCGGCCGCCGCGAGCATCTCGGAGATCCGCGCGCGCTTCTCGCCCGCGGTGAAGTAGCTGCGCACCCGGGTGGCGATGTCGACGGAGGTGCCCACGTAGAGCGGACGGTCGTCGGCGGCCCGGAAGACGTAGACCCCGGGGACCTTGGGCAACCCGTCGGCCAGGTGTCGTTTGCGACGTTGTGTGGGGGTGACCGCCCGGGCGAACTCGATGGCGTCGCCGACCGTGTCCACCTGGTGCCCGCCGAGCCGACCGATCAGCCCGTGCAGCACGTCGACTGTCGCCTTCGCGTCGTCGAGGGCGCGGTGGGTCGGCTGGGTGGCGGTGCGGAAGTAGGCGGCCAGGGTGCCGAGCTTGCGGTTGGGCACCTCGTCGCGGGTGAGCACCCGGCGGGCCAGCGCCGCCGTGTCCAGTACGCGCGGGTTGGGCCAGCGGTAGCCGTGCTTCGCGCAGGCGGCCTTGAGGAATCCCACGTCGTACGGGGCGTTGTGGGCCACCAGCACCGCGTCGGCGATGAACTCCAGGAAGCTCGGCAGCACCTGCTCGATCGGCGGCGCCGGCACCAGCATCGCCTGGGTGATCCCGGTCAGCACGGTGATGAACGGCGGGATGGGCTGCCCCGGGTTGACCAGGGTGGCCAACACGCCCAGCTGCTCGCCACCGCGCACCCGGACCGCGCCGATCTCGGTGATGCCGCCGCCGTCCGGCGCGCCGCCGGTGGTCTCCAGGTCGACCACCACGAAGGTGGTCGCGTAGAGCGGCAGCGCCGGGTCGACCCCGCCCGCCGCCGGGTCGAAACCGGCCAGTGACCCCTGGACGTACTCCGCCTGTGCCATCGCCGGCACGCTAGCGCCACGGTCCGACACTCCCGTCGCAGCCGCCCCACCGGTCACCATGGGGCTAGGATGAGAGATCGGCTCACTCACCGGGCGGTGGGCCCGGTCGCGGTGGGAGACTTGCCACATGCCCCTCACCGAGCCGCACGACGACCACCTCCCGCAGGAGGATCCGGTCGCGCTCGACGGTGCCGAGGGCAAGCCGGACGACAACGTAGTCAGCGGGACGTCAGGCGCATCCGACCCGACCACACAGGGCGACGGCCCCACCGTCGAGCCGGAGCCGACGCTGCCCGAGCCGGTCCGGCAGCGGATCGTGACGCTGACCGCCGCGGTGTTGCCCACCCTGCCCGGCGACGAGGTGCCGGTGCCGTTACGCCGGGTGGCCAAGTTCGCCCCCAACCGGCGCGCCCGCCTCGGCGCGCCGGCCATCGCCGCCCAGCTCACCGCCGACCCGCTGTTCCGGCAGCGGGTCACCGCCCGGGTCCTGGCCGACGCCGGCGACCTCGGCGCCGCCGTCGTCGAGGGCACCGCCCCGGCCGCCGCCGACCCGGTCGAGGTCGCTGCGCTCGCCTACCTGGCCCGGCCGCGCGGCTGGCGGGAGCTGATCGACGCCAGCGGTGCCGCCGTGCGCGCCGAGGCGGACAGCGCGGTCGTCGCCGAACTGGTCCGCGAGGCCGAGCAGCGGGCCACCCGTGCCGAGCACGACCGGGCGGTGGCGCGGGTCGAGGCGGACAAGCTCCGCGACGAGCTGGCCCGCGTCCGCGAGGAGTTGGGTCAGCTCCGCGAGGAGTCCCGGCAGGTCGCCCGTACCCTCCGGGAGACCCAGGCCCGCGAGCGCAAGGCCACCGAGTTGCTGGCCACCGAGCGCGGCCGGGCCGCGCGTGCCAGCGCGGACGTGGACGCCGAGCTGCGCCGCGCCCGCGCCCGGCTGGCCGAGGCGGAAGCCGCCGCCGGGGTGGCCCGGGCCACCGCCAAGGAGGCCCGCTCGGTCGACGACGCACGGCTCTGGCTGCTGCTGGAGACCATCGGCCAGGCCGCCGTCGGATTGCGCCGCGAGCTGGCGCTCGATCCGGTCGACAAACTCCCCGCCGACTTCGTCGCCGACGCGTTCGCCGAGCAGCCGGGCACCGCCCCGGCCAGCCCCGCGGCACGTGCCCGCGACACCGACGACCCGGCTCGACTCGACCAGCTGCTCGCACTGCCCCGGGCGCACCTGGTGGTGGACGGCTACAACGTCACCAAGCGCGGCTTCGGCGAGATGTCCCTGGAGCAGCAGCGCAAACGCCTGATCACCGGGCTGGGCGGGATCGCCGCGCAGACCGGCGACGAGGTCACTGTGGTCTTCGACGGCGCCGAGCGGATGCACGGGCTGCCGCCCGCGCCGCGCGGCGTACGGGTGCTGTTCTCGCGCAAGGGCGAGACCGCCGACGAGCTGATCCGCCGGCTGGTCCGCGCCGAGCCGTCGGGGCGGCCGGTGGTGGTGGTCTCGTCGGATCGTGAGGTCGCCGACGGGGTACGCCGGCACGGCGCCTACCCGCTGGGCGCCGACTCGCTGCTGCGGCGGCTCGCCCGCTCCTGACACCCCGCCCGGACGCCGTGATCGACACGGGTTTCCCGATGTCGGGGTGTCCGACGGCTTGGGATGGCCCGATTTCATGGAAATCGAGTTGATCTCGCCCCCAAACGGCCGGTCGGACGCGGTTTCTGTCGTACCCGGTGGTTAGCGTCGATGTGACCGACGGTGCTCGGGTGGCGACGACGAGGCGCGCCGGCCAGGCACCGCGAGCGATCAGGAGGGCTTGATGCTCATCGACTGCGACGGGTGCGCGAAGCGGGCCGACGGCTGTTCCGGCTGCCCGCTGACCGCCCTGTTCGACGAGACGTCCCCGGCGGCCGGGCTGGTCGCCGCCGAGGTCGAGGCCATCGAGGTGCTCGCCCGGGCCGGCTTCGACGTGGAGGTGCTGGCCGCGCCCGCGCGCCCCGACGCGGTGCGCCGCCGGGCCGCCCGCCGCGTCGCCTGAGCGCGACACCGCGCCCGGAAGCGCGCTTCTCGCGGGCCATAGGATGAGCGGTCACGGCGGGAGGAGCGGCGCGATGAACGGGGAACGACGGGCGGTGACGCGGTGACCCCGCGTGGCTGGGCGCTGCTGACGCTGGCCGGGTTGACCGTCGCGCTCGTCGTGATCGCCGCGCTGTTCATTCCGTGGCACCGGCCGCCGGCCCCGCGCGCCGACCAGCTCGCCGCGCTGCGTGACCTGCCGGCCGAGCAGGTGGTCAAGGGGCGGGAGTTCCGGGCCGCGCTGCGCCCGGGCGGTTACGCCGCGCTCGCCGTGGGGCTGCTGGTCGCCCTCGCGCTCGGGTTGACCCCGCTGGGCAGCCGCCTGGTCGAGTTGGTGGGCCGGCCGTTCGGGGGGCACTGGGCCGCGCAGGCGGTGCTCGGCGGGCTGGCCGTGGTGCTCGTCGCCGACCTGGTGACGCTCCCGTTCGCCGCCTGGCGCCAGAGCGTGCTCACCCGCTACGGCCTGAGCACCAACGGCTGGAGTGGCTGGGCTGTCGACCTGCTCAAGTCGTACGCCGTCAGTGCGGTGATCGGCGCGGTGGCGCTCGTCGGCTTCTACGCGGTGATCCGGTTCGCACCGCGCTGGTGGTGGGCGTTCGGGGCGGCGGGCGCGGCGTTGCTGGTGGTGCTGCTGTCGTTCGTGCTGCCGGTGCTGGTGGAGCCGGTCTTCAACAAGTTCACCCCGATGGAGCAGGGCCCGCTGCGCACCGAGCTGATGAGCATGGCCGCCCGCGACGGGGTGCCGGTGCGCGACGTGCTCGTCGCCGACGCCTCCCGCCGCACCAGGGCGGTCAACGCGTACGTCTCCGGTCTCGGGCCGACCCGGCGGGTGGTCGTCTACGACACGCTGCTGCGCGAGGCGACCCCGGGCGAGGTGACAGCCGTGGTGGCGCACGAGTTGGGCCACGCGAAGGACTCCGACGTGGCGGTGGGCACGGTGACCGGGGCGCTGGGTGCGGCTGCCGCCGTGGTGGCGCTCTACCTGCTCGGCTCGTGGGGGCCGCTGCTGCGACTGGCCGGCGTCGACTCGGTCGCCCAACCACGCGCCTTTCCGTTGCTGGTCGCCCTCGTGGCGGTGGCCGGGCTGGTCGCCACGCCGGTGCAGGCGCTGATGTCACGACGGGTGGAGGCCCGGGCCGACGCGCACGCGCTCGCGCTGACCCGTGACCCGGAGACCTTCGAGTCGATGCAGCGTCGGCTCGGTTCGGTCAACCTGGGCGACCCCGATCCGCCGCGCTGGGAATACCTCTACTCGGCCTCGCATCCGTCCACAGTCGAGCGGATGGCCGCCGCCCGCGCGTACGCCCGGAAGGCCGGCCGATGAACCGCACGCTGCTGATCACCAACGACTTTCCTCCCCGACCGGGCGGCATCCAGTCCTTCGTGCACAACCTCGCGGTGCGGCAACCGGCCGGCTCGGTGGTCGTCTACGCGTCGAGCTGGCGCGGGGCCGCGAAGTTCGACGCCGACCAACCGTTCGAGGTGATCCGGGAGCGCACCCGGGTGCTGTTGCCCACCCCGTTGATCGCCCGCCGGGCGGCGCGGTTGGCGCGCGCGTACGACTGCGACACGGTGTGGTTCGGTGCGGCGGCCCCGCTGGGGCTGCTCGCCGCCGGTCTGCGTCGGCGCGCCGGCGTCCGCCGGGTGGTGGCGCAGACCCACGGCCACGAGGTTGGTTGGGCGGCGCTGCCGGCTGCCCGGCCGGCACTGCGGCGCATCGGTCGGGGCGTGGACGTCACCACCTATCTCGGCGAATACACGCGCACCCGGTTGGCGCGCGTGCTGGACGGGGTGACCGAGCTGCACCGCCTCGCGCCGGGGGTCGACGTGGACACCTACCACCCGACCGTCGACGGTGAGCAGGTCCGGGCCCGGCTCGGGTTGACCGACCGTCCGGTGGTGGTCTGTGTGTCCCGGCTGGTGCCGCGCAAGGGTCAGGACATGCTGATCCGGGCACTCCCGGAGATCCGCCGCCGGGTGCCCGACGCGGCGCTGCTGATCGTGGGCGGCGGACCGTACCGGGCGACGCTGGAGAAGCTGGCCCGACAGACCGGTGTGGAGCGGGACGTGGTGTTCACCGGTTCGGTGCCGTCGGCCGAGCTGCCGGCGCACTACGCGGCCGGCGACGTCTACGCGATGCCGTGTCGCACCCGCAATCGCGGCCTCGACGTGGAGGGGCTCGGCATCGTCTACCTGGAGGCGTCCGCGACCGGCCTGCCGGTGGTGGCCGGCGACTCCGGGGGCGCACCGGACGCGGTCCGTGAGGGGGAGACCGGCTACGTCGTACGCGGGCGGGACGTGGCCCAGCTCGCCGACCGGGTCGCCCGGCTGCTCGCCGACCGGGACCTGGCCCGTCAGCTGGGCGCCGCCGGTCGGGCGTGGGTGGAGCGGGAGTGGCGCTGGGAGGCGCAGGCGGACCGGATGGCGGCGCTGCTCGCCGGCTGATCGCCGTTCAGCTCTCCCGGGCTGGCGCGTAGTGCGGCACGTACTCCTGGCCGGTGAGCTTCTGGATCTCCGCCATCACCTCGTCGGTGATCGTCCGGATGTCGCGCGGCCCGTGGATCCGGTCGGCGACCGGGATCGGCGGGCCGAATCGCAGGGTGACCGGGTGTCGACGGGGGATGCGCGCGTCGACCGGCAGCACCTCGGCGGTGCCGAGCACGCCGACCGGAACGATCGGCACCCCGGCGTCGCGGGCCAGCCGGGTCATCCCGACGCGGCCCCGGTAGAGCCGCCCGTCGGGGGAGCGGGTGCCCTCCGGATAGATGGCGACGAGGCCACCGGCGCGCAGCACCGGCACGGCGGCGTCGAGGGCGCGCAGGGCGGCCCGGCCGTCGGCGCGGTTGACCGGGATGGCGCCCATGCCGGCGACGATCCGCCGGTTGAGCCAGCCGCTCGGCCCGCCGCCGTTGAAATACTCGACCTTCGCCCAGAAGGTGACGTGGCGGGGCGTCGAGGTGACGAGAAACCATTCGTCGGCGACGGACAGGTGGTTGCCGGCGAGGATCGCGCCGCCGTGCCGGGGCAGGTGCTCCAGCCCTTCCACGTGGGGCCGCCAGCCCACCCGCATCGCGGTGCCGACTGTCAGTTTGGCGACGTCGTACAGCAGGGGCACAGGTCCTCCGGGGTCGAGTCTCCGGCCGGCGTCGGGCCGAGGTGGGCCTCCAGCGCGGCGCGCAGCAGGGTGTCGTCGTCGGTGGTGCCGGTGGCCAGTGGCAGGCTGCCCCAGGCCCAGAGTTGGGCGATGCCGTGCAGGTTTGCCCAGAGCGCGCCGGCGAGCACCGCCGCGGGCGCGTCGGTGGGCCGACGCACCTGCGCCACCAGGTCGGCCAGGACGGTGAACAGCGGCAGGCTCGTCTCACGCAGCCGCAACCGGCCGCTGTCCAGCAGGTCGTGGCGGAACATCAGCTCGAACATGCCGCGGTGGGCCGCCGCGAAGTCCAGGTACGTCCGGGCCAGTGCGGTCAATCGGGTACGCGGGTCCGCGTCGACGTCGTGCAACGTTCGCTCGACCCGGGCGGTGAGGTCGGCGAAGCCCTCCCGGGCGATGGCGGAGAGCAGGTCGACGTGGGTGGGGAAGTAGCGGCGCGGTGCGCCGTGGGAGACCCCGGCACGGCGGGCGATCTCCCGCAGGGACAGCGCCGGCTGGCCCTCCCGCAGCACCAGGTCCACCCCGACGGCGACCAGCCGCGCCCGCAGCCCCGTCTCGTCCGCCTCCACGGAAACTGTCTACCAGGATGGCGTAGACGCTGTCTACGCCGATCGACGTGTCGCGGCATGCCGGAGACGCCGGAATCAGCGTGATGCTCGTGAGTCATCAAGATGCCCGTGTGGCATCACGCGCGACGGACAGACCCGAGCCAGGCCCGCCGCCGGCGGCGACCTGGCCGCACGATGCCGAGCCCGGTCAGACGAGGTGGCAGCGGCGATGGCCGGGGTGGGTGGTCGGGCGTGGGAGATTCAGCGGATGCGGGCCAGGATCCGGTCGGCGGGGGCCGGGCGCCCGAAGTGCCAGCCCTGGCCGGCGTCGCAGCCGATCGCCCGTAGCCGTTCGGCCTGCCCGGCGGTCTCCACGCCCTCGGCGGTGACCGTCAGGTCCAACGCGTGTGCCAGCGAGACCAGCGAGGCGAGGATCCGTTCGTCGGTGCGGCCGACCGACGGCGACCGGAGGCCGGCCACGAACTCCCCGGCGACCTTCAGCTCGGTCACCGGCAGGTCCCGCAGGTACGCCAGGTTGCTGTAGCCGGTGCCGAAGTCGTCGATGGCGATTCGGACCCCGAGGTCGGCCAGCACCCGCAGGGCGCGTACCGGCTCCTCGGCGGTGCTCATCATCGTGCTCTCGGTGATCTCCAGTTGGAGCCGCTCCGGCGGCAGGCCGGTCTGCCGCAGCAGCGAGCGAACCTCCTGCACCAGACCGGGCCGGTGCACCTGCCGTACCGCCAGGTTGACGCTGACGAAGGGTGCGGCGGCGTTGCCGGCCGACCAGGCCTCCGCCTCGCGACACGCCTCGGCCAACACCCACCCGCCGAGTTGGACGATCAGGCCGGTCTCCTCGGCCAACCCGATGAAGCTGTCCGGACGCAGCACCCCCAACTCCGGGTGGCGCCAGCGGACCAGCGCCTCGACGCCGACCAGGCTGCCGTCGCGAAGTGAGGTCAGCGGCTGGTAGTCGAGGTAGAACTCGCCCCGCTCCAACGCGGCCGGAATGGCCGCGGAGAGCGCGTACCGGGCCAGCTCGCGTTGGTTGCGCTCGGCGTCGTAGAGCGCCCAGCGCGCGCCGCCGGCGGACTTCGCCCAGTGCAGGGTGCTGTCCGCGGCCCGCATCAGGTCACTGGGGTTGGCTCCGGCCACCGGGCGCTCGACGATGCCGATGCTCGCCGAGATCTGCAGGTCGTGCCCGTCGACGAGCGCCGGTGTCCGGACCGCGGCCAGCGCGGTCTCGGCCAACGCCGCCATGTCGTCGGTGCCGGCGCTGCTCTCCACCAGGATCACGAACTCGTCCCCGCCGAGGCGGGCCACCAGGTGCTCACCCATGGCCTTGCACAGTCGTTCGGCGACCGTGACCAGCAGTTGGTCGCCGACCTGGTGCCCCAGGGTGTCGTTGACGACCTTGAAGCGGTCCAGGTCGAGGAAGAACACGCCGACCCGCCGGGCACCCCGGCCGGGCTCGTTGAGCGCAGAGGTGAGCCGCTCGGTGAACAGCGTCCGGTTGGGCAGGCCGGTGAGCGGATCGTGGGTGGCCTGGTGCCGGAACCGGGCCTCGCTGGCGCGCAGCGCCCGCTCGGCCTGCGTCCGGGCCCTCATCGCGGCCCGGCGGATCGACTCCTGCTCGTCGAGAGTGCGGTCGCGCAGCGCGCGGGCGTAGCCGGTCGTCACGGCCGCCAGCAGCCGGGCCAGCCGATCCTCGACGTCCTCGGCCACCAACCCGAGGTCACGCACGAACCGAAGCTGGATGACCTCCACGGTACGACCCAGCCCCTCCGCGGAGGCGATGTGCGCGGCGACCAACTCGGCACCGACCCGGTGCCCGGCTCGCAGGTCGAACGGCTCCGTGAGCAACGCGCCGGCCAGTTGGCCGGTGAGCCGGTCGAGCAGGGTCTCCAACTGGGCCTGGGTCATCGGAAGGTAGCTGGTGCCGGAGACCGCCTTCGCCCACGCCCGGGCGAACGTGCCCGGGCGGGAGGCGGCCTCGGGCGACTCAGCCACCGAGTCGCCCGACGCCGCCCATGAAGACCGCACGTTCGGCGTCCTCCGCGCTCTCCGGGGTGTCCGGTCGCCACTGGGGCACCCACACCACGCCCGGGTCGAGCAGCTCGAACCCGTCGAAGAGCGCGGTCAACTCGGCCCGACTGCGTATCCACAGGGGGTTGTCGGTGCGCCGGTAGACCCGCTCCGCCTCGGCGCGTTCGTCGTCGCTGCGCCCGTCGTCGCTGGCCTGCGACAGCACCAGGTAGCTGCCGGGGGCCAGGGCGTCGCGCAGCGTCCGCAGCAGCTCGGCCGGCCGGTCGTCGTCCGAGACGAAGTGCAGGACGGCCACGACCATCACGGCCACCGGTTGGCTCAGGTCGAGCAGCTTGCGGACCTCCGGGTGGGCCAGGATCGCCTCCGGACGCCGCAGGTCCTCCTGCACCACCACCGCCCGGTCGTTGCCGGCGAGGATCTCCCGGCTGTGCGCCACCGCCACCGGGTCGACGTCCACATAGACCACCCGCGACTGCGGATCGAGCTGCTGGGCGATCTCGTGCACGTTGCCGACGGTCGGGATGCCCGAGCCGATGTCCAGGAACTGCCGGATCCCGGCCTCGGAGAGATGGTGCACGGCCCGGCGCAGGAACGCCCGGTTGGCCTGGGCCATCAGCGGCGCCTCCGGCACCGCCGCGACCATCGCCTGCGCCGTGGCGCGGTCCGCGGCGAAGTTGTGCGAGCCACCGAGGTAGTAGTCGTACATCCGCGCGACACTCGGGCGCTCGATGTCGATGGTGTCGGGTGCCCAGTCTGGCCGCTGCATGCGTTCACCCCTTGAGTCCGCGTCGCGGGCGTCGTCGCCCGCGCGGGTATTGTGCACCCGCCACGCACGCCAGACCATAGCGCGCGGGAGGTTGTCCGCCGACGTCGGTCGATGCGCGACGGTCCGCGCTGGCCGAAGCTGGCGCGGACCGTCGGTCGTGCTTTCCCGCCACCGGAGCGGGAGGCAGATCAGAACTTCGGCGCGTCCGGTGCCTCGAGCAGGCCGAGCCGCAGGGCGGTCATCAGCGCCTGGGCCCGGTTGGCCGCACCGAGCTTCTCGTAGAGCTTGGAGATGTGCGTCTTCGCCGTGGACTCGCTGACGAACAGCTGCTTGGCGATGCCCGCCACGCTCATCCCGTCGGCGAGCAGCCGCAGCACCTGCCCCTCCCGGGGAGACAGCTGCGGGCCGGACGGCGCGAGCCGGCGCTTCATCGCCTCGGCCAGGTCGGCGGCGGTGAACGCGCTGGGGGAGGAGGCGGCGTGCCGCGCGGCGGCCACCACCTCGTCGGCCGGGGCGGTCTTCGGCACGAAGGCACTCGCACCGGCCTCCAGGGCGCCGAAGAGTTGGTCGTCGCCGGCATACATGGTCAGCACCACGATGCCCATCGACGCACTGGACTTGCGCAGCGCGCGGGTCGCCTCCAGGCCACTGCCGTCGGGCAGCCGCAGATCCATGATCACCACGTCCGGCTGCAGGGCGCCGGCCTGGCGCACCCCCTCCGCCGCGGTGGCGGCCTCACCGACGACCTCGAACTGACGGTCGCGCTCGAAGGCGTGGCGCAGGCCCTTACGAATCAGGTCATGATCGTCAACAAGGAGGACCTTGGTGCGGGTGGCCGGTATCGGACTTGTGGTCATCCTCGGGTTACTCCCCTTCTGGTGCTGCGCTGTCGCGCACGTTATCTCGGCGGGACGAGGTGCCAACAACCACGGCCACGGTCGTGCCGCTGGGTTGCCGCGGCCTGATCTCCAACCGGCCCCGGATACGTTCCGCCCTCTCGGCCATGATCGCAAGACCGTACCGTCCGTCGGGGCGCTGGTCAGCCATCCCCTGACCGTCATCCGACACTTCTATTTGCGCGTACGGGGGGTCGACCTCGCACGTGACCCACAGATTCGAGGCTCCGGCGTGCTTGCGCGCGTTGGTCACCGCCTCCTGCGCGATGCGCAGCAACTCGGCCTCGGTGGCGGCCGGCAGCCGGGCGGTGGACTCGTCGAGCGAGAGGTGCACCCGCAGCCCACCGGAGGCGCCCACGGTGCGCGCGTACTCGGCGATCGCCGCGGCCAGCCCGCCCTGCCGGTCCACCTCGCTGCGCAGCTCGAAGAGGCTCAGCCGCAGCTCCTGGATCACCCGGGTCACCTCGCCGCGCAGCGTACGCAGGGCCTCGGCGGTCTCGTCGGCGTCGTCGAAGACGGTGGCCATGGCGTTGTCGATGCCGTAGCCGACCATCACCAGCTCCTGTGCCACCCCGTCGTGGATCTCCCGGGCCAGCCGCTGCCGCTCCTCGTTGGTGGCCAGCGAGCGCACCTCGTCGAAGAGCAGCGCCGCCTCCAGTCGCAACGCGGCCGGGCGGGTCAGCGCGGTCACCCGGGACACCACCGGCGGTGGGTACGCGTGCGCGGCATCCGCCTCCAGCACCACCAGCCCCACCGTGCGCACCCCGGCGACCAGCGGAACGATGAGCGCGGACACGTCCGGGCCCCGGTGCGAGCGCGACTGCGACCGGGCGGCCGTGGTGGCCTGCTGGCTGGCCCAGGCGTCGGCGATCGCCGAGTCCGCGTCCAGCGTCGTCTCCCAGTCCACCCGGTCGACGCCGGCCTGGGCGAGCACCACGAGCCGACCGCCGCCGCTGGCCGACAGCACCGCCCCCCGGTCCGCCTGGGCCACCGTGCGCAACTCCTCCAGCAGGTGCTCGGAGATGCCGCCCGGGTCCAGGGTGGCGCCGGGCAACTGGCGCGCCACGGTCCGTAGTTGGGTCAGCAGTCGGGTCGCCTCGGCGTACGGCTGGGGTTTGCCCTCACCGCGGACCACCAGCACCCGGTGCAGGGTGCCGGCGGCGTAGAGGCCCAGCACCGCCAGGATCAGCCACTGCGCGCAGACCGCGAGGTAACCCGGCTGGCCGAGCTGGACCCCTCCGTCGACCTCGGTCAGCGCACCGCTGACCAGCAGGGTGGCGGCGCTGACCGAGAGCAGGGCGGCACCTTCGCGGAAGCGGCGGCGCAGCGCGGTGACGGTCACCGGGACCGCCAGGTAGGGCAGCACCGCCGACGCGCCGAGCCCGTCGACCGTGCCGATCGACGCCACCGCGGCCACCTGGCTCGCGGCCAGGCCCAGCACCACCACCTCGGCCACCCGGCTCAGCGGCGCGATCAGCGGGTGCTGCGGTGCCAGCAGGGACGGGAGCCCGGCCACCGCCAGCAGCGCGATCCACCACAGTTGGGTGACGTCGCGGGTGGCGAAGAGGGTCAGGATGGCGATCAGCGCCAGCATCACCAGGCGGGCGGCCGCGGCGAGGGGATGCGGGTGCGGTGCGGTGGTCGTGGATGCGGGCACGTGACGGATGGTAGTCAGCCTCGGTAGATCTCGGCGATTTCCGCCGCGTACGTCTTGTGGACGACCTGGCGCTTCACCTTGAGCGACGGGGTCAGCTCGCCGGTCGCCTCGGTGAAGTCGTGCGGCAGGACCCGGAACATCTTGATCGCCTCGGCCTTGGAGACGGCCTGGTTCGCGGTGTCGATCGCGGCCTGGATCTCCCTGCGCAGGGCCTCGTGCTCCCGCAGTTGCTCGACCGGGGTGTCGGCGGGCATCCCGGCACCCTCCAACCAGGCCGGCAGTGCCTCCTCGTCGACGGTGACCAGCGCCGCGATGAACGGCTTCGCGTCCCCGACGACGACACACTGGCTGATCAACGGGTGTGCCCGGACCAGGTCCTCCAGCACGGCCGGGGCGACGTTCTTGCCGCTGGCGGTGACGATCAGCTCCTTCTTGCGCCCGGTGATGCTCAGGTAGCCGTCGGAGTCGAGCTGCCCCAGGTCGCCGGTGCGGAACCACCCGTCGGTGCTGAGCGACTCGGCGGTCGCCGTCTCGTTGCGCCAGTAACCCTGGAAGACCAGCTCGCCGGAGATCAGGATCTCGCCGTCGTCCTCGATCCGCACGGTCACGCCGGGCAGCGGGCGGCCGACGGTGCCGATCCGGGCGCCGGTCGGCAGGTTCGCGGCGGCGGCGGGCGAGGTCTCGGTCAGGCCGTAGCCCTCCAGGACCGTCACGCCGACGCCCCGGAAGAAGTGACCGAGCCGCGCGCCGAGCGGTGCGCCGCCGGAGATGGCGTCGCGGCATCGCCCGCCGAGCGCGGCCCGCAGCTTGCCGTAGACCAGCCGGTCGAAGACCATGTGCTGGGCGCGCAGCGCCAGGCCCGGCCCGCCGGGGGTTTCCAGAGCCTCGCTGTACGCGATGGCGACCTGCTCGGCGCGGGCGAAGATGCCGCCCTTGCCGTCGGCCTCGGCCTTCTGCTTCGCCGCGTTGTAGACCTTCTCGAACACCCGGGGTACGGAGAGCACGAAGGTCGGCCGGAACGCCTGCAGCTCGGCGACCAGGTTCTTGGTGTCGGCGCAGTGCGCCATGGTGGCCCGCGCCTGCACGACGCCGATCTGGATCAGCCGGGCGAAGGCGTGCGCCAGCGGGAGGAAGAGCAGGGTGGACGCGCCGGCGTTGAACAGGTTGGGCAGCACCGGCACCGCGTTGGCGATGTCGGCGTACATGTTGCGGTGGGTGAGCACGCAACCCTTGGGCCGGCCGGTGGTCCCGCTGGTGTAGATGATCGTGGCCAGGTCGTCGGCGCGGACCGCCTTGCGCCGCCGGTCGACCTCGGCCAGCTCGACAGTGGCACCGGCCTGGACCAGCTCGTCGACCCCGCCGAGGTCGATCTGCCAGACCTGGGCCAGCTCGGGCAGCCGGTGTCGGACGTCGGCGATCAGGGCGGCGTGCGCGCCGGTCTCCACCACGACGGCGACCGTGTCGGAGTCCTCGATGATCCACGCGGCCTGTTCGGCGCTGGACGTCTCGTAGATCGGCACGGTGACCGCGCCGATGGTCCAGATGGCGTAGTCCAGCAGCGTCCACTCGTACCGGGTGCGGCTCATCAGCCCGACCCGGGCACCCGGTTGGATGCCGGCCGCGATCAGCCCCCGGGCCACCGCGGCCACCTCGTCGCGGAACTGTAGGCAGGTCACGTCGGTCCAGGCGGTGACGGTGCCCTCGGGGCCGGGGACGGGGCGGGCGAACTGGACGGCGTCGGGCGCGACCTCGGCGTTGTCCCAGACCGGATCGGTGAGGTTGGCCGCGTCGCCAACGGTGACGATCGGCGGGACGGAGAACTCGCGCACCTGCACTCCTTCGTGCTCGCACTGGCCGGGCCGGCCACCGCCCTGCGGCGACGGCTGTGTCGAAACCTACCCGGCGGGCAGTTCGGGTGGGACAGGCAGGAGGCGGGTAGCCTCCCCCCATGGCGGACTCCTCCACCCAGTCGATCATCATCGGCGCCGCACCGGATCGGGTGACGGCGGTCATCTGCGACTTCGCGCGCTACCCGGAGTGGACCGAGGCGGTGCGCCGCGCCGAGGTCGTCGAGGAGTACGAGGACGGCTACGCCAGCCAGGTGCGGTTCACCATCGACGCCGGGGTGATGGCCGACGAGTACGTGCTCGCCTACTCCTACGCCGAGGACCTGTCCCGGATCGAGTGGCACCTGGTCGCTCCCTCGAAGATGCAGAAGTCCCAGCGTGGCTCGTACGACTTGGTGGGTAACCCGGACGGCAGTACGACGGTGACCTACACGCTGGAGGTCGACCTGTCGGTGGGGATGCTCGGAATGTTTCGGCGCAAAGCCGAGAAGATGATCATGGATACCGCGTTGAAGCAGCTCAAGCGCCGGGTAGAAGCAGCCGGTGCGGCGCAGTGACGGGTCTGGTGGCACGGTAGAGGAGCCGAGGGTGGGCGGAACGGATCCGGGTTCGGCCCGGGAAGAGGCGGAGCGGCTGGTCGCCACCCTGCTCGCGGGGGCGCGACTGGCCTCCGCCGGCTCGGCGAGCGGGGCGTTCGGCTCGCTGGGTGCGGTATTGTCCGGTGTCCTCGGTCACACTACTGACCCGAAGGGTCGGCCCGGCACCGGCGGTGCTTTCGCCACCGGATCGGCCGAATGCTGCGTCTGCCCGGTCTGTCGGGGCATCGCCGCGTTGCGTGATCCGAGTCCGGAATTCGCCGAACGCCTCGCGACCGGCGCCGGTGACCTCGCGGCGGGCGTGGCCAGCCTGCTCCGCGCGTTCTCCCCGGCGGAGCCGCCCACGACGAGCACGTCGTGGCCGACCTCCGCGCCGACCTCCGCGCCACCGTCGGCACCCGCGGCGAGCACCGACGACGTGCTCCCGGAGCCGGCCCCCGACGACCCGTCCACCGCCGCCGGCGACAACCACGTGTGGCGCGATGCCACCCGTACCGGGCATGATTCTCAGCCGGCGCCGGAGCGGGATGTCTGGTCGGTCGCCACCCGGACGGCGGACCCACTCGCCCCGGCCGCCGCACCGCCCGTCGACGACGCCGGGCCGGCGACCGTACCGGCACCGACCACTCGTCCCGCGGTGCCCGCCTCGCGGGTGCCGGACGACACCGGTGCGCAGGCACCGGGCGACGGCGCCTGAGCGCGGGACATCCCGACCCGGACCGGCAGGCCGCCGGCACCCGGGTCGGACAGCAGAGGGGAGCGGCAGCGGTGACGCTGACCATCGGAGTCGACGTCGGTGGCACGAAGGTGGCTGGCGGTGTCGTGGACGACACCGGCACGGTCCTCGTGCAGAGCCGACGGGACACTCCCGCCGATGACGTCGGCAAGACCCGCGACGTCATCATCGAGCTGGTCGGCGAGTTGACGGCCGGGCGGACGATCGAGGCCGTCGGCATCGGCGCGGCCGGCTGGATCGACGCCAGCCGCTCGACAGTGCTCTTCGCTCCCAACCTGGCCTGGCGGGACGAACCGCTGCGCGAGTACGTCAGCACGGCCGTCGGCCTCCCCGTGATCGTGGAGAACGACGGCAACGTGGCCGCCTGGGCCGAGTTCCGCTACGGCGCGGCCCGCGACGCCGACGACTCCATGATCATGTTCACCATCGGCACCGGCGTGGGCGGCGGCATCGTCCTCGGCGGGGAGCTGATGCGGGGTGCGCACGGCATCGCCGCGGAGCTTGGCCACATGCTGGCCGTGCCGGACGGGCACCAGTGCGGCTGCGGCCGGCTCGGCTGCATCGAGCAGTACGCCAGCGGCAGTGCCCTGGTGCGCTTCGCCCGAGCCGGCGCCCGACAGGAGCCCGACCGGGCCGCCGCACTGCTGGAATTGGCCGGCGGCGAGGCCGAGGCGATCACCGGCCACATGGTGACCGCCGCCGCGCAGGGCGGTGACCCCGTCTCCGCCGAGGCGTTCGCGCAGATCGGTCGCTGGCTGGGCACGAGCCTCGCCGACATGGCGCAGATCCTCGACCCGCAGACCCTGGTGGTCGGCGGCGGTGTGATCGACGCCGGGGACCTGCTGCTCGGTCCGACCCGCCGCTCGTACCTCGACGCGCTCGCCCAACGTGGTCGCCTGCCGGTGGCCGAGGTGCTCCCGGCCCAGCTGGGCAACAGCGCCGGGGTGATCGGCGCCGCCGACCTGGCCCGCCGGATCTGAGGCGGTCCGCGATGGGCGTGCCGCTGCGCGTGGTGTCGTACAACATCCACGGCCAGCGCGACGACACCGCCGCGCTGGCGGCGGTGGTCCGGGCCGCGCGGCCGGACGTGGTGATCGTGCAGGAGGGGCCGCGCCGGTTCCGGTGGCGGCAGAAGTCCGCCACGTTGGCCGAGTCGTTCGGCCTGGTGGTGGCCGCCGGCGGGCTGCCCGCGCTGGGCAACCTGCTGGTGACCAGCCTGCGGGTCCAGGTGCGGGGCACCCGCTGCCACCGTTTCCCGCTGACCCCCGGCCGACACCTGCGCGGCGCCGCGTACGCCGACTGCCGGGTCGGCGACGCCCAGGTCACCCTCGCCGGCTCGCACCTGTCCACCGACCCGACCGAGCGCCCCGCGCAGGCCGCCGAGTTCAAGCGCGGGCTGGACGCGGCGACCAGCCCGGTGGTGGCCGGGGCGGACCTCAACGAGGGCCCGGACGGGCCGGCGTGGGCGACCGTGTCGCGCGGGTTGACCGACACCGCGGTGGCGGCCGACCGGGCGGACCGGCTCACCTACTCCTGCGTCGACCCGCGCCGGCGCATCGACGCGCTCTTCGTCGACCCGCGGATCACAGTTGTCGACTACGACGTGGTGGACACCCCGCAGACCCGACGGGCCAGCGACCACTTCCCGGTCCTGGTCGACCTGCTGCTGCCCGCCGCCGACTGACCCCGACCCCGGCCCGAGCGTCGACGCGTCCGTCTCAGGACTGGACATCCGGCTCCGTTGTGGAGAGGATTTCGCGGCGACCGGCACGCCTGCCGTACCAAAAGGAGATGTCCCGGTGTCCACCTCCACCGACCACGGCCGGCCCGACCCGGAGGCGACCCCGTCCGCGCGCGGCGGCGACGATCGTCCGGTCTCCGACCGGGGTGACACGGTCTGCGTCATCGGGGCCGGGGCCAGCGGTCTGACGGCCATCAAGAACCTGCGCGAGCACGGGTTCGGTGTCGACTGCTACGAACGGGAGACCGGCGTCGGCGGCGCCTGGAACTGGCGGCACGACCGCAGCCCGGTGTACGCCAGCACCCACCTGATCTCGTCGAAGCCGTTCACCCAGTTCCCCGACTTTCCGATGCCGGACTCCTGGCCGGACTACCCGCACCACAGTCAACTGCTGTCGTACTTCGAGCGGTACGCCGACCACTTCGACCTGCGCTCGCACATCTGGTTCGGCACCGAGGTGGTCCGGGTCGAGCCCGCCGAGGACGACCGGTGGGACGTGACCACCCGCTCCACCGGCGGGTACGGCCCGGAGCGCACCTCCCGGTACGCCGCCGTGGTGATCGCCAACGGGCACAACTGGTCGCCGAAGCTGCCCCGCTACGAGGGCCTGGAGGAGTTCCGCGGCGAGATCATGCACGCCTCGTCCTACAAGGACCCGGCGCAGTTGCGCGGCAAGCGGGTGTTGGTGGTCGGTGCCGGCAACACCGGTTGCGACATCGCCGTCGAGGCCGCCCAGCAGGCGTCGCGGTGCTGGCACTCCACCCGGCGCGGTTACTGGTACGTGCCGAAGTTCGTGCTCGGCCGCCCCGCCGACCAGGTGAACGACGCCCTGTTGGCGCTGCGCGTGCCGCTGCGCGTGCGGCAGTGGCTCTACCACTGGACGATGCGGTTGACAGTCGGTGACCTGACTCGCTTCGGCCTGCCCAGGCCCGACCACCGGGTGTACGAGACGCACCCGATCGCGAACAGCCAGCTCGTCTACTACGTGGGTCACGGTGGGATCGGCCCGGTGCCCGACGTCGCCCGGTTCCGCCCGTACGCGGTGGAGTTGGCCGACGGCCGGGAGATCGACCCCGAGGTGGTCATCTTCGCCACCGGCTACCTGCCGCGCTTCGAGTTCCTCGACGCGTCGGTGTTCGCCGACAGCGCCGGGGCGGGTCGGCCCACGCTGTGGCTCAACGCGTTCACGCCGGGTCATCCGACCCTCGCCGTCGCCGGCCTGTTGCAGCCGGACTCCGGGTTGTTCGCCCTGTCGCACTGGCAGACGGTGCTCTTCGCGCGGCTGCTGCAGGCACGCCGGGACCGGCCGGAACGGGCCATGGCGTTCGCACGGCGGGTCCGGGAGCGGGCCGGGGAGCGATACTCCGGGCCGGTCAAGGAGAGCAGCCGGCACTGGTTCGAGGTCGGTCACGCCGACTACCTGCGCGCCGTCCAGCGCGCCCTGCACGACCTGGAGGGCAGCAAGTGAGCGCGAGGAGTGAGCTTGCGAGCCCCGCAGTCGCGAACGAAGGGTTGGCACGGTGAGCGCGAGCGGTGAGTTGCGGATCATGCGGAGCCGGGAGTGGTCACGTCCGGTCCGGCCGGCCCGGCGGGAGGTGCTCAGCGTCCTTCCCGAGGTGGAGGAGGGGCGACCGCCGTTGCTGTTCGTCCCCGGGTTCGGGCACGGCGCGTGGGCGTTCGCCGAGCACTGGTTGGGTCATGCGGCGTCGCGGGGGTTCCCGGCGTACGCGATGAGCCTGCGCGGGCACGGCGCCAGCGAGCCGGCGCCGGAGGCGACGCTGCGGGCGTACGCGCACGATGTGGTCCAGGTGGCGGCGGGCCTGCCGCGCCAGGCGGTGCTGGTGGGGCACGGTGCGGGGGCTCTGGTGGTGGCGCACGCGTTGGCCCGCTACCCGGCGCGCAGCGCGGTGCTGGTGGCGCCGGTGTTCGGTGGCTGGGGAGTGCTGGGCGCGGCGTTGCGCCGCAATCCGGCGGGCACGGTGCCGGCGGTGTTCGGTGGGCCGTTGCGGCTCAACAGTGGGCAGTTGTTCAGCCGTGAGTTGCCCGACGAGGAGGCCCGGCGGTATGTCGGGCGGCTCGGCCGGGCGGGTCGGCGGGCACAGTGGGCGCTGCTGGGTGAGCCGGCGGCCGAGCCGGCGGTCGGCGCCCCGCCGGTGCTGGTGTTGGGCAGCCCGGACGACCGGGTGGTGCCGGCGTCGACGTTGACCCGGGTGGCCCGCCGCTTCGGTTCGGCTCCGCTGCTCTTTCCCGGGATGGGCCACGACCTGATGCTGGACGCGCGCTGGGCGGAGCCGATCGACGCGATCCTGGACTGGCTGGAGAAGGAGCCCGCGGCGCACTGAGCACCGGGCGCGCCCAGGTCGGGGTCGCCGGCTGTGGCCGGCGCGGGCGGTCAGTGCTCAGCCGCCGGGTGGGCGGTCAGCCGGCCGTCTGGCGGGTGGCCGCGGTGGTCGGGGTGGTGGGTTGCGGCACCCGGGCGCCGCCGTCGGGGCGAGCGTCGCCGGGTTGGGTGTCGTCGGGACTGCCATCGGCGCTGGTCAGGCGGCTGGCCAGGGCGCCGCGCTCGTCCAGTGCGCGCAGGTAGGAGCGGGCCCAGGCCCGGATGTCGTGCTCCTCCAGGTGGGCGCGCATGGCCCGCATCCGCTGGGTGGTGTCGGCCGGGCTGGCCCGCAGCGCGGCGCAGAGGCCCTGCTTGAGCCCTTCCAGGTCGTGCGGGTTGACCAGGTACGCCTGGGACAGCTCGGCGGCGGTGCCGGCGAACTCGCTGAGCAGCAGGGCACCCGTGTCGTCCACCCGGGCGGCCACGTACTCCTTGGCGACGAGGTTCATCCCGTCGCGCAGTGGGGTCACCGCCATCACGTCGGCGACCCGGTAGAGCGCGGCCAACTCGGCCCGGTCGAAGGGCTGGGTGAGGTAGTGGATCGCCGGTTCGCCGACCCGGCCGAACTCGCCGTTGATCCGGCCCACCTCGCGCTCGATGCGCTCACGCAGGATCTGGTATTGGCCGACGCGCTCGCGGCTCGGCATCGCGACCTGCACCAACACCGTGTCGCGGACCTTGACGTCGCCGCTGGCGAGCAGTTCGCTGTACGCCTTGAGGCGATGTTCGATGCCCTTGGTGTAGTCCATCCGGTCCACGCTGAGGATGACCTGCCGGGGATCGCCGAGGTCCTGGCGGAGTCGGCGGGCCCGGGTGGCCACGTCCGGGCGGGCGGCGAGCGCGCCCATCTCGGCGGTGTCGATGGAGACCGGGAACGCGCCGATGCGCACGACCCGGTCGTCGATGCCGATCCGCCGGTCGGTGGCCGGCAGGTCCAGCACCCTCGTCACCAGTTGGGCGAAGTTGTGTGCCGCCTGCACCCGTTGGAAGCCGACCAGGTCGGCGCCGAGCATCCCGCGCAGCAACTCGGCCCGGCGCGGCAGTTGCATGAAGAGCTCCGGCGGCGGGAACGGCACGTGCAGGAAGAACCCGATGCGCAGGTCCGGACGGAGTGCGCGCAGCAGAGCGGGGACCAGTTGCAGGTGGTAGTCCTGCACCCAGACCACGCCGCCCTGCTCGGTCACCGCGGCGGTCGCCTCGGCGAAGCGTTGGTTGACCCGCTGGTACGCCTCCCACCACCGACGGTGATGCTGCGGCTGTTCGACGGCGTCGTGGTAGAGCGGCCAGAGGGTGGCGTTGGCGAACCCCTCGTAGTGGTCGCGCAGGTCTTCGGGGCTGAGCGGGACGGTGTGCATGCGGACGCCGTCCACGTCCGGTAGGGCGGGGGCGGGCCCGGTGCCGCCGGCCCAGCCGACCCAGGTCGCCGGGGTGTGCCGCAGGAGCGGGTGCAGCGCGCTGACCAGCCCACCGGGGCTGCGCCGCCACTCGCAGGCCCCGTCGGGGGCCTGGCTGTCGTCGATGGGGAGGCGGTTGGCGACCACCACGAGGGAACTCTGTCGCATCTCGCGCATTCCGATCAGCAGAGGACTGACCGCCACGAGCAAGGGAAAACCGGTCAGTCAGCGGGGGAAGTGACGTACAGCGGTATTCCTACTGACAGTAAGTTACACCACTGTTACGCGCACGGCGGGTCGGCGGCGTCCCGGGATGCGGGCCCTAGACGACGGCGCCGTTGTCCGGGTCGTCCTCGTCCTCGTCGCCGGGGCGCAGTCGCCAGATCAGCGTGACGAAGCCGGCCAGGATGCCGGTGAACCCGAACAGGGTGACCGCCGAGCGGTCCACCGGGATCAACCACGGGAAGAGGAAGAGCACGAACCCGACGACCACGCCGAGCACACCGACCACCGCGTACTTGCTGACCCGGGGAAACGGCGGCGGTGGGGGCGGGTGGTAGCCCTCGTCGTCCTCGTCGTCGGGCAGATCGGCCCCGAAGGTGTCCAGCCCGTCGAGCAGGGACGGCTCGTCCGCGCGGGTGTCGCGCCCGACCGAGATCCCGGAGAAGTCGGTGGCGGACGGGAGCCGGCGGGTGTCGGTGGCGGTGGGACCGGGCTCGTCGGTCCCCGAGCGGGCCAGCGGGCCGGTGCTCGGCTCGTCCCGGGCGTCGCGGTCGTCCACGTCCTCCGAGGCCGGCCACGGGTGCTCGCCAACCGTGGAGGAGGTGTGGAAGCCGGCCACGATCCGTGCCCACTCGGCGTCGATGTCCGGTTCGTCGCGGGCGGGCGGCTGCTCGGGGGTGGTCTCGTCGGCGAGCTGGGTCAGATAGTCCCGTGCGGTGCTCAGGTGCGAGCGGTCGACGTAGAGCCGGTCGACCGGCCGGGCCGGAACGGTGGTGGTGCGGGTGACCGGGTTGAGGTCGGCGGAGGGCTGCAGGTAGGCGGCGATCCCGCCGGCGGCCAGCACGTCGAGCAGGTGCTCGCCGACGCGCGGATCGACGTCGCCGACGACGGCGTACTCGTTCGCGTCGAGCCCGTTGTCCCGCCGTCCCCGGCGGGCACCACCCGCTGACACCCGGACATCCCCCTTAACGCGCCTCGCGGCGCGACCCTCGACGCCCGTCCGCACGCCGTGCTCTGAATCGTGACACGTCAGGGCATGGTTCCGGGAGTGCGTTGTGTCGCGTCTTCCAAAGTCACGGCTGCCGCCGCAGGTCGCGACCGGGGTTCTTTGTCCGTTCTTGCGCGACCAGCGCCATCTCGGTGAGCTTGGCCGCTTGGCCGTACCGCCGCTTGGCCGCTTGGTCACTTGGTCGCTTGCCGTACTGCCGGTGGAGCACGGCCGGGGCGCGGGCGCTGGTGTCAGGGCAGGCGCAGCAGGGTGGGTGCGTGGTGGCGGGTGGCGAAGTCGTGCAGGCGGGCGCGGGTCGTCGCGGCGGCGGACGGGTCGGTCTCGGTCAGCGGGCCGATCGCCAGCGCCGTCGTGATGATCTCGTCGGTCACGTCGGCCATCCGGGCGTAGCTGGCCGCCGCCGACCTCAGCAGGCGCGCGGCGCCGGCCGCGTCGCCGGCGTGCCGGGCCAGCGTGGCGTCGGCGACCTGACCGGCGGCGCGAGCCCACGGGGTCGTCCGGGGCGCCCGGTCGAGCATCTCCCGGACCAGCCGGGCGGCGTCCGCGCCGAGCACCCCGGCGACGTGCCCCACGGCCGGCACCCACTCGGCGAACGGGATCATCCGGGTCCGCCGCCAGTCCTCGTCCAGCTCGGTCAGCAGCGCCATCGCCTCGTCCCGGCGACCCTGCACGGCCCGGCAGAGCGCGGCGTGCGCCAGGGTGGAGCGCAGCACCCGGTGGAATCCGGTGCGCCGCGCCGCGACCAGCGCCTGCTCGACCAGATCCCCACCCGTGCCGCCCGGCTGCGCGGTGCCGGCCGGCCCCGTCAGCGCGTCAGGTCCCGTCAGCGCGTCCGGCCCCGCGCCGGCCAGCCCGCGCATCCAGCCGGAGACCGCCACGATGTGCAGGTCCCACTCCGCGGTCGGCCGGCGGGTCGACTCGGCCGCCATCGCCAGCGCGGCCGTCCAGTCACCCGCGTAGTACGCCCGCGCCCACTGGTCGGCGAAGCTGGTCGCCAGGCTGTGCTCACCGCCCAGGTCGAGGGTGAGCTGCTCGTCCACCAGGCGGGCCGAGCCGGCCAGGTCGCCCTCCTCCTGCAACGCCCAGGCCAGGTTCTGCACCGCCCGACGTCGACTGGTCAGCCGCTCCACCCGGCAGTGCTCGGTCACCTCGACCAGTTCCGGGTACGCCGAGGCGGAACCGGCCAGGTACCGCGCGACAGCCAGGGTGATGCGCGCGTTGGCCTGCACCTCGCGCAGCTGGAGCCGCTCGGCGAGGGTCGCCGCGGCGCGGGCGGCCGCGCACGCCGGGTCGGTCTCGGCGTTCAGCATGTGCACGCGGGCCAACTCCAGCAGGGCGCTGGCCTTCTCCTGGCTGTCCGGTAGTTCGCTGTAGATGCCGATCGCCTGGTCCAGGCAGTGCAGGGTCGCGGCGCGGTCGGCCCGGCTCCACGCGGCGGTGGCGAGCAGCGTCCACGCCCGCGCCGCACCCGTCCGGTCGCCCGCGGCGGCGAGCCGCTCGGTCAGCCGGGTGAGTGTGTCGGTGCCGCCGGCCACCAGGAACGCGTCGCCGTCGCGGTAGAACGCCAGCTCCGCGTCGAACAACTCCAGCGCCGGGTCCGGACCGACGTCCAGGGTCAGCGCCCGCCCGACCAGCGCCGCCGCGGTGTCCAACGCGTGCAGCTCGTACGCCCGGCGGGCCGCCCGGTGCAGCGCGGCCCGCGCGGGCGGGGCGTAGGGGGCGGTGTCCAGCCCGACGGTCCGGGCGATCTCGTGCGCCGCCCAGCGGTGGTTGGCCAGCACCTCGGCCAGGTCGTGCTGTCGGCCGTCGGCGAGCTGCGCCATCCAGTCGGCGGTGCGCTGGTGCCGCAGCACCCGCTCGGCCCGCGGTAACCGCTGGTAGCAGACGTCCCGCACCAGGATGTGCCGGAACCGGTACTCGGACTGGCCGGGCATCGTCGACGTGCCCTGCTCGTACACCAGGTCGCGCCGTTGTAGCCGGTCCAGCGCGCGCTCCACCCACTCCACCGGCCGCCCCAGCGCCGTGGCCACCGGCGCGGCCCAGAACTGCACGCCGACCACCGCGGCGGCCTGGAGTACCGCCCGGTCCGCCGGGTCCAGCAGGTCGAGCCGGTTGGCGATGACCGCCTGCACCGTACGCGGCATCTCCGCGCCACCGTCGGGGTCGAGGCGGGAGGCCGGGCGCGCCGCGTCGAGCAGCCCGCCGTCGAGCAGCATCCGGGCGTATTCCTGGGCGTAGAGCGGATTGCCGTCGGCGAACTCGATGAGCGGGGTGCGCGCGGCAGTGGGCAGCGTGGACTGCCCGAGCAGCAGCGAGTACAGCGTGTCGATGTCGGTGTCGTGCATCGGCGGCACCGAGATGGACATCGCGCCGCTGATCGTGGCGGTCCAGGCCGGGTGCCGTTCCCGCAGCTCCGGGCGGGCGGTCGCGACGACCAGCAGCGGTACGCCGCGCGCCGTCGCGCCCAACTGCTCGACGAAGGCCAGCATCGCCTGGTCCGCCCAGTGCATGTCCTCGAAGGCCAACACGGTCGGCCCGGTGGCGGCCAGCGCGATCAGGAAACGCCGCCAGGAGGCCTCGGTCTCGCCCGGGGTGAGTCGTTCGCCGGGCACGCCGATCAGCGGGCCGAGTGCCTCGGCCAGCCGGGTCGCGTGGGGATCGGTGAGCTGCCCCAGCCGGGCCCGCAGCCGCTCCCGCAGGGCGGCCGGGTCGTCGACCTCCGGTACGCCCACCCAGCTCTTCACGATGTCCGCCAGCGCGGCCCAGGTGACGTTCTCGCCGAACGGCGGGCACTGCCCGACCAGCCAGGTGACCGGCGGGCCGGGCAACCGGCCGGCGTGCCGTTCGAGCTCGCGGAGCAGCCGGCTCTTGCCCACACCGGCCGAGCCGAACACCGTCACCAACTGGGAGGTCCGCTCGGTCACCGTCCGGTGTAGCGCGTTGATCAGCAGGCCGCGCTCGTGCTCCCGGTCCACCATCGGCGTCAGCTCGGCCGTGCGCAGGTCCCGGTCCGGCCGGACCTGCACGGCCAACCAGATCCGGCTCACCGCGGACCGGCCGCGCAGGGTGACCGGCGGCTGGTCGGCGTACTCCATCTCGTGCCGGGTGGCCGACCAGGTGCTCTCGTCGACGACGACGCCGCCCGCCGGGGCGAACGCCTGCAACCGGGACGCCGTGTTGACCACGTCCCCGGTGACGAAGGCCTGCCCGCCGTCGCGGGTGGCGGAGAGGTCGACCAGGGCCTCGCCGGTCGCGATGCCGACCCGGAAGCCGAGCGGCGGCTGTGGACCGTTGGGCTGGTGGGCCAGGCTGCGTTGCAGCTCCAACCCGGCGCGCACGCACCGCAGCGCGTCGTTGTCGGTGGCCACCGGTGCGCCGAAGAGCGCCATCGCCGCGTCGCCGATGTACTTCTCGACGACCCCGCCGTACTGGTGCACGATCCGTCGCACGGTCGCGAAGTAGGTCTGTTGCAGACCGTGGGCCTGCTCCGGGTCGGTCCGTTCCGCGTAGCTGGTGAAGTCGACGATGTCGACGAAGAGCACGCTGACCTGACGGCGGTCCTCCTGTACCACTACGACGTGGTCCCGCAGGGGCTGACCACAGCCGGTGCAGAAGTTGACCTCGGTGTTGTTGGCGTGCCCGCAGTGCGCGCAGGTGACCGCGAGCGGCTGGCCACACCCGCCGCAGAAACGGTCGTCCGGCCCGGCCGCGCGGGCGCAGTGTCCACACCTGAGGTCGATGTTCAGCTCCGTGGGCGAGATGGGTCAGTATCGCGTCCACCCGGCCAGTCGGGAACCCGACGTGTGGGCGGGCGACGCCATCGATCGGTCGGAGTTAGTGTTCCTTACCAGGAAGTTTCATGTCAGGGAGAGTGCCGTGCAGGTGCGACTGTCCGCCTCGTGGACCGATCCGGGTGGTATGCGATGGGCACCGGGCGACACGATAGACGTCGATGCGGTCACTCTCGCCGAGCTGGAGGAGCAGGGCATGGTGGAAGAGCCGGAAGGCCAGGGGGGCGGGTCGGGAAAGACCACGACCACGTCGTCGAGCACGTCCACGGCTGACAAGCCGACCGACCCGAAGAAGATCGGGCCGGGGCCGGGCGCGCCGCCGGCCGACGACACGGACAACTGATCGACCGGGTGTGGCCGGCGGACCCACGGGTCTGCCGGCCACAGCCATGTGTGGGCACCGGGCTGGCTCGCGGTACGCGAAACACGCACTGGCCCGGGCCCGATCGGTCAGCGGTCGCTCATGCCGGCGCGGCGGCGTAGCGCGGCCACGTCGGTCACCACGATCCGGCGCCCCTCGGTCCGCAGCCAGCCGCGGCTGGCGAACGAACCGATCGCCTGGTTGACGCTCTGCCGGGACCCGCCGGCCATCTCGGCCAGCTGACTCTGGTTGAGCTCGATCGTGATCATCGGTGCCTGGCTCTCGCCGGCCAACCGGACAAGCGTCTTGGCCACCCGACCGGGCAGGTCGAGGAAGACGTGGTCGGCGTTCTGCTCGGTGAGCCGGCGGATCAGCCCGCCCAGCGAGCGCATCACCGCGTCCAGGATGCGGGGGTTGGAGTGCACCAACTCCATGAACGCGCCCCGCGAGAGGGCCAGCGCCGCGCAGTCCTCAATGGCCTCGGCCGAGGCGGACCGGGTGGACGCGTCGAGCAGGGAGACCTCGCCCAGCACATCCGGTGGACGGATCACCGACAGCACGGCCCGCTCGCCGGTGGGCGCGGTGCGAAAGACGGCCACCGCGCCGCGGCGCAACACGATCAGCGACTCACCCGGGTCGTTCTCCACGAAGAGCAACTGGCCCTTGCGGTAGGTGCGCGGGACGGCGGCGGCGATGACGCGCTGCCGCACCTCGGGCTCCAAACCAGCGAACATCTCGACACCCGTGAGCGCGTCACCCGGCTCCGGCAGGCGCATCTCCACGGCCCAACCCCTCCCCGGTCATGGACCACAAACTCGCTCACCGGGTGAACCTGATGGCCCTGACAAGGTGAACTGACACCGATTCGGCATCCGGTAGCGGTACACATCAGATCATGACGGTCCGGTCGCTTGCTGTACACCCCTCGAAGCACTTCCGTGACCGTCGTGAGCTGCCGCGTACCGTCATTGAAGTGCCGAACGGCCGTTAACCAGCGGTGCGGCGCCCCCCGGCGGGCACGGCCGGACGGCGGTGGGCGAGGATGGCCGGAATGGTCTATCGCTATTTTTACGACTGCGAGTTCATCGAGGACGGCACAACCGTCGACCTCGTCTCGATCGGTGTCGTCGACGAGTACGGCCGGGAGTTCTACGCGGTCTCCACGGAGTTCGACGACTCCCGTGCCGTGCCCTGGGTGCGGCGCAACGTGCTGGACAAGCTGCCGTCCCCGGCGGACCGGGCCTGGCGGTCGCGGGAGCGCATCCGTGACGACCTGTACGACTTCCTGGTCGAGCCGGTCCGGGACCGGCCGGGGGAGCAGTTGGAGCTGTGGGCCTGGTACGCCGCGTACGACCACGTGGTGCTCGCCCAGCTCTGGGGTGCGATGCCGGCGCTGCCCCGGGAGATTCCCCGCTACACCAAGGAGCTGCGCCAGCTCTGGGACGACAGTGGTCGGCCGACCCTGCCGGACGCGGACGCGGCCCGGCACGACGCTCTGGTCGACGCCCGGCACAACCTGGCCCGCTGGCGGGCGATGACCGCCCGCTGAGTGCCTGCCGCACCGCCGTAGGTTTGACCGGTTCTGTCCCGGGCATCGGTTCGACGAACCGAAGCGGAGGAGAGTGCCATGAGCAATCAGCCGACCAGCGCCGCCGACGCTCGAGCCCGGGTCACCGAGCTGGCCCGGGCCGCGCGGATCTGCATGCTCACCACGACCGCTCTGGACGGGCGGCAGGTGAGCCGGCCGATGGGGCTGCAGGAGGCCGAGTTCGACGGCGAGCTGTGGTTCTTCGCCTCCGCCGACTCGGCCAAGGTCCGCCAGCTCCGGGTCAACCCGGAGGTCAACGTCGCCTTCTCCGACCAGAAGCACCACGCCTGGGTGTCGATCTCCGGCACCGCCACCGAGGGCTTCGACCGGGCACGGGCCGAGCGTTTGTGGAACCCGCTGCTCAAGGCGTGGTTTCCTGATGGGCTGGACACCCCGGGCCTCACGTTGATCAAGGTGCACGCCAGCTCCGCCGAGTACTGGGACTCGGCGAACAGCGCCGTGGTCAACCTGCTCGGCTACGCGAGGGCCGCGGTCACCGGGCGGCCGCCGAACGCTGGCGAGAACCACGAGGTGACGTTCTGAGCAGCGGGGCGTGGGCCCCTCGCGCCGGGGCGCGCTGTCGTCGTACCGGCGGGCCGACTACAGTTCGCAGTGACGGCCCGCCCCGGGCCGGCAACGGCGCCGATGGTCTGATCTGACACATACCCTGGGGCAATTCGGGCTTTACCTGATGCTCCAGGAGGATGAGCGGATCATGCGTATCGGCGTGCTCACCGGCGGCGGCGACTGCCCAGGTCTCAACGCGGTCATCCGGGCGGTGGTCCGCAAGGGCGTCGCCACCTACGGTCACGAGTTCGTGGGCTTCCGCGACGGTTGGAAGGGCCCACTGGAGGGTCTGTCCCGGCCCCTCGGCATCGCGGACGTCCGTGGCATCCTGCCCCGCGGCGGCACCATCCTCGGCTCGTCCCGGACCAACCCGTTCAAGATCGAGAACGGCGTCGAGCGGATCAAGGACAACCTCGCCACCCAGGGCGTCGACGCGCTGATCGCGATCGGCGGCGAGGACACCCTCGGCGTGGCCACCAAGCTCTACGAGCTGGGCGTGCACGTGGTCGGCGTGCCGAAGACGATCGACAACGACCTCGGCGCCACCGACTACACCTTCGGCTTCGACACCGCGGTCAACATCGCGATGGAGGCCATCGACCGGCTGCACACCACCGCGGAGAGCCACCACCGCACCCTGGTCGTCGAGGTCATGGGCCGGCACGCCGGCTGGATCGCCCTGCACGCCGGCCTGGCCGGTGGCGCCAACGTGATCCTGCTGCCCGAGCGGCAGTTCGACGTCGACCAGGTGGCCGGCTACGTCGAGAAGCGCTTCCAGCACCAGTACGCCCCGATCGTCGTGGTCGCCGAGGGCGCCCAGCCGCTGGACGGCCAGATGGTCCTCGCCAACCAGGAGCTGGACTCGTTCGGCCACGTCCGCCTCGGCGGCATCGGCCAGTGGCTCGCCGAGCAGCTGGAGGCCAAGACCGGCAAGGAGGCCCGCACCGTGGTGCTGGGTCACATCCAGCGCGGTGGCACCCCGACCGCCTTCGACCGGGTGCTCGCCACCCGCCTGGGCCTGCAGGCCATCGACGCGGTCAACGACGGCGACTGGGGCAAGATGGTCGCGATGCAGAGCACCGACATCGTCCGGGTGCCCCTCGCGGAGGCCACCCGCGAGCTGAAGACCGTGCCGCTGGAGCGGTACGTCGAGGCCGAGGTCTTCTTCGGCAGCTGATCAACCGGTTGGGCGGCGCGGCGGGCCGACGGGTCCGCCGCGCCGCGACCAGAGGCGAGGGGGTACGAGCCGAGATGTCAGCCGGGGTGCACACGGTCGCGGTGATAGGCGCGGGCAAGATCGGTGAGCTGATGCTCTCCGGGCTGCTGCGCTCGGGATGGCCGGTGGACCGGCTGCTGGCCACCGCCCGCCGGCCGGCCCGAGCCGAGGAGCTGACCGCCCGCTACGGCGTACGGGTTGTCGACAACCTGACCGCGGTGGACGAGGCGGAGGTGCTGGCGGTCTCGGTGAAACCGCAGGACGCCGCCGCGCTGCTCGACGAGATCGGCCCCAAGGTGCCGGCCGACAAGCTCGTCATCTCGCTCTGCGCCGGCCTGCCCACCAGCTTCTTCAACCGCCGGCTGCCCGAGGGCACCCCGGTGGTCCGGGTGATGACCAACACTCCGGCGCTTGTCGACGAGGCGATGACGGCGATCTCGGCGGGCGCGCACGCCACCGGGGCGCACCTGGCGTTGGCCGAGGAGATGTTCAAGCCCCTCGGCCACACGATGCGGGTGCCCGAGTCGCAGCAGGACGCGGTCACCGCGCTCTCCGGCTCCGGGCCGGCCTACTTCTACCTGCTGGTCGAGGCCATGATCGACGCGGGGATCCTGCTGGGGCTGCCCCGGCAGGTGGCGCACGAGCTCATCGTCCAGAGCGCCATCGGTGCCGCGGTGATGCTGCGCGACTCCGGCGAACACCCGGTCAAGCTGCGCGAGGCGGTCACCTCGCCGGCCGGCACCACCATCTCCGCGATCCGCGAGTTGGAGAAGCACGGCGTGCGGGCGGCACTGCTCGCCGCGCTGGAGGCTGCCCGCGACCGCGCCCGCGAGCTGGCCGCCCAGGCCGACTGAGCCTGTCGCACGGCCGGACGTGCCTGCCCGCGACCGCGCCGCCCCGGCCGATTGAGCCTGCCGGACGTTGGACGTGCCTGCCGGGGGACCTCGCCCGCGAGCTGCCAGCCCAGGCCGAATGGGCCTGTCGCACGGCCGGACGTGCCTGCCCGCGACCGCGCCGCCCCGGCCGATTGAGCCTGTCGCACGTCGCGGGCCGGACGTGCCCCGGTGCGTGCCGCATACTGGCCCGGTGTTCACACTCGCCCAGGCCCGGCACCTGGTGGCCACCCTGCAACCGCGCGTCGACGAGCTGGTCCGGGTCCGCGCCGACCTGGCCGAGCTGCGCGTCGACCTGACCGACCACGGCGTCAGCGCCCTCGGCGGCCTGGCCGAGGTGAAGGGGCTGGAGGCTCGGCTGCACGCCGTCGTCGACGAGCTGCACCAGCACGACATCCAGGTCAAGGGCATCGCGCCGGTGCTGCTCGACTTTCCCGGCGAGCGGGCCGGTCGGCCCGTGCTCTGGTGCTGGCTGGAGGGGGACTCCGACGTGCGCTGGTACCACCGGGCCGAGTGCGGCTTCGCCGGCCGCCGCCCGATCTGACGCCGCCGCCGTCCGGCACCCCTTGACGCCGCCGCCGTCCGGCACCCCTTGACGCCGGCGCCGTCCGGCACCCTTGATCCACTCGGGTTCACGGAATCCGCGGTGTCCGTGAGTGGCGGACACCCCGATCTTCAGGAACGCGAGTGGATCAAGCCGGATGCGTCGCTCAGCCCGCCCTGGACGTCGGCAGGACCGGGCCGGCGGCCTCGCTCACCGCGAACACCACCACGTTGTCGACATAGTGGCCCCGCCGCCTGTCGAAGTCACCCCCGCAGGTGACCAGGCGCAGCTCCGCGCCGGGCGTCGGCCCGTAGACAGCCGCCGTGGGGAAGCGGTCCTTGCGGGTACGCATAGACCCGGTCACCCGGAACGACAGCCGCTGCCCGCCGCGCCACACCTCCACCCGGTCACCGGAGCGCAGCTCACCGAGCCGGGCGAACACCGCCGGGCCGCGCCGCGAGTCCAGATGGCCGGCGAGCACCGCCGGGCCGGTGTCGCCCGGGGCCGGACCACCGCCGTACCAGCCGACGACACCGAAGTCGGCCGGCGGGATCAACGCGCCCGCGCGGTCCAGGCCCAGCACGGTGAGCGCGGAGTCGACGCCGATGCGCGGCACGCGTACCCGGGTGGGTGGACCCTGCGGCACGGGCGCCGCGGCCACCGGCGGGCAGTCGTCGGTGCAGCCGGGGTGCCAGCTCGCCACCGGCGGCGGGGCGTCGGTGCCGGCCAACCCGACCCCGGTGCCGGCGGCCAGGCAGGCCGCCGCACCGGCCGCGACGAACGCGGCCAGCGGCATCCGACGGTCGCGGTGCCGCCGGATCGACAGACCCGGCCCGGTGCTCACCAGGTGGTGCGCCGCCGCCGACGCCAGAACAGCAGGGCCACCGCGCCGGCCGCCGCGGCCAACCCGCCGGCCACCAGGGGGTACGCGGTCAGCCCGGTGCCCGCGGTGCCACCGGCACCGGTGTCCACCCCACCGGCCGGGACGACGGTGCCGCCCTCGGCGTCGCGGCGCAGCTCGGCGGTGAGCCCGCCCTGCTTGGCGTCGAGCACCAGCAGCGAGTAGACCGCGCCGCCGGTGAGCCGCACCTCGGCGTTGGCGCTCGGCCCGTCGGCACCCGTCAGCCGCAGCCGCCAGCTGCCCGGCTCGACCTGCTCATACTCGGTCGTGGTCGCGAACTGCACGTCGTCGGCGATCAGCGGACCGTCCGCGGCGGCCACGTCCAACACCGGGGTACGCACGGAAGCCTGCACGACACGCACCTTGGCGCGGCCCTGCGTGGGCGCGCTGAGGTCATCGTTGAGCACCCGCAGCCCCAGGTCCGCGTGCCGGCCGACACCGGCCACCGTGTACGCGTCGCCGCTGGTCACCGCGACCTCCGTGGTGAGTACCGGGGGGTCGCTGGCGGGAGCGCCGGCCTCCCGCATCGCCACCGCGTACCGGCCGGGCGCCAACTCGAGATAGTCGGAGACCACCCCGTAGCCGACCCCGGGGAAGACCCTCGGTTTCGTGGCGTCCGGCGCGGCCAGGTAGACGTCGACGGCCGGGGTGTCCGGGGAGAGGTGGGCGAGCCGGACGTAGCCGACGGTGTCCACGCCGGCCGCGGCGCTGGCCGGCGCGGGCGTGCCGGCGGCGGCGAGGGCAGTGGTGATCAGGAGCGCGCCGGAGCCGGCGAGCAGCCGGCGGGGAAGGGTGCGGAGCGTGTACATGTCGCCTCCGGAAGCACTTTCGGTGAGCGGGCGGCAACCCAGAGAACAGGGTCCCGTGCGCGGGACTGCAACGCAAGTTGCCAACGAGAAGTTTCTCGACGTGTCCCCGCCCCGGAGCTTGGCGCCTCGGCGTGGGCGCGGGTGTGGGCGGCTTGTCCCTACCGCTCGCGGATCGCGAGGAGGCCGAACAGGTCGGGGACGCCGCCCGGGCCCGCCTCGGCGACCCGGAACAGCCGGAGACCGGCCGCCACTGTCGTGTTGACCAGGTCGGCGAGAGGGATGTGCCAGGCGCCGACGCGTACCCGAACGCCGTTGGTGTTCCAACTGTCGAAGCTGCGCGAGCGGTCCGCGTACCGCGCGTCGACGACGACGCTCGGATGCCGGCCCCAGTCGGCGAACGCGCCCACGAAGCACGGGTGCACGCCCACGTGCACGAAGCGCCCGCCGGGGCGCAGCACCCGGGCGACCTCGCGCAGCACGGCCGGGTAGTCGGGCAGGTCGGTGCTGGACAGCACACACATCGCGGCCGGCAGCGACGCGTCGACGAACGGCAGGGCTGTCGCGTCGCCCCGGGTCACCGGCAACCGCCTGCTGGCGTGCCGCAACTGCCCGCCGGACAGGTCCACGCCCACCGGCGTCCAACCCAGACCCGCCGGCACCGACGCGTGCGCGCCGGTGCCACAGCAGATGTCCAGGCAGACACCCTCGCCCGTGCCCAGCAGATCCGCCACGGTGGCGTGCACCCGCCGCAGATAGTCGCCGCCGCCGGAGATGAAGTCCTCGTACCAGTCCGCGTGGGCGTCGTACGCCGGTGTGCTCGTCGATCCCATCGGTCGATGCTAGGAAGCGGAGCCGGTCGCGTCGTGCCCGTTCTGCCGAGGGCAGAGGCAGCCGGCGTCCGTCACCACGGGCCGCCGAGGATCGTCGCGTTCGCCTATTCTCGGTCGATGCGGGATCGCCGGGTGGCACTGGCGTGGGCGGCCTTCGTCGTCGTCGCGCTGGTGTCCTGTGTGCTCGTGCTGCGTCGCGAAGACCGCCTCTCCGACCTGCATATCTACTACGGCGCACTGTCCGATCTGCACGCCGGCCGGCCGCTGTACGAGTTCCGGGCGGCCAACGGCGGCCCGTTCACCTATCCACCGTTCGCCGCGCTCGTGCTGGGTCCGATCACCGCCGTGCCCGAGGGCGTACTCCAGGGGATCTGGCTGGTGGCGACGTGCGCGGCGGTCGTCGCCATCGCCGGGGCGGTCGGTGTCGCGCTGACCACCCGGCCGTCCCGACGACCGCTCGTGGTGGCGGTGGCGGCCACGGTGCTGATGCTCTCCGCGCCGGTGCAGAGCAATCTGCGCTTCGGTCAGGTCAGCGTCTTCATCGTGCTGATGGCCCTGCTCGACGGGATGGGCGTCGGTCCGCCTCGTCTGCGCGGGATGTTGGTCGGCGTCGCCGCGGCGATCAAGCTGACTCCGCTGCTGTTCGTGGTCTACTTCCTCGCCACCGGCCGCTACCGGGACGCCGGCCGCGCGGTGGCGACGTTCCTGGCCTGCGCGGCTCTCGCCGCGGTGGTGTTGCCCGCCGAGAGTTGGACGTACTGGACCGAGGCGGTGCGGCAGACCTCGCGGATCGGCAACCTCGCCTCGCTGGGCAATCAGTCCCTGCACGGGATGCTGCTGCGCGTCGGCGTCGACGAGGCGACGTTGCCGCTGCTCTGGGCCGCCCTGGTGGCGCTGGTGTGCGCGGCGGCGTTGCTGCGGGCGCGACAGTTGGCGGTGCGGGGCCGCCCCGGGCACGCGGCCGTGTTGGTCGGCTGCGCCACCGTCGCCGCGTCCCCGGTGTCCTGGACCCACCACCAGGTGTGGCCGGTGCTCGCCGCGATGCTGCTGATCGGCGCGTCCGGCGTCACCCGACGCGCCGCCGGCGTGGCGTTGCTCGCCGCCATGGTCGTCTCGCTGGGTGCGGTGCTCAGCCCGGTGTCGACACGGCCGGGTGTGCAGTTCCTCTTCGAGAACGCCCGCGCGATCGGTGTGTGCCTGCTGTGTCTGGTCGGTTTCGGCGGCGTCGCGGTCGCCGTCACCCGGACGTCGCGCCGGCCGGCCGGCGGGCGGGGCTGGTTGCGGGTGGGCGTCACGGCCACGGTGGCTGTCGCGTTCTTCGCCGTGCAGCCGCTGCCGGCCGGAGCGGACCCCACATTCAAGGCGTACGCCCTCGGCGACGTGGTCAACCCGCGATACTTCTTCGTCTGCCGGGGCCCGGTCGAGTGCGCCGCCTACGGCACCGACGCGCCGGTCACCTTCGGCACCCGCGCCGAGAAGACGAAGGTCCGGGTCAACGGCGTGGTCTCCCCGCTGGTGACCCGTCTGGAATATTATTCCGCGCCCGGCGGGGCGCCCCGGGTCATCCCGCTGCTCGACGCGTACCCGGGAAGCCGGACGTTCTCGTTCCGCTCGGCGAGCATGGCGCGGGGGCGGCTCGTCGCGTACGCCTCGGACGGCCAGCCGATCGCCAGCTACGACGACGAACTCGCCGCCGCCCTCCGGACGGCCGACCGGTAGGCGGGCGGCAGGAGGTCGGCGGCGCAGCTCAGCGGGTCGCGGCGGCCAGGGCGGCGCGCAGTTTGTCGGCGTCGCCCGGTGCCGGGTGCTCCCAGTCGGTCGGCGTGGCGGAGTAGAGCGTGCCGTACGCCGGGGTGTCCGGCTGGTAGCGCCAACCCTCGGCGAGGGGGCCGACGTCCACCGCGTCGTAGCCGATCCGGTCCAGGAAGGCCGTCACCTCGGCCTTCGCGGCGGCGTCGTCACCGGCGATCGCGAGGGCGCTGCGGTCGGCGGCGCCGGACGGCCGGGGGAGTGCGGCCAGGCCCTTGAAGTAGATGTTGTTGAAGACCTTGACCACCCGGGCACCCGGCAGGTGCTGCTGGAGCAGTTCGCTGCTGGTGGTCTCGCCCGAGTCGAGTTCCGGGAAGGTCCCGTCGCGCTGCGGGTAGTAGTTGTTGGTGTCGACGACGACCTTGCCGGCCAGTGGCTCCACGGGCACCCCGCGGTACGCCTTCAGCGGCACGCTGACCACCACCAGGTCGCCGACCTGCGCCGCGTCCTGTGCCGTGCCGGCGCTCGCGTGCTCGCCCAACTCGTCAACCAGGTCCTTCAGCGTCTCCGGGCCGCGCGAGTTGCTCAGCACCACGTCGTAGCCGGCGTCCACGGCCAGCCGGGCCAGGGTGCCGCCGATGTTGCCGCTGCCGATCAGTCCCACAGTTGTCATGCTCGGTCCCCACTCCGTCCACCCACGACACATTCCGACCAGTGCGGTGGGTTATGTCGATTGCCCGCTGCCGGGTAGCCGCACGGGCTGCTCGCGGCCTTCGCCGTCGCGGCGGGTGCCTGGTTGCGCCGCGAGCCCGCCCTGCACAACGTACTGCTCACGCCTGTCGCCGACCGGCTCCTCGGAGACATCCCACTCAACGGTGACGGCGGTTCGTGCGGCCGGCCGGTCAGGTGCGCCCGGCCGCTCGGCCTTCAGGCGGGGAGGACCTTGTCGATGGCTGCCCGTAGGTCGTCGGACTCGGGGGTGACCGTGGGGGCGAAGCGGGCGGCGACCGTGCCGTCCGGGGCCACCAGGAACTTCTCGAAGTTCCACCGGACGTCCCCGGTGTGCCCGTCGGCGTCCGGAGTGTCCACCAGCGTGGTGTAGAGCGGGTGCCGGTTGGGGCCGTTGACGTCGACCTTCTCGGTCAGCGGGAAGGTGACCCCGTAGTTGACCTGGCAGAAGTCGCTGATCTCGGCGGCGCTGCCCGGCTCCTGCCCGGCGAACTGGTTGCACGGCACGCCGAGCACCACCAGGCCGCGGTCGGCGTAGGTGTCCGCGAGCGTCTGGAGGCCGGCGTACTGCGGGGTGAGGCCGCAGCGGGAGGCCACGTTGACCACCAGCAGCGCCTTGCCGCGGTAGCGGGCCAGCTCGGCGGGGCCGCCGTTGAGGGCGTCGATCGGGATGTCGAAGACGGTCATGGCCCGAGGCTACGCGCCGGCCGCGCCGGGGGATCGGCGGCGGGCGGAGGCATGTGCAATCCCCGCATCAGGTAAATCGAAACATGCGCATCTTGACGAAGTGATGACGGCGTGAGTACCGTCTCACCATCTCTTTTGGAAAGTTTCCTAACAGTTCGGGAGACGCCTCATGAAAAGATCGCTCCGCCGGGCCCTCTGGGCCGGTGCCGTGGTCGCCGTGACCGTCGCAGCGGTGCCGATGACCACCGCGTTCGGCGCCGGCAGTGTCACCACCACGTTCACCAGGGCACAGGACTGGGGGACCGGTCACGAGACGAGGGTGACCGTCACCAACGGGTCGAGTGCCACAGTCGCCACCTGGCGCATCGAGTTCGACCTACCGTCGGGCACCACCATCAGCAGCGCCTGGGACGCCGACGTGACGAGCAGCGGCAACCACTACGTGGCGGTCAAGAAGAGCTGGGCCGGCGGCCTCGCCCCGGGCGCCTCGTTCAGCTGGGGTTACAACGGCACGGGCACCTTCAAGGCCCCGCTGAACTGCACCGTCAACGGCGCACCCTGCGGCGGCGGCACCCCGACCAGCCCGCCGACCACGAGCGCGCCGACCACCGCGCCGCCCACCACGGCCCCACCCACCACCGCACCGCCCACCACGGCGCCGCCGACCACCAACCCGCCCAACCCGGGCGGCAAGAAGGTCGTCGGCTACTTCGCCGAGTGGGGTGTCTACGGACGCAACTACCACGTCAAGAACATCCAGACCAGCGGGTCCGCGGCCAAGCTGACCCACATCCTGTACGCCTTCGGCAACACCACCGGCGGCCGCTGCGCCATCGGTGACAGCTACGCCGACTACGAGAAGGCGTACACGGCTGCGGAGAGCGTGGACGGCGTCGCCGACACCTGGGACCAGCCACTGCGCGGCAGCTTCAACCAGCTGCGCAAGCTCAAGCAGCTGAACCCGCACCTCAAGGTGATCTGGTCGTTCGGCGGTTGGACCTGGTCCGGCGGCTTCACCCAGGCCGCGCAGAACCCGGCCGCGTTCGCCGAGAGCTGCCACAACCTGGTCGAGGACCCGCGCTGGGCGGACGTCTTCGACGGCATCGACGTCGACTGGGAGTACCCGAACGCCTGCGGCCTGACCTGTGACACCAGCGGCCCGAACGCGTTCAAGAACGTGATCAGCGCGCTGCGGTCGCGGTTCGGCTCCAACGCCCTGGTCACCGCCGCCATCACCGCGGACGGCAGCAACGGCGGCAAGATCGACGCCACCGACTACGCCGGGGCCATCGGCAACCTCAACTGGCTGATGCCGATGACCTACGACTACTTCGGAGCCTTCGCCGCCCAGGGGCCGACGGCACCGCACTCCCCGCTCACCTCCTACACCGGCATCCCGCAGCAGGGCTTCCACTCCGACGCGGCGATCCAGAAGCTCAAGAGCAAGGGCGTCCCGGCCAACAAGCTGCTGCTCGGCATCGGCTTCTACGGCCGCGGCTGGACCGGGGTCACCCAGGCCACTCCGGGCGGCAGCGCCACCGGTGCGGCACCGGGCACCTACGAGGCGGGCATCGAGGACTACAAGGTCCTCAAGAACACCTGCCCGGCCACCGGCACGATCGCCGGCACCGCGTACGCCAAGTGCGGCAGCAACTGGTGGAGCTACGACACCCCGTCGACAATCAACGGCAAGATGCAGTACGCGAACAACCAGGGCCTCGGTGGCGCGTTCTTCTGGGAACTCTCCGGTGACACCAGCAACGGCGAACTCATCGGCGCCATCAAGGGCGGTCTCGGCTGAGCCGAGGACCGACGCACGACCCACCCGGCGGGGAGGGGTGCGCACCGCCCCTCCCCGCCCGGTGACACCGCGGCCCGGTCGACGCCCAGCGTCGGCCGGGCCGCATTAGGTGGGTTGGGCCAGGTCAATGTGGCAGACTCGCGGCTCGGCAGGTCACGATCCCAACCTCGACGGAGGTGGTCATGCGCGCGACCCACCTGACCCACCTGAGGCTGGCGGCAACGGCCGCCGCACTGCTGCTCCCGGTGACCCTGGTCGGGTGCGGGATCGGCGACGACGACCGGGACGACGCCAAGGACGAGCCGCCGGTCACGCCGACGCGAACCCCCGCCGAGGAGGCCGCCAGCCGTTCCCGCGAGCGCGTGCAGGCGTACCTCGACGCGATGACCGCCAAGGACGTCGCCGCCGGCCGGAGTCAGCTCTGTGCTCCGCTGCACGAGAGCTTCGACGAGGCTGCCACCGGCCCCAACGGCGACTTCGCCGATCACTTCCAGGTGCCGGAGGCGGCCATCACCGACGTCCGGTCCGGTCCGCTCGGCCAGCAGGTCAGCGTGTCGGTCTCGGTCACCGCCGGCGGCCGCACGGTCGTCCGGCCGTTGGTGTTCACCGTTACCCGCGACGGCAGCGACTGGTGCATCGCCGGGGAGGTGCCGGCCGGGTCACCCGCCGCGCCCGCGCCCGCGCCGACCGGCGCCTTCGTGCCCGGGCAGCCGGGCCAGCCCTCGGCGAATTGATCTCCCATCTGCCGGAAACCGTCCCCCTCGCCGCCCAGCCGCCCCAACCGTCGCCGTACGCTTTCTGTCATGCGCCATGAGTGGCATCAGCTGAGCCATCCCGCGGTGAGTAGCCCGGGCCTGCAGACCAGCCGACCGACAGTCGACTCCGCGGAGGACGCCGCGCTCGGCCTGGACCGCTGGCGGGAGCTGCCCCGTGAGCAGGTCCCACCGTGGTCCGACCCGGCGGACGTCGCGGCGGTCTGCAAGGTCCTCGACACCGTGCCGTCGGTCGTCGCGCCCTACGAGGTGGACCAGCTCCGGCAGAAGCTCGCCCTGGTCTGCGAGGGCAAGGCGTTCCTGCTCCAGGGCGGTGACTGCGCCGAGACGTTCGTCGACAACACCGAGAGCCACCTGCTGGCCAACGCCCGCACCCTGCTCCAGATGGCGATCGTGCTCACCTACGGCGCGTCCCTGCCGGTGGTCAAGGTCGCCCGGGTGGCCGGGCAGTACACCAAGCCCCGCTCACTGCCCACCGACGCCCGCGGCCTGCCCGCCTACCGCGGCGACATGATCAACTCGTTGGAGGCCGACCCGGCCGCCCGGGTCGCCGACCCGCAGCGCATGATCCGGGCGTACGCCAACTCGGCGGCGGCGATGAACATGCTCCGGGCGTACCTCGCCGGTGGGCTCGCCGACCTGCACGCGGTGCACGACTGGAACAAGGGCTTCGTGAAGAACTCCCCGGCGGGGGAGCGCTACGAGGCGATCGCCCGGGAGATCGACCGGGCGCTGGCCTTCATCCGGGCCTGCGGGATGACCGACGACGAGGCGCTGCGAACGGTCACGCTCTACTGCTCCCACGAGGCCCTCGCCCTGGAGTACGACCGGGCGCTCACCCGGGTCTCCGACCGCCGGGCGTACGGGCTCTCCGGGCACTTCCTCTGGATCGGCGAGCGCACCCGGCAGATCAGCGGCGCGCACATCGACTTCATCTCCCGCATCGCCAACCCGATCGGCGTCAAGCTCGGCCCGACCACGTCCCCGGACGAGGCGATCGAGCTGTGCGAGAAGCTCAACCCGGACAACGTCCCCGGTCGGCTCACCCTGATTAGCCGGATGGGCAACCACCGGGTGCGCGACGCCCTGCCCCCGATCGTCGCCAAGGTCACCGCCGCCGGGGCCAAGGTGGTCTGGCAGTGCGACCCGATGCACGGCAACACGCACGAGTCGTCGAACGGCTACAAGACCCGCCACTTCGACCGCATCGTCGACGAGGTGCTCGGCTACTTCGAGGTGCACCGAGGTCTGGACACCCACCCCGGTGGCCTGCACGTCGAGTTGACAGGCGAGGACGTCACCGAGTGTCTCGGCGGCGCCCAGGGCATCGAGGACCTCGACCTGCCCGACCGGTACGAGACCGCCTGCGACCCGCGACTGAACACCCAGCAGTCGTTGGAGCTGGCCTTCCTGGTGGCGGAAATGCTCCGTGGCTGACGCGAGGGGTGAGCTGGCCAGCCCCGCGGTCGGCGGCCGGAAGGATGACAGTGGCTGATTTTGTGGACCTGCGGTCGGACACGGTCACCCGACCCACCGCCGGGATGCGGGAGGCGATGGCCACCGCCGAGGTCGGTGACGACGTCTACGGCGAGGACCCGAGCGTCAACGCGCTGGAGGCCGAGGTCGCCGCGCTGTTCGGGCACGAGGCAGCGCTGTTCGCCCCGAGCGGGTCGATGGCGAACCAGATCGCCCTGCAACTGCTGGTGTCGCCCGGCGACGAGTTGCTCTGCGACGCCGACGCACACGTGGTCACGTACGAGATCGGTGCCGCGGCCGCGTACGGCGGGATCTCCTCGCGGACCTGGCCCGCGGTGGGCGCGGACATCGACCCGGAGCAGGTGGCCCGGATGATCCGGCCGGACGGTTACTTCGCCGTCCCCACCCGCGCGATCGCCGTCGAACAGACCCACAACCGCGGCGGTGGCGGGGTGATTCCGCTGGCGACCCTGCGGGATCTGCGCGGGGTGGCCGACGAGGCGGGCGTCGCGATGCACTGTGACGGCGCGCGGATCTGGCACGCGCACGTCGCCGACGGGGTGCCCCTGATCGAGTACGGCCGGCTCTTCGACACGCTGTCGGTGTGTCTCTCCAAGGGCCTCGGCGCGCCGGTCGGCTCGCTGGTGGTGGGCAGCGCGGAGAAGATCGAACGGGCCCGGCTGATCCGTAAGCGGATGGGCGGTGGCATGCGTCAGGCCGGCATCCTCGCCGCCGCCGGCCGGTACGCGCTCGCGCACCACATCGACCGGCTGGCCGACGACCACGCCAGGGCGGCCCGGCTCGCCGAGGCCGTCGCGCCGTTCGGGGTGCTCGCCTCCCGGGTGCGTACCAACCTTGTCGCGTTGGACCTGACGAAGCACGCACTGGACGCGCGTGCCCTGGTCGCCGCCGCGCGGGCCGAGGGTGTGCTGCTCTCGGCGCTCGCCCCCCGTACCGCCCGCCTGGTCACCCACCTGGGCCTGGACGACGCGGACATCGACCGCGCGGTCGCAGCCCTACCCCGCGTCCTCGCCGCGTCCTGACCGCGCCCTGCCCCGCCCCTGCCCCGCCCCTGCCTCACCCCTGTTGATCATGAGGTTATTGCTGCTCGGTTCGGCGTGTCGTGGCTATAACTCCATGATCACCGAGGCGAGTTGGGTGGGGGACGCCGGGGGGAGGGGGTGTGGGGGTTAGGGGTGTAGGCGGGTGAGGGTTGTTATGTCGGCGGCGTGGCCGAGGTTTTTCTCGCTCGGGGTTTCCACCACGATCGGGACGCCCGCGGTGGCGGGGTGCGCCATCAGCTCGGCGAAGGCGGGCTCGCCGATGGTGCCCTTGCCGATGTTCTCGTGCCGATCCCGGGTGGAGCCGCACAGATCCTTCGAGTCGTTGGCGTGGACCAGCCGCAGCCGGTCCGCACCGACCGTGGCCACCAGGGTGTCCAGGGTCGCCGTCATGCCACCCTCGGCCGCCAGGTCATGCCCCGCCGCCCAGGCGTGGCAGGTGTCGAAGCAGACCCCGAGCATGGGGTGTCGGTCCACCGCGTCCAGGTAGGGGCCGAGCTGCTCCACGCGGGAGGCCAGGGACCGGCCACCGCCGGCGCTCGGCTCGACAAGCAACATCGGCCCGCCGGCGTCGGCGGCCCAGTCGAGCAGCGGCAGCAGCTCCCGGCGGACCTGTCGCATCGCCGCCTCGGTGTACGCCTCGTCGACCGAACTGCCCGCGTGGAACACCACCGCCTGAGCGCCGATCGCCACGCCCCGACGAAGGGCGTGGGCCAGTGTCTGTGCCGACTTCTCGACCGTGGCCGGGGTGGGTGAGCCGAGGTTGACCAGCAGCGAGGCGTGGATGAACGCCGGAATGCCCCGCTCGGCGCAGCCGTCGCGGAACAGGGCGTCCTGGGCCGGGTCGCCGCTGGGCAGCGCCCAACCCCGGGAGTTGGAGACGTAGACCTGCACCACCTGAGCGCCTGTCGCGTCGGCGTACGGCAGGGCCGCCTTGGCCAGCCCTCCGGAGGTCGGGGTGTGCGCGCCCACCGGACGCGAGATGACAGTCGACATCAGAAGCACGTGATGACGACCGGGGTGCCCGGCGGCACCTGCGAATTCTCACCGGGGGCCTGGATCCGGACCGTGGCGTTCGGGTTGAGTGCCACAGTCACCGGGAAGCCCTGGCCCTCCAGGGCCTGCTTGGCCTGCTGACAGGGCAGGTCGATCACCCGGGGCATGAGGATCGCCGCCGGGCCCTTGCTGACGTCCAACTTGACCTGGGTGCCCTTCTCCACGCCGGCACCGTCGGCCGGGCTCTGCCCGAGGATCTCGTCCTTGGGCCTGTCGGAATCCTTGTAGGTCTCCACCAGCACCAGGTTGAGCTGGGCCAGGGCGGCCCGAGCGTCGTTGAGGTTCTTACCGACCAGGTTCGGCACCGTCACCGGTGCCCTGCCCCGACTCAGAATGAGGGTGATCTTGGCGCCGGGTTTGACCTCGGTGCCCACCTTGGGGGAGGTGTCCAGTACGACCCCGGCCGGCAGGCTGTCGTCGTAGCGGGGAGAACCCTTGGCCACCACCAGCTTCACGTTGAGCAGGTCCGCCTCGGCGAGCTCGAACTCCTTGCCGATCACGTCCGGCACGGGGAAGCGCTCCGGGCCGAGGGAGAGGGTCAGGGTGATCGTGCCGCCCTTGACGATCCTGGTGGCGGACGCCGGGCTCTGCCCCAGCACGCTGTCCTTCGGGGCCTTCTCGTCGAAGCGCGGCTCACCGTACTTCAGGGTGAGCCCGGCGCGGGTGGCCTGCGCCTGCGCCTCGGCCTTGCTCAGACTCACCAGTTGCGGAGTATCCGTGTAACGGCCGACGCCGAACCACCAGCCGCCGAGCGCGGCCACCAGGCCCAGCGTCACCACCACGGCCGCGACGGCCAACCGGCCGCGTGGGCTCGCCAGCAATGTGCCACGCAGTGCCGCGAACCGGGACCCGAGACCCTCCGCGGGCTCCGGGGCGGCCCGTCGTCGCCCCGGCCCCTGGTTGGCACCCTCGGGCAGCCGCGCCCAGGCCGGTCGGTCGGTCGGTCGGACCGTCGCGACGACCATGGTCGGCTGAGAGAGTGGCGCATCGTCGGTCACCGCGCGGAGCACGGCGGTGCGGGTGTTGGCGTCACCGAGGCGATCCCGGGCGACCTGCACCTCGGTCAGCAGGGCGCCGGCGTCGGCGGGCCGCGCCGCCGGATCGCGCCGAGTGGCCCGCTGCACCAGGTCGTCGAGGACCGGCGGCAGGCCGGGCACCAGCATCGAGGGTGCCGGTACGTCCCGGTCGACGTGCTGCCAGGCGACGTCCACCGGGCGGTCCCCGTCGTACGGCACGCGACCGGCGAGCATCTCGAACAGCACGATGCCGGCCGAGTAGACGTCGGTGCGGGGATCGGCTCTGCCCTCGGTGACCAGCTCCGGGGCGACGTACGCCACGGTGGCCATCAGCTGGTTGCCCTGCTCCTCGTCGGCGCTCGCCTCGACCGCCCGAGCCAGACCGAAGTCGGCCACCTTGACGACGCTGTCGACCAGATTGGCGACACCGCCGGTGGGCGCCTCGGCGACCAGCACGTTTTCCGGCTTGACGTCGCGGTGCACAAGCCCGGACCGGTGCGCGGCGGCGATCGCGGCGAGCATCTGCTCGATGATGGCCAGCGCCTCGTCCGGGTGGAGCCGGCGTCGTTCGGCCAGCACGTCACGCAGCGTGCGACCGCGCACGTACTCCATCACCAGGTACGGCAGGCCGGCGTGCGTGCCCTGGTCGTAGACCGCCACCACGTTCGGGTGGGTCAGCCGCGCGATGGTCTTCGCCTCGTCGGTGAACCGGGCCACGAAGTTGGCGATCCGGGCCTGCGCCTCGGGCGCCTGGGTCGGATGAATGATCTTGACAGCGACGGTGCGCTCAAGGCGTTCGTCGGTGGCGGTGTACACGGTCGCCATGCCACCACGGGCCACGCGACCGCGGATGCGGTAGCGCCCGTCGATCAGCGAGCCCAGCAACGTGTCGGCGACCTGAGTGTCCATCGGCAGGCAGTCTATGTGTCCAGGGGGTGAAGGTTGAACAGGATGCTACAGCCGGGCGCCGAACGGGTCTGTCCCGCCGCGCTCCCCGTCTCCGCACCCGCAGATCAGCGGCACCACGAGAACTGTCGCTCGGGGTGCCGGTGGCCCGTCGCGACTGTGGCGTGGCAGGGTGGTCGGGTGACCGAACCCGTACCCGACCAGGCCGTGCCCAGCCTGGAGCTCGCCGGCCCCGCCGACCCGGCCGGCTGGCTGACCCTGCCCGACGTCGCCGAGCGCCTCGACGTGTCGATCAGCAAGGTGCACCAGATGATCCGTGACCGGGAGTTGCTGGCGGTGCGCCGTGACGGCGTCCGCCGGATCCCGGCGGACCTGGTTGCCAACCAGGTCGTGCTCAAGCACCTGCCCGGCGTGCTCAACCTGCTCACCGACAACGGCTACGACGACGAGGCCGCCCTGCGCTGGCTGTACGAGCCGGACGAGACCCTCCCCGGCAACACCCCAGCCGCCGCCCTCTCCGGCGACCAGGCCCGCGAGGTAAAACGCCGGGCCCAAGCCCTGGGCTTCTGACCCACCCCACCCCGGCCCCACCCCCACCCACCCGGTTGATCATGGAGTTATTGCCCTGACACGCCGAGCGGGGGTGGCAATAACTCCATGATCAACGCGCGGAAGGATCAACGCGCGGAAGGATCAACGCGGGGCGGGGGAGGGACGGGGGTGGGTGGGGGTTAGTCGGCGCGGCGGGTTGCGGCTATGGCCAGGTCGACGAGGGCTTGGCGGGCCTCGGTGTCCAGGTCGACGTTCGTCAGCGCGGCCAGCGCGGTGTCGGTGAGCGTGACGATCCGCTGCTCGGTGCGGGCCAACGCCCCGCTCGCGGAGATCAGCTCACGCAGCCGAGCCACCCCCGACTCGTCCAACTCCGGGTCGCCGAGCTGGCTGAGCAGCAGCTCACGGCCCGCGTCGTCGGTGGTCTCCACGGCCGCCGCCACCAGGTAGGTGCGCTTGCCCTCGCGCAGGTCGTCCCCGGCCGGCTTGCCGGTCAGCGCCGGGTCACCGAAGACACCCAGCACGTCGTCGCGGAGTTGGAACGCCTCGCCCAGCGGCAGCCCGTACGCCGAGTAGGCCGCCCGTACGTCGGCCGTCGCGTCGGCCAGCGCGGCACCGAGCAGCAGCGGACGCTCGACAGTGTATTTCGCCGACTTGTACCGGGCGACCTTGCTGGCCCGTTCCACCGAGGTGTCGCCGGTGACCTGCGTCAGCACGTCGAGGTATTGCCCGACGGTGACCTCGGTGCGCATCTCGTCGAAGACCGGCCGGGCCCGGGCCAACGACCGCAGGTCCAGCCCCGCGGAGTGCAGCAGCTCGTCGGACCAGACCAGGCAGAGGTCACCGAGCAGGATGGCGGCGGCGTCGCCGAAGCCGTCCGGGTCGCCGCCCCAGCCGGCCTCCCGGTGCCGTGCGGCGAACCGCCGGTGCACCGCGGGCTCGCCGCGTCGGGTGTCGGAGCGGTCCATCAGGTCGTCATGGATCAGGGCGCTGGCCTGGACGAACTCCAGCGCGGCCAGGGCGGTGAGCACCTGGTCGCCGTCGACCCCGCCCGCGCCCCGAAACCCCCAGTACGCGAAGGCGGGACGTAGTCGCTTGCCGCCGCCGAGCACGAAAGCCTCGATCGCCTCGGCCACCGGGGCCAGGGCGTCATCCACTGCGGCGAGCCGCACCCGTTGGCCGGTCAGGAACTCGGTGAGGGCTTTGTCGACCCGCTGCCGTAGGCCGGCACGGTCGACGGGTGAGACGGGGGCAGCGTGGGTCACGCACCGACGCTAGCGGGTCGTCGCGCTCCGCGCCCTACCGCCACGCGTAGTCCCGTCGGTGCGGCCGGGGCCGCTGCGCCCCGCCGGTCGCACACCGGCCACCGCCGTGCGGCCCGGGCCGGGCGCCCGCGTCGAGCCGGTGCGGCGGGTGGCCGCGGCGGCCTCGGCGAGGGTCACCAGCGGCACGTCCAGGACGACGGCGAGCCAGCCGAGCCAGAACGCGCCGGGAACACGACGCTGTCGCTCCCACCGGGACACCTCGTGCCGGCTCAACGTCGGCACCCCGGCGGCGGCGCACAACTCGACGGCGGTGCGTTGTTGGCTCCAGCCACGGGCCAGCCGGCACCGGGCCAGCAGCGGGCCGAGCTGCGCCGGTCGCGGCGATCGAGGCGGGGTCATGCGTCCTCCTGGCGGGCGTCGGCGCGGTGACGGCCCACCCGCCCGACCGGACGGGACCGGCGTCACCGCGTGCTTGCTGACCCCCGCGCGGGAACCCGGGCGCCGCCCCCGTCGCCCCTCCCACGCCCCCATTCCTACCCCGGGGGTACGACGCCTTCCGCCCGCCGGGACGCGCCCGGCAGGCGGTATCGGACCCCGAGGCGGAAAGCGCCTGGGCCGTGGTGGCGTCGCCCGCTAGAGTCGGGTCGTGGCGCTCGGTCTTCCCTCGGTACTCCCCAATCCGCAGCCGGCGATCGGGGAGCTCATTCGTGAGCGCCAGCCGACCTTCTCGTTCGAGTTCTTCCCGCCGAAGACGGAGGCGGGGGAGCGGCTGCTCTGGCAGGCCATCCGCGAGTTGGAGTCGCTGCGCCCGTCGTTCGTGTCGATCACCTACGGCGCGGGCGGCTCGACCCGGGACACCACCGTGGCGGTGACCGAGCGCATCGCCACCGAGACCACCCTGCTGCCGATGGCCCACCTGACCGCGGTCAACCACTCCGTCGCCGAGCTGCGGCACGTGGTCGGCCGGCTCGCCGGTGTGGGGGTGCGCAACGTGCTGGCGGTGCGCGGTGACCCGCCCGGCAACCCGGGCGGCGAGTGGGTCCCGCATCCCGAGGGCGTCGACTACGCCGAGGACCTGGTCCGGCTGGTGCGTGACGCCGGTGACTTCAGCGTCGGCGTGGCCGCCTTCCCGTACAAGCACCCCCGCTCGCCCGACGTGGCCAGCGACACCGCGCAGTTCGTCCGTAAGTGTCGGGCCGGCGCCGAGTTCGCGATCACGCAGATGTTCTTCGAGGCCGACGACTACCTGCGGTTGCGCGACCGGGTGGCCGCCGCCGGGTGCGACACCCCGATCCTGGCCGGGGTGATGCCGGTGACCCAGATCGGCACCATCGAGCGGTCCGTGCAGCTGTCCGGTGCGCCGTTCCCGCCGGCGCTGGCGGCCCGCTTCGAACGCGTCGCCGACGACCCGGAGGCCGTCCGCCGGCTCGGCGTCGAGCAGGCCAGCGAGATGTGCCGCCGACTGCTGGACGAGGGTGTGCCGGGAATCCACTTCATCACCCTCAACCGGTCCACCGCGACCCGCGAGGTCTGGCAGAACCTGAAGGCCGGCGCGCGGGTGTGAATGCGGAGCCCGCGCTACCTGATGCCCGGCACGACGGTTGATCAGTGGTGGGCACACAGCTGAACTGGGACCAGTACGCCACGGCCTGGGCGCGGTTGCACGGTGGGTTCGACCCCCGGGTCGCGGCCCCGGTGGTACGCGCCTGGCTGCGGTTCGCGTACCACGTCGGGTACGTGCTGGGGCGGCTGCGGGTCAGCCCCACCGCGGTCACCGTGGCCGGGGTGCTGCTCTGTTTCTGCGTACCGTTGCTGGTGACCCGGCCGGGCGACGGGCCCTTCCTGGGCGCGTTGTTCGTGCTGCTCGCCGCCGTGGCCGACAGCGTGGACGGTGCGGTGGCGGTCGCCACCGGCCGCACCACCCGGCTCGGCTACGTCTACGACTCGGTCGCCGACCGGCTCGGTGAGGTGGCCTGGCTGCTGGCGTTCTGGCTGGTCGGCGCGCCGGGCGCGTTGATCGTCGCGGGCGGCGCGTTGTCCTGGCTGCACGAGTACGTGCGGGCTCGGGCGGTCGCCGCCGGCATGCGCGACATCGGTGCGGTCACCGTGGGGGAACGCCCCACCCGGGTCTCGGTCGCGCTGGCGGGCCTGGTGGTCGCCGGGCTGGCCGGGCTGATCGAGCCGGACCTGGCCGCCGGCACCATCACCATGGCGACCGCGGTGTGGGTGCTGCTTGCCGGGTTCGGCCTCGGGCAACTGCTCTCCACCATCCGCCGCGCCCTGCTCGACGCCGGCTGAGACACCCCGGGCCTGCTCGACGCCGGCTGAGACACCCCGGCCTACCAGGCGGGGCCGATCTCGTCGGCGACGATCTGCGCGGAGAGGGTGACCATCGGCAGCCCGCCGCCCGGGTGGGTGGAGCCGCCGACCAGCCACAACCCGTTCGCCGGGCCCCGGTTGGCGGGGCGCAGCAGCCCACCGGTGGTGCCGTAGATCGAGCCACCCGGCGCGCCGGTCGCCGCACCCAGGTCGGCCGGGGTGCGGATCTCGCGGAACAGCAACCGGTCGCGCACGTCCACACCGCGTGCCGCCAGCACCTCCAGGATCCGATCGGCGTACGCGTCGGCCAGCCCCGGCCGTCGCCAGTCGACAGCACCCGCCGCGGTGCCGTGGCGCGGTGCGTTGACAAGCACGAACCACGCCTCGTGCCCGGCCGGGCGGACCATCGGGTCGTCGGCCACGGTGACGAACACCGTCGGGTCGACCGCCGGCCGGGCCCGTACGCCGCGCCCGGGGTCTCCGAAGACCGCGTCGAACTCCGCGTCGTAGTCGCCGGGGAAGAAGACGGTGTGGTGGGCCAGCCCGGTGCTGCCGGAGACACCGAGCAGCAGCACGAAACCGGCGAGGCTGCGGTCGGTCAGCCCGGCCAGCCGACGCGGGTGCGGCAGCAGGTCACGGTAGACGGTGAGCGCGTCGATGTTGGCCACCACGACGTCGGCGGGCACCGGGGCGGTGACACCGGCGAGGCGTACCCCGTGCACCCGGCCGCCGGTGGCGTCGATTCGGGTGACGGTGGTGTCCGTCTGCACGACCACGCCGAGGTCCAGGCAACGTGTCAGCAGCGCGTCGGCGAGCGTGCCCAGCCCACCGCGCAGGTACCAGCCGCCGAAGGCCAACTCGGCGTAGGGGACCGCGACCAACGCCGCCGGTGCCCGGCGCGGGTCGGCGCCGGTGTAGGTGGCGTACCGGTCCAGCAGCATCCGCAGCCGCGGGTCGGACAGGTGCCCCCGGCCCAGCCCGCGCAGGGTGCGGCCCGGGGCGATGGCGGCCAGGTCGCCGAGCCGCCAGGCCAGCGACGCGAGATCGCGGGGGGAGTCGACGGTACGGCGCAGGATGTCCCGCTCGGAGGCCCGCCACACCCGTTCGGCGCGGCGCCACAGCCGCTGCCAGTCGGTCGCCGCCCGGTCACCGAGGGCGGCCCCGATCCGGGCGGTGAACTCCACCGGGTCGGCGCACGAGTCCAGGGTCGGGCCGCCGTCGGGAAAGACGTGCCGGACGATCGGGTCCAGTGCGACCAGGTCCAGGTATTCGTCGAGCTTCGCCCCGGTCGCCTCGAACAGGTCGTGGAAGACCTGGGGCAGGGTGAGCAGGCTCGGCCCGGTGTCGAAGTGGAACGACCCGGCCGGGGTGTCGTGCGCGTACCGGCCGAGCTTGCCACCGACCGCGTCGGCGGCCTCGAAGACGGTCACCTGGTGCCCGGTGGCGGCCAGCCGGGCGGCGGTGGCGAGGCCACCCACCCCGGCGCCGACGACCACGATCCGCGCCATGCCGCGCCCTCCTAGCTGACCGGGCGGCCCCGCCAGGTCAGGCGGCGTCGCTTTCGCAGATGGTACGACCGTAGGGTCAACCAACCGAGGACCACGACCGACACGGGGTGTGCGAGCGCGTCGGGCCACCACCGGCCTCCGGTCGCCCGCGCGGTGAGCACCCGTCCGGCCACCCCCAGCAGGTAGCCGGCCAGGGCCACGGCGGCCACCCCCGGCGCGCCGGCGAGCAGCGCGCTGACCGCGACCAGTGGCGGGGCCGTGTAGAGCAGGAGCAGCAGCGCCACCACGACCGCCGCCGCGCCCGGGTGCCCGAACGACGCCCAGAGCGACTTCGAGTACCCGTCGCGCAGTTGCGGCCAGTCGTCGTACATCCGACAGGTGGCCAGCCGGGAACCGTCGGCCAGGGCGATCCGCCCACCGGCCCGCTTGACCGCCCGGGCCAGCTCGACGTCCTCCAGGATCTTGTCGGCGACCGCGGCGTGCCCGCCGGCGGCGGTGTAGCCGGCCCGGTCCACCACCAGGAACTGCCCACCCGCCGCGGCCAGCGACGGCCGTGGCGAGCGTTCCATCGCGCGCAGCGGCAGGAACGTCAACCAGAGCCACTGCAACAGCGGCTGCACCAGCCGGTCGGCCGCCGTCGCCACCACGATCCGGGGGTACGGCGACAGCAGCGTCACGCGGGCGGCGCGCAACTCGGTGACGGCCGCCGCGACCGCGTGCGGGGCGAGCACCACGTCGGCGTCGACGAAGACCAGCGCGGTGGCGTCCGGGTCGGCCCGGGTGGCCAACTGCCAGCAGGCGTGCGGTTTGCCCAGCCAGCCCGGCGGCGGGGCGACCCCGGTGTGCAGCGTGACCCGGTGGTCGTCGCCGGCCACCGCGCGGACCACCCCGGCGGTGCCGTCGGTGGAGCCGTCGTCGAGGACCACGACGCGCAGCCCGGGCACGCCGCGCTGGGCGAGCAGGGCGCGCAGGCAGGGCGTGACCCGGTTGGCCTCGTCGCGCAGCGGCAGCAGCACGGTGACCCGCTCGTCGACCTCGTCGGGCCGGTCGGTGGGCCGGCGCAGCCACCCGGCGGCGTTGAGCCAGGTGTGCCCGGTCAACGCGGCGACGGCGACCAGCAGGGCGAGCAGGACGATCATCGGGTCGCGTCGACGCCGGAGCGGTGCGGCTGGTGGGCCTCCCCGCGGGTGTCGCGGCCCCTGCGGGCACGCAGCAGGGTCACCGCCAGCGGGACGGCGGTCACCGACATGCCGGCCGCTCCCCAGAGCGCCGACGCGGACAGGTCGAGGAAGACCGCGTGGGCCAGGATGCTGGAGAAGTACGTCCACAGGTAGAGCGTGACCATCGGGTCGTCGCGCCGGTCGGTGTGCTCGGCGGCCGACCCGGCCAGCGGGCGCAACGCGCCCATCAGCAGCACCGCGAAGAGCAGCCAGCCCAGGTAGTTGCTGACCGGGATGCCGGGCAGGCCGGGCAACGCGGGGGTGGCGTCCCGCCAGACCCAGTAGCCCTCGGCCACCATCTGCGGGTCGAGGAAGAGGTCCCAGGCGGCCAACCCCACGGTGGCCAGCGCGATCCGTCGTACCCACAGCCCGGCCGACCCACCGCGGCCGGTCAGCCGGACCGCCGCCAGCCAGGCCGGCCAGGCCATCCAGGTCCAGGCCAGTGGAATGATCAACGGCACTCCGGCCAGCTTGGGGCCCAGCTCGCCGGAGTAGTCGTAGCTGCCGAACGGCACACCGGTGGCCACCCCGATCGCCTCGATCGCGAACCCGCCGCCGGTGGCCACCGCGACCAGCGCCGCCGCGACCCGCGGGCCCCGGCTGAGCAGCGCGTGGCCCACCGAGAGCAGCCACCCGAGCACGACGGTGGCCACGGTGAGCCCGGCCCGGGTGGCGCCGGTGGTGAGCGGGTAGCAGATCTGGGCGAGCACCAGGACGGCGAGCAACGTCCAGGAGAACCGCCGGGTCATGACGTCGGTGGCTCGAGCGGCAGATCCCGACCGAGGACGCCGAACGGCCGCTCGTCACCGGGGAAGTGGAAGTTACGCAGCACGTCGACGAAGCCGAACCGCCGGTACAACCGCCAGGCCCGCGAGGTCTGCTCGTCGGCTTCCGGGGTGGACAGCAGCGTGGTGTCGCCCTCGGCCATGCCGAGCAGCGCGCGCAGTTGGCCGGTGCCCAGGCCGTGCCCCTGCGCCGGGGGCCGGACATGCAGCTCGACCACCTCGAAGCAGTGGGTGAGCCAGCGCGCCCGGGTCGGGGCGTCCAGCGCTCGGTGCACCTGGTCGTGCCACCACTGGCCGGAGGCGCCCAGGTAGCCGTAGCCGAAGCCGGCGAGGTGACCTTCGCTGGTCAGACTGGCGACCGCCCGGAAACCCGGCCGCCGGACGTGGGTGGCGATGTAGCCGCGCCGGGCCTCCAACAGGTCGGTGCGGTATCCCATCGCCTCGCCGTAGACGGCCACCACGTCGTCCAGCCGCCGGACCAGATCGTCCGGCGTCCAGCGCACCAACCTCATGCCCGTCCACCCTTCACCGTTTCGGGGCCGCCGTCGGTGACCCACCCGAGCACCGTCCGGTCGCCGACCACGTCGCGCACCTCGAACCGGGCGAACAGCTCCTCGGCGTACCAGCCCGCGGTGGGGGTTCGCATGATCGCCGCCCGGTGCTCCGGGTGACGGTACGCGAACGCCACCAGGTCTGTCGGGTCGCGCCACACGCTCACCGTGCCCTGCCAACCCAGCGGTGCCTCCCCGACCCCGAACCGGGCCAGCAACCCGGGCGCGTCCCGCAGGGCGGCGACCACCGGCGGGATCGCCCGCCAGAAGGTGGCCGCCCGGCGGACCCGCAACCGGGCCCGGGTCAGCGCCAGCACCGGGCCGGTCACCCGACCGCCCGCGGGCTCGCCGAACGGTCGTTGGCCGGACCACTCGCCCCGACTGGTCAGCGGACGCAGGTCGACCCGGGCCTGGGCGCGGGCGATGCGGGCCCAGGCACGCCCGACCGGCGAGTCGTCGAAGCCGGCCGCCGCGGCGGGGGAGTCCCAGACGGTCAGCGCCGCCCACCGGGTCAGGTCGGCGTCACCCGGCCCGAAGCCGGTGCCGGTCCCGGTGCCCAGCAGCTTGCCGAACCGGACGCCGGGCAGGGCCCGCAGCCGGCGCGGGTCCACGGCCATCCGGGTCAGCGCCCGGGGCAACGCGCCGCGGGAGATCCGCCAGACGTGCAGGGTGACCAGCTCCGGGGCGTCGCTGCCGGTTCGCTCGCTCACGCCACCTCGGCCGGAGTGCCGGCGGTGACCCGCAGCAGCTCGGCGTAGGTGGTCGGGAAGACCGCCTGCGGTACGCCACCCGCGGCCCAGATCTCCGGGTACGTCGCCAGCGCCGTGTCCACCAGGGTGCGCAGCGGGTGCGGGTGCCCGAGCGGGGCGACGCCGCCGATCGGCTGCCCGGTGTGCGCCCGGACGAACTCCGGGGTGGCCCGGCGCAGCCGGGTGACACCGATCGACGCGGCCAGGCCGGCGGTGTCCACCCGGTGCGCGCCGGAGGTGAGCACGAGCAGCGGCGCGTCGTCCGCGTCGAAGATCAACGAGTTGGCGATCTGGCCGACTTCGACGCCGAGCGCCGCGGCGGCTGCGGCGGCGGTGTGCACCGCGTCGGGCAGCAGGCGGATCGTGCTGGGCTCACCGGCGCCGTCGAGCGTGCCGGCGGCGGTGAGCGCGTCCTGCACCGCTCGTACGTTCGGGTGTGGCTGCATGTCGCCATTCTTCCCGGTTCGTCGATGACGGGTTCAGTCCGGTTCGCTCGGCCGGCGCGTCACACGTTGCATTTTCGTCGGTGGGGAGGTGTACTGTCAGCAGCAGTTAGAACGAGTGTTCGATTGCCTCGAACGCCCGTTCCAACCAGCCGGAGCGCGGCGTTTCGCGGCGCCAGCTCCGGGCGGTGTGGCTCCGCGGGCCGCACCTGGGTTTCCGGGCAGTCGCGAGCCTGGTCCCGACAGGCAGGAGCGTCGCCGCTGCCCACGACCCCCGGGCAGCGGCGACGCACCCGCCGGTACGCCGGCCGGGTGTGGTGTGGGGAAGCGTCCACACCCGGCCGGCCACACCCGGTGCGTCTTCCTCCGCACCACCCGACCTCGGCGTCCTCGTCGGCGGCACCAACGCGCCGAGGCGACGCCCGGCCACGTGGAGGAGACACCCATGCCGACCAACCCGGCCCAGGCACCGACGGTGCCGGCGCACGTGCTGCCGCACCGCACCCCCGCCCAACTCCTCACGTTGGCCCGGCGCGGGCTGGTCGAGGCCGGCCAGACCCGACCCGACGGCCTGCGCTACGCGGCTGCCCACCTGGCGGCGCTGCGTGCGGCGGCTGCCCTGCTCGCCGCCCGGGCCCGGCCCGCGCCGAGTCGGCGTAACCGGATCACCAGCGTCTGGGTCCTCCTCTGCGCCGTCGCTCCGGAGCTCGACGAGTGGTCCCGGTTCTTCGCCGCCGGGGCCAGCAAACGCGCCGCCGCCGAGGCCGGCATCCCCCGGGTGGTCAGTGCCCGGGAGGCCGACGACCTGCTCCGCGCCGCCGAACAGTTCGTCACGGTGGTGGAGACCGCGCTCGGCGTGTCCCACCAACCGGCCCTGGACGGCCTCGCCGCATGATCCCGCCGTGCCACCGACCGCCCCGCGGGGGGAGCCGGGCGGCCGGTGGCACGGCGTGTCGGTCCGGAATGTGATCCACAGCAGCAGCAATGACGGGGGGTTGGTCCAATGGCGGGCCGCATGGTGGTCGGTTCCGCCGCACTTGCCGATCTGGTGCGCCCGGCGAGCGCACCCGACCAGGTCGGTGGCCACCGGGTGCTGCCGGTGGCACCCGAGCTGACCGGTCTGCTGCCCAACCGGGGCCTGCGCCGGGGGAGCACCATCGCGGTCGCCGCCGGCCAGCCCCAGCGCAGCGGTGGCACCTCGCTGATGCTGGCCCTGCTCGCCGAGGCGTCCCGGGCCGGCTCGTGGTGCGCCGTGGTCGGCGTGCCGACGTTCGGTGCGGGGGCGGCCGCCGAGTTGGGCATCGCCCTGGACCGGTTGGCCCTGATTCCGAACCCCGGCCCCGAGTGGGCCACCGTGGTCGCCGCGCTGATCGACGGAGTGGACGTCGTGGTCACCACCGTGCCGGCCACGGTCTCCGCCTCGGTCGCCACCCGGTTGGCCGCCCGGGCCCGGCAGCGCGGCAGCGTGCTCGTCCCGTACGGCCGGTGGGACGGCGCGGACGTGACACTGCAGGTGGTCCGTGGAGTGTGGGAAGGGCTCGGCCAGGGCCGGGGGCGGCTGCGCCGCCGGGAGGTCACCGTCTCGGCGCGCGGGCGCGGGGCGGCCGCCCGACCCAAGGAGATCAAGGTCTGGCTCCCGGGAGACGAGCTGACCCGGGTCATTCCCCGCACGGTGCCGTCGACCGTGGGTCGACCGGCCGCGCCGCTTGCCCTGGTCGGTCGGGGGTGACCGGCTCTCCGCCGCGCACCCTGCTGCTGTGGTGCCCGGACTGGCCGGTGCTCGCCGCCGAGATCGTCGACGGGGTGCCGGCGACCGGCCCGGTCGCCGTGCTGCACGCCAACCGGGTGGTCGCCTGCTCCGAGCGGGCCCGCGCCGAGGGGGTGCGCCGAGGTCTGCGCAAGCGGGAGGCGCAGGGTCGCTGCCCGCAGCTCACCGTCGTGGAGTACGACCCGGGCCGCGACGCCCGGGCGTTCGAGCCGGTGGTCGCCGCGGTGGAGGAGTTGGTCGCCGGTGTGGAGGTGGTCCGTCCAGGCGCCTGCGCGGTGGCCGCCCGGGGGCCGGGCCGCTACCTCGGCGGCGAGGAAGCGGCCGCCGAGCGGATCATCGAGCACGTCGCCCAGTCGTGCCTGGTGGAGAGCCAGGTCGGCATCGCCGACGGGGTGTTCGCAGCCGGGTTGGCCGCCCGCGCCGGTCGGGTGGTGGCACCGGGCGGGACACCTGAGTTCCTGGCCGGGTTGCCGGTCGAGGCGCTCGGCCGGTCGGCGTTGGCCGACCTGCTGCGTCGCCTGGGGGTGCGTAGTCTCGGCGACTTCGCCGCGTTGCCGGCCGGTGACGTGTTGGCCCGGTTCGGGTTCGACGGTGCGCTGGCCCACCGGCTCGCGGCCGGGCGCGACCACCGCCCGCTCGCCGTCCGCCAGCCACCGGCCGACCTGACGGTGACCGCCGACTACGACGAACCGATCGACCGGGTCGACGCGGCGGCGTTCGCAGGCCGCGCGCTGGCCGAGCAGTTGCACGAAGGGCTGGCCGGGCACGGGCTGGCCTGCACCCGGCTCGGCATCGAGGCGGTCACCGAGCACGGTCAGGAGCTGCACCGGGTGTGGCGCCACGATGGCCTGCTCACCGCCGCGGCCATCGCCGACCGGGTGCGCTGGCAGCTCGACGGTTGGCTCTCCGGCAGCAGCGGGCGTACCGGCGCCCGACCGGCCCGGCCGACGGCCGGCATCATCCGGTTGCGGCTGGTCCCGGACGGGGTGATCGCCCAGGCCGGTCTGCAGGCCGGCCTGTGGGGGGAGACCGGCGAGGAGCGGGAACGGGCACACCGGGCGTTGAGCCGCGTGCAGGGCATCCTCGGCCCGGAGGCGGTGGTCACCGCGGTGCTCGGCGGTGGGCGCTCCCCGGCCGACCAGGTGCGACTGGTGCCGTGGGGCGACGAACGTCTGCCCGCCCGTCCCGGCCCGGCACCACTGCCCGGCGAGGCGGTCGCGCGTTCCGGCCCGGCACCGTCGTCGGGTGAGGCGGTCGCGCGTTCTGGCCCGGCGTCGTTGTCGGGTGAGGCGGTCGGGCGTTCTGGCCCGGCGTCGTTGTCGGGTGAGGCGGTCGGGCGTTCTGGCCCGGCGTCGTTGTCGGGTGAGGCGGTCGGGCGTTCTGGCCCGGCGTCGTTGTCGGGTGAGGCGGTCGCCGGCCCCGGCTCGGCGTCGTTGTCGGGCGAGGCGGTCGCCCGGCCCGGTTCGGTGCCGTTGTCGGATGAGGCGGTCGCGCCGGTGGCGCTGGCCGGTGAGTCGAGCACCAGTGGCGGTGCCAGGGCCGTCGGTGCCGGTCGGCCTGCTGCCCGCGGCATGGGCGGGGTGCCGCCGTGGCCCGGACGACTCCCGGCGCCGGCGCCGGCGGTGGTGCTGCCCAGCCCACTCGCCGCGACCGTGCACGACGCCGCCGGCGAGCCGGTGGTGATCAGCGCGCGGCTGGCGGTGAGCGCTCCGCCGGCCCGGCTGGTGGTCGGCACCGGCCGGCCAGCGGAGATCGTCGGCTGGGTCGGCCCGTGGCCGGTGGACGAGCGGTGGTGGGCCCCGGCCGAGGCCCGCCGTCGGGCCCGGTTCCAGGTCGGCCTCGCCGATGGCACCGCTCTGCTGCTCGCCGTCGAGGCCGGGCAGTGGCTGGTGGAGGCGATCTATGACTGAGCACACGTCCCCTGGCCGTGATCGACTCGACATCCTGAAAACCGCGGTGTTCCGCCTGTGCGGACCGCCCGATTTTCAGGAGGTCGAGTCGATCAAGCTCTGGCCGGGCGAGGTGGCGGCCAGGTGAGCTTCCACAACCCCAAGATGCCCTGGTCGGAGCTGGAGCGGGTGCTCTCCGGGCGGGCCGACGGTGGCTCCGGCGGGCGGTCGCGCGAGGAGCGGCACCTGCACGTGGTGGACCCGCTCGCCGTGGACGCCGACGGGGGAGACTCCCCGGCCTGGAGCCGCCACCGCGAGCGGTACCAGCCGCCGGAGCTGATCCGTCCCGACGGTGTGGTGCCCTACGCGGAGCTGCACGCGCACACCAACTTCAGCTTCCTCGACGGCGCCAGCCACCCGGAGGAGTTGGCCGAGGAGGCGGCCCGGCTGGGGCTCACCGCGCTCGCCGTCACCGACCATGACGGCTTCTACGGGGTGGTCCGCTTCGCCGAGGCGGCCCGCACGCTGGGCCTGCCGACCATCTTCGGCGCGGAGCTGTCCCTCGGGCTGCCCGGCCCGCAGAACGGCGAACCCGACCCGCACGGCGCGCACCTGCTGGTGCTCGCGCACGGCCACGAGGGGTACGCCCGGCTGGCCACCACCATCGCCCGCGCCCAGCTCCGCGGCGGGGAGAAGGGCCGCCCGGTCTACGGGGACCTGGAGGAGGTCGCCGCCGAACTGCGTGACCACGTGCTGGTGCTGACCGGCTGCCGCAAGGGGCACGTGCCGGGGGCGCTGCTCACCGAGGGGGTGGACGCGGCGGCCCGCGAGTTGGACCGACTGACCGCGCTCTTCGGTGCGGAGACTGTCGCCGTGGAGCTGACCGACCACGGCCATCCGATCGACGCCGACCGCAACGACGCGCTCGCCGAGTTGGCCGCCGCGGCCGGGCTGCCGACGGTGGCCAGCAACAACGTGCACTACGCCAGCCCCGGCCGGCGTCGGCTGGCCACCACTGTCGCCGCCGTGCGGGCTCGCCGCAGCCTGGACGAGATCGACGGTTGGCTGCCCGCGGCGGCCACCGCCCACCTGCGCAGCGGCGCGGAGATGGCCGCTCGGTTCGCCGCGTATCCGGGTGCGGTGGCGCGGGCCGCCGAGTTCGGCGCCGAGTTGGCCTTCGACCTGCAACTGGTCGCGCCGCAGCTGCCGGCGTACCCGGTGCCGCCGGGGCACACCGAGATGAGCTGGCTGCGCAAGCTGACCGCCGACGGGGCACACGAGCGCTACGGGCCGCCGCAGGCGCACCCGACGGCGTACGCGCAGCTCGACCACGAGCTCAACATGATCGAGGAGCTGGGGTTCCCCGGCTACTTCCTGGTGGTCTACGACATCGTCGCGTTCTGCCGCGAGCAGGACATCTACTGCCAGGGCCGGGGTTCGGCGGCCAACTCGGCGGTCTGCTACGCGTTGCGGATCACCAATGTGGACGCGGTTCGGCACCGGCTGCTCTTCGAGCGGTTCCTCGCCCCGGAACGGGACGGTCCACCCGACATCGACGTGGACATCGAGTCCGACCGTCGGGAGGAGGTGATCCAGCACGTCTACACCCGCTACGGCCGGGAACACGCCGCCCAGGTCGCCAACGTCATCTCCTACCGGCCCCGGTCGGCCGTGCGGGACGTGGCCAAGGCGTTCGGCTTCTCACCCGGGCAGCAGGACGCCTGGAGCAAGCAGATCGACAGGTGGGGCTCGGTCGCCACGGTCGACGTCGAGAACATCCCCGAGCAGGTGGTGGAGTACGCCAACGAGTTGCAGACGTTCCCCCGGCACCTGGGCATCCACTCCGGCGGCATGGTGATCTGCGACCGGCCGGTGATCGAGGTCTGCCCGGTGGAGTGGGGGCGGATGCCCGGGCGCAGCGTGCTCCAGTGGGACAAGGACGACTGCGCCGCGGTCGGCCTGGTCAAGTTCGACCTGCTCGGGCTGGGCATGCTCTCCGCCCTGCACTACGGCTACGACATGATCGGCGAGAGCCTCGACCTGGGTGACATGACGCTGGACGACCCGGAGGTCTACGACATGCTCTGCCGGGCCGACTCGGTGGGGGTGTTCCAGGTGGAGAGCCGCGCCCAGATGGCCACCCTGCCCCGGCTCAAGCCCCGCGAGTTCTACGACCTGGTGGTGGAGGTGGCGCTGATCCGGCCCGGCCCGATCCAGGGCGGTTCGGTGCACCCGTTCATCCGGCGCAAGAACGGCCAGGAGCCGGTGACGTTCGCGCACCCGCTGATGCGCAACGCCCTGGAGAAGACCCTGGGTGTGCCGCTGTTCCAGGAGCAGTTGATGCAGCTCGCCATCGACCTGGCCGGCTTCGACGCGGCCGAGGCCGACCAACTGCGCCGGGCGATGGGCGCCAAACGGTCGGTCGAGCGGATGACCCGCATCGCCGACCGGCTCTACGCCGGGATGGCCGAGCGGGGCATCACCGGCGAGCTGGCCGACGACGTCTACCGCAAGCTCACCGCGTTCGCCAGCTACGGCTTCCCGGAGAGTCACGCGATGAGTTTCGCCTACCTGGTGTACGCCAGTTCCTGGCTCAAGCGCTACCACCCGGCGCCGTTCCTGGCCGCGTTGCTCAACGCCCAGCCGATGGGTTTCTACTCCCCCCAGACCCTTGTCGACGACGCCCGCCGGCACGGCGTGGAGGTCCGTCGTCCGGACATCAACGCCAGCGGGGCTCTGGCGGTGCTGGAGTCGACCCCGGAAACCCGGTGGGGCAGCGGGCCGGGGGAGCCGCCGCACGCCTGGGGGCTGGGCGGCCCGGCCGTCCGGTTGGGGCTGTCCGGTGTGCGTACCCTCGGCGCCGACGTGGCCGAGCGGATCGCGGCCGAGCGGGCGGCCGGCGGGGCGTACCGCGACATGTCTGATCTGGCCCGGCGGGTCGGTCTCACCGCGGCGCAGCTGGAGGCGTTGGCCACCGCGGACGCCTTCGCCTGTTTCGGGCTGACCCGGCGGGAGGCGCTCTGGGCCGCCGGCGCGGCGGCCCAGGACCGGCCGGGCCGGCTGCCCGGCACGGTGACCGGCGCGGCGGCGCCCACGTTGCCCGGGATGGAGGCGGTGGACCGGCTGGTCGCCGACGTGTGGGCCACCGGGCTGTCCCCGGAGAGCCATCCGGCCCGGTTCATCCGGGGGCAGCTCGACGTGCTCGGCGCGGTGCCGATCGCCCGGCTGGGCCGGGTGGAGCCCGGCCAACGGATCCGGGTCGGTGGCATCGTCACCCACCGGCAACGCCCGGCGACGGCGGGTGGGGTCACCTTCCTCAACCTGGAGGACGAGACGGGGATGCTCAACGTCACCTGCTCGCCGGGGCTGTGGCAGCGCTACCGGCGGGTGGCCCGCACCAGCGCCGCGCTTGTGGTCCGGGGCCGGTTGCAGCGGCACGAGGGGGTGACCAACCTGGTCGCCGACCGGCTGGACGCCATCGAACCGCCGGTCAGCCCCGCCTCCCGCGACTTCCGTTAGGAGAGTGATCCACATTACGGTTTCTCGCGCCGTCGAGCGGGAGACTCGTCCTGAGCGGGCAGAGCGGCCCGTGATCCGTGAGGGGGAATGACAGTGAAGGGCAATCACGCGTACACCGGTGGAATCGCCAACGCCCGGCGGACCCGGCTGGGCACCGGCTGGGTGCCGGCGCACCTCGCCGACCCTCGCGAGTACGAGGTGACGAACGGGCCGGTGGCCAACGAACGCCGGTCCCGGGCCGAGGACGAGGCCGAGGGCACCGACTCCTGACCCACTAGGCTCGACCGGGTGGAGCAGACCCGAGGCCGGTTCGCCGAGCCGCCGCTGACACCCCGTACCGCCGTGATCTGGTCGGTGCTCCGCGCCGAGTTGGACCGGCGCGGCGACGCCGAGCTGACCGTGCTGGACGTGGGCGGCGGCACAGGCGGTTTCGCCGTCCCGCTGGCCCGCGCCGGGCACCGCGTCACAGTGGTCGACGCCAGCCCCGACGCCCTCGCGGCGCTCACCCGCCGGGCCACCGAGGCCGGGGTGGCCGACCGGATCGCCGCCGTGCAGGGTGACGGCGACGCCCTCGCCGGGCTGGTCGAGCCGGCCGGCGTCGACCTGGTGCTCTGCCACGCCGTGCTGGAGGTGGTCGACGACCCCACGCCGGTGGTGGCCGCGCTGGCCACCGCGCTGCGTCCCGGCGGAGCCGCCAGCGTCCTGGTTGCCGGCCGGGCCGCCGCCGTGCTCGGCCGGGCCATGAACGGGCACCTGGACGTCGCGACCGCCCTGGCCGCCGACCCGGCCGGCACCGCCGGGCCGCGCGACACACTGCGCCGGCGCTACGACGCCCCGGGCGCCGCCGCGCTGCTCGGCGCCGCCGGGCTGGTGGTCGAGGAGATCCACGGGGTACGCGTGCTGGCCGACCTGCTGCCGGCCGCGGTCGCCGACGGGCAGCAGGCCGCGGTGGTCGAGTTGGAACGCGTACTGGCCGCCCAACCGCCGTACCGGGACCTGGCCGCCCAGCTGCACCTGTTCGCCCGCCGGCCGGCATGAGCGACTCGCCGACCCCGGCGCCACTGGCGATCCTCGGGCCGGAGCACGGCGGCGGCCGTCTCGCCGAGGTGCTGCCCAGCGCGCTCGCCGTGCTGGGCGTGCCCGGCTCCGCCGACCCGCTCGGGCTGGCGCCCGCGCTGGCCGGGGTGCGCCGGATCGCCGTGCTGCTCGTCGACGGGCTCGGCTGGTACCAGTTGCCCACCGCCGCCCCGTACGCGCCGATGCTCGCCGGGCTCGCCGCGACGGTGGGCCGTCCGCTCATCGCCGGTTTCCCGTCCACCACCCCGACCAGCCTGGTGTCGCTGGGCACCGGCGTAGCGCCCGGCGCGCACGGGGTGCTCGGCTTCACCGTGCGGGTGCCCGGCACGGACCGCGTGCTCACCCACACCGACTGGTCCGGGGACCCGTCGCCGCTGAGCTGGCAGCCGGTGACCACCCAACTGGAGCGCGCCCGCGCCGCCGGGGTGACGACGACAGTGGTGAGTCGCCCGGAGTTCGGCGGCAGCGGGTTGACCCTGGCCGCCAACCGGGGCGGCGACTTCCGGGGCGCCGCCGGTGGGGACGCGGTGGCCGCCACCATGCTGGCCGCGTTGGCCGCCGGCTCCGGCCCGACCCTGGTCTCCGGCTACCACCCCGACCTGGACCGGCACGGCCACGTCAGCGGCGTCGACTCGGTGCCCTGGCGGGACGCCGCCACCGAGGTGGACGCGCTTGTCGCCCGACTGGTCGACGGTCTGCCGCCGGACGCGGCCCTGCTGGTGACCGCCGACCACGGCCAGCTCGACATTCCCGCCACGCACCGCTTCGACCTGGACACCGACCCCCGACTGCGCGACGGGATCCGGGTGGTCGCCGGCGAGGCCCGGGTGCGCTACCTGCACGTCGCGCCGGGCGCGCTCGACGACGTGGTGGCCGCCTGGTCGACGGTGCTCGGCGACGCCGCACGGGTACGCACCCGCGACGAGGTGGTGGCCACCGGCTGGTTCGGGCCGGTGCCCGAGGAACACCTCGCCCGGATCGGCGACGTGGTGGTGACCTGCAACGACACCTACGCGGTCCTGGCCAGCCGCACCGAGCGGCCGATGGCGTCGAAGCTGGTGGCCTACCACGGCTCGGACACCGCGGCCGAGCTGACCGTGCCACTGCTGGTCGTACGCGGCTGACCGCTGGGTAGCGGTTCTGTCCTGCGGTCCGGTGGCGGTTCTGTCCTGTGGCCCTGGTTGCCGGTTCTGCCCGCGGCCACTGGCTGTCGCGGTCCGCTGGCTCGCCGGCCGCTGAGGATGTCCTCCGGTTCGCCGGCCGCTGGGGATGTCGTACCTCCGGGTTAACCTGCCGGGATGGGCCGCAGTCAGTCGTTGCCCCGGGGCGGCGATCCGCGCTTCGGGCCGGATGCCGACGACACCGGCAGCCCGATCCTGCACGTCGACATGGACGCCTTCTTCGCCGCCGTCGAGGTGCGCCGCCGGCCCGAGTTACGCGGCCGGCCGGTCATCGTCGGCGGTGTGGGGCCGCGCGGGGTGGTCAGCTCGGCCAGCTACGAGGCCCGCCGTTACGGCGTACGCAGCGCGATGCCGACCAGCCAGGCCCGGGCGCGCTGCCCCCACGCGGTCTACCTGCCACCGGAGTTCAGCGCCTACACGGCCGCCTCCCGGGCGGTGATGCAGATCTTCCGGGACGTCACCCCGCTGGTCGAGCCGCTCTCCCTCGACGAGGCGTTCCTCGACGTGAGCGGCGCCCGCCGACTCTTCGGTTCCCCGGCCGCCATCGCCCGGCTGATCCGCCGACGGGTCGCCGACGAGCAGGCGCTGACCTGCTCGGTCGGGGTGGCGCCGAGCAAGTTCGTGGCCAAGCTCGGCTCCACCCGGGCCAAGCCCGACGGTCTGCTGGTGGTGCCGTCGGGGCAGGTGCTCGACTTCCTGCACCCGCTGCCGGTGGACGCGCTCTGGGGGGTGGGGGAGCGCGCCGCCGAGGCGCTGCGCAGGCTCGGCCTGGCCACCGTGGGCGACCTCGCCGAAGCCCCGCTGGGCATGCTCCGCAAGGCGGTCGGCGCGGCGTCGGCGGCCCACCTGCACGAGCTGGCCTGGGGTCGGGACCCGCGCCGGGTCAGCCCCGAGCACGTCGACAAGTCGATCGGCGCCGAGGTGACGTTCGACGTCGACGTGGCCGATCCGTTGGAGGTCCGCCGCGCGTTGCTCGCGCTCAGCGCGAAGGTCGGCGTCCGGCTGCGAGGCTCCGGGCAGGTCGGGCGCACCGTCGCACTCAAGGTGCGGCTGGCGGACTTCCGGACCGTCAGCCGCTCCCGCACCCTCGACGTGCCCACTGACACCGCCCGCGAGATGTTCGACACGGTCTGGGCGCTCTACACCGCACTGGACCCGGGCGAGCGGATTCGGCTCGTCGGCGTCCGGGTGGAGGGGCTCAGCGCGGCGCAGGGCGCTCCCCGGCAGCTCACCCTCGGCGCGCCCGAGCGTGGTTGGCGGGAGGCGGAAGCTGCCGCCGACGCCGCCGCTGCCCGATTCGGGCGGTCCGTCATAGGTCCGGCCAGTCTGATGGGCGACCGTGACGCCCAACGAAAGGAAAATCCACCCCACCCGTAGGTCGTCCCGCTTTCCGACGCGCGACCCCCCTCGTAGACTTGCGGGTAAGCAGTCGGATGGCTGCCACGGTCTGTCGGCCCGCCCGGGCCCGACCAACGTGACCGGGGAGGAGTGCCGTGCCGCTCTCGGAGCACGAGCAGCGGCTGTTCGAGCAGATCGAGCGGTCGCTTGCCGAGGACCCCAAATTCGCCTCGGCCGTGCGCGCCAGCGATCCGCGCTTTCACGCGCGGCGTCGCCTGCTCGTCGCCGCCGGCGTCGTCATCGCTGGCTTGGCTCTACTGGTCTATGGCGCGGTGATCAAGACTCCACCGCTGGCGGTGGCGGGCTTTGTCGTCATGCTGGCGTCGGCCGCGTACGCGGTGCAGTCGCACCGGCGGGCGCAGTCACCCGACCTGCACGTGGTGGGCGGGACGACGAGTCGTCGCCGTCCGCGTGGTGGCCGATCCGGTCGCCGGTCGTCGATCCTGGACCGCATGGAGGACAGGTGGCGGCAGCGCCCGGAGGGGCACCGCTGAGCCAGTCCCGCCGCTGAGGCGGGCCGTACGCCGCGACGAGCGGGTCGCTGGGCACAGCCCCGGCGACCTCCGTGGTATCCGCGCGCCCTTCTCCACGGAGCAACCCCCACCGCTGCCCGCAGCGCCTTGCTCGTGCGTCGAGCCCTGCGTGGCTTGGTCGTGCGTCGAATCCGCATGTCCTTGATCAGGTGATGAAAAGTAGGTCTGGGAAGCTCGTCAGACCTACTTTTCATCACCTGATCAAGGAGTCGGCGGGGGACCCGGAGGCGGCGGGCCGGGCTGTCGGGCGGGGCAGGGCGGGCTGCCGGGCGCAGCGGGTGCCGGGCGGGACGCCAGGTGGGGCGGGGTGCGGTGGGGTGCCAGGGCGGGGGTGGCGGTCGGTGGACCGCCATCCCCGCCCTGGACGGGCGTTGGTCAGCTGGACAGGTCAGCGGGCCGCTCGGTCGGCCAACAGCCGTCGAGGGTTCCAGCGCAGCAACCGGTACCGGGCTCGCCCGGTCAAGGCCGCCAAGCGGCCGGACGTGTCCGCCAGGGTGGTGCGCCAGCGCAGCAGCACCGACGGTGGCAGTACGGCGGCGACCAGGCGGGTGCGTCGGTCAGCCTGTGCGGCGAGCGCCCCACGGACCGCGCGGAGCGCCGGCAACAGCCGCTCACCGGTCAGCGGGTCCCGTGCGTAGCGGGCCCGCTCCTCCGCCTGGCCGAGCAGCCGCGCCGACCCGGTCGCGGCGCTGTCGTCGCCGAGGGTGTCTCGGACCAGCCGGTCCGCGGTCGCCCTGGGCGTCTCGGTCAGGTCGACCGGAACCCGGAAGTCCACCATCGTGTCGAGCAGCTCGGCCCAGGCGGCGTGTGCGTCCGCGCGGGCCCGGTCGGCGTCCACGCCGACCACCACCACACGCGTCCCCGGTTCGACGCCGTCGTCGACGGCCGCTGTGGAGGCCACGGCGGCGCTCGCCGGCTGGCCACCCCGTCTGCGGCGCAGCGCCAGCCGGCGCAGCGCGGGGATGGCGAGCAGTGCCAGCAGGGCCAGCAGGCCGGCCGCCCACCAGGGCCAGACCGGCGGCTGCTCGGCCGGCGTGGTACCGCCCAGGGCCAGCCCGTCGTCGACGTCCCGGTCGGCGTTGTCGGGCCCGGCCGGACCGGCCGACGCCTCGGGGCCCGTCGGGGTGTCCGTGACGCCGGTGCCCGGTGTGGCTGGTTCCGGCGCGTCGGTGTCCGGTGCCCAGGCCGAGCGGGTGGACCCCGGCACCCCGTACGTCGGGGTGGCGTCGAACGGCACCCAGCCGACCCCGTCGAAGAAGACCTCGGTCCAGGCGTGCAGGTTGAGGTTGGTCAACGTGTAGGTTCCACCGTCGCGCTTGCTGCCGTTGGTGAACCCGAACGCCACCCGGGCCGGGATGCCCGCCGAGCGGACCAGCCACGCCATCGCGGCCGCGTACTGCTGGCAGTAGCCGACCTTGTTGGTCAGGAAGTTGACGATGTCCTGCCCGCTGCTGCCGCTCTCGGTGCTGAGCCGGTAACTGAACCCGTTGTCGGCCGAGAAGTGCTGGTAGATCGCCAACACCCGGTCGTAGTCGGTGCGCTTGCCCTGGGTCAGGCCCTTGACCAGCTCCTCCACCTCGGGCACCGGCCCGGGGGTGGCGGTCATCTGCCGGTTCAGGGGGTGGTCGGCCGGCAGCGGTGCGGTGGCCCGCAGCGTCGCCGGCGTGTACGTCGAGCGGACGTAGTCGAAGGAGTACTTCCGGCCCCGGGAGTTTTCCCGGTTGGAGAAGACGACCTGCTGGTTGGGGTCGTAGAGCCAGTTGCCGCTGAGGTCGTCGGTGCGGACCGGCTCCGCGTACACCGGCATCAGCGACATGCTCAGGCTCTTGGTGACCTCGACGGTCGCCCGGTAGGTGGTCTGCTGCACGCCGGGGCGAGCCCGCTCGGTCGGGTCGGGCAGGTCCCGGTTGACGGCTCGGCCGGTCGGGTTGCGCGCCTGGAAACCAGTCTGGCGCAGCTCGTCGGCGACCGCGTAGCGCAGGTAGAACGGGTTGGGCTCGGAGGTGGTGACCTTGACCAGCTCGGCCACCTGGGACTGGTTGAGCTGACCGGCGAGCGAGGCGAACAGGTCGATCCGACCCGACGTGCCGCCCGAGCCGTTGCCGTTGCCGGTGCCGTTGCCCGGCCCCCGGCTGAGGGAGTCGAGGAGCCCGCCGCTCATGCCGGGCACCGCCAACGGCAGGGCCACCGCCACCGCCACCCCGAGCACCGCGAGCCGACGGCCGGCCGACGCCAACGGTGAGGCCTCCCACACGTCGACGTCGCGGCCGTCGCCGGTGAACCGGCGCCCGAACCTGCGGACCCGGTCGACGTTGTCGGTGACCAGCAGCCAGAGGTAACCGGCGGCGCCCACCACGAACGGCGTCGCGGGGACGCTGTTCACGTAGACGGCGACCGGCACCGAGTAGATGGCGAGCATCGGCAACCCCGCCAGCGCGGGCCGGCGCAGCCCCACCGCCAGGACATCCACGAGTACGGCGACCGCGCCCACACCGAGCACGGCGATGAACAGCAGCGGGTCGGTGTCCGGGACCTCGACCCCGTACGAGCGCATGTCCTGCATGGAGCCGGTGAGCAGGTCGGCGAAGTGCGCGAACGTGCTCGGCGTGGGCAGGATGGCGAGCAGTTCCTGGTTGCTGGGGAACAACCAGGTCAGGGCGAGGAGCAAGCCGGCCAGCATGCCCAGCACCTGACCCCACAGTGGTGCCCGGACGAGCCTGGTCAGCGCGGCCGCCCCGGCCACCACGGCGACCGCGATGACGGACTGGACGAGCCATGTCCAGCTCTGGAAGATGGCCGACAGCGGCGCGGCGGCCAGCAGTGTGGCCGTGGCCGCCACCAGGCCGATGTTCCGACTGGCGATCATGAGGGGACCCTTCCGTTCATCGCACGCCGCCGGCGACCGTCTCGGCCAGCGCGGCGCGCAGGGCGAAGCCCTGGGAGCCCCGGCCAGCCTGCGGCCACAGCGCCGGCAGCCGGGCACCGTGGTCGACACCGACGACGCGCCAGCCACTCTGCACCATGGCGAGGACGGCGGCGCCGTGCGCGTGCTCCGCCTCGGCCCGAGCCTTTTCCGGCAGGCTGAGCCAGGTGGAGCTGTTGAGCAGGAACCCGATGCAGGTGGCGCCGTTGCCGCGCAGCCCGGCCAGCAGCTCGGCCTCGGCCGTGCCCACCGTGCCGAACAGCCCGATGATCAACCCGCCGTCGGCGCGCTGGCGGACCCGCTGCACGAGACCTGTCACCTCGGCGCGCTGATCCAGGCGCACCTCCGCGAGGTGGTCGAGCAGCGCCCCGTCGCCGCCGGCCTCCGATGCGTCCACATCGACGCCCGAGCCGGTGACCAGGCGCAACTTGTAGCCGGCCTGCCGGAGGTGGACGGCGATGCTCGCGGCGGCGGAGACGGCCCACTCGAAACTGGCCGTCGGCCCCTCGCCGCGGTGGCCGTACGCCCGGGTGTCCAGAACGACGGTGGCCCGGCTCTCCCACGGCTGCTCCTCGCGGCGCACCATCAGCTCGCCGGTGCGGGCGGTGGACTTCCAGTGCACCCGGCGCAGGTCGTCGCCGCGCCGGTACTCCCGGGTCGCCGCGTCGTCCTCGCCGTGCACCGCCACCGACCGGGCCCGGCTGTCGCCGCTGCCCGCGTACTCCCCGGGGAGCCGGACCGACGGCAGCGGGGTGACCTGCGGGATGACCGTCAGGTGGTCGGTGCTGGGGAAGGAGCGGGTGAGCTCGCAGAGGCCGAACGGGTCGGTGATCCGGACCACCAGCGGGCCCACGTCGTAACGACCCCGCACGTCGGCCCGCACGGTGTACGCCACGGAACTGGCCTGGTGCGCGCCGAGCCGCTCCAACACCACCCGGGGCCGGCTGCCCAGCGCGTAGGGCAGCCGGTCCTCCAACAGCAGGGTGCCGGTCGGCAGCCGGGAGAGGTTCTGTAGGCGCAGCACCACGCGGGAGTTGGCGCCGACCGGAACCCGGTGCGGGTCCAGTGACCGGTTGCAGGCCAGCTTGTAGCGGCTGCGCCCGACGTAGGCGGCGGCCAGCAACGGCAGGATGGCCAGCAGCACAGCCACCCGGAGCAGGTCCTTCTCGCCGAGGATGCCGGCCGAGATCGCCGCGGCGACCGCGGCGGCGAGGAAGGATCGCCCGCGGGTGGTCAGCCCGCGCAGCCCGGCACGCACGTCATGGCCTCCGCGGCTCGTAGGGCGCGCGGCCGTTGCCGGAAGCGGGCCGGGTGTCGTACGGGTTGCGCTGCCGGTCGTGCGGCAGCGGCAGGCGGTGCACCAGCTCGGAGACGATCGCGTCGGTGGTGCGCCGGGCCAGCTGCGCGTCGGCGGTGGGGATGATCCGGTGTGCGAGCACCGGCACCGCCAGGGCCTGCAGGTCGTCGGGGAGCACGTAGTCGCGACCCTCCAGGGCGGCGACCGCCCGGGCGGTGCGCAGCAACTGCAGGGTGGCTCGGGGGGACGCGCCGAGCCGCAGGTCGGGAGCCTCGCGGGTGGCGGTGACCAGGTCGATCGCGTACTGCTTGACCGCGTCCGCGACGTGCACCTGCCGGACGGTGGCGATGAGCTGCCGGACGATGGCCGCGTCGGAGACCGCGCGCAGCTCGTTCAGCGGGTCGGTGGCGCCGTGCCCGTCGAGCATGGCCAGCTCGGCGTTGGAGTCCGGGTAACCCATCGCGATGCGGGCGGTGAACCTGTCGCGCTGCGCCTCGGGCAGCGGGTAGGTCCCCTCCATCTCGATCGGGTTCTGGGTGGCGATCACCATGAACGGGGTCTGCAACTGGTAGGTCACGCCGTCGACGGTGACCTGCCGCTCCTCCATGCACTCCAGCAGCGCCGACTGGGTTTTCGGAGAAGCCCGGTTGATCTCGTCGCCGACCACCAGGTTGGCGAAGACGGCACCCGGACGGAACTCGAAGTCGTGCGTCTCCTGGTTGTAGACGCTGACACCGGTGACGTCGCTGGGCAGCAGGTCGGGGGTGAACTGGATCCGTCGTACCGTGCAGTCGATGGACCGCGCGAGGGCCTTGGCAAGCTTGGTCTTGCCGACACCCGGGACGTCTTCGATCAGGAGGTGGCCCTCGGCGAGCAAGACGGCCAGGGCGAGCCGCACGGTGGCGGTCTTACCCTCGATGACCTGCTCGATGTTGGCCACGATGGCCTCGCTGGCGGCGCGGAACTCGTCGTGCGGCAGTAGGCCGCCCACCTCGTCCCAGGTCTGTTGTGTCACGGGCCTCCTCCTCGTCGCCGTCACGGCAGCTCTGTAGAGAGCACCTGGACCCGCCGTTGGGTTCGCGACGTCGAGCCTCGTTTGCCGCAGGATTCTCACTAGCCTCTCAGGCTAACCATGTTTGTCGTTATCGCCGACCCCCGCAGGCGGTCCGTCGGTTACGCCCCGATATTCGCCACGTCGGGGGACGCGGCCCGGCCCACCCCGGGGGCCGGCAGGCCGGACCGTCGGCGGGGTACACTGCCGAACATGGCCGGAGTCTTCCTGCTTCTTACCGGGCCGTGCTGATGCGCTGATCCCAGCGACAGCACGGCGGCCCCTCCTGCGCGAGGGGCATTTTTGTGCCCGCCGCCGGCCCGGCCCGGCGTCGCCGAGACGAAGCGAAGCGAAGCGAGGAGAGACGATGAGTGAGGCAGCCGCACCGGCGGGCGACATTCCCCCGTTCCGGTACACCGCGGCCCTGGCCGACGAGATCGAGAACCGTTGGCAGGACACCTGGGCGCGCGAGGGCACCTTCCACGCACCGAACCCGACCGGCCCGCTGGCCGACCCGACCCACCCCCGCGCCGGCGCGGACAAGCTGTACGTGCTGGACATGTTCCCCTACCCGTCCGGGGCCGGCCTGCACGTCGGCCACCCGCTGGGCTACATCGGCACCGACTGCTACGCGCGCTACCAGCGGATGGCCGGTCGCAACGTGCTGCACGCGATGGGCTTCGACGCGTTCGGCCTGCCCGCCGAGCAGTACGCGGTGCAGACCGGCACCCACCCCCGCACCACCACCGTGGCCAACATCGAGCGGTACAAGGCGCAGCTGCGCCGGCTGGGGCTGGCGCACGACGAGCGCCGGTCGGTGGCCACCATCGACACCGACTTCTACCGCTGGACCCAGTGGATCTTCCTGCAGATCTTCAACTCCTGGTACGACCGCGACGCCGGCCGGGCCCGCCCGATCGCCGAGCTGATCGCCGAGTTCGAGGGTGGTAACCGGCAGACCCCGGACGGCCGCGCGTGGGCCGAGCTGAGCGTCGCCGAGCGCCGCCAGGTCGTCGACGACCACCGCCTGGCGTACGTCTCCGAGGCACCGGTCAACTGGTGCCCGGGGCTGGGCACCGTGCTGGCCAACGAGGAGGTCACCGCCGACGGCCGCTCCGACCGGGGCAACTTCCCGGTCTTCAAGCGCAACCTGAAGCAGTGGATGATGCGGATCACCGCGTACGGTGACCGGCTGCTGGACGACCTGGACAGCCTGGACTGGCCCGAGCCGATCAAGCTGATGCAGCGCAACTGGATCGGCCGTTCGACCGGTGCGCACATCGACTTCCCCACCGGGCAGGCGCCGGTGCGCGTGTTCACCACCCGACCGGACACCGTCTTCGGTGCCACCTACATGGTGCTGGCACCCGAGCACGAGCTGGTCGACGCGCTGGTGCCGACCGCCTGGCCGGACGGGACGAGGGACGCCTGGACCGGCGGGCACGCCAACCCCCCGGCGGCCGTCGAGGCGTACCGCAAGGCGGCAGCCGCCAAGACCGACGTCGAGCGGCAGTCCGACACCAAGGAGAAGACCGGCGTCTTCATCGGCGCGTACGCCACCAACCCGGTCACCGGGGGGCAGATCCCGATCTTCATCGCCGACTACGTGCTGGCCGGCTACGGCACCGGCGCGATCATGGCGGTGCCGGCGCAGGACGAACGGGACTGGGCGTTCGCCGAGGTCTTCGAGCTGCCCATCGTGCGCACCGTGCAGCCGGCGGAGGGCTTCGACGGCAAGGCGTACACCGGGGACGGCCCGGCCATCAACAGCGCCGCGCCCGAGCGCGGCCTGGACCTGAACGGTCTGGGGGTCGCCGACGCCAAGGCGGCGACCATCGCCTGGCTGGAGGCGAACGGGCACGGCAGCGGCGCGGTGACCTACCGGCTGCGCGACTGGCTGTTCTCCCGGCAGCGGTACTGGGGTGAGCCGTTCCCGATCGTCTACGACGAGACCGGCGCGGCCATCGCCCTGCCGGAGGAGATGCTGCCGGTCGAGCTGCCGGAGGTGGACGACTTCTCCCCGAAGACGTTCGACGCCGACGACGCCGACAGCAACCCGGAGACCCCGCTGTCGCGGCGGCGCGACTGGGTCGAGGTCGAGCTGGACCTGGGTGACGGGCCGAAGCGCTACACCCGGGAAACCAACGTGATGCCGCAGTGGGCCGGCTCCTGCTGGTACGAGCTGCGCTACCTGGACCCGACCAACAGCGAGCGGTTCGTCGACGCGGAGAACGAGCGGTACTGGATGGGCCCGCGCGCCGACGGTGACTGCGGGGGCACCGACCTGTACGTCGGTGGCGCCGAGCACGCCGTGCTGCACCTGCTGTACGCGCGGTTCTGGCACAAGGTGCTGTTCGACCTGGGGCACGTGTCGTCGTTCGAGCCGTTCCGCAAGCTGTTCAACCAGGGCATGATCCAGGCGTACGCGTACACCGACTCGCGCGGCAGCTACGTGCAGGCCGAGGACGTCATGGAGCGCGACGGCGCCTACTACCTGGGCGACCTGGTGGTCAACCGCGAGTACGGCAAGATGGGCAAGTCGCTGAAGAACGTGGTGACCCCCGACGACATGTGCGCCGCCTACGGTGCGGACACCTTCCGGGTGTACGAGATGTCGATGGGCCCGCTGGAGGTGTCCCGCCCCTGGGAGACCCGGGCGGTGGTCGGCTCGTACCGGTTCCTGCAGCGGGTCTGGCGGGCCGTCGTCGACGAGCAGACCGGCGCGCTGCGGATCACCGAGGACCCGGCCGACGAGACGACCCGCCGGCTGCTGCACACGGTCATCGACGGGGTCCGTGGCGACATGGACGGCATCCGGTTCAACACGGCGATCGCCAAGCTGATCCAGCTGACCAACGGGCTGACCGCGCTGTCGGCGACGCCGCGTGAGGTGGCCGAGCCGCTGGTGCTGATGGTGGCACCGTTCGCCCCGCACCTGGCCGAGGAGCTGTGGCGCAAGCTGGGCCACGACACCTCGCTGACGTACGCGGACTTCCCGACCGCCGACCCGGCGCTGCTGGTGGCCGACACGGTGACCTATCCGGTGCAGGTCAACGGCAAGGTCCGTGGCCGCGTCGAGGTCCCTGCCGACGCCACCGAGGAGACCGTCCGCGCGGCGGCCCTGGAGGCGGTGGCCGCCACCCTGGCCGGCAAGGAGCCCCGCAAGGTCATCGTGGTCAAGGGTCGAATGGTCTCGGTGGTGGCGTAACTCCGCGCCCGGTCCCGCTCGCGTCGATCATGGAGTTGTGGTGGTCGGTTCATCCCCTGCCCGGGGGTTGTTCACCGCCACGACTCCATGATCGACCTATTGACGACGGCGCGGTGCGCACATACCCAGTCGTGCCAGTGCGCTATCAGCGCGCCTACTCCTGCCTCGCGGAGGCGGCGCATGGCTGGGTGGGGGCTGGTGTCGATGGTCCGCCAGGTGCCCTCGATCTGGTGGAGCATCAGGTCTGTCAGCTCACCTCGGGGCAGCGGCCCGGGGCCGGCCGCGTCGTAGGCGTCACAGAGGACGCGACAACGCCGACCCAACTCGGCGGGATCGGCGCCGTCACCCAGTGTGGCCCAGTGCCAGCCGGCGAACGCGACGTCCTCGATCCGCCGGCCCGGGGCGGCCAGGTCCCAGTCGATGAAGACCACCGGGAGCGGCCCGGCCGGGAAGTCCCGGTACACCGTGTTCTTCGGCGACAGATCGCGGTGACACACGGTCTCGGCGTCGCCGGCCAGCTCGGTGCCCGCGCACGCGTCGTGCAGACGCCGGATCAGCTTGGCCAGCCGCACCAGCGCCGGATCGGCGAAGAACGCGGGATCCTCGGAGTCCCGCCACGGCACCCGCCCCGGAACGTAGCTGAGCACCTGCCGGCCGCGGTCGTCGACGCCCAGGTGATGGGGCGCGAGGTCCGCGCCCACCCGGGCCAGGTGACGCAGCAGCGCGCCGATGAAGTCCGGGTTGGCCGGCGGGGTACGTCGTACCGTGTCGCCGACCCGGACCACCTCGGCGACGAAGCCGCCGGTGAGCGGCTCCTCGACGCCATGGGTCGGCTCGGGCACGGTCAAACCGGCATCCGGCGGCGTTGTCGTTCGGCGCGCCACCACGTGTGGACCAGGACCACGCTGGCGATCAGGCCGAGGCTGGCTGGTGCCGCGGCGTACCAGTTGATGTGGCCGGGCGAGCTGACCGCGGCGCCGATCGCCGCGTAGCCGAAGGCGGTCGGCGCGGAGGCGATCACGCTGCCGGCCAGGAACGGCAGCACCCGGGCGCCGGTCGTGCCGTAGCCGTAGCTGACCAGCCCGAAGCCGGCGATCGGCAGCAGCCGGACGGTGACCACACCTACCACGCTCTGCCGGGCGAACCAGCCGTCGAGGCGGGCCAGGCGGCCACGGACCCGTTCGGCCACGAACTCCCGGCCCAGTAACCGGCCGACCGTGAACCCGATCGCCGCGGCCACCAGTGCGGCACCCAGGGCGTACGCGGCGCCCTCCAGGGGGCCGAAGATCGCGCCCGCGGCGAGCGTGACGAAGGTCCGGGGGACCAGGGCGACAAGCAGCAGCGCGCCGCCGAGGATCGCCGCCACCGGGGCGAGGTCGCCCAGCCGGTCGGCCAGCAGTGGCAGTTGCTTCGGATCCGGTCGGGGTGCCAGGAGCAGCAGTAGCCCGCAGCCGCCGATCAGCAGCACGAGCAGGGCGAACCGGGCGGCCGACGGCTGCCGCAGCAGCCGACGGACGGCACGGATCATGCCCGGGCGGCGGCCACCGCAGAGCGGCGCTCGTTGCGCAGCCGGTCGGGCCAGGTGTCGTCCAGCGGCGGAAGCTGGTGTGCCCCGGTGGCCCAGCGCAGCAGCAGGTCGGCCAGGGCCGGGTTGCGGGCCAGCGCCGGACCGTGCGAGTAGGTGCCGAGCAGCTTGCCGCGCCACGCGCCCTCGGTGGCGCCGTCGTTGCCCACCCCGGCGGTGACCCGGGCCAGCGGGGAGACCTCGGGGCCCAGATGGGTGCGACCGCCGTGGTTCTCGAAACCGGTGAGCGGGGGCAGGCCCAGCCGCGGGTCGATCTCACCGGACAGCTCGCCCACGGCCCGGCTCGCGCCCCGGTCGGACTGCAGGTCGAGCAGCTCCAGGCCACGGCACTGCACGCCCTTGGCGAAGAACGAGGTGCCGAGCAGTTGGTAGCCGGCGCAGACGCCGAACACCACCGAACCCTGGGCGACCGCCCGGTGCAGACCGCCGTCGGCGATCAGGCGCTGCGCGCCCAGCGCCTGTGGGCCGTCCTCACCGCCGCCGACCAGGTAGATGTCGGCGGTCGCGGGCAGTCGCTGGTCGGAGCGGACCTCCAGCACCTCGACGGGCATCCCGCGTTGGCGGGCCCGGCGGGCGAGGATCAGGGCGTTGCCCCGGTCGCCGTAGGTGGACAGCAGGTCGGGGTAGATCCAGACGATGCGCAGGCTCTCAGATGACACGGTCCAACTCCGCTCGGATGTCCTGGAACGCGGTGTAGTTCGCGATGACCTCCAGCCGACCGGGCGGGACCGAACGGAGTGCGTCGTCGAACGTGCGGACGTGCTGGAACGGCACGTCGTTGACGTCCAGGCGGACCGCCAGGTCGTACGCCCGGTCACCGGTGATCAACACCTGCCGGCCGCGCAGCGGGGCGAAGTCGACGTCGTAGAGCCAGGAGGTGTCGAGGCCGTCGGGGTCGCGCGCGTTGATGGAGAGCAGGGTCGGGGCGTTGTCGGCCATGTCGAACGCCTCCAGCCAGCTGGCCGGGTTCTTCGCCAGCAGCAGCCGGATGTTGCGCCCGTCCTTGTCGACCTGCGCGTAGCGGCCGGCCACCGAGGTGACGATGCCGAGGCGGGACACCGCGTCGACCGGGCGGACGCCGAACTCGGCGGCCACCGCCAGCGCGGTCGCCGCGTTGCCGAGGTTGACCTTGCCGGGCAGTTGCAGGGAGACCTTGTGCCAGGCGCCGGTGGGGTCGAGCACCCCCTCGTCCTCGACGACCCAGTGCGGCTCCGGTCGGCGCAGCGGGCAGCCCGTGCACCACCACTGCTCGCCGGAGCGCTGGATGGTGGAGCCGCACTCCGGGCAGACCCAGGAGTCGTCGTGCCAGCGCTGGCCGGCACTGAACCAGGTCACGTGCGGCGGGTTGATGCCGCGGGCGGGGTCACCCGGCGGGGTGGCCGCCCAGACCACCAGCGGGTCGTCGGCGTTGGCCACCACCCGGACGTTGGTGTGCCGGACCAGCGCCGCGCGCCAGAGCTGCGCCATCATGGCGACCTCCTTGGCGCGGTCGAGTTGGTCGCGGGAGAGGTTGAGCAGCGCGACCACGTGCGGCTCGGTCGCCTCCAGCACCTGGGCGAGGTAGTGCTCGTCCACCTCGAGCACCGCGTACGGGGTGCTGCCGGCCTTGGCCAGCGCCGAGGTGTGCCCACTGGGCATGTTGGCGCCGAACGAGTTGGTGGCGACCCGGCCGAGCACGCCGACCGCGGCGGAGGTCAACCGGGTGGTGGTGGTCTTGCCGTTGGTGCCGGAGACGAGCGCGATCGCACGCCCGGCCGACAGGTGGGCCAGCAGGTCCGGGTCGATCTTCAGGCCGATCCACCCGCCGATCACCGAACCGTCGCCACGGCCGGCCGCCCGGGAGAGCGCCGCGGCGGTCCGTGACACGGAGCTGGCCACCTTGGCCCGTAGGGGCATTTTCGCGTCCGTCACGCGAGCGAGGTTACCGGACCGCCCGCCCCACCAGATCGCCGCCGACGGTGAACCGTTCGGCCGTGGTGGCTGCGCGGGCGGCCGGGAGGGAGTCCACCGGACGGAGTCGATCTATGTCGGAAAGCGGACCACGCCGGTGGGTCGCCGAGGCCCTCCACTCCGCTCCACCCCTCTTGACGTGCTGTTTTGCCCTCGGGTTGGAGACGCCACGCGGGCGAATCTGGTTGCAGGTGGAGGGAAGTGGAGTAGAGTGGGGACCAATGGTGAGGCCGGGAGGGCTCACCGGCCCGGGGGGTCAGCGGCGCCGCGAACGCCGCTCAGGGGCGAGGGGGTAGGGCCGGTGTTTCTCGGCACCCACACTCCACGCCTGGACGAAAAGGGCCGGTTGATCCTTCCGGCCAAGTTTCGGGATGAGCTGGCGGGGGGTGTCGTGGTCACCAAAGGGCAGGAGCGCTGCCTCTACGTCTTCCCGACCCCTGAGTTCCAGCGGATCGCCGACCAGTTGCGCGCGCAGCCGATGACGCACAAGGCGGCCCGGGCCTACAGCCGGGTCTTCTTCGCCAGCGCGCACGACGAGGTTCCGGACAAGCAGGGGCGGGTGACCATTCCGGCCCACCTGCGGGCGTACGCCGCGCTGGAACGCGAGTTGGTGGTGATCGGGGCGAGCACCCGGGTGGAGATCTGGGACAGGGCCGCCTGGGAGACCTACCTCGCCGAGAGCGAAGACGACTTCGCCGACATCTCGGAGGGGGTGCTGCCCGGCGGTCTGTAGGGCGGAACGGCGCCCCGACGTACTGCGAGATCTCCAGCCGCTTTCGAGTTCCTGGCACCCCTTCCCCGGTGCCAGGCGCACGATCCAGTCATCGGGCGACGGTCCGGTGTCCGGCGGGAGCGGATGGGGATCTGGCGGTACGACGGCAGCGCCGTCCGACGACAGGCGCACGAGAAGAACGGACGTTTCAACCAGTGGGGGTCATCATGGGGGAGTTGCGCGGCACACACGTGCCGGTGCTGCTCGAGCGGTGTCTCGAGCTGCTGGCCCCCGCGCTGGGTCGAGGCGGCCGGACGGTTCATGTCGACGCGACGCTCGGCCTGGCCGGGCACGCCGAGGCGGTGCTGGAGGCGCACCCGGAAACGGTCCTGATCGGGCTCGACCGGGACACCGAGGCCCTCGCCCACGCGCGGGTCCGGTTGGCCCGGTTCGCCGATCGGGTGCACCTGGAGCACGCCGTCTACGACGAGCTGCCCGACGTGTTGGACCGGCTGGGCTATCCGGGCATCGACGGCATCCTGTTCGACCTGGGTGTCTCGTCGCTGCAGTTGGACGCGCCCGACCGCGGGTTCGCGTACGCCCAGGACGCGCCACTGGACATGCGCATGGACCAGACCCGGGGGGTGACCGCCGAAGAGGTGGTCAACACCTACGCGCATCCGGACCTGGCCCGGGTGCTGCGGGTCTACGGCGAGGAGAAGTTCGCCGGCCGGATCGCCTCGGCGATCCTGCGGGAGCGGGAACGCGGCCGGATCACCTCGTCCGCGCGGTTGGCGGAGCTGGTCCGGGAGTCCATTCCGGCACCAGCCCGACGAACGGGTGGGCACCCGGCAAAGAGAACGTTTCAGGCTTTACGGATCGAGGTAAACAGAGAGCTGGCGGCGCTGGAGTCAGCGCTGCCATCCGCACTCGACGCACTGACCGTGGGCGGTCGCATGGTGGTCCTGTCCTACCACTCGTTGGAGGACCGGCTCACCAAGGTGGCGCTCGCGGACCGGGTCCGCAGCAAGGGCCCGGTCGACCTCCCGGTCGAGCTTCCCGGGTCCGGTCCGACGTTCCGGCTGCTCAGCCGGGGCGCCGAACTGCCCACGGAGGCGGAGGTCGCCGCGAACCCGCGGGCCGCCTCGGTGCGGCTGCGGGCCGCGGAAAGGCTCGACCCGAACGCGACAGAGCAGGGGCGGACCGACCGCGAACGGTCTCGCCGACGGGTGAAGGGAATGCACCAACCGGGCACGGGGTCCGCCTGATCCGTGGGGGGTCAGGGGCACCGGGACGGCAGAGGGACGGACGTTGAGGGGGAGGGACATGAGCATTGACAAGCGCGACCGCCGGGACGTCACCGGCGGCGGGCAGCGCGCACCGCGGTCGGGGGGCCGGACCGCGGCGGAGCGGGCTCCGCGCCTCGGAAACGGTACGCCACGCATCGATCGAGTGAACCAGCAGGGGGAGACTCGCGCCCGGGGGGCGCGCGAGTTCCCCACCCAGGGCACCGCCGCGCTGCGGCCGGTCGAGAAGGCCGCCAAGGCCAGCAGCACCCGGCCGCCTCGGCTGCGGGTGGCGCCGCCACCGCCGATCTCGGTGCCGCGTGCGCCGTTCGCGGCGCTGATCGTGGTGCTGGTGGTCGGTGGGGTGCTGGGCATCCTGGCGGTCAACACCAAGATCAATGAGAACGCGTTCCGGTTGGAGCGGCTGCAGCAGCAGCAGGCTCGACTGGACCTGGAGAAGCAGCAGCTGGACAAGCAGATCGCCGAGTCCGAGGCGCCGGGCAACCTGATCGCCGAGGCCCGGCGGCTGGGCCTGGTGGACGCCGGCGAGCCGGGCTACATCCGGCTGCCGGACGGCAAGACCATCGGCGTGCCGCAGCCGGCGAGCGGCAAGCCCTCGGTGACCAGCCAGGGTGCGGGAGGCTGACCCGTGCCACGACGGTCGGACGAGCCGCGCCGGGACCCCACGGGGACCCGGCGCGGTTCTTCGCGTGACGCCAACCCCACCGACGCCGAGCCGCGCACCGGTGAGCCGGGCATCGGGGGCATCGCCGGGGCCCGCGCGTACACGCCACGGGGTCGCACCGTCCGCGACGAGCGCGGCACGCCGCCGCGCGGTGTGGGCGCCGAGCAACGGCGTACCCCGCGCAGCACCCGTTCCGGCGACCCGTTCCGGCCGGCGTTGCAGGTGCTCGACGGCGGCCGGGCCGCCGCCCGGGCCGGCCGGCGCGACGCCCCCGCCGCCGGACGTGGCGGGGTGGTGCGCACCGTCGCGCCGCGTACCCCGCGTGGTCCGGGTGTCGACGAGCCGCCGCCGCGTCGACGGACCACGCCGCGCGCGCCACGCCGCGCCGACCGCCCGGCGGCCCGGCGGCCGTCGCGCAAGCCACCGCGCCCGCCGAAGCTGGCCGACTCGCGGCTGCGGCTGCGGCTGGGCACCGCGCTGGCCCTGACGTTGTTCGTGACCATCGGAATCCGGCTGATCTTCCTCCAGGCGGTCGACGCCCCGGCATACGCCGGTGGCGGCGTCGCCGACCGCACCATCAAGGTCGAACTGCCGGCGCCGCGGGGCGCGATCTACGACAGCACCGGCGCCCCGCTGGCCCGCAGCGTCGAGGCACGGTACGTGTTCGCCGACCCGACCGAGGTGCAGGACCCGGCCGCCGTCGCCAAGGCGCTCTCCCCGCTGCTCAGCATCCCGGCGTCGAAGCTCGTCGAGCTGATGAAGCCGCGCAAGCTGGAGAACGGCAACCTCTCCAAATTCACCTACCTGGCCCGGGGGGTGGAGATCCCGACCGCCAAGCGGGTACAGGCTCTGGGGCTGCCCGGCATCGGGGTGCACCGCGACGAGCGCCGCGAGGTGCCCGGTGGTGACCTGGCGGCCAACCTGATCGGCTTCACCAGTCAGGACATGGTCGGGTTGGAAGGGCTGGAGGCCCGCTACGACGACGTGCTCGCCGGGCAGGACGGCCAGCGGCGGTACGAGGCCGGCCTCGGTGACCTCGGCGCGCCGATCCCGGGTGGCTTCAGCCAGACCACTCCCGCCAAGCCGGGCAGCTCACTGGGCCTCACCATCGACGGCGACCTGCAGTTCCGGACGCAGCAGATCCTCAGCGAGGGCATGGCCAAGCAGCGCGGTGGCACCGGCGCGGCCGTGATCATGGAAATCCCCTCCGGCGCGGTGCTGGCCCAGGCCAGCGACCCCACCTACAGCGCGGCGAAGCCGGCGGACAGCGACCCGGTCGAGCGGGAGGACGCGGCGACCAGCTTCATCGTCGATCCCGGCTCGATCCACAAGGCGATCACCTACGGCGCGGCCCTCCAGGAGGGGGTGATCACGCCGGACACCACGCTGCCCATCGCCAACAGCATCAAGATGGGCGACACCTGGTTCTCCGACACGCACCCGGCCAACGGCAAGCGGATGAGCATCCCCGGGATGCTCGCCTACTCGTCGAACGTCGGCGCCATCACGGTCGCCGACAAACTCGGCCGGGACCGTCTGATCGACTACCAGAAGCGGTTCGGGCTGGGCCGGCCCACCGGCGAGGGAATGCCGGGGGAGGCCACCGGGCGACTGCTGCCGGCCGAGGAGTGGAGCGGGTCGTCGTACGGGTCGGTGCCGATCGGGCACAGCGTCGACGCCACCCCGCTCCAGATGACCGCCGCGTACGCCGCCATCGCCAACAACGGCACCTACGTGCAGCCGCACCTGGTCAAGGAGGTGATCGGCCCGGACGGCAAGCGCACCCCCGCCCCGGCGCCGGTGACCCGGTCGGTGCTCAGCCCGCAGAACGCGGCAGCCCTGCGCACCATGCTGGAGGCGGTCACCACTGTCGACCAGGCCACCGGAACCACCGCCGCGGTCCCCGGCTACCGGGTCGCCGGCAAGACCGGCACCGGCTGGCGGCTGGTGGACGGCAAGAAGCAGCGCGGCGAGGTGTCCTCCTTCATCGGCATGGCTCCCGCCGAGAACCCCCGGTACGTGATCGCGGTCTTCGTGTACGCGCCCGACGGTGGGGGCGCGGCGATCGCCAATCCGGCGTTCCGCGACATGATGCAGTTCACCCTGCGTCACTATCGCGTGCCGCCGTCCACCGGTGGTTCGGCACCCAAGTTCGTGGTCTATCCGCGCTGAGCAGCGGCGGCGGGACATCATCGGTGGGTGCCGACGAACCACCGGGGCGGCTGTACGGCCGGAACCGGACGACCGGGTAGGGTCTGACGCCGTGCCTGGCAATCCACGTCCACGTACCGTGACCGGAGTCCGGCTCGGTGATCTCGCCGTCCGGCTCGCCGTCGACCTCCCGGCGGACGCCGCCGCGGTGACCGTCACCGGGGCCACCCACGCCAGCCAGGAGGTCCGCCCCGGCGACCTGTACGCGGCGCTGCCCGGTGCGCGCCGGCACGGCGCGGAGTTCGCCGCCGGCGCCGCCGAGGCCGGCGCGGTGGCCCTGTTGACCGATCCGGCCGGCGCCGAGCTGGCGGCGGCGAGCGGTCTGCCCGCCCTGGTGGTGCCCGACCCCCGCGCGGTGCTCGGCGAGCTGGCCTCGGCGGTCTACGGCGACCCGACCGCCGCGCTCACCGTGATCGGCGTGACCGGCACCGCCGGAAAGACCTCCACCGCGTACCTGGTCGAGTCGGGGCTGCGGGCCGCCGGGCACACCACCGGGCTGATCGGCACCGTGGAGACCCGGCTCGGTGACCTGGTGATCGACAGCGTGCGCACCACCCCCGAGGCGACCGACCTGCACGCCATGCTGGCCACCGCCCGCGAACGGGGGGTCACCGCCGTGGTCATGGAGGTCTCCAGCCACGCGCTGGCCATGGGTCGGGTGGGCGGGGTCCGGTTCGCCGTCGGGGGCTACACCAACTTCGGCTCCGACCACCTGGACTTCCACGCCGACCGTGACGACTACTTCGCCGCGAAGGCCCAGCTCTTCGACGGGCGCTGTGCGGTCGAGGTGCTCAACCACGACGACCCGGCGTTGCTGCCGCTGCGCAAGCCGGCCACTGTCACCTACTCGGCGGCCGGCGACCAGGGCGCGACCTGGTGGGCCGACGGCGTGGGCGGCGAGGGGTACGCCCAGCGGTTCACCGCGCACGGCCCGGACGGCGTGGTCCTGTCCGCCGGGGTGGCGCTGCCCGGCCGGCACAACGTGGCCAACGCGCTGTTGGCCATCGCCGCCCTGGTGGGCGCCGGGGTGGACCCGGCGACCGCGGCGACCGGCGTGGCCGCCTGCGGTGGCGTGCCCGGCCGGTTGGAGCTGGTCGACAGTGTCGGGCCGGTGCGTGGGGTGGTCGACTACGCGCACAAGTCGGACGCGATCGTGGCCGCGCTGGCCGCGCTGCGTGAGCTGAGCGTCGGCCGGTTGATCTGTGTGATCGGCGCCGGCGGCGACCGGGACCGGGGCAAACGGCCGGTGATGGGTGCCGCCGCCGCGCAGGGAGCCGACGTGGTGCTGGTGACCGACGACAACCCCCGTACCGAGGACCCGGCGGAGATCCGCGCCGAGGTGCTCGCCGGGGCGTACCGGGCCGGCACGGCCGCCCGGATCATCGAGGTGTCCGGCCGGCGCGCCGCGATCGACGAGGCGGTTCGGTTGGCCGAGCCGGGCGACGTGATCGCGCTGCTCGGCAAGGGGCACGAACGAGGCCAAGAGGTGGCGGGCGAGGTGCTTGCGTTCGACGACAACACGGAGCTGGCCGACGCGCTGCGGGCCCGCTTCGGGGACCTGGCGGGTCAGCGGTGATCGCGCTGAGCCTGGCCGAGGTGGCCGCGGCCGTCGACGGCCGGCTGGTGGGCGCCGAGCCGACCGCCACCGTCACCGGTTCGGTGGAGTTCGACTCGCGCAAGGTGGGGCCCGGTTCGCTCTTCGTGGCCTTCCCCGGGGAGAAGGTCGACGGGCACGACTACGCGGCCACGGCGGTCCAGGCCGGGGCGGTGGCGGTGCTCGGCAGCCGCGAGGTGCCCGGGGTGCCGATGGTGCTCGTCGACGACGCCCTGACCGCGATGGGCCGGCTGGCTCGCGCCGCGGTGGACCGGCTGCCCGGGTTGACAGTGGTCGGCGTGACCGGCTCGTCGGGCAAGACCACCACGAAGGACCTGATCGGCCAGCTCACCGCCCGCCTCGGGGCCACGGTGGCGCCACCCGGGTCGTTCAACAACGAGCTGGGTCACCCGTACACCGCGTTGCGGGCCGGGCCGGACACCCGCTACCTGGTGATGGAGAAGGGCGCGCGCGGGATCGGGCACGTCCGTTACCTGTGTGAGCTGGTGCCGCCCCGGATCTCCGTGGTGCTCAACGTCGGCACGTCGCACATCGGCGAGTTCGGCTCGCAGGAGGCCATCGCGCAGGCCAAGGGCGAGCTGGTCGAGGCGCTGCCACCGGACGGGCTGGCCGTGCTGAACGCCGACGACCCGCGGGTGGACGCGATGGCGAGCCGGACGCGGGCCCGCGTGGTCCGCTACGGCGAGGCGCCGGACGCCGACGTGCGCGCCGAGGACGTCACGCTCGACGAGCGGGGGCGTGCGTCGTACACCCTGGTCACGCCGGAGGGGCGCGCGCCGGTGCGGCTCGGGGTGACCGGGCGGCACCAGGTCGGCAACACCCTCGCCGCGGCGGCGGTGGCCCGGGAGTTGGGCCTGCCGCTGGCCGAGCTGGCGCCGGCCCTCGGCGAGTTGACGTTGGTCTCGACCCGCCGGATGGACGTCTTCGACCGCGCCGACGGGGTGACAGTCATCGACGACTCGTACAACGCCAACCCGGCCTCGATGGCGGTGGCGGTGCGGGCGCTGGCCAGCATCGGCCAGGGACGGCGTACCGTCGCGGTGCTTGGTTACATGGCCGAGCTGGGTCCGTTCGAGTACGACGGCCACGCCGAGGTCGGCCGACTCGCGGCCGAACTGGGTGTCGACCGGCTGCTCGTGGTGGGCGAGCCGGCCGCGCCGATCCACGAAGGCGCGACAGCGGTAGCGAACTGGGGAGGAGAGTCGGTGCTGCTCACCGATCAGGCGGCGGCCGTCGAGGTGCTGCGGGGCGAGCTACGACCGGGTGACGTCGTCCTGGTCAAGGGCTCCCGGTACCGGACCTGGGAGGTGGCCGACGCCCTGCGCGCCGACACCGGCGGGGAGCCGACCCGATGAGGGCTGTCATCGTCGCCATCGGGGTGGCCTTCATCGTCTCGCTGTTCTGCACCCCGATCGCGATCAAGGTGTTCACCCGGCTCAAGGCCGGTCAGCCGATCCGGTCCGACGGCCCGGCCATGCACCAGGGCAAGAAGGGCACGCCCACGATGGGTGGCGTGGTCTTCATCCTGGCCACGGTGATCGCGTACGTGGCCGGGCACCTCGCCCTGACCACCCTGCCGGACCAGCAGATCGCCCAGGTGGAGCCGACCATCACCGCGCTGGTGCTGCTGGGGCTGATGGTCTTCTCCGGCGCGGTGGGTTTCCTGGACGACTTCCTCAAGGTGCGCAAGCGCAACAGCGCCGGTCTGAACAAGCGCGGCAAGCTGCTCGGCCAGATCCTGGTCGGTGCGGTCTTCGGCGTGATCGCGCTGTGGTTCCCGAGCACGATGACCAACGGGTCGGGCGTGGCGACGAACACCGAGACGGTGGGCAGCACGACGCTGAGCTTCATCCGGGACATCGACGCCCTGGAGGTCAGCAAGGTCGGCGCGGTGATCATCTTCATCTTCGTGGTGATGGCCGCGACGAACGGCGTGAACCTCACCGACGGTCTGGACGGTCTGGCCACCGGCGCGTCGGTGATGGTGCTCGCCTCGTACGCGCTGATCGCGTTCTGGCAGTACCGGCACTGGTGCGCCGACCCGAACTACACCCAGCCGTACTGCTACGAGGTCCGCGACCCGTTGGAGATCGCGCTGATCGCCGGGGCCGCCGCCGGGGCCTGTGTGGGCTTCCTCTGGTGGAACACGTCCCCGGCGCGGATCTTCATGGGCGACACCGGGGCGTTGGGGCTGGGCGGCCTGATCGCCGGCATGGCGATGTCGACCCGCACCATCCTGCTGCTGCCGATCATCGGTGGGCTCTTCGTGATCATCACGATGTCCGTGGTGATCCAGATCATCTCCTTCAAGACCACGGGTAAACGGGTGTTCCGGATGTCGCCCCTCCAGCACCACTTCGAGCTGGCCGGCTGGAGCGAGGTCAACATCGTGGTGCGCTTCTGGATCATCGCCGGCATCGGGGTGGCCATCGCCCTGGGCCTGTTCTACAGCGAGTTCCTGGCGAACATGACCTGATCCGCTGCCCCCATCCGCGCCGATCTTGCACTTTCGCACCCCGGAATGTCCCGCTCTGCGGCCTTCGTCGGGACAGAAAGTGCAAGATCGACGGGGGAGGGGGGCGACACGCCCGAGAGGAGTTCTGGGGGTGTCGGGCGTGTTCAGCGGTGATGATGTCCCGGTGGGGGACGAACTCGGCACCGACGACAGGACAGCGGGTCGACCGCGACGGTCACCGGGCGCGGCGCGTACCGCGGAGGTGGGCGCGCCCGTGGACGACGCTCGGGGGCCGGAACCGGGTGCGGCGCGTACCGCGGAGGCGGTCGCGCCGGCGCTGCGCGGGCTGGACGCGGCCGGCGGGCTCGCCGCGCTGCGCGGCCTGCTGGACCGGCCGCTGGCCTCCTACTACCTGCTGTTGTCCAGCGCCGGCCTGCTGCTGTTGATCGGGCTGACCATGGTCTTCTCGGCCACCAGCGTGAAGGACTTCGCCGAGGACGGCAACGCCTCGGCGTCGGTGACCAAGCAGGCCATCTTCGCGGTGCTGGGCATCGGGGCGTTCTGGGCCTGCCAGCGCCTGCCCGCCAGCACCTACCGGTCGCTGGGCCGGCCGCTGCTGTTCACCTCCATCGCGCTGCTGCTGGTGCTCAACCTGCTGCTCGCGTACGCCCGCCTGACCGACCAGGATTCCGCGCGGATCGGCCCGATCGAGGCGCGGCTGCTCTGGCTGTTCGTCGGCGGGATCCAGGTGCAGCCCTCCGAACTGGCCAAGTTCGCGCTCGTGCTCTGGGGCGCGCACGTGATCGCCCGCAAGGGCGCCGCGCTGGGCTGGTGGCGGGAGCTGGCCACCCCGCTCTTCCCGGTGCTGGGCCTGCTCTTCGTCCTGGTCGGCTACAACGACGTGGGCACCATGCTCTGCCTACTGGCCCTGGTGGTCGGTCTGCTCTGGGCCGCCGGGGTGCGGATGCGGGTCTTCGGCGCCCTGACGGTGGTCGGTCTGCTCGGCGTCGGGCTGCTCATCGCGGTGGCCTCGCTGGGTGCCGGCTCCGGCGAGCGCGGCGCGGACAACTACCGCCTGGCGCGGCTGACGCTCTTTCTCAACCCGCCGCCGCCGGACAAGTGCGGAGACCCGTGTTACCAGGTCTACCAGGGGCGGCTGGCCATCGAGCACGGTGGCTGGTTCGGTGTCGGGCTGGGCAAGGGCAGCCTGAAGTGGGACTGGCTGCCCGAGGCGCACAACGACTTCATCTTCGCGATCATCGCCGAGGAACTGGGCGTGATCGGGTGTGTCGTCATCCTCAGTCTGTTCGCGGTCCTCGCGTACACCGGGTTGCGGATCGCCCGACGGGTCGACGATCCGTTCCGCCGGCTCGCCGCCGCCGCCGTGACCACCTGGCTGGTCAGCCAGGCCGCGATCAACATCGGTGGGGTGGTCGGGCTGCTGCCGATCACCGGCCTGCCGTTGCCGTTCATCTCCGACGGCGGAAGTGCCCTGGTCGTGACGTTGGCCGCGATCGGCATGCTGGCATCCTTCGCCCGTGCCGAACCCGATGCGGCCAGAGCACTGCATGCCCGTCCGCCGGCCCGGTGGGTCCGACTACTCTGGGCCCCGTTGCCGCCGCTTCCCGGCCGGCGCCGCCGACCGGCGACGCCGCCGGCTGGCCGAGGGTCCGTGCCCCGGTCCCGCGAGCGGCGCCACGACGACCAGGCCGCGCCGCGCGGGGTCCGCCAGGACCGCAGCCGCGGGGGTACGGCGAGCGAGAGGAGACGCTGATGGGTCCGCTGCGTTCGGTGGTGCTCGCGGGAGGTGGCACCGGGGGGCACATCTACCCGTTGCTCGCCTTCGCCGACTGCCTGCGCCGACACGACCCGGGCGTCCGGATCACCTGCCTCGGCACACCCAAGGGCATGGAGAACGACCTGATTCCGCCGCAGGGCTACGACCTGCGGCAGATCCCCGCGTACCAGCTGCCCCGGTCGGTCAACATGAACCTGGTCCGTACCCCGGGGCGGATGTGGACCGCGGCGCGCGCCGCGGGCAAGGTGATCGACGAGGTGAAGGCCGACGTGGTCGTCGGCTTCGGTGGGTACGTCTCGGTGCCGGCCTACCTCGCCGCCTGGCGCCGGGAGCTGCCCATGGTGATCCACGAGGTGAACGTGCCGCCGGGTGTGGCCAACCGGCTGGGCATGAAGTTCACCAAGAACATCGCCGTCGGTTTCCCGCACCAGCCGAGCCAGGCCGAGTCGCTGCGCGACGCCACGATCGTCGGGGTGCCGCTGCGTCGCAGCATCGCGGGGCTGGACCGGTACGCGCTGCGTAACGCCGCCCGCGCCCACTTCGGGCTCCGCCCGGACCTGCCGGTGCTCTTCGTCTCCGGCGGCTCGTCGGGTGCCCGCTCGATCAACCTGGCCGTCTCCGGGGCGGCCAAGGAGTTGGCCCGCAACGGCGTGCAGGTGCTGCACGTGATGGGCGCCCGCAACGAGCCGGTGCCGATCCCCACCGACCTGCCGGTGCCGTACGTGACGTTGCCCTACCTGTCCGAGATGGAGCTGGGCTACGCCGCCGCCGACCTGATGCTGGCCCGGGGTGGGGCGATGACCGTCGCCGAGGTGGCCGCGATCGGGCAGCCCACGATCTATGTGCCGTACCCGCACAGCAACCAGGAGCAGCGGCGCAACGCGCTGCCCGTGGTGGAGGCCGGCGGCGGGCTGCTCGTCGACGACGCGGAGCTCACACCGGACTGGTTGGAGCGCACCGTCATCCCCCTCATCCGCGACCCACAGCGGTTGTACGCGATGGGCGCCGCGGCGGCGGCGTACGGGCGGCGCGACGGTGACGAGGCCCTGCGCTCCTTCGTCATTGCGGCGGTGGCCCGGTGACCGCCCAGTTCACCCCGGCCGGCACGCTCACCGCCGAGGACCTGGGCGCCGTCCACCTGATCGGCGTGGGTGGGGTGGGCATGCTCGGCGTGGCCCGGCTGCTGCTCACCCGCGGCATCCGGGTTTCCGGCAGCGACCTGCGGGAGTGGCCCTCGCTGGCGGGCCTGCGGGCGCTCGGCGGCACCATCCACCTCAGCCACGAGACGACGAACCTCGACGGCGTGGACACCGTCGTCTACTCGTCGGCCATTCCACCGGACCACCTGGAGCTGGTCGAGGCACGTCGGCGCGGCCTGCGGGTGCTGCACCGCTCGGAGGCCCTGGCCGCGGCGATGACCGGCCGCCGGGCGGTGGCGGTCGCCGGCACGCACGGCAAGACCACCACCACCTCGATGGTGACGATGGTGCTCCAGCAGGCCGGTGTGGACCCGTCCTTCGTGATCGGCGGGGAGATCTCCGAGGTCGGCTCGGGCGCCCACCACGGCACCGGCGAACACTTCGTGGTCGAGGCGGACGAGAGCGACCGCTCGTTCCTCATCTACCGCCCGTACGTCTCGATCATCACCAACGTCGAGGCCGACCACCTGAACACCTACGGCGACTACGCGACGCTGGAGGCGGCGTTCGTGGAGTTCGCCCGCCTCACCGACCCCGACGGGTTCATCATCACCTGCGCCGACGACCCGGGCGGTCGACGGCTGGCCGAGAGCCTGCGCGCCGAGGGGCGGCGGGTGTTCACCTACGGCGAGGCCGCCGACGCCGACCTGCGGTTGACCGACGTCGTCTCCTCCGCACGTGGGGTGCGCTACCTGGCCGCGATCGACGGCCGGTCGCTTGGCGAGTTCCGGCTGCCGGTGCCGGGGCGGCACATGGGGCTGAACAGCGCCGCCGCGGTGCTGACCGCGTACCTGCTGAAACTGCCCCTGGAGGCGGCGGAGGCCGCGCTGGCGGTCTTTCCCGGCGTGCGACGGCGCTTCGAGCGCAAGGGGCTCGCGGACGGCGTGCTGGTCTACGACGAGTACGCCTACCACCCGACCTCGATGACCCTCGCGATGCAGACGCTGCGCGAGGTCGCCGGGGACGGCCGGCTGATCGTCGTCTTCCAGCCGTACCGGCTGTACCGCACCCGCGACAACCAGGCGGAGATCGCCGATGCGCTGGCCCTCGCCGACGAGGTGGTGCTGCTGGAGGTCTTCGGGCCGGGCGAGTTGCGCCAGCCCGGCGAGGGCTCGGCGGCGCTGATCGCGGCGGTGGCGTTGCCCGCCGACCGCAAGGTCTTCGTCGAGTCGTGGGAGCAGGCACCGGTCGAGGTGGCCCGCCGGGCCCGCTCGGGGGACGTGGTGGTCACCATGGGCGCCCCGCCGATCTCGCTGATGGGCGACGAGTTGCTGGCCGCCCTGGGTGACCGTGCGGCCGGTCCCGCACCGACCGCGACCGTCGATGAGGTGGCCACGTCCCCGGCGATCGGCGATCCGGTGCCCGGAGGGGCCACGGCCGGCGGCGACGGAGCGGCTCTCGGTGGCACCGCCGCACCCGGCGGCGCGGCGCCCCTGGCCGGATGAGTCCCGGCCCGGCCCGAGGGCGGACCCGCGCCGCAGACGGTGGCGCCCCGCGCCGTGGCCCGGCGCGGCGGTGGCAGCTGGTGCGGGCGGGCCGCGACGCGGTGCCGCCCTCGACCCGTCGGTTCATGGCTCGTGCGCGGCAGCGTCGCATGCGTGCGGCACTGCCGTGGGCGGTGGGCGCCGGCGTGCTCGCGCTGGCCGGGCTCGTCGCCTGGACGGTGCTCGGCACCGGGCTGTTCGGCGTCCGGGAGGTGCGTGTGGAGGGTGCCGACCTGGTCACCCCGGTGCAGGTGCACGACGCGGTCGCGGTGCCGGACGGCGTGCCGCTGGCCCGGGTGGATCTGGCTGCCGCCGCCCGCCGGGTCGGCGCGCTGCCGGCGGTGGAGCGGGCCACGGTCTCCCGGGACTGGCCCGGCGCGCTGGTGGTGCGGGTGACCGAGCGGACCCCGGTGGCGGCGGTGCCGCAGGGGGAGTCGTTCGCCCTGATCGACCGCAGCGGGGTGGCGTTCCGGACGGTGGACCGGCGCCCCGCCGAGCTGCCGCAGGTGACGGTGACCCGCCCGGCCGCCGACGACCCGGGCACCCGGGCCGCCCTGGAGGTCCTCACCGCGCTGACTCCGCAGCTGCGCGCCGAGTTGGTGGACGTCCGGGTGGAGGGGTTGGCCCGGATCAGCCTGCGGTTGAAGGGGGACCGGACGGTTGTCTGGGGGGACGCGACGCGGGGCACGGACAAGGCCCGGGTGGCCACCGCCCTGTTGGACGAGGACGCCGCACGGATCGACGTGAGCGCTCCCGACGTGGTGACCTTTCGCTGACCGGCCAGCGCCGTCAAGGGTGAGCCGTCGCGCTCGGGCCGGCGACACGCCGGGCGGGTCCTTGGCTCATCGCGCGGTGGCGCTTACGTTGCCCCGAAGAGGTTCAGTGGTTGACATAACTGTAAGCCTCTAGTAGAGGGTGAGGGTTCGCCTCTGACTCTCGCTGGTGACAGCTGTCGTCGGCCGCTGGTCTGGCCACGCCGTACCCGGTCGGCCGAAGCCAATCTCGAAGAAAGGACCGGAGATGACACCTCCGCACAACTACCTGGCGGTCATCAAGGTCGTCGGCATCGGCGGAGGCGGCGTCAACGCCGTCAACCGGATGATCGAGGTTGGGCTCAAGGGCGTCGAGTTCATCGCGATCAACACCGATGCCCAGGCGCTGCTGATGAGTGACGCCGACGTCAAGCTCGACGTCGGCCGGGAGTTGACCCGTGGCCTGGGGGCCGGGGCCAACCCCGACGTCGGCAAGAACGCCGCCGAGGACCACCGCGACGAGATCGAAGAGGTGCTCAAGGGTGCCGACATGGTCTTCGTGACCTGTGGTGAGGGCGGCGGCACCGGCACCGGTGGCGCGCCCGTGGTCGCCAACATCGCCCGCAAGCTCGGTGCGCTGACCATCGGCGTGGTGACCCGGCCGTTCTCCTTCGAGGGCAAGCGCCGCCAGGTGCAGGCCGAGACGGGAATAGACGAGCTGCGCAACCAGTGCGACACGCTCATCGTGATCCCGAACGACCGGCTGTTGGCCCTGGGTGACCGCAACATCAGCATGATGGACGCGTTCCGCACGGCGGACCAGGTGCTGCTCTCCGGTGTGCAGGGCATCACCGACCTGATCACCACCCCGGGTCTGATCAACCTGGACTTCGCCGACGTCAAGAGCGTGATGAGCGGCGCCGGCAGCGCGTTGATGGGCATCGGCAGCGCCCGCGGGGAAAACCGCGCGGTCGAGGCGGCCGAGGCGGCCATCTCCAGCCCGCTGCTGGAGCAGAGCATGGACGGCGCGCGGGGCGTGCTGCTCTCCATCGCCGGCGGCTCCGACCTGGGCCTGTTCGAGATCAACGACGCCGCCCAACTGGTCACCGACGCGGCCCACCCGGACGCCAACATCATCTTCGGCGCGGTCATCGACGACGCGCTCGGCGACGAGGTGCGGGTGACGGTCATCGCGGCGGGCTTCGACGGCGGCACTCCGGCGTACAAGGCGGCCGAGCCGACCCGCAAGACCAACACCAACCAGCCGGCGCCGCAGAGCACCCCGGTGCCGGCACCGGTCAGCAACCCGACACCGGCCCAGTCGCCGCGCCGCGTGCTCTTCGACGACGTGGACGTCCCCGATTTCCTCAAGAACGGGTCCTGAGCACCGCCGATGACCGACAGCTCAGCCACGGTACGACCGGACCGCCACGCCGAACTGGCGGCCGGCCTGGCCCAGATCCGGTCCCGTATCGCCCACGCCTGCGCGCAGGCCGGTCGGGACCGCGCCGAGGTCACGATGATCGCCGTGACGAAGACCTACCCGGCCAGCGACGTGGTGGCGCTGGCCGGGCTCGGGGTGACCGACGTGGGGGAGAACCGCGACCAGGAGGCGGCCGGTAAGGCCGCCGAGGTGGCCGCCGCCGGGGTACGTCCCCGCTGGCACTTCATCGGCCAGTTGCAGCGCAACAAGGCCCGCTCGGTGGTCCGTTACGCCGACGCGGTGCACTCGGTGGACAGCGTCCGGCTGGCCCGGGCGCTGGCGGCCGCGACAGTCGACCGGGAGGTGCCGCTGGACGCCATGGTCCAGGTGAGCATCGACGGCGACGCGGCCCGGGGCGGTGCGTTGCCCGGCTCGGCCGATCCGGGCGCCGGGCTGGAGCCGGTGGCCGAGGCGGTCGCCGACGCGCCGGGTCTGCGTCTGGTCGGTCTGATGGCGGTGGCTCCGCTGGGGTGGGAGCCGGAACGGGCCTTCGCCCGACTCGCCGAGGTGGCCGCCGCCTTTCGGACGGTCCATCCGGGAGCCACCGGGCTGTCCGCGGGGATGAGCGGGGATTTCGACATCGCGATCCGATACGGCGCGACACATGTCCGCGTCGGTAGCGCGTTGCTCGGAATGCGTCCCACGCTGCGGTAGCCTGACCGCGAGACAAGCAAATTACATCAGTGTTGTTTCAGGGGAGCGGCGCTCCTGGTCGGGGTCGGGCGCGCGACGCGAATCGCGTGCTGGGGGGATTGCGGTTCCGGTCCGATGGGCATGGTTGTCCACTCGCGACGGGCGACATGGCACGGGGGCGCGTGCCGCACGGCGGACGGAAGGGCGCGGGATGGGTGCACTGCGCAAGGCGGGGGTCTGGCTCGGTCTGGTCGAAGAAGACGACGAGCGAGCCTACGACGACGGTGGTTACGACAAGGGTGGCTACCGCGACTCGCGGTACCGGCAGAGCCGGTACGCCGAGGAGTTCGCCGACGAGGACGAGGACGACACCGAGGAGCCGCCGGCTCCCCGGCCGCGCGCCACTGAGCGGGGTCGACTCTCCGAGCGGACGAGCGGGCGGTTGAGCGAGTCCGAGCGTGGTGACGGCGAGCGCGCGGAGCGGGCCGAGCGGTCCAGCGTGCGGTCGATCACCCGGTCGTCGGCCGGCGAGACCTCCGGCGCGCTGTCGTACCACACCCGCGACAACCTGGCCCTCGCGCCGCAGGTCACGTCGCGGGAGCGGGCTCTTCCCGAGGAGGAGCAGCGCTACCAGATCACCACGCTGCACCCGACCACCTACCGGGAGGCGCGCACCATCGGTGAGCACTTTCGCGACGGCGTCCCGGTGATCATCAATCTCACCGAAATGGATGAGGCCGACGCCCGCCGTCTGGTTGACTTCGCGGCCGGTCTGGCGTTCGGCCTGCGCGGTACGATCGAGCGCGTGACCAATCGGGTGTTCCTGCTCTCACCGGCTAACGTCCAGGTCACCGCTGAGGACAAGGCCAAGATCGCTGAGGGCGGCTTTTTCAGTCTGAGTTGACCCCGCCCGACCCGAGGGACGTCGCTGACCGTGTTGTCGATCTTACTGCAAGTGCTGTACCTGATCCTTTATGTCTTCCTGCTTCTTCTTCTGTCCCGGTTCGTGTTGAGCGCCGTCCTGCAGTACGGCCGTCGCTGGCAACCGGGGCGTGGCGCATCGGCAGGATTGGAATCCGTGTGGAGCGTCACTGATCCCCCTCTCAACGCGTTGAGGCGTGTGATCCCTCCGCTGCGAATTGGTACCGTGAGCATCGACCTGGCCTCCCTTGTGCTCCTGGTTATCCTGTTCGTGCTGATGGAGTTCGTGTTAGGGCCGTCGATCAGGGCATCTGCCTGATGACCGACGCGCTTTCGCGGCCGCAACTGACCCGAGGAGTTTCGATGCCGCTGACCCCGGCCGACGTCCACAACGTCGCCTTCAAAAAGCCGCCGATCGGCAAGCGGGGGTATGACGAGGAGGAGGTCGACGCCTTCCTGGACGAGGTCGAGCGCGAGCTCGCCCGTCTCATCGAGGAAAACAACGAGCTGCGCGCCCAGGTGGAGCGCGGCGGCCGTGGCGGCGCCCCCGCCGGCCCCGGCGGCGACGCCCGACTGGCGGCGGAGCTCAACGACGTCAAGGCCCAACTGGACCGGGTGCAGCGCGACAAGTCGGCGGCCGAGCAGGCCGCCCGCGCGATGCAGGCCGAGCTGGAGCAGGTCCGCGCGACCGGCGGTCCGGCCGGCGGCGTCACCGGTGACGGTGAGCAGCAGGCCCTGCGCGTGCTGATGATGGCCCAGCGCACCGCCGACGACCACGTGTCCGACGCGCGCCGCGAGGCCGACCAGCTGCTGTCCGAGGCCCGTGGCAAGGCCGAGGAGGTGACCCGCGAGGCTCGCGCCAAGGCCGATGCCCTGGAGCGGGACGCCCGCCAGCGGCACCAGGAGGCCATGGGCGGCCTGGACGCCAAGCGCACGGCCCTGCAGAAGCACATCGAGGAGCTCAAGCAGTTCGAGCGCGAGTACCGCACGCGGCTCAAGGCGTACCTGGAGAGCCAGCTGCGCGACCTCGACGGTCGTGGCCAGGGCCTGGAGGCCGAGATGACCCGCTCCGAGGCAGGCCGGGTCGCCGGCGGCAACGGGCTGGCCGCTGCGGGTCTCGCCGGTTCGTACGGCGGCGGCGGGCGTTCCGGCGCCCTCGAAGCCGGACGCTGAGCGCCGGCCGGCGATCGCTTACCGCACATGGTGACGGTCGCCGGCCCTGTCTGGACGGCACGACGCGGCGGGGGTGACCCGTGATAGTCGCAAGTCTCCTGCTCATCCTCGTCGCGGTGGTGCTCCTGGTGCTCGGCCTGGCCGGTGGCTCCAGTTTCCTGTTGATCATCTCTATCGCGGCCAGTCTGCTGGCCGCCGTGGCATTGGTGGTGGGCGCCCGCCAGGCAGCCGCCAACCGCGCCACGGCGGATCCCGACCGGCCCGACCGGCGGCACCCCGACGCACCCCGCACGGCCAGCCAGGCCACCCCGGGTGTCGCGTACGGGCCGCCGTTGGTCGAGCCGGAGGTGCCGGTCCAGCACGTGCCCACGACGGTGGGGACCGGCGGCACCGGGTGGCGGCAACCACCCGCGCCGCCGGTCGACCACGCCGCACGCGCCGACGACGCACCGAGGTTCGACCCGGGCGGCGACGATGCGCCCCCGTTCGACCCGCGGGTCGACGATGCGCCCCCGTTCGACCCGCGGGTCGACGATGCGTCCCCGTTCGGCCCGCGCGCCCACGATGCGCCGAGATTCGACGCGCACGGCGACGATGCGCCCCCGTTCGACCCACGGGTCGACGATGCGTCCCCGTTCGACGCGGGGACGCCGTTCGTGACGTCGGCCGACGACGTGCCCCCCGCGGCCAGGCCGATCAGCCCGGCATCGTCGGTGGCGACGTCGACCGACGACGAGCTGAGCCACGGCGCCCCGGCCGCCGACGAGCCGGCCGAGCAGTTGGTCACCCCCGCCGAGGCGGCCCGGGTGGCGCGACTGTCCGACGCCGTCCAGGTGGTGGACGGCCACCCCCGCTACCACCTCGACAGCTGCCCGCACCTGGTGGGCTGGGTGCCCGAGACGCTGCCGGTCGCCGAGGCCGCCGAGCTCGGCTTCACCCCGTGCGCCTCCTGCGCGCCGGCCACCGCCCTGCTCGCCGACGTCCGGCCGATCTGAAGCGGCGCCGGTGCCCCCACAGGACACGCTCACCGTGGCGGTACGGGTGAAGCCCGCCGCCTCCGCCGACCGGGTGGGCGGCCGCTTCGATGGCCCGCACGGTCCCGCCCTCGTGATCGCGGTGCACGATCCGGCCGTCGACGGTCGGGCGACCGAGGCGGCCCGGCGGGCCCTGGCGGCTGCCCTGGGCGTCCGGCGGGCCGCGGTCACCCTGCGCGCCGGCGCGGCCAGTCGGGACAAGCTCTTCCTCGTCGATCGGCCCAGCCCCGAGCTTCCCGAGGTGCTGCGCCGACTGCGCGACGGATCCGGCGAGTGAGGAACGTCCAGGCCGGGCAGCCGTGACGCCCGGGTTTGATGTCGCGCTGCTGCTGGGTGCGGCCGTGCTGCTGGTGGCCGTCGGCGCGGTGCGCCTCTCCACCCGGCTGGGTGTGCCCAGCCTGCTGGTCTACCTGGCGCTCGGCGTGGCGATCGGCGAGAGCGGGCTGGGCATCCGCTTCGACGATGTCGAGTTGACCCGCACCCTCGGCTTCTGCGCACTGATCGTGATCATCGCGGAGGGTGGCCTGACCGCCCGGTGGACCACGCTGCGCCCGGTGCTCGGGCTGGCGTCCGCCCTCTCCACACTCGGCGTGGTCGTGAGCATCGTGGTGGTCGGCATCGCCGTACACCTGTTGCTGGGGCTGGACTGGCGGTTGGCGTTGCTCTACGGCGCGGTGCTCTCGTCCACCGACGCGGCGGCCGTCTTCGCCACCCTGCGCCGGCTGCGGCTGCCACCCCGGCTGGTGGCGACCCTGGAGGCCGAGTCGGGCATGAACGACGCCCCGGTGGTGCTGCTGGTGGTGCTGCTGTCGCACCAGGGCTGGTCGCACCCGTGGTGGTACGAGGCCGGGCTGGTCTGTTACGAGTTGGGCGTCGGCGTGGCGGTGGGTGTGGGTGCGGGCGTCGCCGGCACCTGGGCGCTGCGCCGGGCCGCGCTGCCCTCGGCCGGGCTCTATCCGATCGCCGCGGTGGGCATCACCGTGCTGGCGTACGCCGCGGGGGCGGTGTTGCACGCCTCCGGGTTCCTCGCCGTCTACGTGGCCGGGGTGCTGCTGGGCAACGCCCGGTTGTCCCACCGGCAGGCGATCCTCGGCTTCGCCGACGGGCTGGCGTGGCTCGCCCAGATCGGGTTGTTCGTGCTGCTCGGGCTGCTGGCCTCGCCGGGCCGGCTGGACGCGGCGGTGTTGCCCGCGGTGGTCGCGGGGCTGGCCCTGGTGCTGTTGGCCCGCCCGCTGTCGGTGGCCGTCTCGGCGCTGCCGTTCCGGGTCGACCTCCGCGAACAGGCGTTCCTGTCCTGGGCGGGGCTGCGCGGGGCGGTGCCGATCGTGCTGGCCACCATTCCGCTCTCCGAGCGGGTGCCCGGGGCGGAACGCCTCTTCGACGTGGTCTTCGTGCTGGTGGTGATCTTCACGCTGGTGCAGACCGGGACACTCGGGCCGTTCGCCCGCCGGTTGCGGGTGACCGCGCCGGCCGAGGCCACCGAGATCCACCTGGAGACCGCGCCACTGGAGCGGATGCGGGCGGACCTGCTGCAGTTGGAGGTGCCGCCGGGTTCGCGGTTGGCGGGTGTGCACGTCGACGAGTTGCGGCTTCCGCTGGGCGCGTCGGTCACCCTGGTGCTGCGCGACGGGGTGGGTTTCGTGCCCACGCCGGGCACCCGGCTGAAGACCGGCGACAGTCTGCTGATCGTGGCGACCGCGGGGGTGCGCGACGCCGCCGAACGGCGGCTGCGGGCGGTCAGCCGGCGGGGTCGCCTGGCCCGATGGTTTGGCGAGTACGGGGATGAGGCGGCAGGTTGACCTGCTAGCGTTCCCTTTGCCCTAGTTAGGCAGGGCTAGGGGTAGTTGAGCGGTGCGACGGTGCGGCACGTTGTCGGACGCCTGTACGTTCCGTATTCTTGCCAACCTCCGGAGTACGCGGCCATCGTTGCCGTGTGCCCCTTTTCGTCCAATTTTAGGGGACGCCGTGGTCGGCGCCCCCTGACCAGGCGCCGCGGACACGCGGCTCCCCGGCCGAGGGAGCGACCCATGGCGAAGCCAGCCGACACCAGGACCGCCGGGCGCAAGCCGGTGGCGAAGGCCACCCGCAGCACGGCGGAGACCGAGAAGATCCGGGCGGCGCTGGCGGCGCGGCGGGACGAGCTTCGCGCCGAGTACGATCAGACGCTGAGTGAGATCACCGAGCTGCAGCGCGATCGGCTGACCGACTCGGCCGGGGACGACCAGGCCGACACGGGCACCAAGACGCTCGAGCGGGAGCAGGAGATCTCTCTCGCCAACAGCATCCTGGAACGAACCACACAGGTCGAGCGCGCTCTGGAGCGTCTCGACGAGGGTGGTTACGGCTGGTGCGAGCGGTGCGGCAACCCGATCCCGGTCGAGCGCCTCGCCGCCTTCCCGTCGGCCACCCAGTGTGTGACGTGCAAGCAGCTGGAGGAGCGGCGCTGAGGTCCGTTCCCCGGCGGCGATGAGACGGTGAGCGATCACCGCCGAGACACCTCGATGGGGAGCGCATGACCGCAGCACCGTCCGCCGAACCCGGCCGCACCGACCCGGGCGGCGGCACACGCCGCTCCCGGGCCGTCGCGATCCTCGCCGGAGTCGCCCTGGTGGCCCTGCTGGCCGACCTGGTCACCAAGCACCTCGCGCTGGCCGCGTTGACCGACCGGGAACCGGTCCGGTTGCTCGGCGGGGCCGTCTACCTGAGTCTGACCCGCAACAGCGGTGCCGCCTGGAGCATCGGCGCGGACCACACCTGGATCTTCCCGCTGATCACCATCGGTGTGGTCGGCTGGATCGTCTGGATGGCCCTGCGGCTGCGCTCACTGCCCTGGGCGGTCTGCCTCGGCCTGGTGCTGGGCGGCGCGCTGGGCAACCTCGTCGACCGGATCTTCCGGGCCCCCGCGCCCTTCCACGGCCACGTGGTCGACATGATCAGCCTGTTCGACCCGTACGGCCAGGTCTGGCCGGTGTTCAACCTGGCCGACAGCTCGCTGGTCTGCGGTGTGCTGCTGGCCGTGCTGCTGGAACTGACCGGCCGCCAGCGTGACGGCGGGCGGGCCGGCCGCGACGGCGACCCGGCCGCGACGGACGCCGTGCGGGGCACCGACCAGCGGGAGCGGGCATGACCTCCGCGTTCGCCGCTGGCGGCGACCACCGTTCCCTCCCCGTCCCGGACGGCCTCGACGGCATGCGACTGGACCAGGCGGTGTCCCGTCTGTTCGGGCTCTCCCGCACCGCCGCCGCGGCCCTGGTCGACGCCGGGGACGCGCTTGTCGACGGCGCTTCCCGGGCCAACTCGCACAAGGTCAAGGCCGGCTCCTGGCTGGAGGTCACGCTGCCCGCCCCGGTCGCACCGCCGACCGTGGTGCCGCAGGCGGTGCCCGGCCTGCGGGTGGTCTACGCCGACGACGACATCGTGGTGGTGGACAAGCCGGTGGGGGTCGCCGCACATCCCAGCCCCGGATGGACCGGCCCGACGGTGATCGGTGCGCTCGCCGCGATCGGGCACCGCATCTCCACAAGTGGCGCCGCCGAGCGGCAGGGCGTGGTGCACCGGCTCGACGTGGGCACCACCGGGATCATGGTGGTGGCCAAGAGCGAGCAGGCGTACACGGCGTTGAAGCGGGCCTTCAAGTACCGCGAGGTGGACAAGGGCTACCACGCGGTGGTGCAGGGCCACCTGGACCCGCTGCGCGGCACCGTCGACGCGCCGATCGACAGGCACCCCACCCACGACTACCGCTGGGCGGTGGTCTCCGGCGGTAAACCGAGCATCACCCACTACGACACCCTGGAGGCGTTCCCGGCGGCCAGCCTGGTCGACGTCCGCCTGGAGACCGGGCGGACCCACCAGATCCGGGTGCACTTCTCCACCATGCGGCATCCGTGCGTGGGTGACCTCACCTACGGTGCCGACCCCACCCTCTCGGCCCGTCTCGGCCTGGCCCGACAGTGGCTGCACGCCCGCGAACTGAGCTTCCTGCACCCCCGAACGGGGGACGAGGTCCGGTTCGTCAGCGACTACCCTGACGACCTGGACCGCGCGCTGCAGATCCTGCGTGACTGAGCGGCGACCGCCCGACACCGATCCGACGAGGGGATCCCGCCCGTGCGCGCCGGCAACCTGCTGCGGCAGTTGGACCAACGGTTGCTGCCGCCGCTGACCCGGGTCGTGGCCCGGCTGGGCGACCGGTCGGCGCGGTCCGGGGTGCTCACCTGGGCGGCGGCGTTGTCCGCGGCGGCGGTGCTGGGGACCGCGCTCTGGGCCGCCGACGAGACTCCGGTCGGCGACCGGACGGTGGGCGAGGTGACCCGGGTCGGCGTCTCCGACGGTGACTCCGTGCCCGGCTACCTGCGGTCCGCCGCCGCCGACCTGGCCGCGCTGCCCGAGTCGACCCCGACCGCCGGGGACGGGACCTACGCGCTTGTCACGCTCGTCGCGTACCTGCCGCCGCAGCGCCTGGCGACGGTGCTCGGCGACGTGCCGGTCTCGGCGGTCTTCGGGCGGGTTCCGCTGCCCGGGCGACAGACCGAGATCGTCAAGATTCCCGCGCTGCGGGTGCCGGACGACGTGGTCGCCGGGATGGACCAGGTGGCGGCCCGCAAGGACACCGAAGCCGCCGACTACCGGGCCCGGGCCGCCGCGGTCGACGGCGAGGGCGTGGACGAGCGGGAGTTGCGTGCCCGTTACGCCAGCGGCGCCGAGGTGGCGACCGCCGAGGCGGCCGCGTACCGCACCGGCTGTGCCTGCGTCTACGCGGCGGTGGTCCGCGCGACGCCTGTGGTGTTGCGGGGCATGGCGGCCCGCCCGGACGTGCGGGCGGTCGACCCCGCCCCCGAGGTGTACCGGTTGGACCGCACGGTCTTCCTACCGCCCCTGCCCGAGCAGCGTGACGTGGTACGCCCGCCGGCCGACACCGGCCCGAGCGCCGAGCCGACTCCGACGCGGCGGACCGAGCCGGCGCCGAACCCAGCGGTGCCCTCGGCGTCGATGGGCGAATCGTCGGAACCCGCACCGGTCGTGACGATTCCGTTACCCGCGCCGTCGTCGGCGGAACCCACCGAAACCGCGCCGCCGAGCGCCACCACCTCGCCGGACACCACAGTCGTCGAGCCGCCGACGCCGACGTCGTCGTGATGTGCGCCGGCTGGTGTGCGTTCTGAGGTGTGGTCCGAATAGGGTTTGCTTCGTAGCCTGTCAGACGGAGATCGATGGCGCTGGGAGGGCGGGCCGTGGAGGGCAGTGAGACCGGCTGGGGCCGGCCGGCCGAACCAGCGCCGCGGTGGCGCGCGTTGTTGGACCGCGCCCGGCTGGGCGGTCGCGGCGCGGAGCAGACCGAGCCGGAGCGGCGGACCGACGAGGCGCCGCCGGATCCACTGCCCCGGCGTGCGGCCCCGAACGGGTACGCCGGGCGGGCACCCGCCGTCGGGCATCCGGCCGAGTTGTCGTACGGCGCGGACCCCGCCTACCGGGCTGAGGCGACCTACCGCGTCGACCCCGCCTACCGGGCCGAGCCGGCGTACCGGGCGGATCCCGGCTACGGGGTCGAGCCGGACTACCGGGCCGAGCCGGCGTACCGGTCGGAACCGGCGTACCGGGCCGAGCCGGCCTATCGCGTCGAGCCGGACTACCGGGCCGAGCCGGGCTACCGGGCCGAGCCGGGCTACCAAACTGAGCCGGGCTATCGGGCGGAGCCGGATTACCGGGCCGAGCCGGGCTATCAGGTCGAGCCGGACTACCGGGCTGACCCGGGCTATCGGGGCGACCCGGGCCACCGGGCTGACCCGGGCTATCGGGCCGAGCCGGGCTACCAAACTGAGCCGGGCTATCGGGCCGAGCCGGGTTACCGGGCCGAGCCGGGCTACCGGGCCGAGCCGGGCTACCCGGCGGAACCGACGTACCGGGCCGAACCCGAGACGCCGCCCGGCGCCGCCGACCCGGCCCAGTCCCGCTACGCGCTGCTGGACAACGGCTACCGGCAGGGCGACCCACCGTCCGCGTCGCGGTACGCGCTGCTGGAGACCGGCTACCAGCCGGAGACCGGTTACCCGGTGACCGCGCCACCACCCCCACCGGTCGCGCCCGCACCCCCCGCGCCGGTCGTGTCGCCACCCACCGCGTCGGCCGGCTCGGCGATCGCCGAACGCGCCTATCCGGCCCGGGTCGAGTGGCGCCCGCAGGGCGTCGACCCGGAGCAGGAGCGGGCCAACGGGGTGCTCCGCCGAGACCTGGGCACGCCCCGGGTTTTCGCCTTCGCCAACCCCAAGGGCGGGGTGCACAAGACCACCGCCACCGTGCTCGCCGCGGCCACCGTCGGCAGCGTGCGGGGGCAGGGCGTACTGGCCTGGGACGACAACGAACTGCGCGGCACCCTCGGGCTGCGCGCCGGCAGCGCCCGGCACGCCCGGACGATCCGGCACCTGATCAGCGACCTGGCCCAGATCGAGATCCTTGAGGGCTCGACCCTGCTGGGTCGGCTGGACGACTACCTGCGGCACGCCTCCGACGGCTCGTACGACGTGCTGGCCGGCGAGGAGAGCCCGCGCTTCGCCCAACGGCTGGACCAGTTCACCGTCCGACGGGTGCTGGAGCTGCTGCGGCGTACCCACGACGTGGTCTGCGTGGACACCGGCAACAACGTGGAGAGCCCCAACTGGCGCACGGTGATGCAGGCCGCGGACCAGCTGGTGGTGACCACCGTGCCGCGGGAGGACGCCGCGTTCAGCGCGGACTGGATGCTCGACCTGCTGCACGAGGAGGGCATGGGCGAGTTGGCGGACAACGCGATCACCCTCATCTCCTGCCCGACGCCGGGCCGCTCGCCCCTGCAGGACGACCTGGAGCGGCACTTCGCCACCCGTACCCGTGGCGTGGCCGTGGTGCCGTACGACGCGGCGCTGGAGACTGGTTCGTCGATCGAGTACCACCAACTCCAGCCGGAGACCCGGCAGGCGTGGCTGCGCGCGGCGGCGATGATGGTGGAGCCGTTCGCCCGGTGAGCTGGTCTGCCGCCACCGGCGCCCCGGCCCCGCACCGGGCCTGAGAGGATCATCGGGTGAGCCCGGACAACCCCGACCGCGAGCGGCCCGTCGACGAGCCCGACCAATCCACGCCGCCCCGAGCGTCGGGCGCCACACCGTCATCCGGCGAGCAGCCGCCCGTCGCCGAGCAGCCGCCGGCCGAGGGGCAGCCGCCGGTCGCCGACCAGGCTTCGGTTGGCGACCAGGCTTTGGTTGGCGACCAGCCGCCGGTTGGCGACCAGCCGCCGGTTGGCGACCAGCCGCCGGTTGGCGACCAGCCGCCGGTTGGCGACCAGCCGCCGGTTGGCGAGCAGCCGCCGGTTGGCGAGCAGCGGCCGGTTGGCGAGCAGGCCGGGCTCGGTGTGGGTGACGCTGCTCCTTCGGCGGCGTACCAGAGCTCTCTGGAGCTGAGCTTCGACGAGCCGCGCCGCCCGCTGCGCACCGCGGCGACGGTGCTGGGTGCCGTGCTCGCGCTGGCTGTGCTGGGTGTGCCGTTCGGGCTGCTCTGGGCCGTGCTCGCGCCGGACACCCCGGTGCTCAAGACCGCCGAGGGGGCGATCTACGCCGACCCGCAACCGGAGCAGCCGATCGCCGCGGACGGGTGGTTCAGCCTGCTCGGGCTCGGCTTCGGGCTGCTGGTGGCGGTTGCCCTGTGGTTCGTGCTGCGGCGGCGGCGCGGCCCGGTCGGGCTGCTCGCCGCGGTGCTCGGCGCGTTGGTCGCCGCACCGGTGGCCTGGCAGGTGGGCCGGCGGGTCGGCCTGGCGACCTTCGACCGGCTGCTGGCCACCGCCCCGGCCGGGCAGGCCTTCACCAAACCCGCCGACCTGCGGGCCGGTGGGGTCGACTGGCTGCTCGACGTGCTGCCGGTGCCGCACGGCAACCTGCTGCTGCCGGCGTTCGGTGCCGCGGTCATGTACACCCTGCTGGCCGGCTGGTCGCGGTGGCCGGGGCTGCGCCCGGAGCCCGACCCGGCGGGGCTCAGTTGGGTGTCGGCGGGGACGCCAACTCCGCAAGCGGCACCGGCACCGCCCGCACCTGACGAAGCAGAGCCGCCTCGCGGTTGAGCAGCCGCAGCTCGGCGCGGAGCCGGGCGGCGGTGTCGTCGATCGCCAGCAGGCGCTGCCGGTCGTCGACGGTGAGCGCCGCGGTCGCCGCCACCAGGTGGGACAGCACCGTCGGGTCCTCCGGCAGTTGCTCGGAGATCTCCTCCGGGTCGGAGCGGATCAGGCCGAGGTATTGCCGGAAGACCGCGATCACCCGGGCGGCCAGCAGCTCGGCCACCTCGTCCGGCCCGGCCGGTTCGGGCAGCCACTCCACGTCGGCGGTCAGGTAGGGCGCGGCACTGTCGTCGACCTCGGCGATCCGGAAGCGACGCCGGCCGACCGTGACGATGTCGAAGCCCCCGTCGGCCAACTCGGTCACCTGGCGCAGCTCGGCGGTGCAGCCCACCTCGTGCAGGGTGACCTCGCCGCCGCTCGGCGTCGCGCGGGCGCCGGGACCGGCGGGCGCGACCTCCCACCCGGCCTGGATGGCCACCACACCGAACTCACGCGGAGCACCCTCGGGCAGGTCGACCAGGTGGCGGACCAGCGCCCGGTAGCGCTCCTCGAAGATGTGCAGCGGCAGCACCAACCCGGGAAAGAGCACTGTTGCGAGCGGGAACACCGGCAGCCGTGCGGTCACATCGTCGAGCCTAACCAATCTCGCCTCCGCAGGCGTGGCCCGGCTCACCGTCCCGGCGGACGGGCGGCTCGGGTGCGCACCGGGCCGGCCGCCTAGACTCGCAAGGGTGCTGAATCGGATCGACCTGCGCGACGGTCTCGGTGACCCGCGCCGCCTGCTGCCCCGTGCCCAGCTCGACGTGTCGGTTGCCGTCGAGCGGATCCGCCCCCTGGTGGAGGCGGTCCGCGAGCATGGATACCCGGCGATCCGGGAGGCCAGCGAGCGGTTCGACGCCATCTCCCCGGAGGTGCTGCGGGTGCCGGTCGAGGCGATCACCGAGGCCGAGGGCGTGCTCGACCCGGCCGTCCGCGCCGCCTTGCTGGAGTCGATCACCCGAGCCCGCAAGGTGCACGACGACCAGCGCCGCCCCGACCACACCACCCAGGTGGTGCCCGGTGGCACGGTCACCGAGCGGTGGGTGCCGGTCGACCGGGTCGGCCTCTACGTGCCGGGTGGCCTGGCGATGTACCCGTCGACAGTGGTGATGAACGTCGTGCCCGCCCAGGCGGCCGGAGTGCGGTCGCTGGTGGTGGCCAGCCCGCCGCAGAAGGACAACGGCGGCCTGCCCGACCCCCGGGTGCTCGCCGCGTGCGCGCTGCTCGGCGTCGACGAGGTGTACGCCGTGGGCGGGGCCCAGGCGGTGGCGATGCTGGCGTACGGCGCGGCGGTCGACCCGACGGGTGCACAGCGGTGCGACCCGGTCGACCTGATCACCGGCCCCGGCAACATCTGGGTGACCGCCGCCAAGCGGCTGCTGCGCGGGGTGGTGGGCATCGACGCCGAGGCCGGGCCGACCGAGATCGCCATCCTGGCCGACGACACGGCCGATCCGGCGCACGTCGCCGCCGACCTGATCAGTCAGGCCGAGCACGACCCGCTCGCCGCGAGCGTGCTGGTCACCCCGTCGCTGACGCTTGTCGAGGCGGTCGAGCGGGAGTTGGCCCGGCAGGTGCCGGCGACCAAACACACCGAGCGGGTCACCACGGCGCTGACCGGCGAGCAGAGCGGCGTGGTCCTCGTCGACGACCTGGAGGCGGGGCTGCGGGTGGTCGACGCGTACGCGGCCGAGCACCTGGAGATCCAGACGGTGGACGCCCGCGAGTGGGCAATGCGGGTCCGTAACGCGGGGGCGATCTTCGTGGGCGCCTGGTCGCCGGTGTCGCTCGGCGACTACTGCGCCGGGTCCAACCACGTGCTGCCCACCGGTGGCTGCGCGCGGCACTCCTCCGGGTTGTCGGTGCAGTCCTTCCTGCGCGGCGTGCACCTCATCGAATACACCGAGGACGCGTTGCGCGACGTCGCCCCACACGTGGTCACCCTCGCCGGGGTGGAGGATCTGCCCGCGCACGGTCAGGCGGTCCAGGCCCGCTTCCCGGGGGTTCCGGCGTGAGCGAGCGCAGCGAGCGAACCAGCAGGCTCAGTCGCGTGACCAGCCTCGACGATCTGCCGATCCGCGACGACCTGCGGGGGCTGTCGCCGTACGGGGCGCCGCAGCTGGACGTGCCGGTGCGGCTCAACACCAACGAGAACTCCCACCCGGTGCCGGAGCCGGTGGTGGAGGCGATCGGCAAGGCGCTCGCGGCCGAGCTGCGTGAGCTCAACCGCTACCCGGACCGGGACGCGGTGGCGCTCCGCGCCGACCTGGCCGCATATCTCGGGCACGGGCTCACCGTCGAGCAGGTGTGGGCGGCCAACGGCTCCAACGAGATCCAGCAGCAGCTGCTCCAGGCGTTCGGTGGGCCGGGGCGCAGTGCGCTCGGCTTCGTTCCGGCGTACTCGATGCACCCACTGCTGGCCCTCGGCACCGGCACCCGCTGGGTGCCCGCGCGGCGCGGCGTCGACTTCGGTCTGACCGTCGAGGAGGCGGTCGCCCAGGTCCGTGAGCACCGACCCGACGTGGTCTTCCTCTGCTCTCCGAACAACCCCACCGGCACGGCACTGGACCCGGCGGTGATCGCCGCGGTGCTCGACGTCGCGCCCGGGATGGTGGTGGTGGACGAGGCGTACGCCGAGTTCGCCCGCCCCGGGACGGTCAGCGCCCTCGCGGTGCTGCCGGGCCACCCGCGGTTGGTGGTCACGCGGACGATGAGCAAGGCGTTCGGTTTCGCCGGCGGGCGGCTGGGCTACCTGGCCGCCGACCCGGCGGTGGTGCAGGCGGTGCAACTCGTCCGACTGCCGTATCATCTGTCCGCGCTGACCCAGGCCGCCGCCCGCGCGGCGGTGACCCACCGCGACGCCCTCCTCGGTACGGTGAGCGCGATCATGGTGCAGCGGGACCGGATCGTGGCGACGCTGCGCGAGCGCGGGTTGCGGGTCGCCGACAGCGACGCCAATTTCGTGCTCTTCGAGGTGGGCGGCGACCAGACCACCGTCTGGCGCGCCCTGCTGGCGCAGGGGGTGCTGGTCCGCGACGTCGGCCTGCCCGGCTGGCTGCGGGTGACCGCCGGCACCGCCGCCGAGACCGACGCCTTCCTTTCTGCAATGGAGATTTCGCGATGAGTCGGACCGCCCGGGTGGAGCGGATCACCAAGGAGACCAAGGTTCTCGTCGAGATCGACCTCGACGGCAACGGCACCGCCGAGATCAGCACCGGCGTCGGCTTCTACGACCACATGCTGCACCAGATCGCCCGGCACGGTGGCTTCGACCTGACCGTACGCACCGTGGGTGACCTGGAGATCGACGCGCACCACACGATCGAGGACACCGCCCTCGCCCTGGGTGCCGCGTTCGACCAGGCGCTGGGTGACAAGGCCGGCATCCGGCGGTACGGTTCGGCGACCGTGCCGATGGACGAGGTGCTGGTCCGGGCCGCGGTGGACCTGTCCGGTCGGCCGTACGTGGTGCACGACGAGCCGGCGCTGGCCCCGTACATCGGTCCGGTGTACGCGACCAGCATGACCCGGCACATCTGGGAGTCCTTCGGTCAGGCGGCCCGGGTCACGTTGCACGTCGACGTGCTGCGGGCGGCCCGGCCGGGTGGCCACCCGGACGCGCACCACGTGGTGGAGGCCCAGTTCAAGGCCGTTTCCCGGGCGTTGCGCGAGGCCACCGCGATCGATCCCCGTGCGGCGGGCGCGATCCCGAGCACGAAGGGCGCGCTCTGATGAGCGCGAGGAGTGCAGCGCAGCGGAGCCCCGCAGTCGCGAATGGAAGGTGGCTCTGATGGGCGGCGTGTTGCCGACGTTGCTGTTGATCCTGGCCGGGGTGCTGGTCGGTGGCGCGTGGTCGCTGCACCGGCAGGGCGCGGCGAGGGGCGCGGTTTTCGTCACCGCGTTGCTCGCGGTGCTCGCCACTGTCGGCGGGGTGCTGTGGCTGTTGCCGGGCGGTGACGCGTGAGCGGCGTGGTGGTGCTCGACTACGGCTCGGGCAACCTGCGCTCGGCGGAGCGGGCGTTGGTCGCCGCCGGTGCCGATGTGCGGGTGACCGACGACCTGGCCGCCGCGGCGGACGCCGATGGTCTGGTGGTGCCGGGGGTGGGCGCGTACGCCGCGTGCATGGCCGGGATCGAGGCGCTCGGTGCCGGCCCGGTGATCGCCGAGCGGGTGGCCGCCGGTCGGCCGGTGCTCGGCATCTGCGTGGGCATGCAGGTGCTCTTCGAGCATGGTGACGAGCACGGTGTGGTGACCAAGGGGCTCGGTCTGTTGCCCGGCGGGGTGACCCGGCTGGCCGCCACCCGGTTGCCGCACATGGGCTGGAACACGGTCCGGGCGCCAGCGGAGTCGGTGCTCTTCGCGGGGCTGTCGGAGCAGAGCCGGTTCTACTTCGTGCACTCGTACGCGATGGGCGACCCGGCGGCGCTTGCCGCTGCCGGTGCCGTGGTGACCACCGCCCGGCACGACACGGATTTCGTGGCAGCGGTGGAGCGGGGTCCGCTGTCGGCGGCGCAGTTCCATCCGGAGAAGTCCGCCGACACCGGTGCCGCGCTGTTGCGCAACTGGCTCGCCACGCTGCCCAGCGGTGGCTGAGCGTCGTCGCCCGGCGCCCGGTCCGAGGGTGTCGCGGTGAGCCGGGAGCGGGCCCGCCGGCGGGCGGAGCGGGAGGCGGAGCAGGCTCGGGAGCGGGCGGTGCGGCAGCGTCAGGTGGCGCGCCGGCAGCGCCGTCGCACGGTGGTCCGCCGGTTGACGCCGCGGTTGCGGCGGGGCCGTTCCGGGCGGCTGGCCCGGCACACCAGGGGTGAACGGGCCGCTATCGTGCTGCTCACCGGTGCGGCGCTGATTCTGATCTGGACGTTCGTCGACGATCTGGCGTTGCGTATCGCGCTGATCGTGCTGTTGCTGCTCGTACTTCCGGCGATCGTCGTGATCGCCCTGGACCGCCGTACCTGATCGAGGAGAAGACGTTGAGCCTCACCCTGTTACCCGCCGTGGATGTCGCCGACGGCCGGGCCGTCCGGCTCGTGCAGGGCGCCGTCGGAAGCGAGAGCAACTACGGCGAGCCGCTGGACGCCGCCCTGGCCTGGCAGCGTGACGGCGCCGAGTGGATCCACCTGGTCGACCTGGACGCGGCGTTCGGCCGGGGCACCAACGCGCACCTGCTCGCCGAGGTGGTGCGCCAGTTGGACGTGAAGGTGGAGTTGTCCGGTGGCATCCGGGACGACGAGTCCCTGCGGGCGGCGTTGGGCACCGGGGCGGCCCGGGTGAACATCGGCACCGCGGCCCTGGAGGATCCGGTCTGGTGTGACCGGGTGGTCGCGGAGTACGGCGACCGAGTGGCCATCGGGCTGGACGTGCGGGGCCACACCCTGTCGGCGCGGGGTTGGACCCGGGACGGCGGTGACCTGTACGAGGTGCTGGAGCGGTTGGACAAGGCGGGCGCGAGCCGGTACGTGGTCACCGACATCACCAAGGACGGCACGATGCGTGGTCCGAACCTGGACCTGCTGCGCGAGGTGTGCGCCCGCACCGATCGGCCGGTGATCGCCTCCGGCGGCGTGTCCACGCTTGACGACCTGCGGGCGTTGGCGACCCTGGAGTCGGTCGGGGTGGAGGGCGTGATCGCCGGCAAGGCGCTCTACGCGGGGGCCTTCACGGTGGCTGAGGCGCTGCGGACCCTGGCCGAGGTGTGACTGTCACCCGGCTCTCCTCGGGTGGCCCGTGGGAGCAGCACTACGGCTACTCGCGGGTGGTCCGGGCCGGCGATCGGGCCTTCACGGCCGGCTGTACGGCGACTGTGGACGGCCGGGTGGTGCACGTCGGTGACGCCGCCGCGCAGACCGCGCAGGCGTTGCGGATCGCGTTGGCGGCGCTCGCCGAGGTGGGTGCCGAGCCGGGTGACGTCGTCCGGACCAGGATGTACGTGACCGACCGGCTGCACGCCGACGAGGTGGGTCGGGCGCACAACGTGGTCTTCGGTGCGGTCCGGCCGGCGGCGACGCTCGTGGTGGTGGCCGGCCTGCTGGACCCGGAGCATCTGGTCGAGGTGGAGGTGGAGGCGTACCTCGGCGATCGCTGAGGTACGGCACCCGAGCGGTCGTACCGCAGCCCATTAGGTTGTGCACAACTTAATTGTGGGCTATGGTTCACCGGTGACCGATGACCTGGTGCTGCGCCGGCAGATGTGCTTCGCGCTGTATGCCGCGTCGCGCGCCCTGACCGACGTCTACCGGCCAATCCTCGACGAGGTCGGGATCACCTACCCGCAGTACCTGGTGCTGCTGGTGCTCTGGGAGCGTCCCGACGACGCCCTCACCGTGTCCGAGCTGGGCGCCGAGCTGCGACTGGACTCCGGCACGCTCTCCCCGCTGCTCAAGCGGCTGGAGGGAGCGGGTCTGGTGGTGCGGCGCCGGTCGGCCAGCGACGAGCGGCGGGTCGAGGTGGGCCTCACCGAGCAGGGTGCGGCGCTGCGGGAGCAGCTCTGCGACGTTCCGCTGCGGATCGCCCAGGCCACCGGACTCGGCATCGCCGAGCTGGTCGCGCTGCGCGACACCCTCAACCGGGTCACGGACACCATCCACCGACAGAAGGAGCAGTGACTCTCATGCAGGTTCTCTACACCGCGTCCGCGACCGCCAGCGGCGACGGCCGTGACGGCCACGTCGAGACCTCCGACGGCACCTTCGCGCTCGACCTGGCGGTGCCGAAGGAGATGGGCGGCGCCGGCGGTGCCGCCAACCCCGAGCAGCTCTTCGCCGCCGGCTACGCGGCCTGCTTCCACGGCGCCCTGCGACTGGTGGCCCGCCGGGCCAAGGCCGACGTGAGCGGCTCCGTCGTCGCCGCCGAGGTGGGCATCGGCCCGAACGGCAGCGGCGGTTTCGGGCTCACCGTGCGGCTCGTCGTCGACCTGCCCGCCGTCTCCCGGGAGACCGCCGAGCAACTCGTCGAGCAGGCCCACCAGGTCTGCCCGTACTCGAACGCCACCCGCGGCAACATCGACGTCGCGCTGACCGTGCGGGAGACCTCGGCCGCGTGACGTCGCGGACCCAGGCCCCCACCGCGGACGAGAGGACAACCACCCGATGACCGGCAATCGCGAGATCCACCTGGCCAGCCGCCCGCAGGGTTGGCCCACCGAGGACACCTTCCGGCTCGTCGAGACCGACGTCCCGACACCCGGACCGGGCCAGCTCGTGGTCCGCAACCAGTACCTGTCCGTCGACCCGTACATGCGCGGGCGGATGGACGACGTCAAGTCGTACGTCGCGCCGTTCGCCCTCGACGCCCCGCTGGACGGTGCGGCGGTCGGCGAGGTGGTGGCCAGCGAGTCGCCGGACATCGCGGTCGGCGACACCGTGCTGCACGGCCTGGGCTGGCGGGAGTACGCGCTGCTCGACGCCACCTCCGCCCGGCCGGTCGACCCGAGCCTGGCGCCGGTCAGCGCGTACCTCGGCGTGCTCGGCATGCCCGGGCTGACCGCGTACGCCGGGTTGCTGGAGGTGGCCGCGATGAAGCCCGGCGAGACGGTCTTCGTCTCCGCCGCGGCCGGCGCGGTCGGCAGCCTGGTCGGCCAGATCGCCAAGCTCAAGGGCGCCGCCCGGGTGGTCGGCAGCGCCGGCTCGCCGGCCAAGGTCGAGCGGCTGCGGGCGTTGGGCTTCGACGCCGCCTTCGACTACCACGACGGGGTCCACGAGTCGCTGCGGGCCGCCGCTCCGGACGGCATCGACGTCTACTTCGACAACGTCGGCGGCGACCACCTGGAAGCGGCGATCTCGGCGTTGAACCTGCACGGCCGAGTCGCCGTCAGCGGCATGATCGCGCAGTACAACGACACCGAGCCGCCGGCCGCGCCGCGCAACCTGGCACTGGTCATCGGCAAGCGGCTCACCCTGCGCGGCTTCCTGGTCAACGACCACAACGACGTGCGGTCGGCGTTCGTCAGCGACGTCGCCGGCTGGCTGCGCGAGGGCACGCTGTCCTACGACGAGACGATCGTGGACGGCATCGAGAACGCCCCGGACGCGTTCCTCGGTCTGCTGCGCGGCGACAACGTCGGCAAGATGCTCGTCAAGGTGTGACACAGGCCTCGTCCACGGCGGTCGACCCGATCGGGTCGACCGCCGTGCCGCGTGCGGAGGATAGGCTCGCGGCATGACGGTGGCGGTACGGGTGATCCCCTGTCTCGACGTGGACGCCGGGCGGGTGGTCAAGGGGGTCAACTTCCTCGACCTGCGCGACGCCGGTGACCCGGTGGAGTTGGCCGCCGCGTACGACCGGGCCGGGGCGGACGAGCTGACCTTCCTCGACGTGACCGCGTCCTCGAGTGACCGGGGCACCATGCTCGACGTGGTGCGCCGCACCGCCGAGTCGGTGTTCATCCCGCTGACCGTCGGTGGCGGGGTCCGACAGGTCGCCGACGTGGACACGCTGCTGCGCGCCGGGGCGGACAAGGTCGGCGTGAACACCGCCGCCATCGCCCGGCCGGAGTTGATCGCCGAGATCGCCGACCGGTTCGGCCGGCAGGTGCTGGTGCTCTCCCTCGACGTGCGCCGGGCCCCGACCGACATCACCCACAGCGGGTTCGAGGTCACCACCCACGGCGGCCGGCGCGGCACGGGCATCGACGCGGTGTGGTGGGCGCAGCGGGGGGCCGAGCTGGGCGCGGGCGAGATCCTGCTCAACTCGATGGACGCCGACGGCACCAAGGCCGGCTTCGACCTGGAGCTGATCGCCGCGGTGCGGGCGGTGGTGGACGTGCCGGTGGTGGCCAGCGGGGGCGCGGGCGAGGTGGCCCACTTTCCGCCCGCGATCGGCGCTGGTGCGGACGCGGTGCTCGCCGCCAGTGTCTTCCACTTCGGTGAGCTGACCGTGGCCGAGGTCAAGGACGCGCTGCGGCACAGCGGCCACCCGGTGCGCTGACCCGGTCAGTGCCCGCCGGAGTGCCCCTCCGGTGACCGGCGGGGCGTGGGGATCGAGCGGACCGCGTATTCCTGGACGGCCGCCGCGTGGTCGGCCTCGTCCAGGCGCCAGTCGGCGCTGCCGGGCGCGTGCCGGCGGGTCAGCACGCCCTGCACGGTGTCCACCATGGTCGCCACCCCCGCGCGTGGGCGGGTGCGCCAGAGCTGTTCACCCTCGGTGGTGATCCGGAACCAGCCGTCGCTGACACTGACCAGCCCGGCCCCGACCAGCCGCTGGACCGCGGCCTCCACCTCGTGCCGCTGCGGAATCGCGTGGTTGAGGTGGTCGGCGGTGGAGAGCACGTCGGTCAGACGCACGCCCTCCGGCCGTCGACTTGTCGCCGACCGACGGTGCCGCCCGGCACCGCTGGCGATGACCAGCGACACGAAGATCCAGGCGTCCGTCCATCGCCAACCGTTCTCCCCCATGCAGAGATGATGACGGCGCGCGTCGCGGAAGGGAACACCCACCCTCCCAACTGGTATGTCGGAGCACCACGACGTACCGGTTCGCGGACGGTGGGTGAGGTTCAGCCGGTGGGGGTGACCGGCGCGGCCCTGCCCGGCGTGGGCGTGGCGTCGTCCGCACCGTCGGGCACCGCGAACATCGGGATGAAGAGTTGGGCCAACGGGCCGATGGCCAGCGCGTACGCGACGGTGCCCACACCGACCGTGCCGTCGAGCAGCCAGCCGAGCGCCAGCACGGTGACCTCGATGACGGTGCGCACCAGCCGGACCGACAGGCCCGGTCGGCGGGCCACGAAGCCGGTCATCAGCCCGTCTCGGGGGCCCGGCCCCAGTCGCGCGCCGAGATAGAGGCCGGTGGCGGCGCCGTTGGCGACGATCCCGGTGACCAGCAGCGCGATCCGGGCGCCGAGCGGGCCACCGGTGGGCAGGAGGGCCAGTGTGGCGTCCACGACCAGGCCGACCACCACGACGTTGCTGACCGTGCCGAGGCCCGGCCGCTGTCGTAACGGGATCCAGAGCAGCAGCACCAGCGCGCCGACGGCGATGGTGACGGTGCCGAAGGAGAGCCCGGTCAGCTTGGACAGCCCCTGGTGGAACACGTCCCAGGGGTCGAGGCCCAGGCCGGAGCGGATCATCAGGGCCATGCTGACGCCGTAGAGGGTGAGCCCCAGGTAGAGCTGCGTCAGTCGCCGAACCGGCCGGTGCCGCAGATTGCCAAGCAGTGCCATGCATGCCACTCTAGGTGCCAATCCTCGCCGACGAAGAAGCCAATATTCCAGGAGTGGTTATGACCGGGCAGGTGCGCGGCGTCCAATTGGCCCGTCTGCTCGGGCAGTGGCACGCCCTGCCGGGTCGTCGCCGCAGCCCCGACTACGCCGCGCTGGCCGGGTCGGTGCGCGGGCTGCTCGCCGACGGCCGGTTGCCGCTGGGCGTCCGCCTCCCGGCCGAACGGGAGCTGGCCGAGGCACTGCGGATCAGCCGGACCACCGTCACCGCCGCGTACCGGCAGTTGCGGGAGACCGGGCACCTGGCCAGCCGTCGGGGTGCCGGCAGTTGGACGATGCTGCCCGGCAACCACCGGGTGGCCAGCACCGGCCTGTGGACCCCGCTCGACGACCGGGACATGCTCGACCTCGGCGTCGCCGCGCTGGCCGCCCCGCCGCAACTGCTGACGGCCGCCCGCGCGGCCACCGAGGACCTGCCCCGATACCTGGGCGGGGCCGGTTACCACCCGACCGGCATCATCGAGCTGCGCGAGGCGGTGGCCGCCGCGTACACCGCTCGGGGTCTGCCCACCTCGCCCGACCAGATCATGGTCACCAGCGGCACCCAGCACGCACTGGACCTGGTGTTGCGACTCGCTCTCGCCCCGGGCGGCAGCGTCCTGGTCGAGTCACCGACCTATCCCAACGCGCTCGCCGCGCTGGCCAGCCGCCGCGCCCGGATCACCACCCACGGCCTGGCCGCCGACGGCGGGGGGTGGGAGCCCGACCTGCTGCTGGGCAGCCTCCGGCAGACCCGGCCCAAGCTGGCCTACCTGATCCCGGAGTTCCAGAACCCGACCGGGCACCTGATGCCCGCCGTGCTTCGGGAGCGTGTGGTGGCCGCCGCCCACGCGGTCGGCACCGACCTGGTCATCGACGAGTCCTTCGTGGACCTCGCGCTGGACGGCGGCGAGCCGCCACCCCCGGTCGCCGTCTACGACCGGCACAGTCGGGTGATCAGCATCGGCGGGATGAGCAAGACCTACTGGGGCGGCCTGCGGATCGGCTGGGTGCGCGCCTCCGCGCCGCAGGTGCAGCGGCTGGCCGCCGTCCGGGTCGGGGTGGACATGGCCAGCCCGGTGCTGGACCAACTGCTGGCGGTGCACCTGCTCGCCGACGCCGAGGCCATCGTCGCCGACCGCCGCGTCCAGTTGACCGGCCAGCGCGACGCCCTGCTCGGCGCGCTGGCGCACCGACTGCCGGACTGGCGGGTCACCGTGCCAGCCGGTGGCGTGACGCTCTGGGCCGAGTTGGACGGCCCGGTCTCCAGCGCGCTGGCCCGGGCCGCCGAGGAGGTCGGCGTACGGCTGGCGCCCGGCCCCCGGTTCGGCCTGGACGGCACCCTGGAACGTTTCCTGCGGCTGCCGTTCACCCTGCCCGCCGCGGACCTGGTGGAGGCCGTCGGGCGGATCGCGGCGGTCCGCTACGACCTGGACCGGACCGGCGGGCAGCGGTGGCGGGAGCCGGCCGTCATCGCCTGAGCCCGACCGACGGAGAAGCCGGTGGTCCCGCACCGGCGGGTGCGGGACCACCGGCGACGCGTCACAGTTCGACGAGGCTTCCGGCGTACATCTTGTCGATCTCGGCCGCGAAGTTGCTCTCCACGCCCCGCCGCTTGATCTTCAACGACGGGGTGATCTCGCCGTCCTCGATCGTCAGGTCGCGGGGCAGGATGGCCACCTTCTTGATCGTCTCCCAGCGGTTGAGTTTGGCGTTGAGCTGGGCGACGTACTCCTCGACCATCGTCTGGGCCTCCGGCGAGGCGACGATCTCGGTGTAGTCGCGGCCCTCCAGCGGGCCGCCGGCCACCCAGCCCCGGATGGCGTCCGGGTCCAACGTGACGAGCATCGTGCAGAAGTTGCGGGCCTGTCCGACGACGACCGCCTGCGAGGTGTACGGGCAGATCGCCTTGAACATCCCCTCGATGTGCGACGGCGCGACGTACTTGCCGCCCGAGGTCTTGACCAGGTCCTTCTTGCGGTCGGTGATCCGTAGGTAGCCCTGCTCGTCCAGAGTGCCGATGTCACCGGTACGGAAGAAGCCGTCCTCGGTGAACGCGGCGGCGGTCTCCTCCGGCAGGTTGTGGTAGCCACGCATCACCGGCCGACCGCGCAGCAGGACCTCCCCGTCGGTGTCGATCCGGCACTCCAGATCGCCCATCGCCCGGCCCACCGTGCCGATCCGCAATCCCGACGGCGTGTTGACGAAGCTGCCGGCGCTGGTCTCGGTCAGCCCGTAGCCCTCGAAGATCGGCAGGTTGGCCGCGGCGAAGAAGGTCGCGATCTCCGGGCTGAGCGGAGCGGCGCCGGACACCATCACCCGCATCCGGCCGCCGAGGCGGGCCTGCAGTTTGCTGAAGACCAGCTTCTCGGCCAGGCTGTAGCGCAGCTTCAGCCCACCCGGCACCGGCTTGCCGGCCTGCTCCAGGGCCACCTTCTCCTTGCCGACCCGGACGCCCCAGGCGAAGATCTTCGCCTTCGCGCCGCCGGCGCCCTGTGCGGTGGTCACCGCCCGGTTGTAGACCTTCTCGAACACCCGGGGGGCGCCGCACATCAGCGTCGGGCGGATCACCGGCAGCAGGTCGACCAACTTTTCCACCCGCCCGTCGACGTAGGTGGGCAGGCCGACGTGGATGGCGCCGCAGAGCAGGGTCTTGCCGAACGAGTGGGCCAGCGGCAGCCACAGGTACTGCAGGTCGCCGTCGCGTAGCAGCCCGCCCTCGGTCTGCGCCACGCCCTCCCAGCACCAGCCGCCGTGCAGCAGCTCGACGCCCTTGGGGCGACCGGTGGTGCCGGAGGTGTAGATCAGGGTGGCCAGGTGGTCGGGGCCGATGCCGGCCACCAGCATGTCGATCAGCTCCGGCTCGGCGGCCAGCGCGCGGGTGCCCCGCTCCTCCAGCTCGGCGAGCGTCAGTTGCGGGATCGCGGCGGCGGGGTCGACGGCGCCGTCGAGGAGCACCACGTGGGTCAGCGCGGGCAGGTCGGCGCCGGCGATCTTCCCCGCCTGGGCCGGGTTCTCCGCGAAGAGCACCTTCGAGCCGGAGTCGGCGATGATGTACGTCGCGTCCGCCGGCTCGGTGGTCGGGTAGACGGTGGTGGTCGCCCCGCCGGCGCACATGATGCCGAGATCGGCGACCACCCAGTCCAGCCGGGTGTTGGCGAGGATCGCGACCGGGTCCTCCTGGCCGACGCCCAGGCTGTGCAGGCCGGCGGCGACCGCCTTGGCGCGCTGACCGACCTGCTCCCAGGTCAGCCAGACCGGCCCCGAGTCGTCGGGGGCCGGGGACGCGAACGCGTGCTGGTCGGGGGTGGCCGCCACGCGCTTGAGAAACATGTCCGGGATGGAGCGGTACGGGACATTGAGAGCCATCGCTGTAGCCGCCTTCGGGGGTGGTGGCGTGACGGTCGTCACGTCATGATGGTTACCGAAGAGTATTGCCTGGCGCGGTGCGTCGGCTAGCCCCGGTGATCGTCCGGCCGACCCGCCCCGCCGATCGGTGCTGTCGAATCAGGCGTACCGGGCGGCCACGACCGACCAGTCGTAGGTGGCGCGTACCCAGTTCCGCCGTGCGGCCAGCGCGTGGCGCACGCCCTCGTCCCCGGTGGCCAGCAGTGCCCCCTCGGCATCGACGAACGCGGCCAGCCCCTCGTTGAACTGGTTCGCCGCGGCCCGCAGCGCGGTCGCCTCGTCCGCGCCGCTGTCTCGGGCGAGCACCGTCACGAGGTTGTGCGCGTCCGGGTCCGCCTGGCTCTCCTTGCCGTAGGAGAAGAGGTCGTTGCACCAGCAGACCAGGTCCACCGTCAGCAGGTCCAGGGCGACAAGTGCCGGATCGGCGCGCTGCGTCGACCCGAGTGGCTGCGCCGCCGCCAGGTCGGTCAGCGTGAGGCAGGGGCGTACGCCGCCGATGTGTCGCCGCAGTTGGACGTACTCCGCCACCTCGGGCATCCGCCGCCGCTCCCGGTTGGCCGCCTCCCAGAGCAGCGCCAGCAGGTACTCCCGCATCTGGCTGACGAACCGCAGCAGCAGTGCCGGGCGGTCGTGCAGCCGGGTCCGGCGGCACAGGTCGTGCAGCGCGTCACCGAGCGGCCCGACGGCGGGCGGTACGACGTCCGGGTCCCCGCAGCGGTCCAGCACGTCGATCAGGGTGCTGATCGCGGGCCCCAGCCGGGCCGGGTCGGCGCCGAGGCCGTCCTCGTCGCAGGCGTCGTCCATGACGAAGAGCCAGCTGATCAGGTCGGTGAGCAGTCGCAGCCCGTCCACCGATCCGTACGGGCAGGCGCGACCGGCCAGGCCGGCGGCGTCGGCCCGTTGCAGCCGGTGGACGCGATGGCTGGAATCGACCAGCCCGAACGCACGCGCCCACTCGACGCTCTCGCTCGCCACCTGCTCCGTGGCCCCGTGGTGGTCGGCGCGAAACGGGGGCTCCCGCAGCGCCGAAATCGCAAAATTCCGCACAGTGCGCCCCCCACTTCGTGCCGCTCGGCGCGGAGCAGCGCGGTGAAGCGTACGGCAGGAAAAATCAGCGTCTTTCGCTGGGTGTGGGGAACACCACACCCCTGCTGTGACCGAATAAGTTCAGGGAGTCACATGCCCAGCTTGGCGGCACGCAGTCGACGCGCGGCCTCCGTCGTCCCGTCCAGTTGGACCTTCGCGACCCGCTGCCGGCCGGAGAGGAACAGGACCAGCTCGGCGGGGGCGCCGACCAGCCGCAGCGGTTCGCCGCCACGACCCACGGAGATCTCGCCGTGACCGGGTGCCTGCACGTAGAGGTCCGCCGGGAAGCGCCGCAGGGCCAGTCGGGCCAGCGGGGCGGCCCGCTTCCACAGGGCGCTCTGCAGGCCGGCGGGCAGGTCGCGTCGCTGCCACCCGGCAGCGGCCCGCCGTACGTCCTCGTGGTGGATGAAGAACTCCATCGTGTTGGCCAGCTCGTCGGTCAGGGGATTGCTGACCGGGCTCCACACCGGCGGCCGTCGCACCTGCGCCACCAGCTCCGGGTAGGGCCGCTCGGCGAGTCGACGACGGACCCGTTCGGCGTGGCCGCGCAGCGGCGGCAGCACGATTCCACCGGCCGCGTCCGGGCGGCGTTCCCGCAGCACCAGGTGGGCGGCGAGGTCACGGGTCACCCACCCCTCGTTGATCGTCGGGGCGTCCGGCCCGAGGGCCAGCAGGAGATCGGCCAGCGCCTCGCGCTCGGCTCGGGCGTACCGCGGCATGGCCCGATCGTAGGCCCGGTGGCCCGCCGCCGCGCGCGACGGATGCCGGCCCGGCGCCCCCCGCTCGTCGCCGTCCGATACGTGATGGTCGACATATCCCGACCGGGTCGGCGCTGCAGGCCCGAACCGGTAAGGATGAGGGAGATAATTGCGGCTTACGGCGGGGGAGAGCGTGGCGAGCAAGACAAGTCGGGACGTGCTCAGCCGAGGGCTGGGAGTCCTTCGGCAGGCGATCCGCGAGCAGCCCCGGATCTTCACGGTCGCGGTCGTCGGCAGCGTGCTGTTCGGCGGGATGATCATCGTCAGCGCCCGGGTGGTCGGGACGGTCATCGGCGAGGTGGCGCTGCCGGCCATCGAGCGCGGCGAGGTGGGCGCCGGCACCCTGGCCCTGGCGGCGGCCGCGTTGTTCGGGATCAGCGTGCTGCGGGTGGCGGGCATCTTCGGGCGTCGGCTCGGCGCCGGCTACATGCAGTACCGCCTCCAGGCCTCCTACCGTCGCCGGGTCACCCGCCGCTACCTGGAGCTGCCGCTGTCCTGGCACCACCGCAACTCGACCGGCACCCTGCTGTCCAACGCCAACTCCGACGTGGAGGCAGCCTGGTACCCGATCGCGCCGCTGCCCTTCGCCGTTGGCACGTTGGTGATGCTGGTCGGCGCGATCGTGTCGCTCTTCGCCACCGACTGGGCGCTCGCTCTCGTCGGCCTCGCGGTCTTCCCCGCGCTGTTCGCGCTCAACGTCGTCTACTCCCGCCGGATGGCACCCCGGCAGGCCCGGGCGCAGCGGCTGCGCGCCGAGGTCAGCGGCATCGCCCACGAGAGCTTCGACGGTGCCCTGGTGGTCAAGACGATGGGTCGCGAGGCCCAGGAGACCGCCCGGTTCGCGGGCCGCGCCGGTGAGCTGCGCGACTCGCTGATCGCCGTCGGTCGGCTGCGCGGCGTCTTCGACCCGCTGCTGGAGACGCTGCCCAGCCTCGGCACCCTCGCCGTGCTGGTGGTCGGGGCGTTCCGGCTGCGCCAGGGTGCCATCAGCGTGACCGAGCTGGTGAGCGTGGCGTTCCTCTTCACCGTGCTGGCCTTTCCGGTCCGGGCCATCGGGTGGGTCCTGGCGGAGTTGCCGCGCAGCGTCGCCGGCTGGGACCGGGTCCGCCGGGTGCTCGACGCCACCGGCGAGATGCCGTACGGGCAGCGCGTGCTCGACCCGGCCAGCTCCGGCCCGGCCACCCTCACCTTCAGCGACGTGCACTTCTCCTACCCGCCGGCCGAGGCGCACCAGACCGGCGCGCAGGTCCTCGGCGAGGTCGGTTTCACCGTGCCGGCGGGCCGCACGGTGGCCCTGGTCGGGCCGACCGGCGCCGGCAAGTCGACAATCGCCTCGCTGGCGGTGCGCCTGGTCGACCCGGACTCCGGCACCGTCGCCCTGGACGGGGTGGACGTGCGTGAGCTGACCGCCGCCTCGCTGGCCGGCACGGTGGCGCTCGTCGCCCAGGTGCCGTTCGTCTTCGACGACACGGTCCGCGCGAACATCGCCCTGGACCGGTCGGGCATCGACGACGAGGCGGTGTGGGCGGCGCTGCGGCTGGCCGAGGCGGACGGGTTCGTCGCCGCGCTGCCCGACGGTCTGGACACCATGGTCGGCGAGCGCGGCACCTCGCTCTCCGGTGGGCAGCGCCAGCGGCTCACCCTGGCCCGCGCACTGGCCGGCCGGCCGCGCCTGCTGGTGCTCGACGACGCGACGAGCGCTGTCGACCCCCGGGTCGAGGCGGCCATCCTGGCCGGGCTGCGCTCGTCGACGGCCCAGCCGGGCGCGCCGGCCGCGTCGATCCTGGTGGTGGCGTACCGCCGGGCCACCATCGCGCTCGCCGACGAGGTCATCTACGTGGAACAGGGTCGGGTGATCGCCCGGGGCACGCACAGCGAGTTGTTGGCCACCGTGCCCGGCTACGTCGACCTGGTCACCGCCTACGAGCAGGCGGAGGCCGAACGGGCGCAGGAGAGCGTGTACGGCGACGAGGTCGCGCCGCTGCCCTCGGGCCTGGAAATCGAGGTGGACCGGTGAGCGCGAGGAGTGCAGCGAAGCGGAGCCCCGCAGTCGTGAACGGAAGGCGTGGCCGGTGAGCGCGAGGAGTGCGGCGAAGCGGAGCCCCGCAGTCGTGAACGGAAGGCGTGGCCGGTGAGCGCGAGGAGTGCGGCGAAGCGGAGCCCCGCGGTCGCGGGTGAGAGGCGGGATCCGGTGACGACGACGGCGGACGGGGACAATCGGGAGGAGACGACCTGGCAGACCCTGCGCCGGGGTCTGGCGCTGTCGCCGGAGCTGCGGACCGGCCTGGCCGGCACCCTGGCCCTGGCGTTGGTCTACATGGTCGGTCGGGTGGCCGTGCCGGTGGCCGTGCAGCAGGGCATCGACCGCGGCCTCGTCGGTGGTCTCAACCTGGACGTGGTCTGGACGGTGGTGGCGGTCACCGCCGCGATCCTGGCGATCACGACGGTCTGCGGTTACCTGATGATGCGCCGGCTCTTCACGGTCAGCGAGACGGCACTGGCCAACGTACGGACCCGGGCGTTCCGGCACGTGCACGACCTGTCGATGCTGCACCAGCAGTCCGAGCGGCGGGGCTCGCTGGTCTCGCGGGTCACCAGCGACGTCGACCAGATCACCCAGTTCCTCCAGTGGGGCGGGGTGATCCTGCTGGTCAATCTCGGTCAGCTGGTGGTCACCACCGCCGTCATGCTCGCGTACTCCTGGCAGTTGACCCTCGTGGTGTTGGCCGCGTTCCTGCCGGCGGTGTTCGTCATCCGGCAGTTGCAACGCCGGCTGGGCTCGGCGTACGCGACGGTGCGCCAGCGCACCGGCACGCTGCTCGGCACGATCGGCGAGAGCGTGGTGGGCGCGCCGGTGATCCGGGCGTACGGGATCGCGGGGCGCACCGAGCGGCGGTTGGACGAGGCGATCGACGCGCAGCGTCTGGCGCAGCAGCGGGCGATCCGGATCAGCATCGTGGGCAGCTCGGTCGGCGAGTTGGCCGCCGGGCTGGCACTGGCCGGTGTGGTGGTGCTCGGCGTGACGCTGGGTGTGGACGGCACGTTGTCGATCGGCCAGTTGACCGCGTTCCTCTTCCTGGTGACGCTCTTCATCCAGCCGGTGCAGATCGCCACCGAGGTGCTCAACGAGGCGCAGAACGCGATCGCCGGCTGGCGTCGGGTGCTGGATGTGCTGGACGTCGCCCCGGACGTGGCCGACCCGGGGGAGCAGGGGCGGAAGCTGCCGGCCGGGCCGCTGGACATCCGGTTCGCCGGTGTGCGGTTCGCCTATCCGGGTGGCCCGCCGGTGTTGCACGACATCGACCTGGAGATCGCGGCGAAGAGCCGGGTGGCGGTGGTCGGTGAGACCGGCAGCGGCAAGACCACCTTCGCCAAGTTGCTGACCCGTCTGATGGACCCGTCGGCCGGGGCGGTGCTGCTGTCCGGGGTGCCGCTGTCCGAGGTGCGGTTCGACTCGCTGCGGTCCCGGGTGGTGATGGTGCCGCAGGACGGCTTCCTCTTCGACGCGACGGTGGGGGACAACGTCCGGTTCGCCCGGCCGGAGCTGACCGACGAGGAGCTGACCGTGGCCTTCACCGAGTTGGGCCTGTCGGACTGGCTGGAGGGTCTGCCGGCGGGTCTGGACACGCCGGTCGGGGAGCGTGGCGAGGCGCTCAGCGTCGGTGAGCGGCAGCTGGTCGCCCTGGCCCGCGCGTACGTGGCCGATCCCGATCTGCTGGTGCTGGACGAGGCGACAAGCGCGGTGGACCCGGCGACCGAGGTGCGCCTGCAACGCACCCTGGACGCGGTCACCAGGGGGCGGACCACCCTCGCGATCGCGCACCGGCTCTCCACGGCGCAGGCCGCCGACGAGGTGATCGTGGTGGACCGGGGCCGGGTGGTGCAGCGCGGCCCGCACGACGAGCTGGTCCGTGACGCCGACTCGGTCTACGGCCTGCTCTACGCCTCCTGGCTGGAACAGACCCGGTAACGATGTGTGCGGGGGCGGTGGACGCCGACGGTCGAGTGCTCTAGGCTCCGGCTTAGGTAAGGCTAACCTTCGAAGGAGGTCGCGCCCATGCGGCCCAACCCCGCCGAGATCGTCCGTACCCTCGTCGCCGGTCGGCTGCCCGGCCTCGTCCATCTCGCCCATCGGCCGAGCCCGCACCACGCCCGGCACGTGACCGACCCGGACGGCCGGGTGCTGCTGCTGGTGCCGGTGGCCAGCCACCTGGCCGCCGCACTACAGCCGGTCCCCGGGACCAGCGACATCGCGGTGGTGCTCGACGTGCTCGACCTGCCACCCGCGGCCGGCGCGCCCGGCCTGGGTCGGGCCTGGGTCTCCGGCTGGGCGGGCGAGCTGCACGGCGACGAGGCCCGCCAGGCGGCGCTCGACTTCGCGGCGGTGGAGCCGACCGGGGACCTGCTCGACCTGGGCACCCGGTTCCGGCTGTTCCGCTTCGAGGTGATCGAGGTCCGCTGGGAGCGGGCCGGCGTCGTGCACCGGGTCGACCCGGGGGAGTACGCGGAAGCAGAGCCGGACCCGGTGCACCCGGTCGAGGCGCGCCTGCTCGCCGACCTCGCCGAGCGCGGCGGTGCCCAGGTGACCGAGTACCTGCGCCGGCAGCTCGGCCTGACCGACCAGAGCACCGACGGGCCACCCCGGGTGGTACGCATCGACCGCTACGGCCTGGTGGTCGCCCTCGGCCGCCCCGGCGCCCGCCGCCGGATCCGGTTGGCGTTCCCCGACCCGGTGGCCGACCCGGCCGACCTGTCACGCCTGCTGCCCCCGCTGCGCCTCCCGGCCAACACCCAGCCCCCGCGCTGACAGCCCTCTCGCGCCCGACCCGCCCCGATCTTGCGCCTTCGGTCGCTGGTGCGTCCCGTTTCGCGTCTTTCGTGGGGGCGGAAAGTGCTCGATCGGCGCGGGCGCGGGGTTGGGTTAGCTTGGCAGGGGGCCGGTGAGGTAACGCTGGATCGTGGGTCCGATCGCGGCCACCAGGGTTTCCGGGTCTGCCGAGGCGACCGGCTCAAGGCGCACCACGTGCCGCATCATGGCCAGGCCGATCATCTGGGTGGCCACCAGGGAGCCGCGCAGCGGTAGCTCGGCCGGATCGACGTCGAAGTTCTCCAACACCCGGCGTAGCACCTGGGTGGTGACGAACTCGCGCAGCAGCCGGGCGGTCCACTCGTTGCTCACCGCGGAGCGCAGCAGCGCCTGCGCGGCGCTGCCGGTCGGGGAATCCCAGACGCCGAGGAAGACGCGCACCATCCGCTCGCCGGCGCCGTCCCGGTCGCCGGTGAGCACCTTCGGCACCAGCTGACCGGGGTCGAACGGAAAGTCCATCGCGGCCCGGAAGAGTTGGTCCTTGCTGCCGAAGTAATGGTGCACCAGCGCCGGATCGACCTCCGCCGCGCCGGCGATGGCGCGGATCGAGGCGGCGTCGAAGCCGCGGTCGGCGAACGCCGTCCGCGCCGCGTCGAGAATCGCCTCCCGGGTGCCCGGGTTGCCGGGCCGCCGGCCGGTTCGCCGCGTCATCGCCGCCCCTCGTTCGTCCACCTGGGCCCGCCGTGGGCCCGGTCGTCCCGTGCAGCCCCGCCGCTGCGCCCCGCGTGCGCCAACCGCTGCGCCGCACGTGCGGGCGCAGTCGCCCGCCGGTGCCAATCGCGGCGCGTCACCCGCCACGCCGGTGCGGGGCTGCCAACCGCCACGCCGGTGCGGGGCTGCCAACCGCCACGCCGGTGCGGGGCTGTCAGCCGCTGCGCCGGCGCAGGGTTGCGGCCGCGAGCACCAGCGCCAGCACCACCGCGCCGAGCACCACCGCCGCGTCCCGCCACATTGTGCCGGTCGGCTCGGCGTGGGCGCCGACCTCCTGCAACGCCTCGATGGCGTACGACAGGGGGAAGGCGTCACTGAGCGCCTGGAGCCAACCGGCCATCTCGTCGCGGGCCACGAACAGCCCGCAGAGCAGCAGTTGGGGGATCACCACGACTGGCAGGAACTGTACTGCCTGGAACTCGGTGCGGGCGAAGGCGCTGCACAGCAGCCCGAGGGCGACGCCGAGCACGGCGTCGACGACCGCGATCCCGATCACCAGCCCGATGCTGCCGGCGGTGTCCAGATCGAAGATCCAGTACGCCACACCGGCGGCGACCGTGGCCTGCACGGCGGCGGCCAGGCCGAACGCGATGCCGTACCCGAAGAGCAGGTCGAGCTTGCCCAGCGGCGTGGTGAGCAGGCGCTCCAGGGTGCCGGAGGTGCGCTCGCGGAGCATCGCGATGCTGGTCACCAGGAACATGATCACGAAGGGGAAGATGCCCAGCAGCACCAGCGCGACCCGGTCGAACGTCCTGGGTTGCCCGGGTGGGGTCGGCTGGTCGGCGTACATGAAGTGGATGAGGGTGAGCAGGGCGGCCGGCACCACCACGAGCAGCGCGATGGTGCGCCGGTCGTGCCGGAGTTGGCGCAGGATGCGGCCGGTGGTGGCCGCCAGGATCCGGGCGTTCATGACTGCTCCTGTCCGGCCGTCGTGGCGGTGGTGGTCGGGCCCGACTCGGCGGCCCGGATGAGGCGCAGGAACGCCTCGTCGAGGTCGTCCACACCGGCGGTGGCGCGGACGGCGGCCGGGCTGTCGTCGGCGATCAGCCGCCCCTGGCGGATCAGCAGCAACCGGTCGCAGCGGGCCGCCTCGTCCATCACGTGGCTGGACACCAGCAGGGTGGTGCCCGCGGCGGCCATCGCGTGGAACCGGGCCCACAGGTCGGCCCGCAGCACCGGATCCTGACCGACGGTCGGCTCGTCGAGGATGACCAGCTCCGGCTCCCCGACCAGGGCGCAGGCCAGCGAGGCCCGGCTGCGTTGACCGCCGGAGAGGGTGGCGACCAGTTGGCCGGCCGCCTCGGTCAGCCCGACATCGCCGATCGCCCGGTCGGCCTCGGCCCGCCCTCGCCCGTAGAGGGCCGCGAAGTAGCGGGCGTTCTCCCGGACGGTCAGGTCGGCGTAGACGCTCGGCGCCTGGGTCAGGTAGCCCACCTGGTGCCGCAGCGCCGGGGTGCCCGCCGGATGACCGAGCACGGTGACCGTCCCGCCGCTGACCACCTGCACCCCGACCACGGCACGCATGAACGTGGTCTTGCCGCTGCCGCTGGGGCCGAGCAGCCCCGTCACGGCACCGCGCGGGATGCGGCAGCTGATGCGGTCCAGCACCCGCCGTCCGCCTCGGTCCACGACCAGGTCGCGGACGGCTATCGCGTCGTCCATCACACACCTCCGAAGAAACTCATCACCTGTTGAACTCAACGCTAGATGAAATACAGCTCCCGGTGCAACGCCCGAATCGGTGAACGGTTGCCGGCTCTGCGCCGAGCGCGAGAACGGGCAGTAGGCTTCGGACCGGACACGGAGTCCGCCAACGGGCATTGCGCACCGATGGGGCGTACGGCACGATGGCGCCGTGGGTCACGCTCCGTTACCGGATAGCGGTTTTCTTGAGGACTGGGCCGCACGGTTGCGGCAGACCGTCGAGCGGCCGGTCGTCGGCATCCTGCTGCGCGGCAGCCACGCCCGCCGCGCCGCCACCGCGCACAGTGACGTCGACCTCGACGTGTTGGTCGGCGGCGCGCCGTATGCCGAGCGACGGGCGTACCTGGCCGAAACCGCAGGCCGGGTCACCCACGTCTCGGTGGCCGCCCGCGACGTCCGCTCCTGGGTGCACCGGCTCGGCGAACCGGCCGACTGGGCGTTCGGGCTGCCGGTCACCGCGCCGGCGCGGCTGCTCTGGGCCGACCCGCACTGGCGGCCCCGGATCGACCTGCCGGTGCTCTGCCAACCCGCCGAGCCACCCCGACTCGAAGAGCTGATCGCCACGCTGGGTAAGGCGGCAGCCGCCCGGTCGGCCCACGACCGCCTCGGGGTCCGGCTCGCCGTCGCCGACCTGGCCCGCCTCTGCCCATCGGTGCTGCGCCCGGCCAATCCGTCGGTGCGGGTCCACTCCCGACGGGCGGCCTTCGCGGCGGCCCTGGACCTGCCGGTGGCCCCACCCGGTTACCGGGCGGACATGCTGCTCTGCCTCGGGCTGCGCCCGGGCACGACCGGCCAGCTCTGGGCCGCCGCCGCACGGCTGGTCGCCGGCACGCTGCCGTTGATCCGGCCGTACGCCGAGGAGATCGCCGAGGTGGCCGGCGCGGACCTGGCCGCCGCCCTGGTCGACGGGCGGCTGGAGCGGTACGTGGCCCAGCTGGCCCGGCCCGACGGGCCCGCGCCGCAGCACCGCCGGGAGCGGGCGCCGGTACCCGCACCCCGTGCGGGACACTTGGTCACTGTGTCCGTACCTGATGCGCCGGCGACCGGCGTCCCCAGCGATCCGAGCGACCCGGTGACAGCCGCACCGGCTCGCCCGTCCCGACTCGACGCGGCCATCGCGGCCCGGCTGCGTCGCACCGCCGACGGTCTGGTCGCCGCGGTGGTCCGCGCGCACGACTCCGGCGAGGTGCTGATGGTCGCCTGGATGGACGACGAGGCGCTGCACCGCACCCTCACCACCGGCCGGGCCACCTACTGGTCGCGCAGTCGACGAGAATACTGGGTCAAGGGGGCCACCTCCGGGCACCACCAGTACGTCCGCTCGGTCGCACTGGACTGCGACGGGGATGCCCTGCTGGTCAGCGTGGACCAGGTCGGTGCCGCCTGCCACACCGGGCACCGGACCTGCTTCTTCACCGAGTTGCCCGTCACCGCCCCGGAGGCACGGTGAGCGCTCGCAGCACGGTGCGGCGGAGCCCCGTAGTCGCGAACGAAAGGCAGACCCAGCCATGACCGACGGCACCGTCAGCCCCGACCTGTCCACCTTCGGCGACCTGGCCGCCGACTGGCGGGTGGTGCCGGTCACCCGACGGCTCCTGGCCGACGCGGAGACCCCGGTCGGGGTCTACCGGAAGCTGGCCGGTGGGCCGGGCACCTTCCTGCTCGAATCGGCCGAGCAGGGCGTCGGCTCGGCCGGCCTGGCCTGGTCGCGATACTCGTTCATCGGCGTACGCAGCAGCGCGACCCTTGTCGAACGCGACGGCGTGGCGACCTGGCTCGGCCAGCCGCCGGCCGGGTTGCCCACCGGGGGTGACCCGGTGCGGGTGCTGCGGGAGACGGTGGCGGCGCTCGCCGGCCCGGTGGGTGATCCCTCCGACGACCTGCCGCCGTTGACCGGGGGCATGGTCGGCTACCTCGGCTACGACCTGGTCCGCCGCTTCGAGCGGCTGCCCGACCTGACCGAGGACGATCTCGGCGTGCCGGAGCTGGGCATGATGCTCGCCACCGACCTGGTGGTGCTCGACCACTACGAGGGCTCGGCGATCCTGGTCGCCAACGCGGTGCTGCCGCCGCTGGACGCCCCGGACCGCGCCCCGCAGGTCGCCGCCGCGTACCACCACGCGGTGGGCCGACTGGACGCGATGACCACGGCACTGTCCCGGCCCATCCCGCCGATGATCTCCACCGTCGAGCGTCCGCCGGCCGGGGAGGTGCTCTGCCGTACGCCCGACGGCGGCTACCCGAAGGCGGTGGAGGCCGCCAAGGAGGCGATCCGGGCCGGGGAGTGCTTCCAGATCGTGCTCTCCCAGCGCTTCGAACGGTCGACGCACGCCGACCCACTGGACGTCTACCGGGTGCTGCGCACCAGCAACCCCAGCCCGTACATGTACCTGCTGCGCTTCGACGGGTTCGACATCGTCGGCTCGTCCCCGGAGGCACACCTGAAGGTGACCGGCGGCGCGGACGGGCGGCGTCGGGCGTTGCTGCACCCGATCGCCGGCACCCGGCCGCGCGGCGGCACCCCCGCCGCCGACGCCGTGCTCGCCGCGGAGCTGCTCGCCGACCCGAAGGAACGCGCCGAGCACGTGATGCTTGTCGACCTCGGCCGTAACGACCTGGGCCGGGTGTGTCAGCCCGGCAGCGTGGAGGTGCCCGAGTTCGCCACCATCGAGCGGTACAGCCACGTCATGCACATCGTCTCCACCGTCACCGGCACGCTGCGTGACGACCAGAGCGCGTTCGACGCGCTCGCCGCGACCTTCCCGGCCGGGACCCTCTCCGGTGCGCCGAAGGTGCGCGCCATGGAGATCATCGAGGAGTTGGAGCCGGTGCGCCGCGGCCTCTACGGCGGCACGGTGGGCTACTTCGGCTTCGGCGGCGACCTGGACATGGCGATCGCCATCCGGACCGCGCTCATCCGCGACGGCCGCGCCTACGTGCAGGCCGGGGCCGGGGTGGTGGCCGACTCGGACCCGGCCGCCGAGGACCAGGAGACGCGGAACAAGGCCGCCGCCGTGCTGGCGGCGATCGCGGCCGCCGAGACATTACGGCCCGCCCGGTGAGCGCGAGGAGTGCGGCGCAGCGGAGCCCCGCGGTCGCGAGCGGAAGGCTGGCGCGGGTGAGCGCGAGGGGTGCGGCGCAGCGGAGCCCCGCGGTCGCGAGCGGAAGGCTGGCGCGGGTGAGCGCGAGGGGTGCGGCGCGGCGGAGCCCCGCGGTCGCGAGCGGAAGGCTGGCGCGGGTGAGCGCGAGGGGTGCGGCGCGGCGGGGCCCCGGGGGCGCGAGCGAGAGGCTGGTCCGGTGAGTGCCGGCGAGCGGTCCGCCGGGGGCCGGCGCGAGTTGACGTACGCCGTGGTGCTCTGTCTGGTCGGCGCGGGCCTGGCGCTGTGGGCCGCGACGCGGATCTGGTCGGTGGAGCTGACCGCGCGTCCGGCGCCGCTGCCGCCGGTACGGGACACCCACAGCGGTGCCGGGCTGCTGCCCTGGCTGCCGGCGTTGGCCCTGGTGACGGTGGCCGGCGGTGGCGCGGTGCTGGCTACCCGGGGCCGGCTGCGGCGGGTGCTCGGCGCGCTGCTCGGCGTGCTCGCCCTGGCCGTGGCGGCCGGCGGGGGGTACGGGCTGGTTGTCGACGTCGAGGGCTCGGTGAGCCGGCAGTGGCCGGCGCTCTGCCTGCTCGGTGGTCTGTTGGCCGCCGTGGGCGGTTTCTGGACGGCGTCGCGCGGTGGCGGTTGGCCGGCGATGGGCGCCCGGTACGAGCGGCCGGCACGGACCGCTCGGGAGGCCGCATCCGCCCCGGCGGGCGCACCGGAGTCGTCCACCCCGATGGCCGGGCGGCGGACCACCGAGGCGTGGGATGCGCTGGACCGGGGTGAGGACCCGACGGCCGACTGACGCGACGGCTCGTACCTTCGGTGGGGCTGTCAGCCGACCGGCTGACGGTCCCGCTGCGGGCGGTGACTGGCGGCGCGGGCGGCGGTCAGCTCGGCCACCATGCGGTTCAGTTCGGCGCGCTGGTCGGCGCGGGCCCGGTCGGCGCAGACCGCCTCCCAGGCGTTGCCCCGCGCGGTGCGCATCCGTCCCTCGCCCACCACGGCCCGCTCCAGGGTGTGCACCACCCCGACGGCGAGCGACGCCACAGTCCGCGAGATGGTCGTCAGGCCGATGGTCGCTTGCGGCTCGGACATGCTCATGGTCACCTCGCACGAGGGGTTGCGACGGTCGGGGCAGGCGCGCCATCGAGTCTGCCCGAGGACGATGCTGGCCGGCTGACGTTTCGCCGTCGTGACCGCCCGGTCAACTGTCCCGCCCCGGTCGTGACCAGGGCCCGTCCATTCGGCCTTGACCTTGCTCACAACATCGATCAACGCCGTTGTCGTCGGGCGCCGGTCGGCAACTGGTGGCATGATCGATGCGACGGCACGGTCTGACCGCGGCCGCCAGGCTCCATACCGCGTGGCGATTGTCGATACGGGAGGTGGCGCTGAGTGACACACCCTTCACGGCAAGTCGGCCATTATGCCGCAGCCCTTTTCGTGAGCAGCGCCATACCCCCGGCATTCGGCGTCGGTCGGCTGCCCCTAGCATCGGCCCATGACGCCCGGAGAGGGGAGTCCGTTGGTGACTGCTGAGCATGCGCACGCGGAGGGGGACGAGGCCGGTCAGGCAGCGTCCGTAAGCGTGCTCGACGAGATTCTGGCCGGCGTGCGTGAGGACGTCGCCCGACGCCAGGAGCAGGTTCCGCTGGAGCGGATCCGTGAACTGGCCGCGGCGGCACCGCCGCCACTGGACGCGTACGCGGCGCTGCGTAAGCCCGGCGTGGCCGTGATCGCCGAGGTGAAGCGCTCGTCGCCGTCCAAGGGGCGGCTGGCCGAGATCGCCGATCCGGCCGACCTGGCGGTCGACTACGCCGCCGGTGGGGCGCGGGCGATCAGCGTGCTGACCGAGGGGCGTTGGTTCGGCGGTTCACTTGACGACCTGGCGGCCGTCCGCGCCGCGGTGAGCGTGCCGGTGTTGCGCAAGGACTTCGTGGTCTCCAGCTACCAGGTGCACGAGGCACGCGCGCACGGCGCCGACCTGGTCCTGCTGATCGTCGCCGCGCTGGAGCAGAACGTGCTGATGGGCCTGCTGGAGCGGATCGAGTCGCTGGGCATGACCGCGCTGGTCGAGGTGCACGACGAGGAAGAGGCCGACCGTGCTCTGGAGGCGGGCGCGCAGGTGATCGGGGTCAACGCCCGTGACCTTCGTACCCTGGAGGTCGACAGGTCCGTTTTCGAGCGGATCGCGCCCGGCCTGCCCAGCAGTGTTGTCAAGATCGCCGAATCCGGCGTTCGTGGCCCGCACGACCTGATCCGGTACGCCTCCGCGGGCGCCGACGCGGTCCTCGTGGGCGAGGGCCTGGTCACGCAGAAGAGCCCCCGCGAGGCGGTCGCCGAGCTCGTCAACGCGGGCAACCATCCGGCAACGCCCCGGCCGGTGCGCTGACCCCGCACCGGAGTGCCGCCCCACCGAGAGGATTTCCGATGAGCGCCGACGCGCTGGCCCCGCAGGCCGGCCCGCAGCCCGACTCCGCCGGCCACTTCGGCCGCTTCGGCGGTCGGTTCGTTCCCGAGGCCCTGGTGGCCGCGCTGGACGAGCTCGACGGGGCGTGGCGTACGGCGATGACCGACGAGTCCTTCCGGGCCGAGTTCGACGCGCTGCTGCGTGACTACGCGGGCACGCCGTCGCTGCTCTACGAAGCCCGGCGGTTCTCCGCGAAGATCGGTGCGCGGGTGCTGCTCAAGCGCGAGGACCTCAACCACACCGGCGCGCACAAGGTGCGCAACGTGCTCGGTCAGGCGCTGCTCACCAAGCGGATGGGCAAGACCCGGGTGATCGCCGAGACCGGTGCCGGCCAGCACGGGGTGGCCACCGCGACCGCCGCCGCCCTGTTCGACCTGGAGTGCGTGGTCTACATGGGCCAGGTCGACACCGAGCGGCAGGCTCTCAACGTGGCCCGGATGCGGATGCTCGGTGCCACGGTCGTTCCGGTCACCAACGGCTCGCGCACCCTCAAGGACGCGATGAACGAGGCGATGCGCGACTGGGTGGCCAACGTCGACGAGACGCACTACCTGATCGGCACCGCCGCCGGTCCGCACCCGTTCCCGGCGATGGTCCGCGATTTCGTCCGGGGCATCGGTGACGAGGCCCGCCAGCAGTGCCTCGACCTCACCGGCGCGTTGCCGGACGCGGTCACCGCCTGCGTGGGCGGCGGCTCCAACGCGTTGGGCGTCTTCCACGCGTTCGTCGGTGACGAGGCCGTGCGGTTGTACGGCTTCGAGGCCGGCGGCGACGGGGTGGCCACCGGTCGGCACGCGGCGAGCATCACCGGCGGGTCCGCGGGCGTACTGCACGGCACACGTACCTACGTGCTGCAGGACGCCGACGGGCAGACGCTGGAGTCGCACTCGATCTCCGCCGGCCTGGACTACCCGGGCGTCGGGCCCGAGCACGCCTGGCTGCACGACACCGGCCGGGCGAGCTACCTGCCGGTCACCGACGACGAGGCGATGGCCGCGTTCGAGCTGCTCTGCCGTACCGAGGGGATCATCCCGGCGATCGAGAGCGCCCACGCGCTGGCCGGCACCGTCGCGCTGGCCCCGAAGCTCGCCGCCGAGCTGGGCCGGGAGCCGACCATCGTGGTCAACCTGTCCGGGCGGGGCGACAAGGACGTGCACACCGCCGGCGACTACTTCGGCATCCTCGACAAGGAGCGGTGAGATGAGCCGGATCGGGGTGGCCTTCGACAAGGCCCGCGCCGACGGGCGGGCACTGCTGGTCGGCTGCATGCCGGCCGGGTTCCCGACCGTCGAGGGCAGCATCGCCGCGATGACCGCCATGGTCGAGGCCGGCGTCGACGTCATCGAGGTGGAGATCCCCTACTCCGACCCGGTGATGGACGGCCCGGTGATCCAGAAGGCCAGTGACATCGCGCTGGCCGGCGGCGTCCGCACCGCGGACACTCTGCGCATCGTCGAGGCCGTGGCGGCCACCGGCGCTCCGGTGGTCACCATGACCTACTGGAACCCGGTCGAGCGGTACGGCGTGGACGTGTTCGCCCGTGACCTCGCCGCCGCCGGTGGCACCGGTCTGATCACCCCCGACCTCATTCCCGACGAGGCGGCCGAGTGGTTGGCCGCCTCGGACGCACACGGGCTGGACCGCACGTTCCTGGTGTCACCGTCGTCCACCGACGCGCGGCTGGCGATGACCGTGCAGCACTGCCGTGGCTTCGTCTACGCGACAGCGGTCATGGGTGTGACGGGCGCCCGGACGCGTACCTCCGATGCCGCCCCGACGCTTGTCTCCCGCGTCCGGGAGGTCACCGACCTGCCCGTGGGTGTCGGCCTGGGCGTGGGCACCGGTGCGCAGGCCGCCACCGTCGCCGGGTACGCCGACGGGGTGATCGTCGGCAGCGCGCTGATCCGCTGTCTGCTCGACGCGCCCACCGAGGCCGACGGGCTGGCCGCCCTGCGCACCCTCAGCGCCGAGCTGGCCGAGGGCGTCCACAACCCCACCCGCTGAGCTGCCGCTCCGCTGTTCGCGCGGCGCTCGCCGGGCGCGTCCAGCACAGGTTCGGTCTCGGGCCGGTGCTCCGTCAGGGCAGGAGGGACGGGTCCGTGGACGCCTCGCCACGCTGCTCCGGCGGCTGGCCAGCGCCCGGCCGCCCGTCCTGGTCAGCGGTCTGCTGGCCTGCCCCGGTCGGCTGGTTCGTTCCCGCCGGCTGGCCTGCCCCGGTGGGCTGGTTCGTTGCCGCCGGCTGGCCTTGCCCGGCGGGATGGGGCGCGACCGGCGGCGCGGGGTCGAAGGTGTCGGGCGTCCGGAGGACGCGCCGGAGGGTGCCGGAGCGGCCGGCGGTCGCGTCGCCGACCGCGGCCCGGGTGAGTGGGGTGGCCGCCTCGGGCAGCGCGGCGGGTGTGTGCCAGGACAGGCGGCAACCCGGCAGTGGGTCGGCGGTCGGTCGAACGTCGACCGCGCGGGCTCGAAACACGTGTACGAGGACGTCCGGCAGCGGTCCGGCGCGTCCGGCCGGGGTTTGCCTCGGCGGACCGGTCAGGTGGTAGAGGCCCACCAGGTCGACAAGCTCGATCTCCCAGCCGGTCTCGGCGCGGATGTCGCGCAGGGCCGCCTGCGTCGGGCTCTCGGCCGGGCGCAGCCGTCCACCGGGTAGCGCGTGGCGGCGCTCACCCCGGCCCTGCCGGCAGAGCAGCACCCGGCCGGTGTCGTCGGTGACGACCGCGGCGACCGCCCAGGTGAGCGCGCTCATGGACAAAGAGCGTACGGCGGTGCAAACCAGAAGTCACCGAAATGCGCGCCCCAGCGGCCCGGGGTGCCGCTACGGGGGTGTGCAGCGGTAGCGTGTGCACCCGTGACCCTCGCCTCGCTGTCCCCCCAGGCGGCCCTGCCCAGTCCCAGCACCGCGGTCTGGCAACTCGGGCCGGTGCCGATCCGGGCGTACGCGCTCTGCATCATCGCCGGCATCGTGCTGGCCTGCTGGGTGACGGAGCGCCGGCTGCGGCAGCGCGGCGTCGCGCCCGGCGCGGTGCTCGACATCGCCGTCTGGGCGGTGCCGGCGGGCATCATCGGTGCCCGGATCTACCACGTCGTCACCTCACCGGAGAAATACTTCGGCACCGGTGGTGATCCGATGAAGGCGTTCGCCATCTGGGAGGGCGGTCTCGGCATCTGGGGCGCCGTCGCCGGTGGCGCGGTCGGTGCGTACATCGCCGCCCGCCAGCTCGGCATCCCGTTCGGGGTGGTGGCCGACGCGGTGGCACCCGGCCTGGCGCTGGCCCAGGCGGTCGGCCGGGTCGGCAACTGGTTCAACAACGAGCTGTTCGGTGGCCGCACCACCCTCCCGTGGGGCCTCGAGATCCACCGGATGGATCCGGATAACCCGGGGCACGCGCTGCGTGACGACGCCGGGCAGCCGATCCTCGAACCGGGCCTCTACCAGCCGACGTTCCTCTACGAGGCGCTGTGGAACCTCGGCGTCGTCGCCCTGGTCCTCGTCCTCGACCGCCGGCTGAAGCTGGGCCGCGGCCGGGCGTTCGCGCTCTACGTGATGGGCTACACCGCCGGCCGGTTCTGGATCGAGCTGATGCGCACCGACGAGGCCAACCAGATTCTCGGGGTCCGACTCAACGTCTGGACCGCCGCCCTGGTCTTCCTCGGCGCGTTGATCTACTTCGTCCGGGTGCGCGGCCCTCGCGACTACCTGATCCCGCTCGGCGCGGCGGCGACGCCGACCCCGCCCACCTCCGACCTGTCCCAGGTCGACCTCTCCGAGCGGGAGACCCCCGCGCGGGCCACCGCGCCGGAGGGCTACCGGGTGGTCAGCGAGGAGCAGTACGCCGCCTGGCAGGACACCGGCGTCATACCGCCGGAGCCGGCCACCGATCAGGACTCCCGCCCGGGCGGCGAGCCGCTCGGTGCCGCGGCACCCGTCGCCGGCTCGTCGACCGACGACGAGTCGCCGGACGATGCGACGGCATCGAGTGCCGAGCGGGCCGACGCCGCAGGCGTGCGGCCCGCCGACCGGGACAGCTGAGCGGGGGCGGCACCAATGCGAAGCGCGGTGGTGGTCGGCGCAGGGGTCGGTGGCCTCGCGGTGGCCGGCGCGCTGGCCCGCTCCGGCTGGCAGGTCACTGTGTTGGAGCGTGCCGAACGGATCCGCCCCGAACCGACAGCCGTGGTGCTCTGGCCCAACGGAGTCCGCGCGCTGCAGGCCCTCGGCCTCGGCGCGGGCCTGGCCGCCATCGCCACCCCGCTGCCCGACGGTGGGGTCCGTCGCCCCGACGGGCACTGGCTCGTGCAGCCTCGGCCCATCCCGGCCGACCGGATGCCGGTCGTGGTGCACCGCGAGGACCTGCACGACGCGCTGATCGCCGGCCTCGGCGAGCGGGTCGAGTTGCGTACCGGAGTGACAGTGCGCCACGTCCGGGTCGAGCCGGGGGAACGGCCGGCGGTCAGCGACGGACGGCACCTCATCGAGGCCGACCTGGTGGTCGCCGCCGACGGCACGGACAGCGGCATCCGCCGCCAGCTCGCCCCCGAGTCGCGGGTGATCAGCTCCGGATGCGCGGCGTGGCGGGCCGTCATTCCGTGGTACCAGGCACCTCGGCTGCCCCACGACCAACCGCTGGCCGGTGAGATCCTCGGTGCCGGTTACCGGTTCGTGGCCGCGTCGCTCGGCGATCGCGGTTCCTCGGGTGGGTCCACCCGGGGTGGCATCTACTGGGTGGCCACCGCCGCCGGCGCGCCACGCCCGGAGCCGCCGGAGACCCAGCTCGCCCTCCTGCGCCGCTGGTACGCGGGCTGGCCCGCCCCGATCGGCGCGCTGCTCGACGCCACCGACCCGGCCGACCTGGTCCAGCAGGAGGTCCGCGAGTTACGTCCGCTGCCCCGTGCGTACGGGTTCCCGGTCGGGCCGGGCGGAGTGGTGCTGCTCGGTGACGCGGCGCACGCCATGCCGCCGCACCTGGGGCAGGGCGCCTGCCTGGCGTTCGAGGACGCCGCCACACTCGCCTCCCTGCTGCGCGAGGCTCGGCTGCCCGACGCGGTCCAGGCGTACGACCGGGTGCGCCGCCCCCGGGCCGCGACGGTGGTTCGGCAGACCCGGCGGATGTCGGCGGTGCTCCAGACCCGCGGCCGGCTGGCGTTGCGCGCCCGGGACGCCGCACTAGGCACGATCAACACGCGCCTGCTCTCCAGCGCCGCCGCCTCCGCCGCCCAGTGGCGCCCCCCAACCTGACCACCCACCCCCACCCCCAACGCGCCGAGACCCCATCCCACCCTCCCGTCGATCATGGAGTTGTGGTGGTGGACGAAAATGGTAAACCCGTCCCAATCCGGCACCACAAGTCCTTGATCGACCAAGGAAGTGGGTGGGGCGCGCGGGGATCTTGGTTACGGGATCAGGGGTGTGGGTTCGGCTATGCAGGCGGTGCCGATGCGGCGGAAGCCGACCCGCAGGTAGACCCGGGCGATGTCGTCGCTGCCCGCGGACAGGAAGATCAGGTCGGTGCCGGCAGTGTGCAGCTCGCGGGCGAGGGTGGCGGTGAGTGCGGCGCCCAGCCCGCGTCGGCGGGCGGCCGGCAGGGTGGCCACGCCGGCGATCTCCGCGACGTCGCCCACGCGCATGGCCATGCCACTGGCCAGCGCGCCGTCGGCCGGGGTGCCGGCGAGTGCGGAGATCCGTCGGCCGTCGGCGATCCGGGCCCGCTCCTCGTCGAGCGCGGCCAACTCGAGTTCGGTGACGGCGGCGTCCCGCTCGGCCGGGCCGGCCGCACCGGGTGCGGTGCCGGCGGCGGCGAAGGACACCGCTGCCACCGCGCGCCGGGCGGCGACGTCGGCGGCGAAGCCGGGGGAGTCCGCGGCCAGCACCCGCACCGGGACGTCGGACAGCGTCGCCGGGTCGGGCAGCGCGGTCGGATCCAGCACCATCAGCGGTGCCTCCAGCACGCTCAGCCCCGCCGAGCGGGCCACCGCCAGCAGCTCGGGAGTCGTCTCGTGCACCCACTCGAAGGCTTCCGGCAGGCCCAGCTCGCGCTGCCGCTCGCGTACCGAGGTCACGTCGGCCAGGGACGGCGGCTGGCCGGCGCCGATCCGGGGACGGGCGTAGAACGGCCAGCCGGCACCCTCGCGGACGAACAGCACCAGACCGCCATGCTCCTGCGCGGCGGCGTCGTCGCGGGGCACCGCGTCGTAGAAGCGTTCCAACCGGTCGAAGATGTCCTTGTGTAGCGGATCCACCGCGCGAGACTACACGTCCCAGACTATGGACGGTGTGATCAATCTCGGGTGGCAGTGCGTGCCTGGCCCTAACGTAGACTCAATAGACCCACGGGCCGACGTCGTCCCCTGCATGATCAACCTGAGTGACGACAGGAGGCCCGGTGGCTCAGCCGTACGCGGAAATGACACGGCCGCATCCGCACAGCCCGCAGGCGTCCCCGATGCCCGGCACCCGCCCGTCCGCCCAGGGCCTCTACGACCCCGGGCAGGAGCACGACGCCTGCGGGGTGGCCTTCGTGGCGGACCTGCACGGTCGCCGTTCACACGCGGTCGTCGCCAACGGGCTCGGCGCGCTCTGCCGCCTGGACCACCGAGGTGCCCGGGGCGCGGAGCCGAACACCGGCGACGGCGCCGGCATCATGATCCAGGTGCCCGACGCGTTCCTGCGCGCGGCGGCTGGCGTCGCGTTACCCCCGGCGGGCGAGTACGCCACCGGGCTGGTCTTCCTGCCCGACGACGACGCCGCCGAGGCGCGTGCCCGGCAGGTGGTCGAGAAGTACGCCCTGGTCGAGGGCGCCGACGTGCTCGGCTGGCGGGATGTGCCGATCGCCCCGGAGGGGCTCGGTGAGACCGCCCTGGCGGCGATGCCCCGGGTCCGGCAGATCTTCGTGGCCGCGCGCCGGCTCACCGACTCACCCGCCGGCCCGGCCGGCTCCGCGCTGAGCGGCATCGAGCTGGACCGGGTGGCGTTCTGCCTGCGCAAGCAGGCCGAACGCGAGACCGCCGAGCGGGGCGTGCCGGCCTACTTCCCGTCCCTGTCCAGCCGGACGATCGTCTACAAGGGCATGCTCACCCCCGACCAGTTGCCGGCGTTCTACCCGGATCTGCGCGACGAGCGGGTGGACAGCGCGATCGCGCTCGTGCACTCCCGCTTCTCCACCAACACGTTCCCGTCCTGGCCGCTGGCGCACCCGTACCGGTTCATCGCCCACAACGGCGAGATCAACACGATCCGCGGCAACCGCAACTGGATGCAGGCCCGCGAGGCGCTGCTGCGTTCGCCGAACGTGCCGGGCAACATCCGGCGGGTCTTCCCGGTCTGCACCCCCGCCGCCTCCGACTCGGCGAACTTCGACGAGGTCCTGGAGCTGCTGCACCTGGCCGGGCGGAGCCTGCCGCACGCGGTGCTCATGATGATCCCCGAGGCCTGGGAGAACGACCCGGGCATGGAGCCGGCCAAGCGGGCCTTCTACCGCTTCCACGCCAGCCTCATGGAGCCGTGGGACGGGCCGGCGTCGGTGGCCTTCACCGACGGCGACATCGTCGGCGCGGTGCTGGACCGCAACGGGCTGCGCCCGGGTCGCTGGTGGCAGACCGACGACGGCCTCGTGGTGCTCGGTTCCGAGGCGGGCGTGCTCGACCTCGACCCGGCGCACGTGGTGGCGAAGGGGCGGCTCCAGCCGGGCAAGATGTTCCTGGTCGACACCGTGGCCGGCCGCATCGTGCACGACGAGGAGATCAAGTCCGAGTTGGCCGCCGCGCAGCCGTACGGCGAGTGGCTGCACGCCGGGCTGATCGAGCTGGACGACCTGCCGGCTCGCGAGCACACCGTCTACACCCACGACTCGGTGCGCCGCCGGCAGCAGACCTTCGGGTACACCCAGGAGGAGCTCAAGATCCTGCTCGCGCCGATGGCCCGTACCGGCGCCGAGCCGCTCGGCTCGATGGGCACGGACACTCCGATCTCGCCGTTGTCCACCCGGCCGCGGCTGCTCTACGACTACTTCCACCAGCTCTTCGCCCAGGTCACCAACCCGCCGCTGGACGCCATCCGCGAGGAGTTGGTGACCAGCCTGGCGTCCACGATCGGGCCGGAGGGCAACCTGCTCGACCCGAGCGCGGCGAGCTGTCGGCAGATCGTGCTGCCGCACCCGATCGTCGACAACGACGAGCTGGCGAAGATCCTCTTCATCGACGAGGACGGCGACCTGCCCGGCTTCAAGGCGGTCCGGGTGTCCGGCCTGTACCGCATCCGGGAGGGCGCCGCCGGGATCAAGGCGCGGCTGACCGAGATCTGCCGGCACGTCTCCGAGGCGATCGAGGACGGCGTCCGCATCCTGGTGCTCTCCGACCGGGACTCCAACGCCGACCTGGCGCCGATTCCGTCGCTGCTGCTCACCGCCGCCGTGCACCAGCACCTGGTGCGCGAGCAGACCCGCACCCAGGCGGCGCTGATCGTCGAGTCCGGCGACTGCCGGGAGGTGCACCACGCGGCGGTGCTGATCGGCTACGGCGCGGCGGCGGTCAACCCGTACCTGGCGTTCGAGTCGGTGGAGGACATGATCGCCACGGGGGCCCTGCCCGGCGTCGAACCGGCAGCCGCGGTGCGCAACTACGCGAAGGCGCTCGGCAAGGGCGTCCTGAAGATCATGTCGAAGATGGGCATCTCGACGGTCTCCTCGTACTGCGGGGCCCAGGTCTTCGAGGCGGTCGGCCTGGACAGCCGGCTGATCGACCGCTACTTCCGGGGTACGCCCAGCCGCATCGGCGGTGTGGGTCTCGCGGGCGTGCACACCGAGGTGGCGGCACGGCACGCGCTGGCCTGGCCGCCGGCGGGCACCGCCGACTCCGACCGCCTTGAGGTCGGCGGCGAGTACCAGTGGCGCCGCGAGGGTGAGCTGCACCTGTTCAACCCGGAGACGGTCTTCCTGCTCCAGCACGCCACCCGCAGCCGGCAGTACGACGTGTTCCGGCAGTACACCGCCAAGGTCGACGCGCTCGCCGCGCAGGCCGGCTCGCTGCGGGGGCTGTTCACGCTGCGCACCGGGGTCCGTCCGGCGGTTCCTCTCGACGAGGTCGAGCCGGCCTCCGAGATCGTGAAGCGGTTCGCCACGGGCGCCATGTCGTACGGGTCGATCTCCGCCGAGGCGCACGAGACCCTCGCCATCGCGATGAACCGGCTCGGCGGCAAGTCCAACACCGGTGAGGGTGGCGAGGACGTCGAGCGGCTGCACGACCCGACCCGCCGTTCGGCGGTCAAGCAGATCGCCAGCGGCCGGTTCGGCGTGACAAGCGAATACCTGGTCAACGCCGACGACCTCCAGATCAAGATGGCGCAGGGCGCCAAGCCCGGCGAGGGTGGCCAACTGCCCGGCAACAAGGTCTGGCCGTGGATCGCCCGTACCCGGCACGCCACGCCCGGCGTCGGCCTGATCTCCCCGCCGCCGCACCACGACATCTACTCCATCGAGGACCTGGCCCAGCTCGTCCACGACCTGAAGTGCGTCAACCCGGCCGCCCGGGTGCACGTCAAGCTGGTCAGTGAGGTCGGCGTCGGCACCGTCGCGGCCGGTGTCGCGAAGCTGAAGGCCGACGTCATCCTCATCTCCGGCCACGACGGCGGCACCGGCGCGTCTCCGATGAACTCGCTCAAGCACGCCGGCACCCCGTGGGAGCTGGGGCTGGCCGAGGCCCAGCAGACGTTGCTGCTCAACAAGCTGCGCGACCGGGTCACCGTGCAGGTCGACGGTCAGCTCAAGACCGGCCGCGACGTGCTGGTCGCGGCGCTGCTCGGTGCGGAGGAGTTCGGCTTCGCGACCGCGCCGCTGATCGTCGAGGGCTGCGTGATGATGCGGGTGTGCCACCTGGACACCTGCCCGGTCGGCATCGCCACCCAGAACCCGGTGCTGCGGGAGCGCTTCACCGGCAAGCCGGAGTTCGTGGAGAACTTCTTCCTGTTCCTCGCCGAGGAGGTCCGGGGTTACCTGGCCGAGTTGGGCTTCCGGTCCATCGAGGAGGCGATCGGGCAGTCCGAGCTGCTCGACGTGGCCCCGGCGCTGACGCACTGGAAGGCGCACGGCCTGGACCTGGCACCCGTGCTGCACCTGCCGGAGCTGCCCGCCGGTGCGGCCCGGCGCGGCGTCCGCGCGCAGGACCACGGCCTGGACCAGGCACTGGACAACGAGCTGATCGCGCTGGCCCGTCCCGCGCTCTCCGAGGGTGCGCCGGTGCGGGTGGAGGTGGCGGTGCGCAACGAGCACCGCAGCGTCGGCGCGATGCTCGGCGGCGAGGTGACCCGTCGTTTCGGCGGTGCCGGCCTTCCGGACGACACCATCGAGTTCGTGCTGCACGGCACGGCGGGGCAGTCGTTCGGCGCGTTCCTGCCGCGCGGGGTGACCCTGCGGCTGCACGGCGACGCCAACGACTACGTGGGCAAGGGCCTCTCCGGGGGGCGGCTCGTCGTCCGTCCGGACGCCGCTGCGCCGTTCCTCGAACCGGACGCCGAGCCCGGCAGGCGCGCGGAGGACCAGATCATCGCCGGCAACACCATCCTGTACGGGGCCACCTCCGGCGAGGTCTTCCTGCGCGGGCGGGTGGGGGAGCGGTTCGCGGTGCGCAACTCCGGCGCGGTCGCGGTGGTCGAGGGCGTCGGCGACCACGGCTGCGAGTACATGACCGGTGGCACGGTGGTGGTGCTCGGCGCGACCGGCCGTAACTTCGCCGCCGGCATGTCCGGCGGTACGGCGTTCGTGCACCACCTGGACCACTCCCGCGTCAACGCGGAGCTGGTCGACCTGGCGCCGCTGAGCGAGCAGGAGCAGACGCTGCTGCACGAACTGGTCCAGCGGCACGTGGCCGAGACCGGGTCGGCGGTCGCCGAGGAGCTGCTCAAGCGGTGGCCGGAGGCGGTCACCGAGTTCACCGCAGTGGTCCCCCGCGACTACCGCCGGGTTATGGAGATCATGAGGGCCGCCGAAGCCGCCGGCCGCGACGTCGACGACGCGGTGATGAGCGCGCTCAGCGCACCCGTCGCGCCGGTGCCGCCCGCCCCGCGGGTGGCGGCCCAGGAGGTGGCACGTGCCTGACCCGAACGGTTTTCTGCGCTACGACCGGCGGCTGCCGGCCCGCCGCCCGGTGCCGGTGCGGATCAGCGACTGGCGGGAGGTGTACCCACCGGCCGGCGAGGAACTGGTCCGTGAGCAGGCCACCCGCTGCATGGACTGCGGCATCCCGTTCTGCCACGACGGTTGTCCGCTGGGCAACCGCATCCCGGACTGGAACGACCTGGTCCGCACCGGCAACTGGGACGCGGCGGTGGAGTCGCTGCACGCCACCAACAACTTCCCGGAGTTCACCGGCCGGCTCTGCCCGGCGCCCTGCGAGGCGGCCTGTGTGCTGGGCATCTCCGGTGGCCAGCCGGTCACCATCAAGCAGGTCGAGGTGGAGATCGCCGACGCCGCCGCGGCGCGCGGGTTCACCCCTGCGCCGGTGCCGGCACCGTCCGGCCGGTCGGTCGCCGTCGTCGGCTCCGGGCCCGCCGGCCTGGCCGCCGCCCAGCAACTGGCCCGCGCCGGTCACGCGGTGACGGTGTACGAGCGCGACGACGCGATCGGTGGTCTGCTCCGGTACGGCATCCCCGACTTCAAGTTGGAGAAGCGGCACATCGACGCCCGGTTGGCGCAGCTCACCGCCGAGGGGGTGCGCTTCCGCACCGGTGTGAACGTCGGCGTGGACGTCACCGCCGAGCAGTTGCGTGCCGAGCACGACGCGGTGCTGCTGGCCTGCGGCGCGTTGCAGGGCCGGGACACTCCGGAGACTCCGGGGCGGGCGCTTCGGGGCGTACACCAGGCAATGGCGCACCTGGTCGCGGCCAACCGCGCGGTCGCCGCCGGTGCCACCGGCGAGCCCGGCGTCGCGGTGACCGGCGAGGGCCGGGCGGGGCGCGCGGTGTTGCCGGACGGCACGCCGATCGACGCGGCCGGCAAGCACGTGGTGATCATCGGTGGCGGTGACACGGCGGCCGACTGCCTCGGCGTGGCGCACCGGCAGGGCGCGGCCGGCGTGCACCAACTCGACCTGTACCCGCAGCCGCCGCGGGAGCGCGACGAGGCACGGGACCCGTGGCCGACCTGGCCGTGGATCCTGCGCAGCTACCCGGCGCACGAGGAGGGCGGCGAGCGGGTGTTCGCCGTCGCGGTGCAGGAGTTCGTGGACGACGGCACCGGCCAGGTGCGGGCGGTGCGGATCGCCGAGGTGACTGTGGAGAAGCGCGACGGCCGGCGGGTCGTCACCGTCGTGCCGGGCTCCGAGCGGGAGCTGCCGGCCGATCTGGTGCTGTTGGCGATCGGCTTCGAGGGCACCGAGCAGCAGCCGCTGCTGGCCCAGTTCGGCGTGACCCGCAACCCGCGGGGTGCCATCGACGCCCGCGACGACTGGCAGACCGACGCCGACGGGGTGTTCGTGGCCGGTGACATGCACCGGGGTGCCTCGCTGATCGTCTGGGCCATCGCCGAGGGTCGTGCGGTGGCCGCCGCCATCCACGGTTACCTGGGTGGTGTCGGTGCGTTGCCGGCCCCGGTCGGCTCGGCCGCGCAGGCCCTCGCCGTTCGCTGACGTCGGGGCGTCCGGCCGGTACGGCAGTTCGCTGTCGCGCCGGCCGGACACTCCGGCCGGTGAGTCCACTCACAAATATGGGCAAAAAGGTTTAGGCCGGCAAGACTTGTCGGCTGCCGAACCGCGCCGCGATCGGCCTGATCATCTGCCGATCGCTGGAGGTTCGTCGTGGCCACGGGTGCCACCTTCGCCGCGCTGCGCCACCGTAACTACCGGATCTGGGCGCTCGCCGGCTTCGTCTCCGTCATCGGCACCTGGATGCAGGTCCTCGGGGTCAACTGGTACGTCCTGCGGGAGACCGGCTCCGCGACGTCCATGGGCTTCGCGGTCCTGCTCCAGGCGGCGCCCACGCTGCTGCTCAGCGTCTGGGGCGGTGTGCTGGCGGACCGCCTGCCCGCCCGCCCGCTGTTGATCGCCGCCCAGGTGGCCCACGCGACGCTCGCCGCCGCACTGGCGGCGGTCGCCCTGACCGGGGTCGGCGGTCTGCCGTTGATCTTCGCGATCTCCCTGGCCACCGGTGCCGTCTCGGCGATCGAGGGCCCGGTGATGGGGCGCTGGGCCGCCACCCTCGTCGACCGGGAGACGCTGGGCAACGCCCTGGCGCTCGGGTCGCTCAGCAACTCCGCCGGGCGCATCCTCGGCATGAGCCTCGGTGCCGTCGCGGTGGCCGCCGTCGGACCCGCCCTGCTGTTCGGGATCAACGCGGCCAGCTTCGCCGCCGTCGTGCTGGCGCTGTTCGCCGTACGCCCGGGAGCCGTGCCCGGCCTCGCGGTCCCGGACGGCGGCCGGACCCACGACGGCGTCCGGGCCGGCTTCGCCTACCTGCGGGGACAACCGGTGCTGCTGCTCGCGCTCGCCCTGTCGTTCGTGCTCGGCAGCCTGGGCCGCAACTACCAGGTGACGATGGCCGCCATGAGCGACGGGCCGTTGCACGCCGGCGCGTCCGGCTACGGAGTCCTGTCGACCGTGTTCGCGGTCGGAACCGTCGTGGGCGCGCTCGTCGCGGCCCGCCGGCGTTCCCTGGACTACCGGACCCTGGTCACCGCCGGTCTGCTCGCCAGCGGGCTGCAGATCGTCGCCGGCCTCGCACCGGGCACCTGGAGCTTCGCCGCGATGATCCTGCCGATCGCCGCCGCCGCGGTGGTCATCGACACCACCGTCGGCACCCGCGCCCAACTCGACACCGACGGCGCGATGCGGGGCCGGGTGCTCGCCGCCCTGGCGGTCACCGGCTCGGTCTCGGCCGCGGTCGGTGCGCCGCTGCTCGGCTGGCTCGCCGAGCACGCCGGGCCGCGCCAGACGCTCGTGCTCGCCGGATCCACCGCCGCGATCGCCACGGTGGCGGCGGCCGTCGCCCTGGACCGGCAGCGCGCCCGCGCGGCCCTCGCGCTCGTCACGCCACGGCCACGTCATCCGGTACGACGAGTGGCGTGGAGGGCGGCCCGGCTCGTCCGGCCCGCCGGGGCGGTCTGCGTCATCGCACCCGCCGGGGTGGGGGTGGGCCCGTCCCGGCTCGGGGAGTTGGCCGCGGTCGGGCCGGCGGCAGGCCGCTGAGACAGCTGTCACCCCGGCCAGCCGGCCTGCGGGACCGACCGCCACGAAGATCACACCCCCTGAGCGCTACCCGTCCCGCCGCGTCGATCATGGAGTTGTGGTGGGCAGAAGGTCCACCAGTGCCCGATATGCGAGGCACCGCAACTCCATGATCGACGGTGGGGCGGGTGGGGTCCTAGTGCGACAGCAACTCGTGGGACTCGCGGATCTTGGCCCAGGACTTCGGCTCGGTCGGCGCGGCGGTGGCCTTGCGTGCGGTGCTGGCCACGTCGGGGCGACCGGCGGTGAACAGCCAGGTGGTGAACAGGTCGTCCAGGTCCAGCCCGGAGATCCGTTCGGCCAGGGCCTGGAACTGCTCGATGGTGCCGTTGCCGTGCCGGTGCTCGGCCGTCCAGGCCGGCAGGATCTCGAAGAACGCGTCGTCGCCGACGGCCAGCCGCAGCTGGTGCAGGGTCATCGCGCCCCGGTCGTAGACGGCATCGTCGAAGATCCGGGCCGCGCCCGGGTCACCGGGCAACACCTGCCAGAACTCGCTGTCGGCCGGGTAGCTGGCGTAGGCGAAGTCGAACACCTCCTGCGCGGTGCCCTCGCCCTGCTCCTCCGACCAGAGCCACTCGGCGTACGACGCGAAACCCTCGTTGAGCCAGATGTTGCGCCACTCGGCCACCGAGACCGAGTCGCCGAACCACTGGTGGGCGTTCTCGTGTGCCACCACGTAGGTGTTGGCGCCGCGCCGCCAGAAGCCCGGCCCGTACACCGGTCGGGTCTGCGTCTCCAGCGCGAAGCCGATGCCGTCGAGCGGGCCGGCCACGCCGCCCTGTGCCTCGAACGGGTACGGGCCGAAGATCCCGCTCTGCCAGTCGACGATCTCGGCGGTCCGCTCGATGCTGGCCCGCGCGGCCGGCCCGAGCGCGCCCAGCGAGGTGCTGTACGCGTTGACCACCGGCTGGCCGCTCGGCGTGGTGTCGGTGACGATGTCGTACTGGCCGATGGCCATGAAGGCCAGATAGGGGGCGGTGGGGGAGGTGGTCCGCCAGATCCACCGGGTGCGGTTGCCGGCCTCGGCCGCCGGTGGCCTCGGCTGCACGCCGTTGCTGATCACCTCGACGCCGGTGGGCACCGACACCGAGATGTCGAAGGTGGCCTTGTCCAGTGGGTGGTCGTTGCTCGGGAACCACCACCACGCCGCCTCGGGTTCGTTGACCGCGAGCGCCCCGTCATCGGTACGGGTCCAGCCGGTGTAGCCGCCGACCAGGGTCTCCGACGGGATGCCGGCGTAGCGCACCACGATGGTGAGCTGCTGGCCCCGGGTGATCGTGCGGGCCGGGGTGACCACCAGCTCGTGCACACCCGTGGTGCTGGTGTTCGCCGCCCACCCGTTGACCCGCACCGACTCGACGTCGAGCAGGAAGTCCAGGTTGAACGCCGAGAGGTCCTGTGTGGCGGTGGCGAGAATGGTGGCGGTGCCGCTGAGCTGGTCGGTCGCCGGGTCGTAGCGCAGCCGGACGTCGTAGTGCCCGACGTCGTAGCCACCGTTGCCGTAGTCCGGGAAGTAGGTGTCGCCCAGGCCGGCCGCGCCGGGTTGCGGCGCGGCGGTGACGACGGGCCGGCCCCAGCCGGTCGGGGCGGCCTGGCCGGGGGCGCCGGCGAGCAGGGTGCCGGCGGTGGTGAGGGTCAGGGCGGCGGTGGCCGCCGTGAACATTCGTCGCACGGGGTGGACTCCCTCCATCGGGTGTTCGCCACGTCAACCTAATCGACAACTGTGAGCGTCGCCGGCCCGCCGCACCCATGGTCGGTCGTCGCCCTCTGGTGTGCCTTGCGCCGCAAGGTCACACTGTGTGGATCGGAGGTGACGCGTGTCGCGATCCGAGGTGCCCAAACGGGAGTTGATCGGCCAGCGACAGTCGCCCGGAGGTCGGGACCGGCTGCCGCCCGGCGGGCTGGAGTTCTTCGCGCTGCTCGCCCGGCTGCTGCGGCGACCCCGCCGCGGCGACCGGCGACTGCCGCTGCTCTGGCTGGTCCGCACCGACACCCAGGTCCGCTCCGACACCAAGGTCGGCTCGGACACCCTGGGCCGCTCCGACACCCTGGTCGGCTCGGACACCAAGGTCGGCTCGGACACCCTGGGCCGCTCCGACACCCTGGTCGGCTCGGACACCAAGGTCGGCTCGGACACCCTGGGCCGCTCCGACGCCTCGGATCTGATGGTGCCGCTGCGCCGGTTCCTCGGCCAGGGGCCCCGGCGGCGGGTGCCGCACGCCGTGCTGGACGCCGACGTGCCGCCGGGTGCCGGAGACGTGCCGGCGCTGCTACGCGAGCTGCACCGGCAGCTCTCCCTGGAGGCGTTCGGTGCCGCGCGGCTGCGCTTCCGGCACTACCCGCTCGCCGACTGGCTGATGCACCAGAGCCTCACCTTCGGCGTCGACGCCGACGACAGCCGGGCGGCCCTGGTACGCCGGCTACGCGACCGTCGCGGCCCGCGTACCCCGGAGGCGATGCCCTCCGGTGGTGACGCGGTCAGCATCGTCTCGCAGGTGCTGCTCTGGCTGGTCCGCCGTGCCGTGCCGAGCGTGGTCTTCCGGGCCGCCGTCTCCGGCCGGGTGCCGGTGCTCGGGCGGCACTACACCTGGTTCATGCGCCAGCAGTACCTCGCACCCCGGCAGTCGGTCACGTTCCTCGGTTTCGCCGAGCGACTCACCGCCGGGTGGCGCGACGGCGAGCAACCCGACCAGGTCAACAAGCTGCTGCTGCACGCGTTCCTGGAGGACCTGCGGCAGGCGTACCGGCGTCGGCCGTGGCGACCCTCGGACTGGCGGCGCACCGCGTACCCGGCGCTGCTGCTCGATCACGTCGCCCCCGGCAACGTCGGCGGGGAACTGGTCCGCCTGATCGGCGACGTCCGTACCGAGACCGGCCGCAACGACCCGCTGCTCATCGTCGTGTCCGGCGGGCAACCCCCACCGGAGCTGCCCGAACCGCACCCGCTGACCGAGGCCGACGAGGCGTACGACGAGTGGGCCGAGGCGCTGCCGGAGATGCGGCGGCTGCGCCGCCCGGCCGCCTGGCTGGTGGCGCTGCGGCCCGACGACACCGACACCGGCCCGCCGTCGCGCGGTGGGATGCGACCGTTCTCCGCACCCGACCCGCCCTGGTGGTCGCGGCGCTTCCTGCCGGCCGCGCTCAGCCTGGTGCTGCTGGCCGCGGGTGGCGTGTGGGTGGGCAGCCGGTGGGGCCCGGGCTGCCACCCGTCGCTCACCGGTGGTCGGATCACGGTCGAGGTGACCGGCAGCGGCGAGTGCGTCGGCTACAGCGACAGTGCGGCGCAGGTGTTCAACAACGACCCCGGCCAGGACGGGCTACGGAAGATCCAGCGGCGGATCTTCGCGCAGAACCGGGCCGCCGAGGAGGTCTGGCAGCGCAGCGACCGACGCCGGCCCTTCCTCACCCTGGTCTACCTGGGCACCCTGACCGGCAACCGGACCCGCGCCGACGAGGAGTCGTACGTCTCCGAGCGGGAGGAACTGGAGGGGATGGCCACCGCCCAGTACGCGTTGCTGAAGGAGTCGGCCGGTGCCGACGGCGCCGCGCTACTGCGGATCGTGGTGGCCAACGGTGGCCGGCAGATGAGCTACGCCGACCGGGCCGTGGAGATGCTGGCCGAGCTGGCCCGGGACGACCCCACGGTGCTCGGGGTGGTCGGGCTGGTGGAGAGCCGGACCAGCACCGCCCGCGCGTTGCGCGAGCTGAACCGGGTCGGCCTGCCGGTGCTGGCGCCCACCCTCTCCGCCGACAAGATGGACGCCAACTCCCGCCTCTACCTGCAGATCTCCGCGCCCAACGCCGACCAGGTGAAGCTCGTCGACACGTACGCCCAGCAGGTGCTGAAGGTCGACCAGGCGCACGTCTACTACACGACGCTGGAGGGCAGCTCGCTCAGCGAGGACCTGTACGTGAACACACTCGTCGACGGGCTGCGGCAACGGTTCGGCACACGGATCACCCACCTGGACAAGTGGAGCACCGGTCAACGGTTGACCGACGAGTGCGGCTACCCGGGTCTGCTCTTCTACGCGGGTCGCTGGTCCGAGTTCGACGGTTTCCTGCGGGCGCTGCGCGAGTGCGGCGCCAACCCGCCCCGACACCTGGTCGCCGACGATTCGGCGAACCGCTACATGGCCAACCCCGGGCTGCGCGCCGCCGCGCCCGGCAACCTGCCGGTCACGTACGTCTCCAAGGCCGCGCTTGCCACCTGCGCCGCGTTGCGGGCGGCTGCCCAGGACCGGCGCGACGACGCCCGGGCCAGCTTCCTGTCCTGGATCCAGGCCGACGACCTGCTCGACCAACCGCGCTGCCGACCGGGCTCCGAGCGGCAGGTCGGCGAGCGGGTCAGCCTCTCCTACGACGCGTCGATGATGCTCATCCGCGCGGTGGAGAGCCTCGCCGCCCGGCTGCACCACGCCGACCCCCGGCAACGCTGGGAGCCGACCTCGGTCAACCCGGTCGGTGTGCACGCGGAGGTGCTCCGGCAGAACGCCGGCCAGGGCTACCCGGGGGTCGCCGGGCTGATCCGGTTCACCCCCGAGTCGGGTGAGCCGGTCGACAAACGGCTGGCCCTGATGCGGGTGGAGCAGGTGCCCGACGTGGCGACGGCGCCGGTGGAGGTGTTCCACTGTGGGGTGGCCGACGCGTCCACCCCGGCGGCCTGCGGTCCGGCGTGACACGTCCGCACAGGCCCTGGGAGTGTTCGGTTGTCCCAGCCGTCCGTTAGGGTTCCTGGGACCAGACGGCCGTCGGCGTTGGGGGCAGAGGTTGGGCAGGCTCGCGTCGGCGTACGAGCAGGCGGTCCGCTCCCACCGGGCGGCCCGGTCGCACCTGGACACCGCCCGCGGCGCGCTCGGCGCGGCACCGAGCGCCGCCGCGCCGGCCGGCACCGCCGAACTGGTGGCCCGCCTCGCCCACCTCGGCGGCACCCTGGCCACTCCCGCGCCGGGCGTCACGCCGCTGACCGACGAGCCGACCGCGGTCCGGATCGGCGCGGCGTCCACCCCGGACGGCGGCTTCCCGGTGCTCGTCCCGCTCGGCGGCGGCCACCACCTGGCGTTGGACGCCGATGTCCGGGACCCGCAGGTCGCCGGGTTGTTGCGGGCGCTGGTGCTGCGGCTGGTCGCCACCGCGCCGCCCGGTCAGGTCCGGGTCGCCGGCATCGACACCGCCGCGGTGGGCGCCACCTTCGGTCCGCTGCGCCCGTTGCTCGACGCCGGGGTGCTGCACCCACCGGCGACCGGCGAGGCCGAGGTGGCCGCTCTTCTGGACTCCGCCGAGCGGCACGCCCGCGCGGCGCAGCACGCCCAGCCCGCCGCCCGGCACCTGCTGGTGGTGGTCGCCACCGCCGCGCCGCCGCCGCGCGAGCTGGCCCGGCTCGCCGCGCTCACCCATGCCGGCCCGGCCGCCGCCGTCTGCGTGCTGCTCGCCGGCCACCCGTCGCGGCTGCCCGGCGAGACCCCGACGCCGCTGGGCGGCACCACCGCGGTTCGGCTCAACCAGGGGTACGCGCACGTCGGCGACCCGCCCGGCACCCCGTTCAGTGTGGACGGCACCGGTCTCGCCGCTCCCGTCCTGCTCGACGGTGATCCGCCGGCGGCGTCGGTACGCGCGCTCGCCGACCACCTGGCCGCCGCCGCCCGCCGTTCCGACGCGCTGCCCTTCACCGACCTGCTGCCCGAGCGGCGCTGGGTCGAGTCCGCCGCCAACGGCCTGCGGACGGTGATCGGCCGGGCCGGCGGCACCGCGCCGACCGTCGCCCTCGACACCCCGCTGACACTCGCCTTCGACGACGCCACCCCACACTGGCTGGTCGGTGGGCGCACCGGCGCCGGCAAGACCGTCTTCCTGCTCGACGTCCTCTACGGCTTGGCCGCCCGTTACTCTCCGGCCGAGTTGCAGCTCTACCTGCTCGACTTCAAGGAGGGCGTGAGCTTCACCGAGTTCGTGCCCACCAGCCGCGACCCGTCCTGGCTGCCCCACGCCCGCGCCGTCGGCATCGAGTCCGACCGCGAGTACGGTCTCGCCGTCCTGCGCGAGCTACGCCGGGAGGCGCAACGCCGGGCCACCGCGCTGAAGCGCCACGGCGTCACGAAACTCGCCGACCTGCCCCGGGACAATCCGCTGCCGCGCATCGTGGCGGTCATCGACGAGTTCCACGTGTTGCTCGCCGGCAACGACGCGCTGGCCCGCGAATCCGTCGACCTGCTGGAGGAGTTGGCCCGCAAGGGCCGCTCGTACGGCATCCACCTGGTGCTGGCCAGCCAGAGCATGACCGGCATCGAGGCCCTCTACGGGCGGGCCGAGGCGATCTTCGGCCAGTTCGCGTTGCGGGTGGCACTGCCCGGCGGTGGCGGGGTGCTCGACCAGCTCAACACCGCCGCCGCGGCCCTGCCGGTCGGCTCCGCCGTGGTCAACACCGCAGCCGGTGCGGTCGGCGCCGACACGGTGCTGCGCTTCCCCGACGCGCACGCCGCGGCGGCGGACCTCGCCGCGCTGCGCCACGAGCTGTGGCAGGCCCGCCCGCCGGGCTCGCGGGCACCAGCGGTCTTCAGGGGGTACGAAGCCGCGCGGGTCGAGGACGACCCCACCTTCGCCGGGCTGCGCCCCGGTGGCCGACGTCCGATGGCCCTGGTCGGCCGGACTGTCGACGTGCACGGCACCACCGCGCTGTTCCTGATGGACACCACCCCCGGCCGGCACCTCGCCGTGGTGGGCACCGCACCGGCCGGCGCGGACGTGCTGCGCGCCGCGACGCTCAGCCTGGCCCGCCAGCACACCCCCGGCGACGTCCGATTCCAGCTCGCCTCCCTGGTCCCCGCCGCAGCCGGGGTCGCCGACGACACCGAAACCGCCCTCCGGGCCGCCGGCCACGAGGTGTCGCGTCTCGACGCCGCCGGGCTGCGCGAGCGCATCGCCGCGCTGGCCGCCGAGCCCACCGGTCGGGAATACCTGGTGGTGTTCGGCATGGACGCCGCCGCGCCGGTCCTCGGGGCCACCGACCCGGGCACCTTCCGCTCCGGCCTGGACGACCTGCGCACCCTGCTGCGCCAGGGCCCCGGCCAGGGGGTGCACCTGCTCGGCTGGTGGCGTGGGCTGCGCCGGCTCGCCGACGACCTCGGCGGCACCCAGAACCGCGACGACGTCGCCTGCCTGGTGGCGCTCAACGTGCCCGGCAGCGAGCTGGCCCTGCACCTCGGGACACACGACCAGGCCTACACGCCCCGCGCCGACCGGGCGCTGCTGATCGACCGGCACGACCAGCGCACCCGGCTGATCGTCCCGTTCGCCGGCGAGGAGCACGAGCCGGACGGGGAGCGGTGACAGTGTCCTTCGAGGAGTACGCGGCGCTGGCCCGACAGCTCGCCGAGCAGCACCGCGCCGGTGAGCAGCACGCCGCCGCCGAGTCCGCGCGCCGCCGTGACCTGCACGCCGCCGTCGACTACCTGCACCAGCGGCTGACCGCCCAGGGGCATCGCCTCGACCAGCTCGGCCGAGCCACCGGCATCGACCAGCCGCCCGCCGGCCCCGCCCCAGGTTCGGCGAGCCCGAGCGAAACCGCAGCCTGGCCCGGCCCACCGTCCGGCTCGGCGTCGGCGTCCGGCTCCGGCTCAGGTCCGGCCTCCACTGGCGGGTCCGCCCGTTCCAGCGCGGCTGGCTCTGGCTCGGCCTCCGCTGCCGGGGCTTCGACGGCACCCGGAACCGGGGACGGGGGGCCCGACGGCGCAGCCGGCGTGTCGGGGCGGGCGGGGGTCGGGGCGTACCCCGAGGTGCCGGCGGGGGAGGCGCGGCTGGCGCTGCCGACGGCGGTGAGCCCGGCGGGCGCCGGGGTGCCGGCGCAGCGGGCGGCGGCGGTCGACCCGGTGGTGGAGCTGGAGTTGGCCCGGCGGATGGCCGACGAGGCCGACCGGCACGGGCAGCAGGCGGAGTTGCTGGCCCAGCGGCCGGCGCTGCTGCCGACGTGGTCGCCGCTGGCGCGGGCGGTCGCCGTCTACGCCGGCTGCGGGGCCGCGGCCGGGGTGATCGTGCTGGCCCTGGTGCTCGCCTCCGGCGTGGGCCTGGTGGACGGGTTCACCCTCGGCGCGTGGATCTGCGCGGGGCTGCCGGCGGTGGCGTTCTTCGGCGGGTACCTGGTACTGGGCCGGTGGGGGCGGCCGGCCATGGTCGCCGGCACCCCGCCGCGTTACCTGCCGCTCGGGTTCCTGATCTGCTTCCTGCTGGTGCCGATGGCCTACTGCGCCTACCTGCTGCTGGTCCGCGGCCTGCGCTGAGCCCAGCCCGCGCACGATCCACTCGGCTTCCTTGAAGTCGGGGTGTCCGGGCCGCCGGGGCACCCCGACTTCAAGGAAAACGTGTCGGGAGGGATGCCACACCTCCGGGCCCTCCACTGTGTTCGCCGCTGTGCCGTAGTCTCGCGCCCCGGGCGCAAACGGTGCGCTGTGCCGTTGGTGAGGCAGAGGCGCTGAACGTCACGCCTCGACGTCTCGCGAGCGGCAGGTCGAAAGGTTGGTCAGGGAATTGCAGGGACACACGTCCACCCAGGTTGAGCCGATGCCGGTAGGGGGCGGAAATGCCGTTCCACCGCCGGTCAACGCCGATGCGGCGACGCCTCGCTCCGACCAGGAGTCAGGGCTGTCGGTCGTCGGCGCGTCGCGGCAGGCCGGCCCGGGAGCGGTGGTCGCGGGGTTCGGGCTGATCGCCGTCGGCGCTGTCGCCGGCTGGATGATCTGGCACAGCGGTGCCTCCGCGGCGAAAATCCAGCCCGAGGACACCACTGGCGTCTTCCTTACCCTGCTGGTCTTCGCCGCAGCGGTCGAGCGGATCCTGGAACCGTTCTCGCGGTGGTTGCCGGGACGTGCCGCCGAGGCCGCGTTGTCCCGGACGGTGACCGACGTGAACAGCCGGGTCGACGGCCCCACCGAGGCTGACCGCGAGGCGCTCGCCGTGGCCACGGCCAAGGTCGCACGGGCGAAGGCGAACCGCGCCATCGTCGCCTGGGGTCTCGCCAGCGGAATGGCCACCGTGGCGTCCAGTGCCGGCGGTTTCTACGTCCTGCACGCGGTCGCCGGCGCCGACTGGAACGGGGTGGCGGTCTGGGTCGATGCCGTCGTCACCGGTGTGATGGTCGGCAGCGGCACCAAGCCGTTGCACGACCTGATCACCCGGGCGCAGAACGGGCCGCCGTCGCCGTAGCGCGCTGCGTGGCCGTGCGGCGGTCCGCGGCGTACACGGGCTCGGGGTGTTCGTCGCCGAACAACCCGTGGACGCCACGAGATCTTGGAAGGAAGGTGCCCCTGGAGGGGCCGAATCCTTCCAAGATCTACCGCTGTGGGATCGCCGATGCGCGACCGGGCGGTCGCGCCGGGTGCGCGGATCTCGTACGCTCCCAGGTGGTCTCCGCCGGTGCGGTGGTGGAGGCGAAGGCCGGCCACGGGGAGGGTGCGCGTGAGCGCAGCACAGATCATCGCGAGGTTGGCGCCGGCGTCGCAGAAGCTGGACGAGGCGAAGGCCAAGACCGCAGCGGCAGCCCAGGACGCGGCCGAGGCGCGGGCGCTGGTGGCCGGTGCGCTGGAAGGCGTGGCCGCCGGTCCGCTGGTCGGAATGATCGATGCGTACCGTCAGGCGCTCGCGCACGCATCCCAGGGTGGCGACCCGGCCAAGCAGCACGTGCAGGAGACGATCGCCAAGGTCCGAGCGTTGGGAAACTGACCACGGGTGGTGGCGTACGTCACCCTCCGGCCGGTCACTCACCTGCGGTCGCCATAGTCCCTCGGCACTGACGAAGATTCTCGATCAATCACGCAGATGAGGTGGGGCGACCGGTAGCGGGCTGGGCCGGCCGGGTGCCCTGCCCGGGGCGGGTGGTCAGCACCTGCGGACCGGCCTCGGTGATCGCGACGGTGTGCTCGGAGTGGGCGGTGCGTGAGCCGTCGGCGGATCGGATCGTCCACCCGTCCCTGTCGAACTTGATCTTGTCGGTGCTGCGGCAGAACCACGGCTCGATCGCGATCGTCAGGCCGGGCTTGAGCTTCATGCCTCGGCCGGACCGGCCGCTGTTGGCGACGTGCGGGGCCTCGTGCATGGTGCGGCCGATGCCGTGCCCGCCGAACTCGTTGTTGACCTGGTAGCCGTAGCGGTGGGCGACCTCACCGATGGCGGCCGAGACGTCGCCGAGTTGGTTGCCCGGCTGCGCGGCGTCGATCGCGGCGGTCAGCGCGACCTCGGTGGCCTCGATCAGCTTCAGGTCGTCCGGGGCGGGGGTGCCGACGATGACCGACAGCGCGGAGTCGGCGACCCAGCCGTCGATCCCGACAGCCATGTCGATGCTCAGCAGGTCACCGTCGCGCAGCACGTAGTCGTGCGGCAGGCCGTGCAGCACGGCGTCGTTGACCGAGAGGCACAGGACGTTGCGGAACGGGCCGCGGCCGAACGACGGCGCGTAGTCCCAGTAGCACGACTCGGCGCCACGCTCCTTGATCCGGCGGCGGGCGTGGTGCTCGATGTCCATCAGGTTGACCCCGACGGCGGCGACCTCCCGCAGCTCCGCCAGCAGCTCGCCGACGAACTGGCCGGTCACGGCCATCCGTTGGATTTCCTCGGGGGACTTAAGCTCGATCACGACCAACCCTCCCTGTCCGTAGCGGTATATTTATACCACGCCTCGGCGCGTCCGCCCGGATGGCGTTGCCGCTCCGCCGAGGCAGATCTATCCTGCTCACATGGTTCGCCCACCGCTCACGCCCGCGCAGATCGCCGCGGGTCAACGTCTCGGTGCGGCGCTTCGGGCCGCGCGAGGTGGCCGCCCCCTCGTCGAGGTGGCCCTGGCGGCCGGCATCTCGCCGGAAACCCTCCGCAAGATCGAGGTGGGTCGGCTCCCGGCACCCGCGTTCGGCACGGTGGTCTGCCTCAGTGAGGTCCTCGGCGTCGCGCTCAGCGACCTCGCCGAGGTGTGGCTGGCCGACCTGCGGGTCCGCGAAGCGTCCTGAGGACCAGCCGCGCGAGCGGGGAGCACACCGGCCAGCCGCGCGGGCGGCGAGCACGCCGGCCAGCCGCGCCAGCCGCGAGCCCAAAGTCAGCCGCGCGAGCGCGGCAGGCAGCACTTCTTGTACTTCGTACCCGATCCGCACCAGCAGGCGTCGTTGCGGCCGGGCGGCCAGGCCCGCAGGTCGGGCCCGGTGAGGGAGTCGGCGTACTCGTCCTGGGTCTCCTCGTCGGTGGGGTCGCTGCCCTCGTGTTCGGCGAAGGCCGCCAGCCCGGCGACGGAGCCGACGACCACGCCCAGGTCGGCGCCGCCCAGCCCGGACGCCTCGACGAGGGCGCGCTCGATCTGGGCGCGGTGTTCGTCCCAGGTCGCGGGGTAGCTGTCGGCCAGCGCGGGCCAGCGCAGCAGCAGCGCGGTGAACTCGGCCTGCGGCCAGAACAGCAGCGTCGCCGGGCCGTCGTCGAGGGCGTCGAGCGCGTGGTCGCTCGCGGCGCGCAGCCGGTCGGCGAGGTTGTCGTACTCGTCGTGGGGTAGGCCCATCTCCTCGCGCAGGTCGTGCCGCCGCTGGGTCAGGCCGTAGATCATGGCCGCGGCCTCGTCCTGGGCGTCCTCGGAGTCGTGCTGCTGGGTCCGGGTGCGTTCCAGGATCGCGTCCAGCGCGGTGGTCAGCCATTCCAGCGCCAGGTCGGTGTGGCCGGATTCGGCCAACTCGTCGACCAGGTACGTGGCGCTGGGGTTGGTCTCCAGCAGGGGACGCAGGGCGAACAACTCGGCCAGGCCCTCGTCGGAGCGGCCGAGGCGCAGCAGCAGACCGCCGCGCACCGCCCGGGGGTACGCGTCCTCGTCGGGTTGCTCGGCGACGGCGCGGGTGGCCAGCGCGAGCGCGTCGGCCAGGTCGCCCGCCTGCTCCAGGATGTCCGCGGCGACCAGCAGGGCGTACCCGGTGTCGTCGGGGTCGGCGACCCGGCCCTCGTCGACGGCGCCGACCAGTTCGGCGACGAGCGCGGCCGGGTCCGGGCTCTCGGGCCCCAGCGAGCCGAGCTCTTCGATGCGGTCGGCGGACAGCAGTTCAGACATGGGCACATCCATGAGACGACCAACGGGAAGCGGCCAGCGTACTCCCGGACATGGCAAAGCCCGGGCGGCGAACCGACCGGGCTTTGGCACGTTTCCTCAGCGGGTCGCCGGCATGGTGGCGAACTCGCCGGCTAGCTCCGACTCGACGATCGTCGCGGTGGACGGCCGGCGACCGGCCGTCTTCCGCCGGGCGGACGGGACGGCGAGGGCCGCGAGCGCGGCGGCCAGGGCGATCGCCGTGAGGACGAGAAACCCGGTCGTGAAGCCGGCCTCCCGGGGTAGGCCGTTGGCCTGCGGGTGGGCGGTGATCACGCCGCTGACGACGGCGGCGCCGATCGCGCCTCCGATGGTGCGGATGTTGGCGTTCATGCCGGTCGCCACGCCGGTCTGGCTGGCCGGCACGCTGGCGACGATCAGGTTGGCCATCGACGCGAAGGCCAGGCCGATGCCGAGGCCGACCAGGCCGCCGGCGATACCGACCTCCCAGCGGGTGTCGTGGGCGGCGGCGAGCATCGCGGAGGCGGCCACGTTGAACGCGGCGCCGGTGGCGAGCTGCGCCTTGGCGCTGAAGACGGCCTGGAGCCGGCCGGCGACGAGACCGGCGACGAACATCGCGACGAGCATCGGCAGCATGAGCAGACCGGCCTGGCTGATGCTCGCCCCGAAGCCGTAGCCGGCGGCGGTCGGGGTCTGCACGAACTGCGGGAGGAACGCGTACACGGAGAACATCGACGCGCCGTAGAGCAGGGCGACCAGGTTGGTGGTCCACACGCCGGGCAGGCGCATCATCCGCATGTCGATGAGTGGGTTGCTGGAGCGCAGTTCGGCGACCAGCCAGCCGACCAGCAGCACCACGGCGAGCGCCAGCAGGGCGAGCACCCGGGTGGAGGTCCAGCCCCAGGCCGCGCCCTGGCTGATCGGCAGCAGCAGCGCCACCAACCAGCCGGAGAGCAGCACTGTGGCGCGCCAGTCGATGCGCCCGGGGGTGCGGACCGGCGACTCGGGCACGAACAGGTAGGCGGCCACGGCGGTCAGCCCGACCACGACCATGGGGATCCAGAACAGCCAGCGGTAGTCCAGCGTGGTGACGATCGGGCCGGCCAGCACGATGCCCAGGCCACCGCCGACGGCGACGATCGCCGAGATGGCGGCCACGGCGGTGGAGACCCGCGCGGCCGGGAACTCGTCGCGGATGATGCCGAACGACAGCGGGAAGACCGCCCCGCCGATGCCCTGCACGACCCGGGCGAGGATGAGGACGCCGATGTTCGGCGCGATGGCGGCCAGCAGGCAGCCGAGCGCGAGCGCGGCGAGCGAGACGACGAGCGTCCGTTCCTTGCCGACCATGTCGCCGACCCGGCCGAGGATCGGCGTGAAGATCGACGCGGAGAGCAGGTAGGCGGTCAGGACCCAGGTCACGGTGTTCTGGGAGGTGTGCAGATCCTGCTGGATGGTCGGTAGCACGGGGGTGATCAGCGACTGGAGCATCGCGAAGAACCCGGCACCGGCCGCGAGCACGGTGAAGGTGAGCCGGCGCGAGCTGCGTCGGGAGGTTACTGCCACGAGAGAGGACTCCCCTGATGACGTACTGAGCCCGTCTGTGACGGGCCGGGCTGTCGGGTCCGGGCGATCGGGTGGCCAGGCGGCGATCGGGCGGGTACCGAGGTAAGCTAAGCGGAGGCAGGCCTCCGGGATTCCGGAGGGGTGCCTCCACTAAACTAGCGGAGGGTTACCTCCGGATGCAACCGGGGTGAGGTGACGCACGTCATGACCAGCGCGGGGCAGGCGCCCGAGGTCTTCGCCCAGCGGCCCAGGCGGGCCGACGCACGGCGTAACTACGACGCCCTGATCGGGGCGGCGCGCGAGGCGTTCGCCGAGAACGGCGCCGCCGCCTCCCTGGAGGACGTGGCCCGGCGGGCCGGGGTGGGCATCGGCACGCTCTACCGCAACTTCCCCAGCCGGCGGCACCTGTTCGAGGCCGTCTACGTCGAGGAGGTCCGGGCGCTGAGCCGCTCCGCCGAGGACCTGGCCGAGCTGCCCCCGTGGGACGCGCTCGTCGCCTGGCTGCACCGGTTCGTCGCGTACGTCGCCACCAAGCGGGCGCTCGCCGAGCAGCTGCTGCACGACTCGGAGATCTTCGCGAGCTGCCGGACGGAGATCTACGCCGCCGGTGAGCCGCTGATGCGCCGCGCCCAGGGTGCCGGCGCGGTCCGCGCCGACGTCAGCTTCGACGACGTGATCCGCCTGATCAGCGGCCTCACCATGGCCCAGTTCCCGTCACCGGAGCAACGCGACCGGGTGCTCGGCGTGGCCCTGGACGGCCTGCGCGCTCCGACCCGCTGACCCGCGTCAGCGGTCGACAAGCAGCAGCCACTCGTCGTCGAGCCGTTCCACCACGGTGCCCGCCGGCCAGCGGTGACCGAGATCGACCATCGCCCGGGCCTGATCGACCTGCGGTGGCCGGCTGAACTGTGCGTCGCGGAAGCTGGCCATGCGGTGGAACCGGGCCCGGCCGAAGTTCGCGGCGTCGGTGAAGCGGGCCCGGTCGAACAACGCCTCCGCGCCGAACAACGTCCAGCGGAACAGCGCCATGTGCCGAAAACGGACGGAGTGGAAGTTGGCCGAGCCACCGAACTCGGTGTGCTCCATCGACAGGGCGGCGTCGAAGACGGCCTCCCGGAACGTCGTGGCGTCCTCGAAGCGGGTCGCGTCGAAGCTGCTCGGCTCACCGAAGGTCACTCGGCGAAACGAGGTCAGGCCGGCGAAGCTGGATCGCCGGCAGGACAGTTCACCGGCGAACGTGGCCCCGTCGAAGCTGGCCAGACCGCCGACGCGCACGCCGTCCAGCAGGACCGCACCGTCGGCCGCGAGACCCTCGAAGCTCACGTCGCCGAAGGTGGCCGCCCCGAGCAGGAGCGGCCCCCGCGTCGTCGCACCCGCGAAGGTGGTCGTGCCGGTGAACGTCGCCCCCGTGAAGGTCGCGTCGACGAGCGTGCAGCCCGTGGCGTCGAAGTCGACGAGCGCCGCACCGGTCAGGTCGAGCGTCAGCTCCGGCCAGCGGTTCGCGTCGTCCGCGCGCAGGTGCCGGGTGAGCACACGCTGCGCGGTGCGCCGGACCTCCGTCTCGCGCGGCTCGCCGTCCGGCGCCGGCATTCGCAGGTACGCGCAGAGCACCGCCGCGATCGTCGCGCGCTGCCGCGGATTGTCCTGACCGAGGCGCTCCAGCGCGTGCAGGCCGCCGAGGCGTACCGCCGCGCTGTCGTTGCCGAGCAACTCGACCGCCCGGGTGTACAGCTCGGTCAGCCGGCGTTCCGCCGCGTCGTGCTCGGCGGCTGCGGACTGCCGGTCCTGGTGGCGCTGTGCGGCCTCGGCCACCGCCTCGGCGTGCGCCTGCACCCGGTCCCGGTGCGCCTGGTCCCGGGCGGCGACGCTCTCCTGGTGCCGCTGGGCACGCTCGGTGATCCACTGACGGCGGGCGGCCAGCAGCAGGGCCAGCCCTCCGCCGGTGCCGGCGACCACGGTCAGGCCGGTGCGGATCGCGTCGATGCGCAGTGTGGCGCGGGTGTCCGGCTGGCCGGCCCGGTCGGCCTCGGCGAGCAGCAGGCCCAGCACCAGCCAGCCCAGCGCGGCGGCGACCACCAGGCCGACGAGCACCAGCCACCACGGCATCACCCGCAACTGGCGCTCGGGAGGTTCCTCGGCGGCCACGGCCACAGCATGCCACTCGCGTGCCCGCGCCACGGTGAATGTCGGGTGGGCGACGTTCCTGGGAAAGGGGGTGTGCGCCATCGGACGCACTCGATAGCCTGCTGCCGCTGTCCAATCGCGACAGACGTGACGTCCCAGAGGAGCAGCGCGCATGACCGAGCCGCACACCGTGCCGCCGGAGGGCACCCCGCCGACCGTGCCGCAGCTCGACGTCCGGGCGGCCGAACCACCGACCGCCGAAGCCCCACCATCCACCGGCGGGTTCGCCGATCGGCCACCCGGCTATCCGAGTGCGCTGGTCTGGCTGCGCGCCGGGATCCTGCGGGACTGGCGCGGCGTGCTCGGCGCGTTCGTCGCCACCTGGTTCTACCTGCCGGTCGCGCTGCTCCTGGCGTTTTGGGGCGGTCTTGCCTTCGCCGTCACCGGGCTCTTCGCCGGCGGGATGGGCGCCGACGACCAGGTGCCCCAGGTGCTGCGCGACGCCCCGCTGATCGGCTCCCTGCTGGACGCGTTCCTGACCCGCTCCGGCGGGGTGCTCGGCGGTGTGGCCGGCTTCGTCGCCGGGTTCCTGATCGGTTTCCTCGCCGTGCTGGTGGTGCCCTGGCTGGGTGCCGACAACGGGGTGTTCACGGTGGTCACCGGTCTCGTTGGCACGGTCGCCGCGGCGGCGCTGATCGGGGTGCTCTACACCCTCTACCGGGTGCTGCTGGAACCACGTCTGCTGGTGGTCTCCGGTGCCCGCCAGCCCAGCCGCCGGGAGTCCGCGCGGCTGCGCCCCGTGCTGGACGAGTGCGCCCGGCGGCTCGGCCTGGACAGCGTGCCCCGGCTGCTGATGGAGGACGACCCGGTTCTGAGCAACGCCCGCACGTACGCCCGGCACGTGGTGGTCACCACCGCCGTGCTGACCGAGCCGGACGACGAGGTCGCCGCGCTGCTCAGCCACGAGCTGGTGCACTGGCGCACCGGAGACGAGATCACCAGCGCCTTCGTCCGTGGTGTGGGCCTGCCGCTGACCCTCGCGCACGCGCTGCCGACCTGGCTGATGCGAACGTTCCCGCACCCGGGCACCAACTTCGTGGTCTTCCTGTTCTTCTGGCCGGTGCTGCTCACCATGCGCTACGTGGTGCTGCCGCTGCACGCCCGCGACGTGCGGGCGGCCGAGTACCGGGCCGACCTCGGCGCTGTGCTCACCGGGCACGTCGACGGGATGCGACGCGTCCTGGAGCGGCGGCTGTCCTTCGAGACCGGCCGCAGCGGCTGGGACGAGGCGGTCTGCGCCACCCACCCGCCGCACGAGCTGCGGCTCGACGCGCTGGAGCGGGCGTCGGTGGCCGGTGTGCCCGCCGGAGCCGGTGTGCCCGCCGGAGCGGACGAGCCCGTCACCGCCGAGCGGCTGTTCGGCCACTCCGGCCCGGTCGGCACCCGTCGCACCTGGCTGCTGGTCGGCGCCCTCATGCTGGCGGCCTGCGTCGGCACCGGCGGGCTCGGCGTGGTGCAGTGGGCGTTCTTCCGCCCGCAGGCCGCGGTCGACGGCTATTTCTCCGCGCTCGCCGACCGCGACAGCGACGCCGCGCTCGGCTTCCTGACCGACCGGGGCAGCGACACCGACACCAAGCTGCTCGCCCAACTCCTGCGCGGCGAGGGTTACCAGCCACCGACCGACATCGACATCACCAAGCTGGACCGGGACGGCGACACCGCCACCGCCACCGTGGCGTACCGGCTGGGTGACGCGCGGGAGACCGCCACCCTCACCCTGCACCGCGAGGAGGAGACCACCGCCGGGCTGTTCCACGGCTGGCGGGTGAGCGGTGGGCCGACACCGCTCAACACCTTGATCGCCGACCCCGGGGTGCGGCTCAACGGGGTGGAGTTGCCGGTCGCCACCGAGGGCCCCCCGCTGGTGCTGCTGCCCGGCGTCTACACCGCGACCGGCCCGTCCAGCGCGCTCAGCGAGACGCCGGCGCAGACCGTGGTGGTCGGCCCGGGGGAGAGCGCCGCCGTGCTGCAACTGACCCCGGTGCTCAAGCCGGCGGCCGGCGAGGCCGTCGAGGCCCGCGTCCGCGCCTGGTTGGACGAGTGCGCCAAGCAGACGGTCGCCGCACCGCCGGGCTGCCCGTTCCGCTACTACGGCGGCTCCGCGCAGAAGGTGACCTGGAAGATCCTGGAATACCCGAAGATCACCGTCGAACTGACCGGCCCGGCCAGCGCACAGGTCACCACGCCGTCCGAGACCCGGGGCAGGGTGCAGGTCAGCGGCACCACCACGTACTTCGGCACCGCCTCGCCGTTCACCGACGAGGACACGTTGACCGTGACGGGCGTCGCCACCGCCGACGGGGACACCGTCGAATTCCGCCCCGCCACCAACTGACCGGGAGCAACCGTGACCGACAGTGACACCGCCGCGCGGCAGCCCGTCCGGCTGACCATCAGTCCGCGGCACCGGCAGGCGCCACCTGTCGCCCTGCTCGACTGGATCCACCGCAACCCGCAGTACCGACCGCTGGTCCGCCAGGGCGGCGGCGGGGGACGGGGAGGCTTCAGCGACGCGGTGATCATCGCGGTGCTGGCCCAGGCGCTGCTCCCCGGGTTGTTCAACCTGTTGCAGTCCTGGGTCGACCAGCAGCGCACCGAGGCCAGCATCCGGATCCAGGCCGGGGACACCGAGGTGGAGTTGCAGGTGAGTGGCCGCACCGATTCGGCTCGCCTGCTGGCCCAGGCGACCGAGGCGCTGCGGGCCGCCCGGGAGCCCGGCCCGGACGCCGCCGACTGACCGGCGGCGTCCGCACCGGCGGGTCAGCTCGCCTTGGCCAGCGACTCGAACTCGTCGTCGGTCAGCCGCACGTCGGCCGCGCCCACGTTCTCCTCCAGGTGCGCCACCGAGGACGTACCGGGGATCGGCAGCATCACCGGCGAGCGGCGCAGCAGCCAGGCCAGCGCGAGCTGCGCGGGCGACGCGCCGTGCGCGGTGGAGATCGCGTCCAACGGCCCGCCCGGGCGGGCCAGCTCGCCGGTGGCGATCGGGAACCACGGGATGAACGCGAGGTCGTTGCGCTCGCAGTACTCCAGCACGTCCTCCGCGCTGCGGTTGGCGAGGTTGTACAGGTTCTGTACGGAGGCGATCGTGGTGATCTTGCGGGACTCCTCGATCTGCGCGACGCTCACCTCGGACAGCCCGATGTGTCGGATCTTGCCCTCCTGTCGCAACAGCGCCAGCTCACCCAACTGGTCGGCAAGCGGCACCTTCGAGTCGATCCGGTGCAACTGGTACAGCGGAATCGTGTCCAGGCCGAGGTGGCGCAGGCTCAGCTCACACTGCTGACGCAGATACTCCGGGCGGCCCACCGCACGCCAGTCGCCCGGGCCGGAGCGGGTGAGCCCGGCCTTGGTCGCGATGACCAGGTCGTCGGCGTACGGGTGCAGGGCCTCGCGGATCAGCAGCTCCGAGACGAACGGCCCGTACGAGTCGGCGGTGTCGATGAACGTCACGCCCAGCTCCACGGCCCGGCGCAGCACCCGGACCGCCTCCGCCGGGTCCTTCGGGTCGCCCCAGACGCCCGGGCCGGTGATCTGCATCGCCCCGTAACCGAGCCGGTTGACGGTGACGTCCCCGCCGATCCGGTACGTGCCGGACGCCTTCGCGGGCTGCTCACTGATGTTTGTCGCCATGGCTAGATCATCCCCCGGAAGTCGACGGGCATGCCGCTCGTCGGCCGACTGTGTGCGTGGACACGCCCTGTGCGGTTCGAGGCGGATTGCCGGGAAGCACCCGGTACGACCGGGGTGTCCGTGCGACGCTGGCGGGGGCCGGTGCCGTCCGGCGCGACGGCGGAGGGAGCACCGATGGGAGTGCCGCAGGTCAACTTCGCGCTCGACACGTACGAGTGCATCGTGATCTATCCCGGCGCGGCCGGTCGGGCCCTGCCCGCCGAGACCGTGCAGCGGTTGCAGTCGGAGCACGCCGAGCACATGCAGGCGTTGCAGCGTGGCGGGATCATCCTGGTCGCCGGCTCGGTCGACGGGCCGGCCCGCGAGCCGGAACCGCCGATCGGCTTCGGACTGGCCCGTACCGGCAGCGTCGACGACGTCCGCAGCGTGCTGGAGGCCGACCCGGCGGTGCAGGCCGGGCTCTACCGGGTGGACGTGCTCACCTTCCTCTGCCCGGCCGGGTCCCTGGAGTTCCCACTGGTCAAGACCGAGAGCTGAGCTGTCGGTCAGTCGAGGCGCTGTCGTGATGGCGACGGCGCCCGGCGGCGTGCCGGTGCTACGGTCGCGCCCAGTGCGGGCCGCCGCCGGGGCGCACCCGGAAGCGTCAGGTCGGCCCGGTCGAGGAGTCGCCATGCTCTCCGCCGCCACCGCCGATGTCGCGACGGCCACCGCCCGCCTGCGGGCCCTGCTCGGTGACCGGCTGCACGAGCCGGGCGATCCCGCTTTCGTCGCCACCACAAGGCTCTGGAACGGCGCCGTGGACCGCGCGCCCGTCCTGGTCGCCAGCTGCCGGGACACCGACGAGGTGGCCGGCGCGGTACGCATCGCCGCCCGCTGCCACCTGCCCCTGTCGGTCCGCTCCGGCGGGCACGACTGGGCCGGCCGGGCACTGCGCGACGGCGGCCTGGTGCTCGACCTGACCGCGCTGCGTGCCGTCCGGGTCGACCCGGACGCGGCCACGGTGACCGTCGGCGGTGGTGCCACGACGGCCGAGCTGCTCGCCGCCACCCGGCCGTACGACCTGGTGGTGCCCACCGGCGTGGTCGGTGACGTGGGCGTGGCCGGGCTCACCCTCGCCGGCGGGTACGGCCCGCTGTGCGGCCGGTTCGGACTGACCCTGGACAACCTGCTCGGTGCGGAGGTGGTCCTCGCCGACGGCCGTCGGGTCACCGCCGATCCCCACCACGACGCCGAGCTGTACTGGGCGCTGCGCGGCGGCGGGGGCAACCTCGGCGTGGTCACCGAACTGCGCCTGCGCGCGCACCGGCTGCCCGGCGTGCTGGCCGGCATGATCATGTTCGCGCTGGCCGAGGCGCCCGCCGTGCTGCGCGGCTACGGCACGCTCATCGCCGAGGCCCCGGACGAGCTGACCGTGATGACCGGATTCCTGCCCGGCCCGGCCGGTGAGCCGATGGTCTTCGTCTGCCCGTTCTACAGCGGGCCGGACCTGGACGCCGGGCTGCCGTGGATGGACCGGCTGCGCGCGTTGGGCACCCCGCTCGTCGACCAGATCGCCCCGATGCCGTACGCGGACGCGCTGCGGATGTTCGACGGCGGGATGGTCGACGGCAACCACTACCTGCTGCGTACCCGCTGGCTGCCCGCGCTCACCGACGGCGTGGCGGACGCGCTCGTCGACGCGGCCCGGCAGGTCAGCTCGCCGTTCTCGGCGCTGGCCGTGCACCACTTCCACGGTGCGGCCACCCGGGTCCGGCTCGCCGACACGGCCTTCGGTCTGCGCCGCGACCACCTGCTGACCGAGATCATCGCGGTCTGGGCGCCCGGCGAGCAGGCCGGGCCGCACCGGAAGTGGGCCGAGCGCACCTCGACGGCGCTCGCCGGGCACGCCCTGCCCGGCGGCTATCCCAACCTGCTCGCCCCGGAGGAGACCGACCGGGTCCGGCTCGCCTACGGCGCGAACTGGGCGCGACTGCGCCGGGCCAAGCGCCGCTACGACCCCCGTGACCTGCTGACCGCGGTGCCCACCCTGCCCCCGTCGGTGCACCCACGGTGAACCTTCCTCGGGAGCACCCCGACAGCGCACACCGACGGAGGCGTACGATTCCCGGCGCGCGGTCGCCGTTGCCCGTCGCCACAACGTTCCCGGTGCGGTTCCGCCCGCCGGCCCGACGCGCACCGCGCGTCGTTCGACACATGTTCCGCTGCCTGCAATGGGTCGGCCCCGAGTCCGACCTGAAGGAGAGACTAGCCTGATGGGCGTGACACGCCGCGCGAAGATCGTCTGCACCCTTGGTCCCGCCACCTCGTCCCCGGAGCGCATCCGGGGTCTCGTCGAGGCCGGCATGAACGTGGCGAGGCTCAACTTCAGCCACGGCAGCCACGCCGACCACGAGTCGGTCTATCGACTCGTCCGGGAGGCGTCCGAGGCGGCAGGTAAGCCGGTGGCCGTCCTCGCCGACCTGCAGGGCCCCAAGATCCGGCTCGGTAAGTTCGCCGACGGCCCGCACGAGTGGCGCACCGGCGACTCGGTCGTGATCACCGGCGACGACATCCTGGGCACCAAGGAGCGGGTCTCCTGCACCTACGAGAAGCTGCCGCACGAGGTGAAGCCCGGTGACCGCCTGCTGATCGACGACGGTCGCGTCGCGGTGGAGGTCACCGACGTCACCGGCAACGACATCCGCTGCCTGGTCACCGAGGGTGGCCCGGTCTCCAACAACAAGGGCGTCTCGCTGCCCAACGTGGCGGTCAGCGTGCCCGCCATGTCCGAGAAGGACGCCGAGGACCTGCGCTTCTCGCTGGGTCTCGGCGTCGACCTGGTCGCGCTGTCCTTCGTCCGCTCGGCCGAGGACATCAAGCTCGTCCACAACATCATGGCCGAGGAGGGCGTCTTCCGCCCGGTGCTGGCCAAGGTCGAGAAGCCGGAGGCGGTGGAGCACCTCGAGGCCATCGTGCTGGCCTTCGACGGCGTCATGGTCGCCCGCGGTGACCTCGGTGTCGAGATGCCACTGGACCAGGTCCCCCTGGTGCAGAAGCGCGCCGTGCAGCTCTGCCGGGAAAATGCCAAGCCGGTCATCGTGGCCACCCAGATGCTCGACTCCATGATCGAAAACTCCCGGCCCACCCGGGCGGAGGCCTCCGACGTCGCCAACGCGGTGCTCGACGGCGCGGACGCGGTGATGCTCTCCGGCGAGACCAGCGTCGGCAAGTACCCGGTGCTGACCGTGAGCACCATGGCCAAGATCGTGACGACCACCGAGGCCGGCTCGATCGGCGTGCCGCGGTTGCAGCACGACCCGCGTACCCACGGCGGCGCGCTCACCGTCGCCGCCTCGTCGATCGCCCGGGCCATCAACGCCAAGGCCCTGGTCGCCTTCTCGCAGACCGGTGACACCGTCCGACGGCTGTCCCGCCTGCACTGCGACCTGCCGCTGCTGGCCTTCACGCCGGTCCCCGAGGTGCGCGACCAGCTCGCCCTCACCTGGGGCGTGGAGACCTTCCTGATGCCGTTCGTGCAGCACACCGACGACATGTTCCGCCAGGTCGACCAGGCGCTGCTCGGCCTCGACCGGGCCAACCCCGGCGACTACGTGGTGATCGTGGCGGGCAGCCCGCCCGGCACCCCCGGCTCGACCAACACGCTGCGCGTACACCAGCTCGGCTCGCTTGTCGACGCGGCGTCGGCGCGGGCGCTGCAGTGAGCGACGGTCGGGTCGCGGTCGGCCAGGCGGCTGTCGACCAGCTGCTGGAAGTGCTGGACCTCGACCCGACCGGGGAGATGGCCTTCCGGGGGATGAGCCCCCCGGTCGGCCCACAACGGGTGTACGGCGGCCAGGTCGCCGGTCAGGCGCTTGTCGCCGCCGGCCGCACCGTCGACCCGGAGCGGTTCGTGCACTCGCTGCACGGTTACTTCGTCCGCCCCGGCGACCCGGTCGAACCGATCGCCTTCCAGGTGGAGAACATCCGCGACGGCCGGTCCTTCTCGGTCCGCCGCGCGGTCGCGCTCCAACACGACAAGCCGATCTTCTTCATGTCGGCGTCGTTCCAACGGGCCGAGGAGGGTCTGGACCACCAGGCCCCGACTCCGCTGGACGTGCCGCCGCCGCAGGACGTCCCGACGATGAGCGACAGGCTCTCCCGATACCCGGAGCGGCTCGGCATGTGGGGTCAGATCCCGCGGCCGATCGACGTGCGCTACGTCGGCGAGCCCGGCTGGGTCCGTCCCGGCGACCGGCCGGCCGACCCGCACCAGCGCGTCTGGATGCGTATCGACGGCAAACTGCCCGACGATCCGCTGCTGCACGCCTGCGCGCTCACCTACGCCTCGGACCTCACCCTGCTGGACTCGGTGCTCTCCGTGCACGGCGAGGTGTGGGGGCCGGGCGGGCTGGTCGGCGCGAGCCTCGACCACGCGCTGTGGTTCCACCGGCCGTTCCGCGCCGACGAGTGGTTCCTCTACGACTGTCTGAGCCCGTCGGCGTCCGGCGCGCGTGGGCTGGCCACCGGCCGGATGTTCACCACGGACGGCCAGCAGATCGCCAGCGCCGTCCAGGAGGGTCTCCTGCGCCGCGTCGGCGCCTGACGCTCTCGACACGTCCCCGCCAGGACCTGGCGGGGATGGCCTCGGTCAGGCCTGGTGGATCGCCTCGCCCGCGATCTCGATCTGCACCGTCTTGCCGACCAGGACCCCGCCGCTCTCCAGCATGACATTCCAGAGCAGGCCATAATCCTCGCGGTTGATCTCGGCCGTCGCGCTGAACCCGAAGATGTTCTGCCCGTACGGATCACGACGGGCGCCGCCGAAATTCACCTCCAGGTCGACAGCCCGGGTGATTCCTTTCACGGTCAACTCACCGGTCAGCACGAATCGACCCGGCGCGCCGTCGGACTGCGGCGGAACAATCGGACTCCGGCCACGTCCACCGAGCCGATGGCTGCGCAGCCGGGCCCATTGAAAGATGGGGTCCTCGTTGCCCTGCCACCTGATGCCGGTGCTTCGATATTCGAGCGCGGGATAGCGTTCCACATCGAGGAAGTCGGCACTCTTCAGATGCGTGTCCCGGTCGCTGCTGCCGGTGGTGATGCTGGCCGACGCGATGGTCGCCGTCACCGAGGAGAGCAGCGGGTCCTCCGCCACGAAGATCTGTGCCGTGGCCTCGGCGAACTCGCCGCGCACCGGGCTCACCATCATGTGCCGGGACAGGAAACCGATCCGCTTGTGCGCCTGATCGAGAAGATAGGTGCCGGCGACCGGGATGGTCATGCCATCCCAGGTGCGTGTGGCGATATCGGTCATCGTGTTGCCTTCCCCCGATGTTTGTCGATCTGCGGACCGGCACCGCCGCAACGGTCTGGCGGTCGTACCCCCCGCCCAGCATAAGGACGCTCCATACCGGCATTTCGGCCCCCACCTTACGGTGGATCATGGCGTGCTTTGACTGGTCCTCGACGACAGTCGGAACGGGCGTGAATGACGCGAATTCCATCGATGCGTGTCCGATCGGCCGAGGGTCGCCCGCCCGGCCGGTTGACCGGGGGCTAACCTTGCCGGCATGCGCCTCTCCGCCCGGGTCGACTACGCCCTCCGCGCGGCCGCCGAGCTTGCCGCGACGGCCAGTGGTCCTGGGCGCGGCCGGCCCGTCACGGCCGACCAGATCGCCCGTGCCCAGGAAATCCCGCCGAAGTTCCTGGAGAGCATCCTGCTGCAACTGCGCCGGGGCGGCATCGTGCACGCCCAGCGCGGCCCGGAGGGCGGCTACTGGCTGGCCCGCCCCGCCGCGGAGATCTCGCTCGCCGAGGTGATCCGGGTGATCGACGGGCCGCTGGCCCACGTCCGCGGGCAACGCCCCGAGCAGCTCGGCTACCACGGCCCGGCCCGCGCGCTCCAGGAGGTCTGGATCGCACTGCGGGCCAGCGAACGGGAGATCCTGGAACTGGTAAGCGTCGCCGACGTGGCCGCGGGCACCCTGCCCCCGCGTATCACCGAACTGGTCGCCGACCCGCGCGCCTGGATCTGAGCACCGGCCCCGTCCCGGGCCCCGCGCCACCCGCCCCTCGCGCCCGCCACGCCGATCCTCCACTCGCGGTGGTTGCCGGTCGGCATCGACAGCGGTGCGTCGCACGGTGGGCGTCCCATCCACCGATCAGAGGCTTGACCCCGGCCGCCCCGTGCCGCATTGTCGACCAAGTCGATAGGAGATACCGAAAAGTCAGGGGGCGCTCGTGCGCAAGCTGCTGGTACTCGCTCTGGTCGGGCTCGTCGCGCAGCTGATCGACGGCTCGCTCGGCATGGCGTACGGGCTGACCTCGTCCACTCTGCTGCTGGTCGCCGGGGTCGCCCCGGCCGCCGCCTCGGCCTCGGTGCACCTGGCCGAGATCGGCACCACCCTCGCCGCCGGGGTCGCGCACTGGCGCTTCGGCAACGTCGACTGGCGGGTGGTGACCCGCATCGCCCTGCCCGGCGCCATCGGTGCCTTCGCCGGTGCCACCCTGCTCAGCTCGATCTCCACCGAGGTGGCCGCGCCGTGGATGGCCGGCATCCTCTTCACCCTCGGCGCGTACCTGCTGGTCCGCTTCGCCCGACCGCTGCGCACCGATCGGGTCGGCGGGCGACTGCGCGGACGTTTCCTCGGCCCCCTGGGCCTGGTCGCCGGCTTCGTCGACGCCACCGGTGGCGGCGGGTGGGGTCCGGTGGCCACCCCGGCGCTGCTGGTCTCCGGCCGCATGGAGCCCCGCAAGGTGATCGGCTCGGTGGACACCGCCGAGTTCGTCGTGGCCGGTGCGGCGAGTGTCGGCTTCCTGATCGGGCTGGGCTCCGAAGGGTTCCTGCTCCCCACCGTCGCCGCGCTGCTGATCGGCGGGCTCATCGCCGCCCCGCTGGCCGCCTGGCTGGTGCGCATCGTGCCCGCCCAACTGCTCGGTGCGGCGATCGGCGGCGTGATCGTGCTGACCAACGCCCGCACGCTGATCCGCTCCGCCGACCTCGACGGCCCGGTCCGCCCGGTCGTGTACGTCCTGCTGGCCGCCGGCTGGCTGGCCGCCCTGGTGCTGGCCGTGCGGGCACTCCGCCGCACCCGACGCGCCCGCGCCGAAGCCGCGAGCGCTCCCTCCGCCGCGACCGTTCCCGCCGAGCTGCCCGACGTTGCTACCACCGGTGCGGTAGCGGCCGATCTGGCCGCCACGGGTACGCCCACGCCACGCTGAACCCCGTTCCGCTTCCGGCCTTGCCCCGTGGTCCGGCCTTGCCCCGACGGTGAGGTACCACAACTCCATGATCGACGGCGGGTGCTGTGCGGGGGTGGGGTGCGCGGTGGGACCCGGTTGGCGCCGCGACTGTCAGGGTTGGGTCACCAAGATCGTGCACTATCCAGGATGTAGTGGCCTTCTCGACGCTTCGTGGCCACTACATCCTGGATCGAGCGTGACCTTGGCGCCGCGTGCGCCCCACACCCCGCCCCCGGTCTTTCGGTGATGGTGTTCGTCGTCAAGATCCGCGCAAGATCGGGGATATTGCTGTCTCCCGCGGTGTCTGAGGCAGCAACATCCCCGAAGTTGCGACGATCTTGGCGCGGGGCGCGGGGCGCGGGGCGCGAGTAAAGGGCGCGCGTGGCGACGGGCGACGGGGCGACAGAAGTCAGGGGGAACGCAGGTTGTCGGCCGTCTCGGCGAGCAGTGTCCAGGCCTCGTCGACGTGCGCCTCGGTGGTCTGGGGCGAGCCGACCGCCAGCCGTAGCGTGTAGCGGCCGGCGACGCGGGTGTGCGTCAGGTGCACCCGTCCGGTGGCGTTGACCGCGGCCAGCAGTGCCGCGTTGGCGTTGTCGTCGGCGCGCAGTCGGAAGCAGACGAGCGAGAAGGGGTGCGCCGCCGTCACCTCGAACCGGTCGTCGGCGCGGACCCGCTGGGCGAACCGGTCGGCAAGCGCCACGCCGGAGCGGATGTGTGCCCGCAGCCCTTCGGCGCCGTACCAGCGGATGACGAACCACAGTTTCAGGGCGCGGAACCGTCGGCCCAGCGGCACCTGCCAGTCCCGGTAGTCGATCACCGCGCCGGACTCGGAGGCCGCGTTGCGCAGGAACTCCGGCAGTACGGTCAGCGCGTCGACCAGCTCGGCGCGGTCGGCCACCCAGAACGCGTCGCAGTCGAACCCGGTGAGCAGCCACTTGTGCGGGTCGAAGCAGTACGAGTCGGCGTACTCCAGGCCGGCGTGCGACCACCGCAGTTCGGGACAGACGGCGGCGGCGCCCGCGTACGCGGCGTCCACGTGCAGCCAGATCCCGTACTCGGCGCAGATGGCACCGATCTCCGGCAGCGGGTCGATGGCGGTGGTGGAGGTGGTGCCGATTGTCGCCACCACGATGGCGGGTACGTCCCCGGCGGCCAGGTCGGCCTCGATCGCCGCGCGGAGCGCGCCCGGCAGCAGTGCCTGGCTGTCCGGGTCGACGTCGATCGGCCGGATGCCGTCGGTGCCCAGTCCGGCGATCCGGGCGGCCTTCTCGATGGAGGAGTGCCCGTGTACGGAGGTGTACGCGCGGTAGCGCCGGTCGATGCCGGTGTCGCGCCAGCGGCCTCCGCTGGCCCGGTGCAGCGCGGCGAGGGTGGCCACCAGCGTCGCCGAGGACGCCGAGTCCTGGATGACCCCACCGCCGGTGCCGGTGGAGCGGAACCGGTGCGGCAGGTCCATCAGTTGGGCCAGCCAGTCCATGAGCACCGTCTCCACCTCGGTGCAGGCGGGGCTGGTGGCCCAGAGCATGCCCTGGACACCGAGCCCGGAGCTGACCAGGTCACCGAGCACGCTCGGGCCCGATGTGTTGGCGGGGAAGTAGCCGTAGAAGCCCGGGTGCTGCCAGTGGGTCAGCCCCGGCAGGACGATCGAGTCCAGGTCGGCGAGGACCGCCTCGACCGGTTCGCCGCCGGCGGTGGGTGGTGCGGTGGGGAGGGCGGCGGCCACCGTGCCGGGCGGGTCGGCCGAGGTGACCGGTCGTTGCGCCAGCGTCGTCCAGTAGTCGGCGATCCAGTCGACGACCGCGTGGCCGGCGCGACGGAACTCGGCGGGGTCCATGTGCGGAGTGCTCACCCGTACGAGTTGATCAGCCCTCGATGGCGGAGGCAAGGCGGGCCGGAGCGGCAGCCAGCAACGGTCATCGATGTTGCACGGCGGAAAGCGCTTGCCCTACGATGCGCGGTGAGTCGGATCCGCGAGTTCCAGGGCGTTCACCCCCGATCAGATCGCCGTCCGCCGCCGTAGCGGCGCGACGGGTCCACCGCGCGTCCCGGGCCGGGCGGGTGGGCCGCCGCGATCATCCGCGGATCCTCGGAGGCAGTCCATGCACCCGTCCAGACATCGGCTGATCCTGCTCGCCGGCACGACGGCGGCCGCCGTCGTGGCCGGCACCCTCGGCACGGTGGTCGCCTCGGCCGCCGCCGTCGGCTGCCGGGTCGACTATCAGATCACCAACCAGTGGCAGGGCGGCTTCGGCGCCAACGTCACAGTCACCAACCTCGGCGACCCGGTCAACGGGTGGGCCCTCACCTGGTCGTACGCGGCCGGACAGCAGGTCACCCAGGCGTGGAACGCCGTCGTCACCCAGGCCGGTGCCCAGGTCACCGCCCGCAACGTCGACCACAACGCCGGCATCGCCGCCAACGGCACCGCCGCGTTCGGCTTCAACGGTTCGTGGACCGGCAGCAATCCGGTGCCGGCCAGCTTCGCGCTCAACGGCACCACCTGCACCGGCACCCCGGCCACCGACGGGCCGACCACCCCGCCACCCACCACGGCACCACCCACGACGCCGCCTCCGACCACCCCGCCTCCGACCACCACACCGCCGGCCGGGGCGAAACAGCTGGAGAACCTGGACCGGGGGCTGATCAGCGTCCGTTCCGGCAGCGGCAACCTGGTGTCCTGGCGACTGCTCGGCACCGAGACCTCCGGGGTGGCGTTCAACCTGTACCGGGGGTCGACCAGGGTCAACGCCAGCCCGATCACCGGGGCCACCACCTATCTGGACAGCGGCGCGGCGGCCGGCTCGGCGTACACCGTGCGGGCCGTGGTCGGCGGCGCCGAGCAGGCGGCGTCGGCACCGGCGCTGCAGTTCGCCAACGGCTACCTGGACGTGCCGTTGCAGGTCCCAGCCGGCGGCACCACCCCCAGCGGGGAGAACTACACCTACAGCGCCAACGACGCCTCGGTCGGGGACCTCAACGGCGACGGCACCTACGAGATCGTGCTCAAGTGGGACCCGTCGAACGCCAAGGACAACTCCCAGTCCGGCTACACCGGCAACGTCTACGTCGACGCGTACACCCTGACCGGCAGCCGGCTGTGGCGGATCGACCTGGGCCGCAACATCCGGGCCGGCGCCCACTACACCCAGTTCCAGGTGTACGACTACGACGGTGACGGCCGCGCGGAGGTGGCCATGAAGACCGCCGACGGCACCCGTTCCGGCACCGGCCAGCTCATCGGCTCGTCGTCGGCGGACCACCGCAACTCCAGCGGCTACGTGCTGGCCGGTCCGGAGTACCTGACCATGTTCAACGGCCAGACCGGCGCGGTGCTCTCCACCGTCAGCTACGACCCGCCGCGCGGCACCGTGTCGTCCTGGGGCGACTCGTACGGCAACCGGGTGGACCGGTTCCTCGCCGGCACCGCGTACCTGGACGGGCAACGCCCGTCGCTGGTCATGGCCCGGGGCTACTACACCCGCGCGGTCATCGCCGCGTGGGACTTCCGCAACGGCACGCTGACCAGGCGCTGGACGTTCGACTCGAACTCCTCCGGCAACGGCGCAGCCGCCGGCCAGGGCAACCACCAGCTCTCCGTCGCCGACGTCGACGCCGACGGCCGTCAGGAGATCGTCTACGGCGCCGCCACCATCGACGACAACGGCCGGCTGCTCTACTCGACCGGCAACGGGCACGGCGACGCCATGCACGTCGGTGACCTCGACCCGGGCCGCGCCGGCCTGGAGGTCTTCAAGGTCGACGAGGACGCCAGCAAGCCCAGCTCCTGGTTCGCCGACGCGCGTACCGGTCAGATCCTCTGGTCCACGCCGGCCTCCGGCGACAACGGCCGGGGCGTCTCCGCGGACATCTGGGCCGGCAGCCCCGGCGCGGAGTCGTGGTCGTCAGCGGTTGCCGGCCTGGCCAACACCAGAGGTCAGAACATCGGCCGCAAGCCGTCGTCGGCGAACTTCCTCGCCTGGTGGGACGGTGATCCGGTACGCGAACTGCTCGACGGCACGAAGATCGACAAGTACGGCACCGGTGGCGAGACCCGACTGCTCGACGGCAGCGGGGTGGCGTCCAACAACGGCACCAAGTCCACACCGGCGCTCTCCGGTGACATCCTCGGCGACTGGCGGGAGGAGGTGATCTGGCGAACCAGCGACAGCCGGGCCCTGCGCATCTACAGCACGCCCACGCCGACCAGCACCCGGATCCACACCCTGATGCACGACCCGCAGTATCGGGTGGCGATCGCGTGGCAGAACACCGCCTACAACCAGCCGCCACACCCGGGGTTCTTCATCGGCGACCAGATGGCCAGCCCACCCACCCCGAACATCTACCTACGTTGATTTGACCCCTGGCGGTCCCGAACGGGGTCGCCTAGGGTGGCAGGCACCGGGCCGCAGCCGCGGAATCCGCTCAGCTCCGGCCCGGTGCGCCACACCGCGGCATTCCCGACCCGTCCCGACCGGGGATGCCGTACCACCACCGGAACCAACATTAGGCAGCGTCGGGGTCGGCGGGGTGACGCTGACGTGAAGATCGTGTTTCATGCGTCCCGGTGCAGACCGCCCGCCACCTGCTCGGCGATCAACTCGTACGACCGCACCCGGTCGGCGACGTCGTACACCAGGGTGGTCAGCATCAGCTCGTCCGCGCCGGTGCGTTCCACCAGCTCGGTGAGCTGCCGGCGCACCGTCTCCGGCGAACCCATCGCCTGACCGTCGCGGCGCTGCAGGATGAACTCCCGCTCGATCTCGGAGTACGGGTAGGCGGCCGCCTCGTCCGGCGTCGACAACGGCTCCGGCCGGCCGGAGCGCAACTTCAGAAACGACAGCGCGCTCGGCCCCGCCAGCCACTCGGCCCGCTCGTCGGTCTCCGCGCACACCGCGTTGACCGCCACCATCGCGTACGGCTCGTCCAGCCACTGCGACGGCCGGAAGTGCTGCCGGTACAGGGCCAGCGCCGGCAGGGTGTTCGCCGAGCTGAAGTGGTGCGCGAAGGAGAACGGCAGACCCAGCAGGCCGGCGAGCTGGGCGCTGAAACCGCTGGAACCCAGCAGCCACACGGCCGGCTGCTCACCGCGACCCGGCGTGGCGATGATCTGCCCCGGCTTCTCGCCGCTGAAGTAGTTCATCAGGTCGGCCAGCTCGCGCGGGAAACCCTCCGCGGACAGGCCCTCCATGGTGCGCCGCAACGCCAGCGCGGTCACCTGGTCGGTGCCCGGCGCCCGGCCGATGCCCAGGTCGATCCGACCGGGGTGCAGCGCCTCCAGGGTGCCGAACTGCTCGGCCACCACCAGCGGCGCGTGGTTGGGCAGCATCACTCCGCCCGACCCGAGGCGGATCGTCGACGTGTTCGCCGCCAGGTGCGCCAGCAGCACCGCGGGGGCGGAGCTGGCGATCGCCGGCATGTTGTGGTGCTCGGCCACCCAGAACCGGTGGTAGCCCAACTCCTCGGTACGACGGGCCAACTCGGTGGTCGCCGCCAGGGCCGCGCCAGCGGTGGTGCCCCTGGCGACCGGGGCAAGATCAAGAACAGACAACGGTACGGTGATCACACGCAGTGCCAACTCCCCGGCCCGCCCGTTCATTCCACCGCCGCTCACCCCATCCCACGTGCCTGTTCGAAGATCAGACTGGTCTGGGTGTGCTGCACCACCGGGTCGACCGCCAGGTGGTCCAGCACGAAGTCGCGCAACGCGTCACCGGACGCCGCCCGCACGTGCAGCACGTAATCCTCCGCACCCGCCACGTGGAACACCGACACCACCCCCGGCAGCCGCACCGACCGGGCCCGGAAGGCGTCCACGGCCGCCCGCTCGTGCGCGGTCAACCGCACCGACACCAACGCCTGCAACGGCAGACCGAGCGCGGCCGGGTCCACCTCGGCGTGGAAACCGCGGATCGCGCCCCGGTCCCGCAGCGCCCGCGTCCGGGTCAGGCACGTCGACGGCGCCACCCCCACCCGCTCGGCGAGGGCATTGTTGGGCAGACGCCCATCCGCGGCCAGCTCGGCCAGGATCGCGCGGTCCACCTCGTCCAGGGCCGGATACGGCCGCACATCGTTCGGCACAGGAGGCATCCAGCCATCCTCGCCCGAATCCACGGACGAAACCAGGGTGCTCACCAGAATCATCTGCCGACCCATTGCCTCCGAACAGGTGGATGTTCGACGCTACCCGCCATGACAACGATGGACACCCGGGCCGTACACGCCGGTCGCGACGACCTGCGCACCCTCGGCGTGCACGTACCACCCATCGACCTGTCCACCACCAACCCACTGCCCTCGGTCGACGACGGCGGCGCCGCGTACGAACAACTCGCCACCGGCGGCACCCTCCCCACCGAGGGTGGCGCCGTCTACCAACGGCTCTGGAACCCCACAGTCGCCCGCTTCGAAACCGCCCTCGCCGAGCTGGAAGGCACCGCCCAGGCCGTCGCCTTCGCCAGCGGCATGGCCGCCCTCACCGCCACCCTGCTCGCCGCCGCCCGCGACGACCGCCGGCACGTCGTCGCCGTCCGACCCCTCTACGGCGGAACCGACCACGTCCTCGCCACCGGCCTGCTCGGCACCACCGTCACCTGGGCCCGCCCCGACGAGGTCGCCGCCGCCATCCGCCCCGACACCGCACTCGTCATCGCCGAGACACCCGCCAACCCCACCCTCGACCTGGTCGACATCGCCGCCCTCGCCACCGCGGCCGGCGACATCCCGCTGCTCGTCGACAACACCGTCGCCACCCCCGTCCTGCAACAACCCGCCCGACACGGCGCCACCCTCGTCCTGCACAGCGCCACCAAGAGCATCGGTGGGCACGGCGACGTGCTGGCCGGCGTCGTCGCCTGCGACGACGACTGGGCCGTGCGACTACGCCAGGTCCGCGCCGTCACCGGCGCGATCCTGCACCCGCTCGGCGGCTACCTGCTGCACCGCGGCCTGCAAACCCTGCCGCTGCGCGTGCGCGCCCAGCAGGCCACCGCCGAGAAACTCGCCGGCTGGCTCGCCGGCCACCCCGCCGTACACCGGGTGCACCACCCCTCGACGCACGACCCGGCGGCGCTCGTCGGCCGCCAGCTGGCCGGACCCGGCAGCCTGCTCGCCTTCGAGGTACGCGGCGGCGCACCGGCCGCGGCCGCCGTCGCCGGCGCCTGCCAGCTCATCACCCACGCGGTGTCCCTCGGCGGCGTCGACACCCTGATCCAGCACCCCGCCTCGCTCACCCACCGCCCCGTCGAGGGCGACGCGAAACCCGCGGCCGGCCTGCTGCGCCTCTCGGTCGGTCTGGAAGACCCCGAGGACCTACGAGCCGACCTCGCCGCCGCTCTCGACACGATCGCTTGATCAGCGCAGCTCGCGGTTGCCCAACACCCGGGTCGGCGAGCCCTCCCGGGTCACCCGCAGCATCGCCCGACCGATCCCGTCGGTGGTGGTGACCTGGTGCGGAAACAGCCGACGCAGCACCGGAAACAGCGGACGCGTGACCGCGTACCCCAGCCGGTACCACCGTGTCCTCGACACCGCCCCGTACGTCGGCTGGATGAAACCCGGTCGCGCCGCGTAGCCGTTGGGCAGCAGCTCGATGATCGCGTTCTCGGCGCGACCCTTGACCCGCGCCCACATCACCCGGCCCCGACCCGACGAGTCGGTCCCCTGACCCGAAACGTAGACGAACGTGACCTGCGGGCTCACCTCCGCCAACAGCCGCGCCGCCGCGAGCGGATAGTCGTAGCTGACCCGCGTGTACGCCGTCTCGTCCAGACCCAACGAGGAGACCCCCAGGCAGTAGAAACAGGCGTCCACACCGGTCAGGTCGGCCCGCACCGGGTCCAACTCGCCCACGTCCGCGACGGTCAGCTCCCGCAGCTTCGGATCCTGCCGACCGGTCGCCCGGCGGCCCACCGTCACCACCTCCCGCACGTCGTCGGCGAGCAGGCACTCCCGCAACACGCCCTGGCCGACCATACCGGTCGCGCCGAAGACAACAACCCGCATCAGTTCCCACCCCTGTCGTCGCCGCTGTCACCGACCATCCGCCCGCGTGCCAGCCAGACTGCCACGGTGGGCGTGATCCGCGCGGCGCCAGGTCAGGACTTGGGGCCGACGTGCCGGTCCAGCGTCGCGACCGCGGCGCGTCGCGCCACCGAGAGCGAGTTGCGCCGGTTCATCCGCCAGGCGACGCCCAGCAGGTCGAGACTCCACTGACAGAGCGCCATGATGTCGGTCGACTCGTTGACGAACATGTAGCGCGGGTAGACGTACGCCTTGCCCCGCACTGTGACCCGGTTGGCGACGCGGCAGCCGTCGGAGTGGAACAGGCCCCGCAGGAAGTCACCGGGGTGTCGTTCGAGGATCGGTCTTTGCCAGTCGGCGAGGACGATCGGTCGCTCGTGCTTCTTGGCGGGACCGTGCTGCGGGAGCAGGCAGGGCCAGTGGAGGCCGTAACTCTGCACGCCCACGCAACCCTGCTTCTGGACCCGTTGCACCTTCGAGGCCAACACGGCTCGCATGGCCACATCGCACGCCTCGATCAGCCCGGGCCAGGCATTGGAACAGTAGATGCGCAACACCGGAACACGCGCCGCCGTCACCAGGTGGCCGTCGCCCAGGTAGAGACCGAGCAGGTAGGCGTAGGCCGCGGGGTCGGTCGGATTGTCGACATCCGGCCGACATCGGAAGCAGCGCAGCTCCGTGCCGCGCCGCACCGGTTCGGGTCGATCGACGCACCAGTGCCAGACCGTGGTGTAGGGCAGCGAGAGGCTGCGGGCGACTGCGTGGATGGTGTGTCCGTGAGCGCGGAGAGCGCGGGCCTGTGCCCGCATCTGCGGTGGGTGCACACCCACATCATCGAACAGGCGTATGACAGAGTGCCGGGAGCGGGATTCGAACCCGCAAGCCCTTTCGGGCAGAAGTGTTTGAGACTTCCGTGTATGCCGTTCCACCATCCCGGCGGGTGGCGCTTACTGTACCCGACTACTCTCATGCGGGAGCATGGGTGGTAGCCGTGCAGTGATCGATGGTGGGAGTGGCTGGTGGCTGAGACGCCGACGGATGCCGAGCGCAGGCGCGTACTGATCGCCGAGGATGAGGCGCTGATCCGGCTGGACCTCGCCGAGATGCTTGTCGAAGAGGGTTACGAGGTGGTGGGGGAGGCCGGTGACGGTGAGACAGCCGTCCGCCTCGCCGAGGAGTTGAAGCCCGACCTGGTCATCCTCGACATCAAGATGCCGATCATGGATGGGCTGGCCGCCGCCGAGCGGATCGCCGGTGCCCGGATCGCCCCGGTGATCATCCTGACCGCGTTCAGCCAGCGTGACCTGGTGGAGCGGGCGCGGGCGGCGGGCGCGATGGCGTACCTCGTGAAGCCTTTCCAGAAGAGCGACCTGGTCCCGGCGGTGGAGATCGCGCTGTCGCGCTACTCGGAGGTCGCGGCCCTGGAGGCGGAGGTCGCGAGCCTGACCGACCGCCTGGAGATCCGCAAGGCGGTGGAGCGCGCGAAGGGTGCGCTGATGACGACGTACGGGATGACCGAGCCGCAGGCGTTCAAGTGGATCCAGCGCACGGCGATGGACCACCGGATGACCATGAAGGAGGTTGCCGAGCGGATCCTCGCGGAGACCGCCGGCGGCGAGGTGCCCCAGCAACCGACTGTCTGAGCCCCCGATCCGTGTGATCCGGGCCACCGCGCGCGAGCGCCGGTGGTTAGCATCGACGGGTGTCCGTCCGACGGGTGATCGCGGTGTTCGGCCTCTTCGCGCTGCTGCTTGCCGGCTGCGACGGGCCGAGGGAGCCGGGCCGCGCCGGTTCGACGCCGGCCGCCGCGCCGGCGCTGCGGCCGGGTTGGCAACCCCTGGCGCTGCCGCCGCCGCCGGGCGGTGCGGGCCGCCTTCTGGTGCGCGACGCGACGGCGTGTGCGGGTCGGTGGTTCCTGGTCGGTGGCGTGCTCGACGCGCAGGGCGGCACCCGTCCGGCGGCCTGGACCAGCGTGGACGGTGCGACGTGGACGGTCCAACCGGTGCGTGCCGATTCCTTCTACGGTCGGCAGAACGTGTTCCTGTCGGTGGCCTGCCGTGACGGTAGGGCGGCGTTGATCGGCGCCAAGGTCGGCGGTGCGCACGGCTATCCGCGGGTGAGCACGTGGCGGCAGGTGGCCGATGGCGCGCTGGTCGAGGTGCAGGCGAAGTTCGAGACGTACGGCGGGCCGACGGCGGTGAACGTGTCCCGGCTGACGGCGGGTGCGCCGGGCTGGTTGATCGTGGGTAACCGTTCGGCGGGCGCGGCCTCCTGGGTGTCGGCACCGGACGCGGCGGAGTTCGCGCTCGTCGAGGGTGCACCGGAGTTGGCCAGTGACCCGGCGGGGGTGACCTGGGCGTTCGACGCGGTGGCGACGCCGCCGGGTTGGCTGGCGGTGGGTGGTTTGCTGCCGGCTGGCCGGATCGACCGTGACCCGGCGGTGTGGTCGTCGCCGGACGGGCGCTCGTGGCGGCGCACGGTGTTGCCGGGCGGTTCGGAGTACGAGGAGTTGCAGCGGGTGACGCTTGTCGGCGGGGTGCCGGTGGCGGTCGGGCTGCGCGGGGCGACGTTCGGCGCGTGGCGGCAGGAGGCCGGGGGCTGGGTGGCCGGTGGGACGTTCGGGCGGTGGGCCGGGGCCGGGGTGCAGGCGGTGGCGTCGCTGGTGTCGTCCGGGGAACGCCTGTTCGCCGCGGTGACCGATGGCGCACGGCACTCGGTGTGGGTGTCGACGGATCTGGGTGGGTCGTGGCGGGAGGTCGCGATGCCGCTGGATGTGTCGGCGGGCGTCGATCGGGACGTGACGCTGGTGGCGGTGGGCGACAGGTGGTGGTTGGCGGCGGACGACGGCTCGCGGGCCGGGCTGTGGTGGGCGTCCGGTCCGGGAGTCTGAAAGCCGACGCTTCGCCCTCCGCTGTGCCTCGTCTGGCTGTTTTCGCTGTTCAGCGTGGTCTCTGTCGGGTTGTGGTGGCCTCCGTGAGCGTGACCGGAGGCTGCCCCGACCCGGGCCTAAGGACCAACTGGCGGATTCGCCTGTTACGGGCATCGACATGATTGCCCACGTCTTCGTAACGGTTTCGCAGACCCCGCCTTCAGGCCTTCCGGGACGGTATGTCGTGTCGGTACGCTCCGCCATCACGAGCCGTAACGCAGGGGGAGTCCCTGCGGGGTGGGTGGAATTGCGGTCTGCTGCTGTCGCCGTCGCAACGGGTCAGTCGCGTCCGCATCTGGAGGAGGTCAGTAGCCGTGAGGCGAAGCTATGTACGGGCGCTGGGTACCGTTGCGCTCGCCGCGACCCTGGTGGTCGCGGCTGGTTGCCAGGATTCCGGTGGTGGCGACGATAAGGCCGCGTCCGGTAGTTGCGGTGGCAAGATCGCGATCTTCGGCGCGTTCACGGGTGACAACGCGGGTCTGGTGATCCCGTCGCTCAACGGCGCGGAGCTCGCCCTGGAGCAGTTCAACGCGGCCAACCCGAACTGCAAGGTCACCATGCAGCGGTTCGACACCCAGGGTGACCCTGCGGTGGCGACCCCGTTCGCGAACCAGATCGCGGGGGACAACTCGTTCCTCGGTGTCATCGGTGGTCACTTCTCCGGTGAGTCGGACGCGACGATGCCGATCTACCAGGCCGCTGGCCTGGCGATGGTCAGCCCGTCGGCGACCCGGACGGACCTGACCCAGAAGGGCAACAAGTCCTTCTACCGTGTGGTCGGCAACGACGGCACGCAGGCCAGCGCGGTGGCGAGCTACCTGAAGACGCAGAACGCGCAGAAGGTCTTCCTCGTCGATGACGCCAGCGCGTACGGCGCGGGCATCACCGAGGAGCTGGGCAAGCAGCTCGGCCCGCTGGCCGTGAACAAGGACAAGATCCAGGAGCGGCAGGCGCAGTTCGACGCCACCATCTCCAAGATCAAGGCCGCGCAGGCGGACTTCGTCTTCTACGGCGGTTACACCCGTGAGGCCGCTCCGCTGGTGAAGCAGATGCGTGCCGCCGGTGTCCAGGCCAAGTTCGTCGGCCCGGACGGTCTGTACGACCCGGCGTTCCCGGCGGGTGCCTCCGGCGGTGCCGAGGGCGCGATCATCACCTGCCCGTGCCTCCCGGCTGACAAGGCCGGCGGCACCTTCTCGGGCGACTACCAGAAGAAGTACGGCATCCCGCCGGGCTCCTACGGTGCCGAGGGCTTCGACGGCGCGACGATCTTCCTGGACGCCTTCAAGGCTGGCAAGAAGACCCGGGCCGAGATCCTGGAGTTCGTCAAGGCGTACGACAAGCAGGGCGTGTCGAAGTACATCAAGTTCGACGCCAACGGTGACGTGGACAAGGCGAAGGTCGTCATCTGGGCCTACCAGATCAAGGGCACTGCCATCGAGGCGCTGCAGGAGCTCAAGCTCAGCTGACGCCCACGCAATGGAGTGCGGCCGGGGTGTTTCACCCCGGCCGCACTCGATTCAAGGAGACCCCCGGTGCATTTCGATGAACTGATCGGCCATCTCGGCCAGCACACGGTCGACGGCCTGTCCAAGGGCGCCATCTACGCCCTGATCGCCCTTGGCTACACCCTCGTCTACGGCGTCCTTCGTCTGATCAACTTTGCGCACTCCGAGGTGTTCATGGTCGGTACCTTCGCGGTGCTGATCCTGTGGACCCAGCTCGGGGTGCAAAATAACCCGCCTATCGGCCAGGCGATCCTGTTCCTGGTGCTCGGTCTGATCGTCGCGGCGGTCGCCTCGGGCGGCACCGCTCTCGCGCTCGAACGGATCGCGTACCGGCCGTTGCGGCGCAAGAACGCGCCGCCGCTGATCTTCCTGATCACCGCGATCGGTCTGTCGCTGGTCTTCGTGGAACTCTTCGGGCAGGTGCTGCCGAAGCTGCTCGGCAGCGCGTTGCCGGAGGCGTTCGGTCGGCCTCGGCAGATCGTCGGTATGCCGACGATCATCCAGCAGGAGACCCTGTTCACCATCGGCAACACGGCCATCACGAACATCCAGCTGATCGTCTTCGTCGCGGCGGTGGCGATGATGGCCCTGCTGGACTGGTTCATCAACCGCACCCGCTACGGCCGGGGTGTGCGAGCGGTGGCCCAGAACCCGGAGACCGCCGCGCTGATGGGCGTCAACCAGGAACGCGTGATCATGCTGATCTTCGTGCTGGGTGGCATCATGGCCGGCGCCGCCGCGCTGTTGTGGAGCATGCGGTTCGGCTTCACGCAGAACAGCATCGGCTTCGTGCTGGGTCTGAAGGCGTTCACCGCCGCGGTGCTCGGCGGCATCGGCAACCTGCGCGGCGCGCTGCTGGGTGGCCTCTTCCTCGGCATCGTCGAGGTGTACGGCGCCACGCTCTTCGCGTCCAACTGGGAGGACGTCATCGCCTTCGTGGTCCTGATCGTGGTGCTGATGTTCCGGCCCACCGGCCTGTTGGGTGAGTCGCTCGGGAGGGCCCGCGCATGATCGACAAGATTCGCTCCGCAGACCGTCGCCGGGTCGGCGTGCTGACCTCGGTCGGCGACCGCTGGCGGGCGCTGCCGAAGTGGCAGCAGGCAATCGGCCTGGCCGCCTTCGTGGCGATCCTCTACTACCTGCCGCTGCTCGGCGTCCCGGGTCTGACCTGGTTGCGTACCGACTCGATCGAGGGCGGCAACAACTGGGCGGGCGTGCTCTTCGTCTGCGCCATCTACGTGCTCGTCGCGATCGGGCTGAACGTGGTGGTCGGCCTCGCCGGCCTGCTCGACCTGGGCTACATCGGCTTCTTCGCCATCGGGGCGTACAGCGTGGCGCTGTTCGGTTCGGTGAACTCGCCGGTGGTCAAGTGGATCCAGCAGGAGTTCAACCTGCCGCCGACCTGGGCGGTGACCTGGGCGATCTGCCTGTTCATCGCGATCGTGCTGACGATGATCTCCGGGGTGCTGCTGGGCTGGCCGACGCTGCGGTTGCGTGGTGACTACCTGGCCATCGTGACGCTGGGCTTCGGCGAGATCATCCGGATCGTGGCCCGCAACGCCACCGGGCTGACCAACGGCCCGGTCGGTATCTCGGCCATCCCCGGTCCGGAGGGTGCGCCGTCGGCGGACAACAAGGTCTTCGGTCTGATCGACGCGAAGCCCTGGTACTGGTTGGCGATCACCTTCGTGCTGGTCATGGTGTTCCTGGTTCGTCGGCTGGAGCACAGCAGGGTCGGCCGGGCGTGGTTGGCCGTCCGCGAGGACGAGGACGCCGCCGCGGTGATGGGTGTGTACCCGTTCAAGTTCAAGCTCTGGGCGTTCGCCATCGGTGCGGCGCTCGGCGGCCTGTCCGGCTTCCTGTTCGGCAGCCGGAACGCGTTCATCGACCCGACCCAGTTCAACGCGAACCTGTCCATCCTGTTCGTCGCCATGGTCGTGGTCGGTGGTTCCGGCAACATGATCGGCGTCTCGCTCGGCGCGGTGCTGCTGGCGTACCTGCCGGAGCGGTTCCGCGACTTCGCCGACTACCGGTGGCTGGTCTTCGGCCTGGCCATGGTCCTGGTGATGATCCTGCGTCCGCAGGGCCTGGTCCCGAGTCGGCGGCGTGCCCGCGAGTTGAAAGACCGCGCGGCAGAGGCAGAGGAGGTGCCCGCTCGTGTCTGATCCGACCACCAGCACCGCGACGCCGAAGATCCCGACTCAGGCGGGGCCTCGGTCGGTGCTGCTCGAAGTCGACGACGTCACGCTCCGCTTCGGCGGCGTGGTCGCCCTCGACAAGATCAATTTCCAGATCTACGAGGGCGAGATCCTCGGCCTCATCGGGCCGAACGGCGCCGGCAAGACCACCAGCTTCAACGTGATGACCGGGGTCTACAAGCCGACCTCGGGGGCGGTCCGGTTCCGCGGTCAGCGCGTGACCGGCCGCAAACCGCACCAGATCAGCCAGTTGGGCATCTCCCGGACGTTCCAGAACATCCGGCTCTTCCCGGAGATGACCGCCCTCGAGAACGTGATGGTCGGCACCGACTCCCGGCACAAGACGAGCGTGCCCGGGGCGCTGTTCCGGCTCTACCGGGTGCGTCCGAAGCCGGAGGAGTTGCCGCAGGTCACCGCCGCGTCCGGGATCGTCCGGAGCTGGCAGCAGGTGCGCCTGTCGGCGGCGAAGATCTTCGGTCTGTCCCGGCACGTCCTGGAGGAGCGGGCGGCCGAGGCCAAGGCGCTCGAGTTGTTGCGTTTCGTCGGGATCGCCGATCGGGCCAACGACGAGGCGCGCAACCTGCCGTACGGCTACCAGCGCCGCCTGGAGATCGCCCGCGCGTTGGCCACCGAGCCGAAGCTGATCTGCCTGGACGAGCCGGCCGCCGGCTTCAACCCGGCGGAGAAGGAGGAGCTCCTCACCCTGATTCGCCAGATCCGTGACATGGGCCTGACCGTCCTGCTCATCGAGCACGACATGCGGCTGGTCATGGGTGTGACCGACCGGATCGTGGTGCTGGAGTTCGGCCGCAAGATCGCCGAGGGTGCGCCCGCGGAGGTCAGCCGCGATCCGAAGGTGATCGCCGCGTACCTGGGGGAGCCCGCCGATGACGCTGCTTGAGCTGGAGAACGTCGCCGTCGCGTACGGCCGGATCGAGGCGCTGCACGGGATCAACCTCACCGTCAACGAGGGTGAGGTGGTGGCCCTGATCGGCGCGAACGGCGCCGGGAAGACCACCACCATGCGGGCCATCTCCGGGACCAGGTCACTGGCCGAGGGGAAGATCACGTTCAACGGCGAGGACATCAGCAAGCTCCGGGCCGACCTGCGGGTGGTCCGGGGGCTGTGTCAGTCGCCCGAGGGACGGCAGATCTTCCCGGGTATGACGGTCATGGAGAACCTGGACATGGGGGCGTACACCCGGCGGGACTCCGCCGGCATCGCCGCCGACCTGGACCGGGTGTTGACCCTCTTCCCGCGGCTGGCCGAGCGGCGCAAGCAGGCCGGTGGCACCCTCTCCGGCGGTGAGCAGCAGATGCTCGCGGTCGGGCGGGCGCTGATGAGCCGACCGAAGCTGCTGCTGCTCGACGAGCCGTCGATGGGTCTGGCCCCGTTGGTGATCCGGCAGATCTTCGACATCATCACGGAGATCAACCAGCAGGGCATGACGATCCTGCTCGTGGAACAGAACGCCCAGCAGGCGTTGTCGCGGGCACACCGCGGCTACGTGCTGGAGACCGGTCAGATCGTGAAGGAGGGGTCCGGTCAGGACCTGCTGCACGATCCGTCGGTCAAGGAGGCGTACCTCGGCGTGGCCTGAGCCATCCGAGCGGCGGCCGGTCGTCCCCTGCGGGGGGTGGCCGGCCGTCGGCGTTCGGGCCGGCGGCCGTCTTCGCGTCGGGTCACCCGTTTTCGCATCGGGTCACCCGGTGCCGCCGGCCAGGGATGTCGGTGTGACGGGCTAGAGTCGCTGCCGTGACAGCTACGACGCCGCGCCTGCTCCTCGTCGACGGACATTCCCTGGCATACCGGGCTTTCTTCGCCCTGCCTGTGGAAAACTTCTCCACCACGACGGGTCAGCCGACCAACGCGGTGTACGGCTTCACCTCGATGCTGATCAACGTGCTGCGTGACGAGCAGCCCACCCACATCGTCGTGGCCTTCGACGTCTCCCGCCGGTCCTTCCGCACCGAAAAGTACGCGGAGTACAAGGCCGGCCGCAGCGAGACCCCGACCGACTTCAAGGGCCAGGTCAGCCTGGTCAAGGAGGTCCTGGCCGCGCTCCAGATCCCGGTGGTGGAGATGGAGGGCTACGAGGCCGACGACGTCATCGCCACGCTCGCCTGCCAGGCCCGCGACCAGGGCATGTCGGTGCTCATCAGCAGCGGCGACCGCGACGCGTTCCAGCTGGTCGACGACCAGATCACCGTCCTCTACCCGCGCAAGGGCGTCTCCGACCTGGCCCGGATGGACCCGGCGGCGATCGAGGCGAAGTACGGCGTCGGCCCCCAGCAGTACCGGGACCTCGCCGCGCTGGTCGGCGAGACCAGTGACAACCTGCCCGGCATCCCCGGCGTCGGCCCGAAGACCGCGGCCAAATGGATCACCACGTACGGCGGGGTGGAGGGCGTGATCGCCCGCGCCGACGAGATCAAGGGCAAGGCCGGCGACAGTCTGCGGGAGCGGCTCGCCGACGTGATCCGCAACTACGAGATCAACAGGCTCGTCTCCGACCTGGAGCTGCCGCTGCGCCCGGAGGACACCCGCTGGGCCGGCTGGGACCGGGAGGCGGTGCACCAGGTCTTCGACACCCTGGAGTTCCGCATCCTGCGCGACCGTCTCTACCAATACCTGGAGGCGGTCGAGCCGGAGGCCGAGTCCGGCTTCGACCTCACCGGCGAGGTGCTCACCGAGCCGGGCGCGCTCGCGGGGTGGCTGACCGCGCACGCCCCGACCGGCACCCCGGTCGGGTTGGCGGTCAAGCTCGACACCGGTCCCAACCGCCGGCACACCGCCGCCATCCTCGGGTTGGCGCTGGCCACCGCCGGCGGTGCGGCGGCCTGGGTCGACCCCACGCGGCTCGACGCCACCGACGAGGGCGCCCTGGCCGGCTGGTTGGCCGACGCGCAGCGACCCAAGGTGCTGCACGACAGCAAACCGGCCGTGCTGGCCTGCGCCGCGCACGGCTGGCAGCTCGCCGGCATCGTCCGCGACACCCAGATCGCCGCGTACCTGGCCCGCCCCGACCAGCGGTCCTACGACCTGACCGACCTGGCGCTGCGCTACCTGCACCGGGAGCTGCGGGTGGACGTCCCGGAGTCCGGTCAGCTCACCCTCGACGGGCTCGGCGACGAGGGCGTGGCCGAGCAGAACCTGATGCTCCAGGCCCGGGCCACCCTCGACCTGGCCGACGCGATCGACGCCGAGCTGTCCCGCGACGGCGAGCAGTCCGCCCGCCTGATGGCCGGCGTGGAGCTGCCGCTGATGCGGGTGCTGGCCGGCATGGAGAGCACCGGCATCGCCGCCGACACGCACTACCTGTCCGAGTTGGAGGCGCACTTCGCCGCGGAGGTGAAGGCCGCCGCGCAGGGCGCGTACGAGGCGGTGGGTCGGGAGTTCAACCTCGGCTCGCCCAAGCAGTTGCAGGAGATCCTCTTCACCGAGCTGGGCCTGCCCAAGACCAAGAAGATCAAGACGGGCTACACCACCGACGCCGACGCCCTGCAGTGGCTCTATGCGCAGCAGCCGCACCCGGTGCTGGCCCACCTGCTGCGCCACCGGGACGTGGCCAAGCTCAAGTCGACAGTCGACGGGCTACTCAAGTCGGTCTCCGACGACGGCCGGATCCACACCACCTTCAACCAGACGGTGGCGGCCACCGGTCGGCTCTCCTCCACCGAGCCCAACCTGCAGAACATCCCGATCCGCACCGAGGAGGGCCGGCGGATCCGGCGCGCCTTCGTGGTGGGTGAGGGGTACGAGTGCCTGCTCACCGCCGACTACAGCCAGATCGAGATGCGCATCATGGCGCACCTGTCCTCGGACGACGCGCTGATCGAGGCGTTCAACTCCGGCGCCGACTTCCACGCCGCCACCGCCTCGTCGGTCTTCGGGGTGCCACTGGAGGAGGTCAGCGCCGACCAGCGCCGCAAGATCAAGGCCATGAACTACGGCCTGGCGTACGGACTGAGCGCGTTCGGCCTGTCCCAGCAGCTCAACATCAGCACCGAAGAGGCGCGCGGGCTGATGGAAAACTACTTCGCCGGCTTCGGCGGGGTGCGCGACTACCTGCACCAGGTCGTCGCCAAGGCCCGCCAGGACGGCTACACCTCCACCATCCTGGGTCGCCGTCGCTACCTGCCCGACCTGGTCAGCGACAACCGGCAACGCCGCGACATCGCCGAACGGATGGCCCTCAACGCCCCGATCCAGGGCTCCGCCGCCGACATCATCAAGGTGGCGATGCTGCACGTCGACACCGCGCTGGGCGAGGCCGGGCTGCGCTCGCGGATGCTGTTGCAGGTGCACGACGAGCTGGTCTTCGAGGTCGCCCCCAGTGAGCGGGAGGCGCTGGAGGCACTGGTCCGGCGGGAGATGGGCGAGGCGTACCCGCTGTCGGTGCCGTTGTCGGTGTCGGTCGGCGACGGGCTCGACTGGAACAGCGCTGATCACTGATTGTTGGTTGCGGTGTGGGGGTTCCGGGGCAGCCCGACCCACTCCGGGCGGTCAGGCTTGATCCCTGCGTGGGTCGGGCTGCCCCGGAACCCCTGACCGGGTCGCCCTGGTCGCGGCCCGCCCGGCGGGCACCGAACTGTCCGGCGCTGGCCCGGCCTACGTCGTACCAAGATCTGCGCAACTTCGGGAAAAGTGCTGGGTCGTGTCGTTGTGAGGCACCAACTTCACCGAAGTTGCGCGGATCTTGCGCGAAGCACCGGCTACTTCGTCGGGTCGTGGCCCCAGTTCATGAGGGACCAGCGCCACCTCGTGTCGCGAACGTTGCCGGAGGGGCGCTGCGCCATGTGCCGGCGTACGTACCCGACGACCTTGCGCATGTGTTTGTAGTCGCCCTCGGACAGATCGCCACGTTTGCGCCGGAGCAGGTTGATGATCTTCCGGCCGGATTCGTGTCCGACGGACTCGCCGCCACCGGAGCGACCGCCCTTGTGCCAGCCAACCTGCTTCGACTCGTCGGTCTCCAGCCAGGTGGACAGCTCGCCGGGCTTCATGTTCACCGCCTCGGTGAACTCCCGGTAGGTGTCCCGGCCCTGGTCGTCAGCCTTGCTCATGACGCAGCGCCTCGGGTCGGTGGGCCACGTCGCGGCCCGTTCCGTCACTGCGAACCCGGTACTGCGGGTCGTCGGGGGCCGCGTTCACGGCCCGTCCGCGGATCCGCGTCCGCTCGGTGATCGTCTCCTGCACCACGCCGTACGCGCGGCTGCCGTGGGCCGACCAGGAAACCTGGTCGCCCGCGCGGAATCGCTGTTCGGCCATGCTCCTCGGCTACCCGACAGCGGTGCGGCGAAACGGCAGGTCCGGGGACGCGCTACGGGGTGATCTCGGCGATCGGCAGCTTGATGTCGAACGGCTCGACCAGCTCGATCACGTCGGCGCCGTCGGCGACCAGCTCGTACTGTCGCTCACCGCCGGGGCCCACCCGGTCGCCGATCCGGTACGCGTAGACGTGCACCGGATCCTGCTCGATGCGCCAGTAGAACGGGATGCCGGCGGCGGCGTACTCGCCGGGCTTCGCGAACCTGTCGATCCGTCGCGTCCCGGGCGAGACGATCTCCACGGCGAGGAGCACGTCCGCCGGACGGAGCAAGGACCGGTCGGACGGCACCTCGGCTCGGCACAGCAGGACGTCCGGTTGTCGGCTGGTGTTGAAGCTGAGCCCGACTCCGACGGCCTGAGCGATGCGAAGGTGAGCCGGCACACGCGAGTGCAGCCACATGCGCAGGAGAAATGAGATGTCTTGATGGCCCAGGGTGGGGGAGGGTGTCACCTGGATAACTCCGTCGACGAGTTCGACGCGGGGGGCGTCGTCCGGCAGGGTGAGCAGGTCCTCCAGCGTGTAGTCGGCACGCTGCTGCCGCATCGGGTCCGGACACCAGGGGCCAGGTGATGTCGGGATGGGCTCGGCGCTCATGGGACGAGCCTACCGGCGATCGATGCGACGCAGGGCGGACTACGGGTGCGACGCGCTCACTCCGCGGGCTTCTCGGTGACGAAGATGGCGGTGCCGGGGAAGAGCCGACCGCGCAACGGGCTCCACTGCCCCCAGATGCCCTCGTGCCCCTGCGGCCATTCCGGCTCCACCAGGTCCAGCAGCCGGAAGCCGGCACCGACCAGCTCCCGGATCCGGTCGCCGAGGGTGCGGTGCTGCTCGACGTACGTGGCGACGCCGGCCTCGTCCTGCTCGACGTAGGGGGAGCGGTCGAAGTACGAGTGCACGGCGGTGAGCCCGCCCTCGCCGGGGTCGTCGAGAAAGATCCACCGCATCGGGTGGGTCACCGAGAACACCCACCGGCCGCCGGGGCGCAGCACCCGGTGCACCTCGGCGAGCAGCGCCGCCGAGTCGTCCACGAACGGAATCGCGCCGAAGGCGGTGCAGGCGAGGTCGAACGACCGGTCGGCGAACGGCAGGGCGAGCGCGTCGGCCTGCACCAGCGGTACGCGTACCCCGGTGCGGTCGGCGGCCTTGGCGGCGTGCCGCAACATGCCGGCGGACAGGTCGAAGGCGACCGGCCGGGCACCCTGGGTGGCCAACCAGCGGGCGGCGGAGGCCGCGCCGCAGCCGACCTCCAGCACCTGGCGACCGGGTAGGTCGCCGAGCAGCCGGGCATCGGCCTCGCGCAGGCCCTCCGGGCACCAGACGAAGTCCACGTCGCCGAGGAACGCGCCGTGCTCAGCCTGGTAGTCGTCGGCGTCGGTGTCCCACCAGCGGCGGTTGGCCCGCCGGGCCTCGGCGTCACCCACCCGGCGCCGGGTGACCCGGCTGTCGTCATCCACGCGCTCACGCTAGGCCCCATCCGCCAGGTTGGGTGCGGCGGCGCGTCCACGATCCGCGCGGCTTCGCGCGTGCCGCTGCCTGATCGACTCGGTTTCGGTGACGTCGCGGTGTCCAGCCGGGTGGGACACGCCGATTCTCAGGAAACCGAGTCGATCAGGCGGGGCGGAGGGCGACGCTGGGGCTACTGTGACGCACGAGACAGCAGAGGTGCTTTCCGGGCGATTGTTCGTCTTTCGCAGGTCGTCACACGGAGAGAAGCCGGGAGGGCTTGCACGCTGTGGTAATGCGCACGGTAGGCTAGACGATGCGCTCGCGGATCGCGTTGCCTCGGCAGGGAGCAGGTGCGCGGTCGACGGAGCCACATCATGATCTCACTAGGCGATCGTTCGGTGTGCCCGGCGACGGATCCGCTGGCGCGAACAGGTCACTGCGACACCAGCCTGCTGTGACAACCCACCGACCGGAGCAACCGCCCACATGACGAGCAGCATCGAGGCCCCCTCGAGCGCCACCCGGGTCACCCACGACGATCTCGGTTCCGAGGAGGCATTCCTCGCCGCGATCGACGAGACCATCAAGTACTTCAACGACGGCGACATTGTCGAAGGCACCGTCGTCAAGGTCGATCGGGACGAGGTCCTGCTCGACATCGGCTACAAGACCGAGGGCGTCATCCCCTCTCGTGAGTTGTCGATCAAGCACGACGTGGACCCCGCCGAGGTTGTGACGGTTGGCGACCACATCGAGGCCCTTGTCCTCCAGAAGGAGGACAAGGAGGGTCGTCTGATCCTCTCCAAGAAGCGGGCACAGTACGAGCGGGCCTGGGGCACGATCGAGAAGATCAAGGACGAGGACGGCGTCGTTCGCGGTTCGGTCATCGAGGTGGTCAAGGGCGGCCTCATCCTCGACATCGGGCTGCGCGGCTTCCTGCCCGCGTCCCTGGTCGAGATGCGTCGTGTGCGTGACCTGCAGCCGTACGTCGGGCGGGAGCTCGAAGCCAAGATCATCGAGCTGGACAAGAACCGCAACAACGTGGTTCTGTCCCGCCGGGCCTGGCTGGAGCAGACGCAGTCCGAGGTGCGCACCGAGTTCCTCAACAAGCTGCAGAAGGGCCAGGTCCGCAAGGGCGTCGTGTCCTCGATCGTCAACTTCGGCGCGTTCGTGGACCTCGGCGGCGTCGACGGTCTGGTGCACGTCTCCGAGCTGTCCTGGAAGCACATCGACCACCCGTCCGAGGTCGTCGAGGTGGGCCAGGAGGTCGAGGTCGAGGTCCTGGACGTCGACCTGGACCGCGAGCGGGTCTCGTTGTCGCTGAAGGCGACCCAGGAGGACCCGTGGCGGCAGTTCGCCCGCACCCACGCGATCCAGCAGATCGTGCCGGGTAAGGTCACCAAGCTGGTTCCGTTCGGTGCGTTCGTCCGCGTGGACGACGGCATCGAGGGCCTGGTCCACATCTCCGAGCTGGCCGAGCGCCACGTGGAGATCCCGGAGCAGGTCGTCCAGGTCGGTTCCGAGGTCATGGTCAAGGTCATCGACATCGACCTGGAGCGCCGCCGGATCTCGCTGTCGCTCAAGCAGGCCAACGAGGGCTTCGTCGAGGGCGAGGAGCACTTCGACCCGACCCTCTACGGCATGGCCGCGACGTACGACACCGAGGGCAACTACATCTACCCCGAGGGCTTCGACCCGGAGACGGGCGAGTGGCTCGAGGGGTACGACAAGCAGCGCGAGACCTGGGAGAACCAGTACGCCGAGGCTCGTCAGCGCTGGGAGGCCCACACCAAGCAGGTGCAGACCTCTCGGGCCGCCGACGCCGAGGCCGCTGCCAACCCGACTCCGGTCGTCCCGGCCGCTGCCGGCACCGGTGGCGGTGGCACCACCTCTTCGTCCAGCCCGGCGCCGAGCCGGCAGGCCGAGGAGCCGGCCGGCACGCTGGCCACCGACGAGGCGCTCGCCGCTCTGCGGGAGAAGCTCGCCGGCGGCAAGTGACCCGCTGAACGTCTGAACGACGACGGGCCCCGCCCCCGCGCGATCTCCGGATCGCCGGGGGCGGGGCCTTCGCCGTACCCGGACGTGCCGGGCGATGGTGTCCTCCGGGGCTGGCGCTTGTCGACAAGATCGTGCTCGATCCAGGATGTAGGGGCCTCCCGGACCTTGCATACCACTACATCCTGGATCGAGCACGATCTTCCGGGCCGGGCCGGGCCGGGGGCCGGGCCGGGGGCCGGGGGCCGGGGTCCGGGGGCGGATCGGAAGGTGAGTGGGGTGGGACCTCGCCGAGCCGGCGGTGGGTTTGGCGGCGGGGCTCGTGATCCGGTTGACTGGTCGGGTGCTGAGAGTGGGGTTGACCGGCGGGATCGGGTCGGGCAAGAGCGCGGTGGCGGCACGGCTCGTCGAGCGGGGCGCGGTGCTCATCGACGCCGACCAGGTGGCCCGCGAGGTCGTCGCCCCCGGCAGCGCTGGGCTGGCCGAGATCGTTGCCGCCTTCTCCGACACGGTGCTGGATGCCGATGGCGCCCTGGACCGTGCCGCGCTGGGCACGGTGGTGTTCGCCGACGAGACCGCCCGCCGTCGGCTGGAGTCGATCACCCACCCCCGGGTGCGGGCCCGCACCGCGGAGTTGGCCGCCGCGGCACCACCCGACGCGATCGTCGTCAACGACGTACCGCTGCTGGTGGAGGTGGGTCTCGCGCCCACGTACCACCTGGTGGTCGTGGTGCAGACGGCCGTGACGACCCGACTGGAACGGCTGGTGCGCGACCGGGGGATGGGTCGCGCGGAGGCCGAGCGGCGGATCGCCGCCCAGACCGACGACGCGCGTCGCCGCGCGGCCGCCGACGTGGTGCTCGGCAACGACGGGAGCCTGGCGGCGTTGCACGACGCCGTCGACGCGCTCTGGTCGCAGCGGCTGCTGCCCTACGAGGACAACCTGCGTCAGCGGCGGGTGGTCCCGCCGGGTGGCGGCGACCCGGTGGAGTCCGACGCGAGCTGGCCCGAGCAGTACGCACGGCTGGCCGCCCGAATCCGGCACACGCTGGCCTCGGACGCCCTGCGGATCGACCACATCGGCTCGACCGCGGTGCCCGGCCTCACCGCCCAGGACGTCATCGACGTGCAGGTGGCCGTGCCCAGCCTCGTCGACGCCGACGGGGCGCTGGCTGACCGGCTGGCGAACGCCGGGTTCCCGCGGGTGCCGGGGCAGTGGTGGGACGATCCGCGCCCGGCCGGCCGTGGTCGGTGGGAGAAGCGCCTGCACGGCAGCGCGGACCCGGCTCGTCCGGTGCGCCTGCACGTGCGGTTGGAGGGGTCGCCGGGCTGGCGGTACGCGTTGCTGATGCGCGACCACCTGCGGGCCGACCCGGATCACCGGGCCGCGTACCTGCAGCTCAAGCGGGAGCTGGTCGATGCGGCTCCAGCCGCCAGCGACTCCGGCACGGCGCGCGACCCGTGGTTCGACGAGGAGTACCTGCGGGCCGAGCAGTGGGCCGCGCAGACCGGCTGGCGGCCCTGAGGGTCACGGGTCAGCGGGGCCGAGGGGCGGGGGGCCGAGGCTTGGCAGCCGGTCGGGGCACCGGTGCCAGTCGCGGCACCACGGCGCGGTGGAGATCCAGTTGGGCCCATGCGTTGCCGTGGGTGCGCAGCTCCAGCCGCCGCAGCGACCCGTCGCGGTCGATCCAGTAGCGCAGCCGTGCGGCCGCCGGGCCCACCTCGACGACGTCCACGGTCCGTCCGGCGGTGACGTCCTCGCGTACCCGCACGGCCGCGCCGCGTGGCCCGACCGACCCGGCCGCCACCGCGGCGTCGACGAGCAGGCTCACGTCGTCCCCGGCGGATCGGGAGACCCGCCACGCTCCGGCCGGGGGCGGCAGGGGTGGCCGGCCCGGCGCCTCCGCCGTGCCGCCGCCAGCGGCAGCCGCCGGCAGGTCCGCCCGGGCCTGACCAGCGGTGTCGCGGCGCAGCAGGGTCCGCCGGTCCGGAACGGCCAGGTCGGCAACCGTGAGGTACGCGGTACGCGCGGTCCAGCTCAACCAGCCGGCGCCCCGCAGGTTGGTGTCGGTGCCCGTCGGCGCGGTCAGCGTGACCGCCGCGCCGCCCTGGGCGCGTAACCGGGCCGGCAGCCGATCCAGTCGACGCTGCTCGGCGTCGGTCAGTGCGCGGGGCAGGCCGGGCCGGCCGCCGAGGGCGTCCACCGGCCGGAGTGTCGGGCGGTCCGCCCGGTGCAGGGTCACCGTGACCGGCCCGACGCCGGGCAGCCGGGTGACGAGCTTGTGCAGTCGAGCGTCCTGGTCGAGCCAGTACCGGGTCTGCCCGTCCGGCCCGGCGCCCGTCGGCTCGACCTGCGGCGTGGGCGTCGCGGTGCTGCCCGCGGGTGGTGTCCTGGCGAGCAGCGGTGCCTGGAGGACGTCCACCGGGCCGGCCGCCACGGTGTCCCGGGCGATCCAGCGCGCCGCGCCCGGCACCGTCGGGGTCGCGTCCGGGCGGTCGGCGGCCAGGCCGAGGAGCAGGTCGAGCACCACTGCGAGGCTCACCCCGGACGGCAGGCGGTGCAGCCGCCAACGGTCTGCCGGCGGCACCAACGGAGGTGCGGCGGGGGTGGGCACCGCCGCCGCGTCGGGCCGGATCACCAGCACCGGGCCGGCCCTCTGCACCAGCCCGCGCTCAGCACCCGCGCCGGGCCCGCCCACGTCGAGGTAGAGCAGCGACCGCGACCAGTCCACCCAGCCGACCAGCTCGATCCGGGCCGCGTCGACGCCGGCGGTGACGCGGACCCCGGCGCGCAGGTCCCGCAGGTTGGTGACCCGCACGGCGGCCAGCCGCTCACCCTCCGCGTGCGTCAGTGGCCGGGCGGGCTCGGGCGGGTCCGGCGCCCAGCTCAACAGCCCGAACACCAACGCCGTCGCGGATGTCACAGCGGTCAGAGCGAGCACGAACAGCACGGTACGTCTGCGGCGGCTGGCCGAGGCCGGACCGGCGGTGTCGGCGGCTGGGTCGGTCGTGTCGTCGGCGCGGCTGGTCACCGGGGTCCTGCCGGCGCCCCTGCCGGCGCCCCTGCCGGCGCCCCTGCCGGCGCCCCGGCCGGTGGCCGTTCGGCGGTCGGCGGCGGACTGAGCGGTGGTGGGCTCGGTGGCGGCGGGCTGAGCGGTGGTGGGCCCGGTAGTGGCGGACCGGGTGGTGGGCTCGGCGGCGGCGGACTGGGTGGTGGGTTTGGTGGTGGCGGACCGGGTGGTGGTGGCGGACCGGGTGGTGGCTCGGGTGGTGGGTTTGGTGGCGCTGCGCTGGGGAGCGGCGGGTCGGCCGGTAGCGGGCTGGGATGTGGCGGCAGGCGGGTCGGTGGCGGGCCGGTCGTTGTCGGTCGGTCCGGTGGTGGTGGGCTGGTCGGTTTCGGTGGGTCGCCCGCTGCCTTTGGGCCTTCCGGTGCCGGTGGGTCGTTCGGTGTCGGGCTGTGTGGTGTCGGTGGACCGTTCGGTGTCGGTCGGGCTGGCGGTGGACCCGCTGCGGCTCCCGGTGGGCCGGTTGGCCGCGTTGGCGTCGGCCGAGCTGGTGCGGTGCCGGCCGGCGCGGCGCCGGCCGGCGGCCGGGGTGCCGGGCTTACCCGCCGCGGAAGCGCTCCGCCGGTGGGTGCTGTCCGGCTGGGGCGTGCCCGTGGGGGTGGTGGTGTCGGGCGGCGGGGTCGCAGAGGTGTCCACGGGAGGTGAAACGGGCGGGAGGCGCCGGGGTGACGAGCAGGGGCGCTCGCGGCGGCCGGTCTGCGCCTCGAGCGCGACCACACGGGTGCGCACGCCGGACGAGCCGGGTGCAGCGACCGCAGTGCCGGGGGTGGCCGGCCATGATGTTGGCCTGGCCACCGGCCCGGTCGGCCGCCGCGAGCGGCCTACATGGAGAGGGTAGTCCGGGTGACATCGGCCACACAATGGGAATATTGAAGCTGATCACGTACCTGGCGTGACGGCCTTTCCTGTCGGACCTCCGGCGTACCGTTGACGGCATGGCGCTCGACATTCCCCGGCTCGACAGCCGCTTCCAGGTCGTCAGTGAGTTTCAGCCGGCCGGTGACCAACCGGCAGCCATCGATGATCTTGCGCGCCGGGTTCGGCGTGGCGACCGCAACACGGTGCTGCTCGGCGCGACCGGCACCGGCAAGAGCGCCACCACGGCGTGGCTGATCGAGCGGTTGCAGCGCCCGACCCTGGTGCTCGCCCCGAACAAGACGCTCTGCGCCCAGCTGGCCAAGGAGTTCAGCGAGCTGCTGCCGCACAATGCGGTCGAATACTTCGTCTCGTACTACGACTACTACCAGCCCGAGGCGTACATCCCGCAGACCGACACCTACATCGAGAAGGACTCCTCGATCAACGAGGAGGTGGAGCGGTTGCGGCACTCGGCGACGATGTCGCTGCTCACCCGCCGCGACGTGATCGTGGTGGCGACCGTCTCGGCGATCTACGGCCTCGGCACCCCGGAGGAATACCTGGACCGGGCGGTGAAGGTGCAGACCGGCCAGGAGCTCGACCGTGACCAGTTGCTCCGCCGGCTTGTCGACATCCAGTACACCCGCAACGACATGGCCTTCCAGCGCGGCACGTTCCGGGTCCGCGGCGACACGCTGGAGATCATTCCGGCGTACGAGGAGTTGGCGGTCCGCATCGAGCTGTTCGGCGACGAGGTGGAGAAGCTCTACTACCTCAACCCGTTGACAGGTGACGTGGTCCGCGAGGTGGACCAGCTGGTGATCTTCCCGGCGACGCACTACGCGGCCGGTCCGGAGCGGATGGAGCGGGCGATCCGCGACATCGAGGTGGAGCTGGCCGAGCGCCTCGCCGAGTTGGAGCGGCAGGGCAAACTGCTGGAGGCGCAGCGGCTGCGCATGCGCACCACCTACGACATCGAGATGATGCGGCAGGTGGGCTTCTGCTCCGGCATCGAGAACTACTCGATGCACATGGACGGGCGGCTGCCCGGCAGCCCGCCGCACTGCCTGCTCGACTACTTCCCGGACGACTTCCTCACCGTGGTCGACGAGTCACACGTGACCATCCCGCAGATCGGCGGCATGTACGAGGGTGACGCGTCCCGCAAGCGGATGCTCATCGACCACGGTTTCCGGCTGCCCAGCGCGGCCGACAACCGGCCGCTGCGCTTCGACGAGTTCCTGGAGCGGGTCGGCCAGATGGTCTACCTGTCCGCCACTCCCGGCACGTGGGAGATGGAGCAGGCGCAGGGCGAGTTCGTCGAGCAGGTCATCCGGCCCACCGGTCTGGTCGACCCGCAGGTCGTGATCAAGCCGACCAAGGGTCAGATCGACGACCTGATGCACGAGATCAAGCTGCGGACCGACCGGGACGAGCGGGTGTTGGTCACCACGCTGACCAAGAAGATGGCCGAGGACCTGTCCGACTACCTCCTGGAAAATGGCATCCGGGTGCGTTACCTGCACTCGGAGGTCGACACGTTGCGCCGGGTGGAGCTGCTGCGCGAGCTGCGCAAGGGCGACTACGACGTGTTGGTCGGCATCAACCTGCTCCGCGAAGGTCTGGACCTGCCCGAGGTGTCGCTGGTGGCGATCCTCGATGCCGACAAGGAGGGCTTCCTGCGCAGTGGCCGGTCACTGATCCAGACCATCGGGCGGGCCGCCCGTAACGTCTCCGGTCAGGTGCACATGTACGCCGACAAGATCACTCCGTCGATGGCGGCGGCGATCGACGAGACCGATCGGCGTCGGGCCAAGCAGATCGCGCACAACGAGGCGCACGGGATCAGCCCGGAGCCGTTGCGTAAGAAGATCCACGACATCCTGGACGACATCTACCGCGAGGCGGAGGACACCGAAAACTCCCGGGTCGGCGGCGCGGTGCGCCAGCTCTCCCGAGGCAAGGCACCGGTCAAGGAGACCCGCAGCCGGAGCCGGGGCGCCACCACCACCTCGCGGGAGGGGATGGCCCGTGCCGACCTCGCCCAGCTCATTCAGGAGCTCAACGACCAGATGCTGGCCGCAGCCCGCGAGTTGCAGTTCGAGCTGGCGGCCCGGATCCGCGACGAGGTCTCCGACCTGAAGAAGGAGCTGCGCGGCATGGACGCCGCCGGCGTGAAGTGACGACCAGCCGCCGGGCGTGACCAGCGAGCCGCTGGGTCGCCGCCGGCGTACGGAGGGCGGGCGCGGGTGACGGCGGTGGCACCGGTGGGGGAGATGGTCCTCGGGCTACCCGAGGTCAGCCTGCGTCCGTTCGTCGACCGGTACGTCGGCTACCGGGAACATGCGGACCTCCCGCTGGTCCGCCGTGAGTCGGCAGGCGTCTTCGTGGTGCTGATCCTGGGCTGGGGTGCTCCGCTGGACGTGACCGACCTGCGCAGCGCGGAGCGCGGGGCCGGATCGGCTGCGCGGCAGGCCCGCGCGGCCGGGGCCGAGATCACCAGAGAACCGTTCGACACCGACTACGGGTCCCGCGACTACGCCGCCCGGGACCTGGCGGGCACGGTGTGGGCGTTCGGCACCTACCGACCCTGAGGCGGTCCGGCGGGCCGACCGCGCCGAATGACCTGATTGCGGTGAGCGAGCGAGCTATTGCACTGGGTGATCGTCCTGCGTACGCTCCCTCGATGGGGAGGCCGGGATGCCGCTGCCAACGAGTCCTGTCATTCGACGTGCACGTCTGGGCGCAGAACTGCGCCAACTGCGTCGGCGCGAGGCGCTGACCCTGGAGCAGGTCTGCGACCGGCTGGGTTGGGCCTCGACGTCGAAGTTGTCCCGCATCGAGCTGGGCCAGAGCCGCCCGGACCTCGCCGACGTGCTCGATCTGCTGGACATCTACAAGGTGCCCACTCCTACCCGGGACGCGCTGATCGTGATCGCCCGGGACGCGGCGACCAGCCGAGGCTGGTGGAAGACGCTTGGCGAGATGAGCGAACGGCAGCGCACCTACGCCGAGTTGGAGGCGGGCGCGGCCGACATCGTCGAGTACCAGCCGACGGTCGTGCCGGGGCTGCTCCAGACACCCGCGTACACCCGGGTGTTGGTGGAGGCCGGCGCCCAGCTCACGCCGGAGATCGACGTGGAGGCCGAGGTGCGCGCCCGCGCCCTGCGGCAGGAGGTGTTGCGGCGGGCCTATCCGCCGCGTTACACGGCGGTGCTCGCCGCGGCCGTCTGCGATCCGGGTGACCTGCCGGTGGCGGTCTGGCGTGAGCAGCTGCGGCACCTGGTCACCGTGACCGGGCTGTCCCATGTCACGGTGCGGCTGCTGCCCCGTGGGGCGGCCGGTGGCGGGCTGCACCCGCTCACGCCGTACTCCTGCTATGCCTTTCCCGACCCGGCGGACCCGCGGACGGTGATGATCGAGGCGTTGACCACCGACGTCCGGTTGGCCACCGTGCTCGACGTCGGCCGCTACGAGCGGATGACCGAGGCGTTGCTGGAGGCCGCGCTGTCACCGGAGGAGACGGTCACCGCGCTGGCCCGTCGCGCCGGGGAGTAGGGCACGCCGCGCGGCCACCGGGCCCGGCGCCCCCGAGCCCGTCGGGACCGGCGGCCGGCGCGTGCGCAGGCACGGTAATCGCCGGGTACGACAGTGTCGCGCGGGCTGGTGCGTCGAATCAGGCGGGTACGTCGCAACAGGCGGGTACGTCGCAACAGGCGGGTACGTCGCAACAGGCGGGTACGTCTCGTCAGGCGGGTACGTCGAGGAAGTGCTCGACCAGGGGCGGCCCGGCGAAGTGGGGCCCGATCAACGCTCGCCACCTGTCGAACCGCTCGGTGGCCCGGAAGTTTTCCTCGTGCGCCTCGACCGAGTCCCATTCGACGAGCAGTACGAAGCGCGTGGGCGACTCGATTCCCCGGGTCATCCGCACCGACCGGCAGCCGGTTGCACCGGCGAGCACGGGGTGACCCTCGGCGTACGCGGCGGCGAACGCGTCCTCGTGTCCGGGCAGTACGTCGATCAGCGCGACCTCAAGCACCATGGCGGGAAGTTTCCCACGGCGGGCCGGACCGGCGGCGTCGCGGGGTCTGTTCCGGTGTCGACGCTGCCCCTAGGGTGGCACCGTGATCATTGACTGGCTCACCGGCACCGCGTTCTCGGTGGCCGGCACGGCCACGACCCGGGCGGAACTGCTGGGGTTCGCGACAGGTGTGCTCAACGTGTGGTTGGTGGCCCGGCAGAGGATCGCCAACTGGCCGATCGGCATCGCCAACGTGCTGCTGCTCATGCTGGTGTTCTGGATCGCGGGGCTGTACGCCGACGCGGGGCTCCAGGTCGTCTACGTCGCGCTCGGCTGCTACGGCTGGTGGCAGTGGATGTTCGGTGGCGAGCGGCGGAGCCGACTCACGGTGAGCCAGACCGGGCGGCGGGAGTGGCTCACGCTGGCGGCCGTCGGGGTGCTGCTCACCGGCGGGCTGTGGGTGCTGCTGGACCGGGCCACCGACTCGACAGTGCCGCTGCCGGACGCGTTGACCACGGCGCTGTCCCTGCTGGCCACGTACGGGCAGACCCGCAAGCGGGTGGAGAGCTGGTGGCTCTGGATCGCCGCCGACCTGATCTACATCCCGTTGTACGCGTACAAGGGGCTGCACCTGACCGCCGTCCTCTACCTGGTCTTCCTCGCCCTGTGCGTGCTCGGGCTGCGTGCCTGGCGGGCGGACCTGCGTCGGGTCGACCGACCGACCACGATCTCGCCCGGCCCGGCACCGGTCACCCCGTGAGCGCCGACCCGCCGGCCCCGGTTCGTCCACCAGCAGCGGATGGCACCCCGACACCACCCCGTCGCGTGCCGACACCGCGCCCGGCCCCGACAGCCGTCCGGCCGGTGCGCGCCCCAGAGTTCGGGCACGGGTTGGTGGTGGGCAAGTTCTACCCACCGCACGCCGGGCACCACGCGTTGATCGCGGCCGCCGCGGCCCGTTGCGCCGAGGTCACCGTCGTCGTGGCACCGTCGCGTCGGGAGTCGATCCCGCTCACGCTGCGGCTCGACTGGTTGCGTGAGGTGCACGCGGACACCCCGTGGGTCCGCTTCGTCGGCCGCTACGACGACCACCCGGTCGACTACGACGACCCGGCCGTCTGGGACGCGCACTGCGCGGTGTTCCGCGACGCGGTCGGTTCCCGGAAGGTGGACGTGGTCGTCTCGTCCGAGGCGTACGGCGCGGAGTTGGCTCGCCGCTTCGACGCCGTGCCCGTGTTGGTGGATCCGGATCGGCGGACCGTGCCGGTGTCCGGCACGGCCGTCCGCGCGGATCCGGTCGGTCACTGGCGGTGGTTGAGCCCGCCGGTGCGCGCCTGGTTCGTCCGGCGGGTGGTGGTGGTCGGCGCGGAGTCGACAGGCACCACCACGATGGCCGCGGCGCTCGCGGCGCACTACGGCACGACCTGGGTGCCGGAGTACGGCCGGGAGTTGACCGCCCGCAAGCTGGCCCGGTTGCGTGAGCGCGTCTCACAGGCGAGCGTCTTCGACGTCACGTGGGACCGGAGCGACTTCCGCACGGTGGTGCGCGAGCAGCAGTCGGCCGAGGACGCGGCGGCCCGGACGAGCGGGCCGCTGCTCGTCTGCGACACCGACGCGCGGGCCACGGCGGTGTGGGAGGAGCGTTATCTGGGCAGCGCGTCGCCGCAGGTGCGGGCGGCGGCCCGCCGGCCGGCCCTGTACCTGCTGACGGATCACCGGGACGTGCCCTTCACCGACGACGGGCTTCGCGACGGCGAGCACCTGCGGGCCTGGATGACCGAGCGGTTTCGGAGCGAGTTGACCGGGTGCGGAGTGCCGGTGGTGGAGTTGACCGGCACGCACGCCGAGCGGCTGGCACGCGCGGTCCGCGCCTGCGACGACCTGTTGGCCGCCGGCTGGTCGCTCACCGACCCGCTGGCCGCACCCGACCTACACTAGCCTCCTAGGAAGCGCCGCCGGGTGTGCGGCCGTGCCTCTCCCCGTACCGACGCACCGCACCTGAGGTGCCCGTTCGGCGCCACCGGCTGCCCGGGGTGTGATCACGGGGCGTGGTGGGCAACAATGGTCTCCGAGGAGGGGAGTATTCCCCCGCGACGGAGTCGTCAGCACGGTCGATCGCCGGAACCACGGCGACGCGACCCGGCCCCGTGGGTCGTCGCCCTGTTCGCAGGGCGGCGGCGGAAGAGACCTCCGACAGCCACCAGAGTGAGCGACAGCGGCACGCCGGCCCCCGCGGGGGCGTACGGTGTGCCCGACGCCGCGTGTCTGCCGGAGGAATGAACGTTGGACGTGTCCGGATTGGTGTGGGCGGGGACGCTTGTCGCACTGACTGCGGTCCTGCTCGTCGACCTGTTGATCATTGGTCGGCGCCCGCATGAGCCGAGTGTGCGGGAGTCGAGCCTCTGGGTCGCCTTCTACGTGGGGCTTGCCCTGCTCTTCGGCGCGGGTGTCTGGCTGACCTCCGGCGCCAGCGCGGCCGGGCAGTTTTACACCGGCTGGCTCACCGAGTACAGCCTCTCGGTGGACAACCTCTTCGTCTTCGTGATCATCATGGCCCGCTTCGGGGTGCCCCGGCAGTACCAGCAGAAGGTGCTGCTCGTCGGCATCGTGCTGGCACTGGTGATGCGCGGCGGGTTCATCGCCGCCGGTGCGGCGCTGATCTCGCAGTTCTCCTGGGTCTTCTACATCTTCGGCGCGTTCCTGATCTACACCGCCGTCAACCTGGCCCGACAGGGTGAGCCGGACGAGGACGAGTTCTCCGAGAACGTGCTGATCCGGTGGAGCCGCAAGGCGCTGCCGATCTCCAAGGACTACGACGGCGCGAAGCTCACCACCCACGCGAACGGCAAGCGGCTGTTCACCCCGATGCTGATCGTGATGATCGCGATCGGCACCACCGACCTGATCTTCGCTCTGGACTCGATCCCGGCGATCTTCGGCATCACCCAGGAGCCGTACCTGGTCTTCACCGCGAACGTCTTCGCGCTGATGGGCCTGCGTCAGCTCTACTTCCTGCTCGGTGGCCTGCTCGACCGGCTGATCTACCTGAGCTACGGCCTGGCCGTCGTGCTCGGGTTCATCGGGGTCAAGTTGGTGTTGGAGGCGTTGGCCGACAACAACCTGCCGTTCATCAACGGTGGTGAGCACGTCGGCTGGGCGCCGCACATCCCGATCTGGCTGTCGCTGTTGGTGATCATCGGCACCCTGGGCATCGCCACCGCCGCCAGCCTGATCAAGTCCTCCCGGGATCGACGCCGCGAGTTGGCCGACGCCCGCCGCTGACCGCACACCGGCCGGGCGCCCCCACGCGCCCGGCCGGCCTGGGGCCCGACGTAGCCGGAAGGCTCAGGGGCCCGAGGCCGCCCGGCCGGCTATGGGCCCGACGCATCCGGAAGGCTCAGGTCCGAGGCGCCCGGCCGGCTGAGGCCCGACTTGCCCAGCCGGTCAGACCCGGTGCGCGCCGACCAGCGTGGCGGTCCGATCGGCTGGCAGCGGCTCCTCGATGACCCGCCGCCGCCGGTAGCAGGCGTGCAGCATCCGCCGCTCGCCGTCGTCGCCGGGTGTGGCGGTGACGATGCCGATGTGGTGGATGCCGCGGCCGGGGCGGGCGAAGAAGTAGAGATCGCCGGGGCGTTCCGTGCCCAGCGGCAGCGGGGTGGTGGCCGCGGCCTGGTCGTCGGCGTCGCGGGGGAGCAGCACCCCGAACCGCCGCCAGGCCAGGTGCACCAACCCCGAGCAGTCGATGCCGTGCGCGGAGAGCCCACCCCAGATGTAGAGCACGTCCAGCAGCCGCTGCGCCACCGCGAGCGGCTGCTCGGCGTGCGGTGACGCGGCCGGTGCCGGGACCAGGTGGCTGTCGGGTAGCCAGAGCGGCGTGGCCTGCCCGGGGACGCGCACCGGCCGCCAGTCGTCGCGTGCGGGGCCGGCCGGGACCAGACGGGTGCCGACGACGACGCCGGGCAACACCATCGCGCCGTCCGGGGCGGCGCGCAGCCCGGTGACCGTGGCGTCCACCACCAGCGGGTGGTCGGTGCCGGTGGCCGGGTCGACAGTGGTCAGTTGGTCGGTGGGGAGCCAGCCGGGGTAGCCACGCGGGTCCAGCTTGGCGGCTGGCTGTTCGACGGCGACGACCCGGGCCCAGCCGTCCGGGCGCAGTTCGTTGACGAGGACCCGCTCGCCGAGCAGGAGTTGGCTCAGCACACAGTCGCCGACCTGCTGGTCGGTGGTGAGACCGGAGACCCAGGCGGGGATGTCGGCTCCGGCGCTCAGCGCCGGGCGGTCGGCCGGTCGGACCGCCTCGGGGGAGGTCCACAGTGTTGCCACCGCGACCCGGACGACGGCCTCGCGGCCCGGTTGCAGCTCCACGTCAACCCCCAGATCGAGTCGGTTGTCCAGGGGAACCCTATGAAAGAAACCAACGGTCATCAAGCGCGGGACTGCACCTTTGCTTCAGTCAGACCGGAGATGCCCAGGCCAGGGGCATTCGGCAGCACCACGGAAGCCCCGTCGTAACGTATGCCGCCCTGCACCGGCGACCAGGCCAGCCACCAGGCGGCGTCCAGGTCGGCGACCGCGGTGGTGCCGTACGCGGCGACCAGGCTCGCCGCCGCACCGACGCCGACCTGGCTCTCCATCATCGAGCCGACCACCGTGCCGAGCCCGTGGGCGGTGGCCAGTTCGAGGAGGGTACGGGCCGGGTGCAGGCCGCCACACTTGGCCAGCTTGACGTTGACCAGGTCGGCGGCCCGACGGCGGATCACCTCCACCAGGTCACGGACCCCGAAGACCGCCTCGTCGGCGAGGATCGGCACGGACACCCGGTCGCTGACCCAGGCCAGCCCGTCCAGGTCCCAGCGGGCCACCGGCTGCTCGACCAGCTCCACGTCGAGCCCGGCGTCCTCGATGCTACGAATCACCCGGACCGCCTCCCGGGGCGTCCAACCCTGGTTGGCGTCGAGCCGGATCCCCACCCCGGGGCCGACGGCCGCGCGGACGGCGCGTACCCGGTCCAGGTCGCCTGTCGCGTCGGTGCCGACCTTCAACTTGAGCACGCCGAAGCCGTCGGACTGCCGCTGCCGCGCCGCCGCCGCCAGGTCCACCGCGTCGCCCGCGGCCAGCGTGACGTCCGTCGGCACCCGCAGCGTGGTGCCACCGAGCAACCGCACCAGGGGTACGCCCAGCCGCCGGGCGGCGAGGTCGTGCAGGGCGACGTCCACCGCCGCCTTCGCCGCCTCGTTGCCTGCCACGGCGCGCTGCACCTCGGCGCAACGGGTCACCAGGTCGTCCGGATCGCGACCGATCAACCGTGGGCCGAGCACCTCGCGTACGCACGCCCGTGCGCCGGCGACCGACGCGCCGGTGACCTGCCAGACCTGGGGTGCTTCGCCGAAGCCGGACCGGCCGTCGGCGTCGACGAGTTCGACGACCAGGGTGTCCACTGTGGTGGTACGACGCAGCGCGGTGACGAACGGGGTGTGCAGGGGCGCGGATACCCGGTGGGTGCGTACCTCCGAGATCGTCATGTCAGGCACCCTATACGCAGGCACACGGTGGGATGGGGGACCGGATGACCGGGCAGAGCTGGGAACTGGTGGGCGCACCGAACGCGCGTGACCTGGGCGGGCTGGTCGGTGCCGACGGGCGGCGGATCCGGGTGGGACAGCTGATCCGCACTCCCGCGCTGGGTCGGTTGACCGACGAGGACCTGCCGGTGCTCGCGAAGGTGGGGCCGGCCTGCGTGCTCGACCTGCGGGCCCCCGCCGAGATCGCGGTCGCCCCGGCGGATCGGCTGGCCGGTGAGCCACGGGTGGTGCGCCAACCGGTGCACGACCCGGAGCACCCGGTCTTCACGTACGTCTCGGCGGTGCTGCTCGGCCACGACCTGGACGCGTACGCGGAGTTGGCCCGGCAGGGCACGGCGGGGGCGATGGCGGCCATCTACCGGTGGTTCGTGACCGGCGAGTCGGCGCGGGTCGGCTTCGCCGAGGCGGTGCGGCTGGCCGCCCAGGCGGAGAACCTGCCGTTGGTCTACCACTGCTCCGCCGGCAAGGACCGCACGGGTTGGCTGACTGTCATCCTGTTGACGGCGCTCGGGGTGGACGAGGCGGCGATCCGCGCCGACTACCTGCGCAACAACGAGCTGACCGAGAGCCTGCGCGCGGTGATCGTCGAGGCGATGCGTCGGCGGCAGCCGGAGCTGGACGTCGACGCGGTGCTGCCGGTGCTGGAGGTCCGCGCCGAGTACCTCGACGCCGGCTACGACGAGGTACGCCGGGTGCACGGCTCGTTCGACGCGTACCTGCGCGACGGGTTGGGGTTGACCGACGAGACGCTCAGTGCGTTGCGGGCGCGACTGTTGGAGTGACCGGCGTGCCGACGCGGGCGGCGCGGCCGGTGACGATCAGTGCCTGGCCGGCTGCGTAGCTCGTCATGACCAGTACCGGCGCGCCGGGTGGTTCGGCAACGCCTGCCACTCCGGCGGCGATCAGCAGGTCGGACCCGAGGAACAGGGCGGCACCGAGACCGACCCGCCAGCCCTGGGTGGCTGCCGTGCTGGCCATCGCGGCCAGGGCGAGCGCGTAGCCGGCCACCGGCACGGCCAGGCCGGCGTCGGTCAGCCCCGCCCACATCCAGTTCAGGGCGACGACGGTCAGCACCGCGTACCCCAGGGGGACCGCGACCAGCGGCGCACGGCGCAGCGTGGTCGCGGCGCGGTGGCGGGTGAACGCCGCGATGTAGCAGAGGTGCGTGCCGAGGAAACAGGCCATGCCGGCGAGGAACCAGCCGGTGTCGTCGATCATCAGGGCGATGTCGCCGCCGGTGGCGAAGGCCAGCCCGGCGAGGACCAGCCGGTCCGGCCGGGCTGCCTGTTCGGTGCTGGCCCGCCACAGGTACGCGGCGAGCAGCGGCATCAGCAGCGGTTTGGTGAGGAAGAAGGCCACGCCGCCTCCGGTGGCGTTGGCCAGCAGGTTCGCTGCCGTCACGACGAGGAAGGCGAGCAGCAGGGTGCGACTGCGGGGCATCGGCGGCTCCGGGGTGGGGGTCCGAGCAGCCTAGCCGCAGTCGGGCCGGTCAGAGCTGGTGGCGGGCGGCCCAGACCTGCGCGGAGATGTGCGCGATCAGCAGGCAGGCGTCGTCCTTGGTCTCGTCGCCGCTGGCGTTGCCGTCGGTCGGGTCGGTGGTGGTGCAGACGGCGATCAGGTAGGGCGGGGCGTCGGCGGGCAGCACGACGCCCGCGCCGTGGCGCACACCGCGTACCCAGCCGCTCTTGTGCGCGATGCGGGTGCCCGCGGGCAGGCCGGCGGCCAGGTCCTCCCGGTGTTCCTGCGCGAGCAGGACGTCCAGCATGGCCGAGCAGGCGGCCGGCGCGGCGAGTCGGCCGGGAGTGCTGGCCCCGTTGGCCAACGCGTCGAGCAGCGCGGCCAGGTCGGCGGCGGTGACCGTGTTGGTGATGCCGGCCGCGCGGGCCGCGAAGTCCTCGATGCCCCGGCCGGTCACGCTGGTGCGGGCACCGGCCAGCGTCCACACCTCGGCCACCGCGGGCAGCCCGACGTGCCCGATGACCAGGTTGGTGGCCAGGTTGCTGGATCGCACGATCATCCGGTCGGCCAGCCAGCGCAGCGGTGCCGTGTCGCCCAGCCGGTCCCAGACCGCGTCGTCGTTGTCGTAGTGCTGCGCGCAGGAGAACCGGGGCGCGCCGGGTTGGGCGGAGTCGAACTCGTTGACCACGGGGACCGGGGCGTCCAGGTCCAGTGCGCCCGCCTCGGCGGCACGGTGGAGCGCGGCGAGCACCGCCACCTTCATGGTGCTCGCCGCGTAGTGGGCGGCGTCCGGGTGGCGGGTCCAGGTCGGTGGTGCGTCCAGCCGGCCCACGTACGCCGAGACGGTGCCGGGCACCCGGTCCAGGTGCGCGTCGAGATCATCCCAGGTCATGCCGGTGACCGTAGCCGATCGGCGACGGCCGCCCGGGGCGGCCCGCGTACCTCCGCCGAAACGCGCGGGGGGGGGGGGGGGGGGGGGGGGGGGGGGGGGGGGGGGGGGGGGGGGGGGGGGGGGGGGGGGGGGGGGGGGGGGGGGGGGGGGGGGGGGGGGGG